>CAYQAG010000019.1:0-45231 GCA_964415425.1 uncultured Rhodospirillaceae bacterium | reverse complement strand
GGCAAACGGCACAAAATTCGTGGATGGCATGCCTTCGCATGCCATGACGGAATGGGAAACCGATTATCCGTATTGACTATGCAGCCAGTTAAGATGAGCATCCCTAATCGCGACCTCGCGCCATGCTGACCAGCGCCTATTACGCGGCGCACGAGAAAGTGCAGCCGCAGCGGATCGACGGCCGCTTCCGCCGCATCAAATGGCTGATCCTGGCCCTTCTGCTCGGCCTCTATTACGGCGCGCCTTGGCTGCGTTGGGATCGCGGCCCCGGCGCGCCCGATCAAGCGATCCTGATCGACATGCCCGGCCGGCGGGCCTATTTCTTCATGATCGAGATTTGGCCGCAGGAAGTTTATTACCTCGCCGGCCTGCTGATCCTCGCCGCCCTCGCCCTCTTTCTCGCGACCGCGCTGCTGGGACGCGTCTGGTGCGGCTTCACCTGCCCGCAGACCATCTGGACCGATCTTTTCATGCTGGTCGAGCGCTGGATCGAGGGCGATCGCAATGCGCGGCTGAAACTGGATAAAGCGCCGCTCGGCCCCGGCAAGATCGCTCGGAAACTCGCCAAACATGCCGCCTGGCTGGCGATCGCGCTGGCGACGGGCGGGGCCTGGGTCATGTATTTCAACGACGCGCCCGCCCTTATCGGCACTCTCTGGCGCGGCGAAGCGAGTTCGCTGCAATGGAGTTTCATCGGCCTCTTCACGGCGACGACCTATCTCCTCGCCGGCTGGGCGCGCGAACAGGTCTGCATCTATATGTGCCCCTGGCCGCGTTTCCAATCGGCCATGTTCGACGAGCATTCCTTGCTCGTTACCTATGCCGCCTGGCGCGGCGAAAAGCGCGGCCATATGCGTCGCGACGAGGATTGGCAGGGGCGCGGCGATTGCATCGATTGCGGTCTTTGCGTCCGGGTCTGTCCGACGGGCGTCGATATCCGCAACGGCCAGCAACTGGCCTGCATCGGTTGCGGCCTCTGCATCGACGCCTGCAACGGCATCATGGAAAAGATCGGTCGCCCCCTCAATCTGATCGCCTACGATTCGCTTGCCGCCCAGGCCGAGCGCGCGGCGGGGAGAGAACCGCGTTTGCGCTGGCTGCGCGCGCGATCGCTCATCTATGCCGCGCTCATCGCGATCGTCGGCGCCGTTCTTCTCGCTGCCCTCTTGTCGCGCTCGACTTCGGAAATCTTCGTCATCGCCGATCGCTCGCCGCTTTTCGTCCGCCTCAAGGACGGCGATATCCGCAACGGCTATACGATCAAGATCAGCAATAAGGAACGCCGCGAAGCGCATTTCCGGCTGGCGATCGAGGGGATCGCCGGCGCCAAGCTGCGCCTGATCGGCGCCGATCCCGCCAAGCTCGACGTCGCGCCCGACAGCATCGGCACGTTCCGCCTGCTCCTCGAAGCGCCGACGGCCTCGCTCGCTGGCGCCTCGACGCCGATTCATGTCATCATCCAGGATCTCGACAGCGAGGCGAGCAGCCGCCATGACGCGATCTTCAGCGGACCCCTGCCATGATGCCGGGCGATAACTCCGCCGCCGCGCCGCGCCGCGCCTTGTGGATTCCGGCGATCTTCGTGATCGCCATGCTAATCGTCGTCGCCGTCAACGGATGGCTCGCTTACGTGGCGACGACGAGCTTCAGCGGTCTGGATACCGAACATGCCTATAGCCAGGGCCTCGTCTATAACGACGCCTTGGCCGATGCCGCCAAGAGCGCCGCGCTCGGCTGGCAAGTCGAAGCTCGTCTCGACCGCCGCAGCTTAAGGGTCGATCTCCGCGATCGCGACGGCCGGCCGCTCGCCGGTCTCCGCCTCATCGCCTATTTGACGCGGCCCGCGACTACGGCTTTCGATCGCCAAGCGGAACTTGCGCCCCTTCCCGGATTCGATGGCCGTTATACGAGCGCGATCGATCTGCCGACGGGCGGGGCCTGGGATTTGCGCCTCGTCGCCCGGCGCGGCGCGGAGGATTGGCAGTGGACGCAACGGATTCTGCTCTCGCCCTGAAGGCGGACCTAACGGCCTGCCGGCATTGCGGGCGCGAAAGCGCCGGGGAATTTTGCTGCCCGGGCTGCGCCATCGCCTATCGGCTGATAGGCCATCTCGGCCTCGATGCCTATTATCGCCGCCGCCGGAAAACGCCGCCGCGCCCGGAAGCGGTGCCGGAGATCGGCGATCTTTCGGCCTGGATCCGCAGCGCGGGCAAGGGTCGATTGCGCTTGAGCCTCCTTGTCGACGGTCTGGAATGCGGCGCCTGTCTCTGGCTGATTGAGCAAAGCCTGCAACGGCAAAAGGGCGTCATTGCGGCCCGCCTTTCCTTGGCGACGCGTCGCCTCGCCCTCGAATGGCGCGAAGGCGAGGCCGATCCTCGCGATCTCGTCGCCCTCGTGCAGCAACTCGGCTATCGGCTTTTGCCGGCAACGCCCGAAACGCTGAGCGCCGCCGATCGCGAACAGATGAAAATTCTGATCCGCTCTTTGGCCGTCGCCGGTTTCGCCGCCGGCAATATCATGCTGCTTTCGGTCGCCATCTGGGCCGGCCATGCGGGCGAAATGGAGCCGAGCCTGCGCGATCTCTTGCATTGGCTATCGGCGGCGATCGCCATTCCGGCCATTCTTTATGCCGGTCGCCCCTTCTTCCGCTCGGCGTTCCAGGCTCTAAGGCGCGGCCGCACCAATATGGATGTGCCGATTTCGCTCGCCGTTATTCTGGCGCCTTCGGTCAGCCTGATCGAGACTCTCCATTCCGGCGAACATGCTTATTTCGATTCCGCCATCACCCTGCTTTTCTTCCTGTTGATCGGCCGATTGCTTGACCACCGCGCGCGTTATCGCGCCCGCGCCTTGAGCGAAAGATTGCTGGCGCTGAATGCCGCGCCCGCTCAGCGCCTCGATGCCGAGGGGAAGCCATGCGATGTCCCGGCGAGCGCGCTGCGTCCCGGCGATTGCGTGCTGATCGCCGCCGGCAAGACCGTGCCCGCCGATGGAAGGATCGCGATGGGAGAAAGCGCGCTCGATCTTTCGCTCGTGACGGGCGAGGCCCTGCCGCAGCGCGTCCGCCCCGGCGATCTCATCCATGCCGGCGCGATCAATCTCGCGCAGCCGCTGCGCCTGACGGTGACGGCGAGCGGCGAGGATTCCCTTCTGGCCGAGATCATCCGCCTGATGGAAGCCGCCGAGGCGAAGCGCGGCGCTTATCTCCGCCTCGCCGATCGGGTCGCGCGCGCTTATGCCCCGGTCGTTCACGTCACCGCCTTGGCGAGCTTCCTTTTCTGGTGGCTCTGGGGCGGTATGCCGGTCGCCGATGCCTTGCTGATCGCCATCGCCGTGCTCATCATCACCTGTCCCTGCGCGCTCGCTCTCGCGATTCCCGTCGTCCAGGTCGTCGCCAGTCAGCGCCTGATGAAAAGCGGACTTCTGCTGAAATCGGGCGATGCCTTGGAACGCTTGCGCGATATCGATATCGTCGTTTTCGACAAGACCGGCACCTTGACGATGGGGCGGCCGCAATTGATCGCCAAGCCCGATCCCGCCGCCTTGCGCATCGCCGCCGGCATCGCCGCCAATTCGCGCCATCCCCTCTCCCTCGCCTTGGCGCGCGCCGGGGCGCCCGCCCCGCTGCTGACTCCGGTCGAGGAAGTCGCAGGCCATGGGCTGCTTTGGCATGGGCCGGAGGGGGATTGGAAATTGGGGAGCGCCGCCTTCGTCGGCCTTGCGGAGGATTCCGCGATCCAGCAGCGTCTTTGGCTTGCCGATCCCGCCGGAAAACGCTGGGCCTTCGATTTCGCCGATAGCCTTCGCCCCGATGCGGCGGCAACGATTGCCGCTTTGAAGCGGCAAGGATTGAAGGTCGAAATCTGCTCGGGCGATCGCACAGGCCCCGTCGCCGAACTCGCCCGCCAGATCGGCATCGGCGATTACCGGGCCGAGATGAATCCCGCCGCCAAGGTGCGCCATCTCGAAGACTTGGCCCGCGCCGGGCATCGCGTTCTCATGGTCGGCGACGGGTTGAACGATGCGGCGGCGCTCGCCGCCGCTCGCGTTTCCCTGGCGCCCGCCGGCGGCGCCGATATCAGCCAAGCCGCCGCCGATCTCGTCTTCCAGGGCGAATCCTTGCGCGCCGTCCTGGAAGCCTTGGCCGTCGCCCGTTCCGCCAATCGCCTGATGCGGCAGAATCTTGCCCTCGCCTTGACCTATAATCTCGCCGCCGTGCCGCTGGCCGTTATGGGCGAAGTGACCCCGCTGGTCGCCGCCATCGCCATGTCGAGCTCGTCGGTGATCGTGACGGCGAATGCCTTGCGCCTCGCCGGCCGAAAGCCGATCCGGCCATGAGCATCCTCGTCTATCTCATCCCGATCGCGCTCGTCTTGGGCGGGCTCGGCCTCGTCGGTTTCTTCTGGGCCTTGCGGTCCGGCCAATTCGAGGATCTCGACGGCGCGGCCGAGCGGGTTCTGTTCGACGATACGGACGACGTCGTATAATCTCCCCGCCATGACCATCGATTGCCTCGTCATCGGCGCCGGCGCGATCGGGCTTGCCGCCGCGCGGGCCCTCGCCCGAGCCGGATTCGAAACCGTGATCCTGGAGGCCGAACGCCGCATCGGCACCGGAATCTCCGCCCGCAATAGCGAAGTCATCCATGCCGGCCTCTATTACCCGCCGGGTTCGGCGAAGGCGCGGCTTTGCCGACGAGGGCGCGATCTTCTCTACGATTACTGTGCGACCCGCCATATCCCGCATCGCCGTCTCGGCAAGCTGATCGTCGCCGGGGAAGCGCGCCAATACGGCGATCTCGTCGCCTTGGCCGAGCGCGCCGCCGCTAATGGCGTCGCGGATATCGAAATCTTGAGCGGCGCCGAAGCGCAGGCGATGGAACCCGCCTTGCGGGCCGAAGCGGCCTTGTTTTCGCCCGCGACCGGCATCCTCGATGCGCAAGCCTTGATGCGGAGCCTGTTGGGCGAAGCCGAGGAAGCGGGCGCGGCGCTCGCTTTCGCCGCTCCGTTCCTCGGCGCCCGACGCGTTGGCGATTCCTGGCTCGCGGAGATCGGCGGCGACGATCCCACGCGCCTCGAAACGCGCTGCATCGTCAATGCCGCCGGTTTGGCCGCGCATGACGTCGCGCGCGCCTGCGGTCAACTTGCGGAAAAATTGCCGCCGCTTCATTTCGCCAAGGGCAATTATTTCCTGCTCTCGGGCCAGGCCAATCCCTTCCGGCATCTCGTCTATCCCCTGCCCGAGCCGGGCGGGCTCGGCATCCATCTGACGCTCGATCTCGCCGGCGCCGCCCGCTTCGGCCCCGATGTCGAATGGATCGAGCGCCTGGATTTCGCCATCGATCCCGATCGCGCGCGGCTTTTCTATCCGGCGATCCGCACTTATTTTCCCGATCTTCGCGAGGGTGCCCTCGTTCCCGGCTATAGCGGCATCCGCCCGAAACTCGCTCCGGCCGGCGGCAACGCCGATTTCCTGATCCAAGGCGAAAGCGATCACGGCATGCCCGGCCTGATCAATCTCCTCGGCATCGAATCGCCCGGCCTCACTTCCGCCCTCGCCATTGCGGAAATCGTCGTCGCGCAACTCGGCGGAAAAGCGCGACCCGATTGAAGGCTTCGGCGCTTGCCCGCTTTTCGCCTTCGGCCTAGAGTGATCGCCGCTAATCCGCAAAGGCCCGCACCATGACGAAAGACGCCGCTCCTAAATCCGCTCTATTGCTGATCGATATCCAGCAAGGCATGTTCGGCCCGCAGGAAATCTGCCACCGGCCGGAGCGATTGCTGGAAAACGCCAGCGGGCTTTTGTCCCGGGCGCGCGAACGCGGCCTTCCCGTCATTCACGTTCAGCATTGCGAGACGGAGGGGCCCTTGACGCATAAAAGCGCGAGTTGGGCGATCCATCCCGCCGTCGCGCCGCGACCCGGCGAAACCGTGATCGAAAAATGGGCCTGCAGCGCTTTTTATAACACGACGCTCGATGCCCATTTGCGGGCAGCCGGGATCGGCCGCCTGATCGTCGCCGGATTGCAGAGCGAGTATTGCGTCGATACCGCCTGCCGGGTCGCGCAAAGCCTCGGCTATGCCGTGACTTTGGCGGCCGATGCGCATTCGACTTTCGACAATCCGCATCTGAAAGCGGAGGCGCTCATCGCCCACGAAAACCGCGTTCTTTCCGGCATCCTCGAAAAGGTCGCCCCCGCGAGCGAGATCGCTCTGTAAACGATTCGAGATCTAGTTTCGATCCGGCTTCACCAAGCGCAGCACGCGGATATAGCCGAGAAAGACCGCGATTTCCTCCGGCCGGCCGAGATTTTCCTCCGCGATGAGGCGTTCGAGTTCGCCGTCCAATTGCGTGCGGACATATTCATGGAAATTGAACCGCATCGGGAAGGCGGCGATTTTCCCGGCGAGACTCCGTGCCCAGCCGTAATCGGCGATCACCAAGCGGCCGCCCGGCGCCAGAACGCGCCACATTTCGCGGAGAGCCTCGCGTTTGACGGGGCTCGGCAGATGATGAAAAAAGAAGGAACTGGTGATGGCGTGCAACGACCCCGTCGCCATGGGCAGGGTTTCGGCGATGCCGATTTCGAAACGCGCCCGACTGCCGATAGCCGCCGCGCGCAAGCGCGCCTGCGCGATCATGCCGGGCGTCGCATCGAGGCCGATCGCTTGACGGCCTTCCCCGAGACGCTCGGCCATCATCGCCAATTCTCCCGTGCCGCAGCCGATATCGGCAAGGGATTCCCCGGGCTGGAGCTCGGCCGCAGCCAAGCTCGCCGACAGAATCGCACGGCGATGGCCGAGGCTCATCAGGTTTTCCAGAAGATCGACGAGGCCGACGCGGCCATCGACCAAGACGCCGCGCGTATTCAGCGCCGAGGATACGATCGGAGCCGAGGCAAGATTCGATCTCCCCAGCATGATGGTCTTGGCCAAATGCCAAGAGGAGACGATGCCGATGGCGAACAGAGCCGCTATGACGGCGAAAGCGCCATGGCGATAGAAGGAGCCGGCGAATTCGTATTCCATCGTTTCGGCCAGGGCGAAACTCGCTAAGCCGAAAGTCAGCAAGATGAGGCAGAGCCGACGTAGCACCGGGTCGGTAAAGAACAAGCGCGCGGTGCCTGGCAAAGCCCGCGCCCCGCGCCCAGCCCGCATCAACGCGATCAGCGCAAAGCCCAAGGCGGCGGCAAAGGCGACAATCGGCGCGCCAAGTTGAAGCGTCGGAAAGGCTAGGCGTTCCATCGGCTCCTTCAGATCGCCGAGATCGACAAGCCCGACCGTCAGGCCGATCGCGCTCGCCAAGAGCAGCAGCCGCATGTCCAGGAAAGATCGTCCTGCCCGAGGCGTTTCCGTCATGCGATCACCCGATGAAAAGAGTCGCGAAAATAGCCATTCGGCTATCGATAGCCGGGATTTTGGAGAACGCTATCCATCAAGTCCAGAGCCGAATTCCGGCCGAACCATTCGCGCCGCATCGCGCGGGCGATAAAAATGGTGCCCAGGGGCGGAATCGAACCACCGACACCGTGATTTTCAGTCACGTGCTCTACCAACTGAGCTACCTGGGCGAAAGGCGGCGGTCTTTTAGCGGCTTTAGCAAGCTTTGTCCAGCCGGGGCCGGCCTCATTCCTCCCCGCCCGATTCGGCCGGCGGCGCGGCAAACGGGCGGGGTTTGCGGCGCAACGCCCAGGGCCGATCGCCGGTATCCTTGAGGACGGTCAGAATGCGCGGCGCGCCATCCCCGGAAAACCACAGGGCATGGGCGCCCTCGCGCCAGAGATCGAAACGATCGATGCGGATCGCCGCCTCCGGGCAGCGGCCGCGCAAGGGTTCGAGGCTGACGATGATCCGGGCGCCCGCGCAAGCCGGCGCGATCCCCGCTTCGGAAAAGGCGATGCCGAGGCGCCCATCCGGCGTCTCGCGGCGACAGAAATCCGCATTGCAATCGGGGCCGGGCGGGAAAAGTTGCCGCGTGTCCTCGCCATTGCGCCGCAGCCAGGTCTCCGCCGCGATGCGCGCGGCGCGCCGGGAATTGAAGCGATAATCGCCATCTTGCGCCTTGGCGGCGATGAGCTTGCCGTCGCCCGAAACCAGAAGATCGGGGCTGGGATGGGCAAGAAAAGAAAGCGCGCCGATCGCGATGCCGATCAGACCGAGCCAGCGCAATCGGCCGAGGGTTAGAATGAGAAAAATCTGCCCGGCGACGAGAGCGCCGAAACCCCAGCGCGGCAAGGCGGGAATGACGAAGGCGGCACCCTGCCAATCGGCGATGCCATGGGCGAGATCGAGCACGATGCCGCAGGCCCAGCCCATGATCCGGAGCGGCACTTCGTCGAGACCAAACGGCATGGCGAGCAAGGCCAGAATGGCGCAAGGCATGATGAGGGCGCCGGTCAACGGCACCGCGACCATATTGGCGAGGATGCCGTAAAGCGACAGGCGATTGAAATGATAGGCGGCGAAAGGCGCCGTCATCAGGCTGGCGACAAAGCTGGTCAGAGCCAAGGCGACGAGGCTCAAGATCCGTCTTTCGCTCCAGCCCAGAATCCGCCCCGGCCAATCCGCAGCATCGCGACCGATGCGCCGCCAGGATTGAAAGCGTACGCGATACGCTTCGTAGAAAGCGATCAATCCGGCGACGGCGGCGAAGGACATCTGGAAGCTGGCGCCGGTCAGGCTTTCGGGTTCGACCAGCAGAATGAAAATCGCCGCCCAGGCGATGAGGCGGAAGGAGATCGGCGAGCGGTCGAAGAGGATGGCGGTAAAGACGATGCCGGTCATGATCAAGGCGCGTTGCGTCGGCACCGGCCAGCCGGCGAGCCCCGCATAGAAGAGCGCGCCGCCGAGCGCCAAGATCGCCGCCCATTTCTTGATCGGGAAGCGCAAGGCGAGCGGCGGGATAAGGGCGAGGATCGCGCGGCAGAGGACGAAGAGGAGACCGGCCGCGAGACCGATATGCAATCCCGAAATGGAGAGAAGATGCGCCAGCCCCGAATCGCGCATCGCATCGACATCGTGCTTCGGCAAGGCGCCCTGGAAGCCGACCGTCAGGGCGATGGCGAGCGCGCCTTCCGGCCCCGGCAAAACGGCGCGAATGCGCTTGGCGATGGCGAGGCGCAGATTGTCGAGCCCATCCGCGAAGGCCGAACGCGCGCCGCGCGAAAGAACGACCGGCGGTTTCAGACTGAACCCGACCGCGCCCAGACGTTGGAAATAGGCTTGACGGCGGAAATCGAAGGCGCCGGGCATGGAGGCCGGCATCGGCGGCGCGAGATCGGCGCGAAGACGGATCCGATCCCCGACGGCAAAGGGCAGATCGATCTTCGTCAAGCGGATGCGCGCATAAACGGGAATGGATTCGGGCGCGAGATAGGGCGTCGCAATCTCGCCGATGGTGATGCGCTCGCTGCCGCGAAACAATTCGCTATCGACGATGCGGCCTTCGAGTTCGATGCGCGTCAGCGTTCGGGTCAATTGCGGCGACTGCAAAAGGGCGGCGCGTCCGGCGACGATCGAAAAGCCGAGCGCGGCGACGGCAAGGCCGATCAACGGCAAGACCGCGAACGGATAACGCCGCCATCGCCAAGCGCCAGCAGCCGCGCCGGCGGCGATGACCGGCCCCCACCAGAGGGCGGGTTCGCTCGGCAGGGAAAAATAACCGGCGATGCCGACCATCAAGGCGACGGCCAGCCAGCAGGGCCATTGCGGCCTTTGCCGATCGAGAAAATCCGCGATCCCCGCCCCACCGACCATGCGCTCCCCCTGCGCGCAAGATTGCCACGACGACGCCCGGATGTGCTAGAACCCGAGCGCCATCGCAGATCGGAGATGCCGATGACCGTCGTGACGCGCTTTGCCCCCTCGCCCACCGGCTTTTTGCATATCGGCGGGGCTCGGACGGCGCTCTTCAATTGGCTTTACGCCCGCCATCACGGCGGGCAATTCCGACTGCGCATCGAGGATACCGATCGCCAGCGTTCGACGATGGCGGCGATCGAGGCCATCATCGACGGCTTGCGCTGGCTCGGCCTCGAATGGGACGGCGAGATCGTCTATCAATTCGCCCGCGCCCAACGCCATGCCGAAATCGCTGGCGAATTGCTCGCCGCCAATCGGGCCTATCGCTGCTATTGCTCGGTCGAGGAATTGGAAGCGATGCGCAAAGCGGCGATGGAAGCCGGCAAGCCGCTGCGTTACGACGGCCGCTGGCGCGATCGCGACCCCAGCGAGGCGCCGCCGGGCATCGCCCCCGTCATCCGCTTGAAGGCGCCGCAAAGCGGTTTCACCATCGTCAAGGACGAGGTTCAGGGCGAGGTGCGCGTCGCCAACGAGCAATTGGACGATATGGTCCTGCTGCGCTCCGACGGGACGCCGACCTATATGCTCTCCGTCGTCGTCGACGATCACGACATGGGCATCACCCATGTCATTCGCGGCGACGATCACCTGACCAATACGTTCCGCCAACGGCAAATCTACGATGCGCTCGGCTGGACGCCGCCCTCCTTCAGCCATATCCCCCTGATCCACGGCCCGGACGGCGCCAAGCTTTCGAAGCGCCATGGCGCGCTCGGCGTCGAAGCCTATCGGGAGATGGGCTATCTCCCGGAGGCTTTGCGCAATTACCTCCTCCGCCTCGGCTGGGCCCATGGCGATGCCGAGATCATTACGACGGAAGAGGCCATAAGCTGGTTCGATCTCGGCGGGATCGGCCGTTCCGCCTCGCGCTTCGATTTCGCCAAGCTCGACCATCTGAACGGTCATTATCTGCGCCAGGCCGAGGATCGCCGGCTCGCCGAAATCGTCGCCGACCGGCTCGGCCAAGGCGGCGATGCCAATGCCTTGGAGCGCCTGACGCGCGCCATGGGCGGCTTGAAAGCGCGCGCCAAGACCCTCAAGGATCTTTCTGAAAATGCAGCATTTTATCTGGCGGCGCGGCCGATCGCGATCGACGAGAAAGCCGCGCGGATCCTGGCGGGGCCGGAAGCCGTGGCGCTTCTGCCGCGCCTGATCCGGCGCCTCGAAAATGAGGCCGCTTGGTCGGCTCCGGTCCTGGAAGCGGGACTTCGCGCCTTTGCCGAAAGCGAGGCGATCAAGCTCGGCCAGATCGCTCAGCCTTTGCGCGCCGCCCTGACGGGATCGACGCAATCGCCGCCCATTTTCGAGGTAATGGAAATCCTCGGCCGGGAAGAAAGCCTGGGGCGCCTTGCCGATGCCCTGGCGGCCCGGCCAATTCCCGCCGGCAATTAGGTCATAGCTTGTTACCTATGCCTGTGTTAGCATGTGCAGCATGATCGTGGATGAGGTGGATCATGGTTCGCAATACCAAGGATAATCGCCGCAACCCCGCCATCAAGGCCAAGACCGCGCCGCGGCGCACCGCCCCAAAGACGGCGAAGCTGAAAATCGCCGATAGCGGCATCCGGCCGCGCCCGCCGGTCGCGCATGCCGAAATCGCCCTCGCCGATAGCCGCGACGGTGCGCGCTGGTCGTTGCCCATTTTGAAGGGCACCGTCGGCCCCGATGTCATCGATGTGCGCAAGCTCTACAGCGATCATGGCCTTTTCACCTACGACCCCGGCTATAGCGCGACGGGTTCGACGCAATCGGCCATCACCTATATCGACGGCGAGCAAGGCATCCTCATGCATCGCGGCTATCGCATCGAGGAATTGGCCGAGCGTTCCGATTTTCTCGAAGTCTGCTATCTGCTGCTCGAAGGCGAATTGCCGAATGTCGCCGAGAAAGAGAAATTCCGCCGCGACATCACCTATCACACTATGCTGCACGAACAGATCGCGCGCTTCTATTCCGGCTTCCGCCGCGACGCGCATCCGATGGCGGTCATGGTCGGCGTGGTCGGCGCGCTTTCCGCCTTCTATCACGACAGCACCGATATCCACGAACCGCATCAGCGCATGATCGCCTCGCACCGGCTGATCGCCAAGGTGCCGACCATCGCCGCCATGGCCTATAAATACTCGACCGGCCAGCCCTTCATCTATCCGCGCAACAATCTGAGCTATGTCGAAAATTTCCTGCACATGACCTTCGCCGTTCCGGCCGAGAATTATCGCATCGACCCCATCGTCGCCAAGGCGATGGATCGCATCTTCATCCTGCATGCCGATCACGAGCAGAACGCCTCGGCTTCGACCGTGCGCATGGCGGGATCCTCGGGTGCCAATCCCTTCGCCTGCATCGCCGCCGGCATCGCTTGCCTGTGGGGACCGGCGCATGGCGGCGCCAATGAAGCCGTGCTCAAGATGCTGCAGGAAATCGGCAATAAGGACCGCATTCCCGATTACATTCGCCGCGTCAAGAATAAAGAGGCGAATACCCGCCTGATGGGTTTCGGCCATCGCGTCTACAAGAATTACGACCCGCGCGCTCAAGTCATCCGCCAATCCTGCTACGAGGTTCTGGATGCGCTCGGCATGCGCGACGAGCCGATGCTCGATCTCGCCATGGAATTGGAACGGATCGCGCTGGAAGACGATTATTTCATCTCCCACAAGCTCTATCCCAATGTCGATTTCTATTCCGGCATCATCCTGAAGGCGATCGGGTTCCCGACCTCGATGTTCACCGTGCTCTTCGCCGTGGCGCGGACGGTCGGTTGGGTCGCGCAATGGAAGGAAATGATCGAGGATCCGACGCAGCGCATCGGTCGGCCGCGTCAGCTTTATACCGGCTACGGCCAGCGGCCTTATATCCCGCTGGAAAAACGCAAATAAAAACGATTAGCGGCCTTCGATCAGCTCGATGCGATAGCCGTCGGGGTCTTCGATAAAGGCGATGACCGAGCCGCCATGCTTCATCGGTCCCGGCGGGCGCGGTATCTTGACGCCCTCGGCCGCGAGGCGCGCGCAAGTTCCCGCGATATCCGCGACGCCGATGGCGAGATGGCCGAAGGCCGTGCCCAAGGCGTAAGGTTCCTTCTGCCCCCAATTATGGGTGAGCTCGATCACCGTGTGCTCGGTCTCGTCGCCATAACCGACGAAGGCCAAAGTGAACTCGCCGCTCGGGTAATCCTTGCGGCGCAGCAATTTCATGCCGAGCAGGCGCGTGTAGAAATCGATCGACTTTTCGAGATCGAAGACGCGGATCATGGTGTGCAACAGGCGCGCGGACATGGTCCCTCCCCGATCAGCGATCGCGAATCATGGCGGCGATGGTCGCCTCGGCGACGACTTGGCCCGCGACCTTGGCGAAACAGGCGAAGCGCCAGACGAGGCCGCGCGAGCGCTCCTTCTTCACTTCGAGATGCAGCACATCGCCGGGCAGGACCGGACGGCGGAAACGGCAATCGTCGATGCTCATGAAATAGACGAGCTTGCCCTCGGCTTCCTGGCCGAGCGAATGAACGGCCAGCACGGCCGCCGTCTGCGCCATGGCCTCGACGATCAGCACCCCCGGCATGACCGGCGCACCGGGGAAATGGCCGGGGAAGAACGGCTCGCCGATGGTGACGTTCTTGACCCCGGTCGCGCTTTCATGCGGCACGACATCGATCAGCCGATCAACCAATAGGAACGGGTAACGATGCGGAATCATCCGCATGATTCCGTGAATGTCGATCACCGAAGCCGATGTCATCCGCGCGTCCATTCGCTCGAATCGCCGCCGATCACTTCACCGCCGGCAGCGCCTTGTTGAATTCCTTCAACACGGTGTCGGTGATATCCCAGGCTTCGGCGCTCAGGATTACCGTCGAACGGTTGAGAACCAGAGTGAGCTTGCTCTTCGTCGCGACGTCGGTGATGACCTTCTGCAGCGTCGCCATCATCTGCTTCACCGAATCGTTATAGCTCTTATCCAGTTCCTGCTTCTTCGCTTCGGCATCCTTACGGTATTTCTGCACCTTAGCCTGGAAATCGGCGGTCTTTTTCTGGAATTCCTCGGGCGGCAGGGTCGGGCGCTGCACGTTCAACTGATCCTGCTCGGCCTTCAGCTGCTTTTCCGTCTTATCGATATCGGCCTGGATCGCCTTACGCTTGGCTTCGAGCTTGGCCTTGACGCCCTGCCCGGCCTTGGATTGTTCGAGCACGGCCTGAACATCGACGATGCCGACGATCACGGGAATGGCGCTCGGCGCCGGCGGCGCGGCCGGCTGATCCTGGGCGACCGCAAACGAGGCGGTTGCCGTCAGCAACGCAGCCGCCACGAAGGCGCGCAGCGGGAAACGAGAATGGGTCACGATAAACTCCATAGTCAGGGGGGGGTTAGAAGGAGGTACCGACGCTGAAGCGGAAGAATTCGGTGCGGTCGTAATCTTCCTTTAGCACCGGAATGGCCATATCGACGGCCAGCGGGCCGAAGGGCGAAATCCAGGTCAAGCCGGCGCCGACGGAAAGACGGATGCTGGCATCGTCTTGCAATTGAATGGCGCGATCGACGCTTTTGCTGAAATCGGTTCCCGTCAGCACGCCGAAATCCGTGAAGACGCGCGCCTTGACGTTATATTCCTCGGGCAGGCCGATCGGGAAACTCGATTGGATCGTGCCGTCGAAAATGAATTGGCCGCCCAGCGAATCGTTGCCGTTATCGTCGCGCGGACCCACGCCGGAATTCCGGAAGCCGCGCAGATTGTCGCCGCCCAAAAGGAAGGAATCGGTAACCCGCAGGTGATCGCCGAAGAGCGGTTGGATATAGCCGACCTCGCCGGAAATTCCGATCGTGACCTTCTCCGTCGCCGGATAGAAATAGCCGCCGCGCAAAACGCCCGAGAAATAAGTGACGTCGCCGCCAAGACCGGCGAATTCGTTGCGCAGACCGATGAAGTAACCCTCATGCGGATCGAAGATATTGTCGCGCTTGTCGTAGGCGATGTCGGAAGAAAGGGTCGAGCGGATGGTGACACCCTCCTCGTCGCGGATTGCCGCCGTCGTTCGGCTTGAAACGTCGGTCAGCTTATCAACGCTCAGGCGATAGCCGAGACTATGGCGGATGAATTCCGTTAGATCGTAGCCAGTGCGCAGACCGAAACCGGTCTGAGTGAGATCGCTGGAATTGTCGCGGACCCGGGTAAATCGGCGATGAAAAAGATCGAAGCCGGCAGAGAGGTCCATATCCTGGAAATAGGGATCGGTATAACTGACATCGACCGTCGATCGCCGACCGGATAGAGCGAAATCGAGGCGCAAATCCTGCCCCTTGCCGAGCAGATTGCGCTCGCGCAAGCCGACATGGCCCAAGGGGCCGTCGGCGGTCGAAAAACCAGCGCCGAACGTGATTTGTCCGGTCGATTTTTCGGCGACCTTGACCTTGACCACGACCTTGTCGGGCGCACTGCCCGGCGCGCGTTCGATATCGACGGTCTCGAAGAAATCGAGATTGTCTAGGCGCTGCTTGGTGCGCTTGATCTTGGCAGCGGAAAAGGCATCGCCCTCAGCCAAACGGAATTCGCGCCGGATCACTTTATCCTGCGTGCGAACATTGCCGACGATATCGATACGTTCGACATAGACCTTCGGTCCTTCCTGGACGTCGAAGGTAATGTCGAGGGCATGATTGACGCCGTCGCGTTTGACGCGCGGCCGCACCTCGACAAAGGCATAGCCGAGCGCGCTGACGGCATCGACCATGGCCTGAACCGTTTTATCGACCAGGGTCGCGTCGTACCAATCGCCTTCGCCGATCAGCAATTCGCCGCTCAAGGTCTCGGGATCGAGGCCCTTGAGGGAAGATTTGACATCCACCTTGCCGATCTTGTAGCGCGCGCCCTCCTCGACCGTGAAGGTAATGAAGAAGCTCTCCTGATCGGGCGACAATTCGGCGACCGCCGAGACGACGCGAAAATCGGCATAACCTTCGGAGAGGTAGAATTTCCGCAGATTTTCCTTATCCACCGTCAGCCGATCGGGATCGTAACGATCGTCGGTCGTCAGGAAGCGATAAAAAGCGCTTTCCTGAGTCACGATCTCGTCGCGCAGATCGGAATCGCTGAACGCCTCGTTACCGACGAAATCGATGCGCTCGACCTCGGTCACGTCGCCTTCGTTGATTTCGAACACCAGATTGACCCGGTTCTGATCGAGTTTGATGATCTTGGGATCGACGGTGGCCGCGAAGCGGCCGTTGCGTCGATAGAGATCGAGCAGACGCTTGACGTCGGCCTGCGCCTTGGCCTGGGTGAAGATGAGACGCGGCCGCAACTGGATTTCGCTTTGCAGGGCCTCGTCGTCCAAGCGATCGTTCCCCTCGAAGGCGACTTTGTTGATGATCGGATTTTCGGCCACGGTCACGACCAGCGCATCGCCTTCGCGGCGCAGGTCGATATTGGCGAAAAGATTGGTGGCGAACAGATTCTTCAAGGCGCGATCGATCGCCTGGGCATCGAAGGGATCGCCGGGATTGATCGCCATATAGCTGATGATCGTATCGGCTTCGACGCGCTGATTGCCCTCGACGCGGATGCTGCCGATGGGCGAACCGTCGCCGATCGATTGCGCGAGCGCCGCGCCCCCATTCATGCCCCAATGGCCCAAGACGGTCAGCAGACCGGCGACGAGGCAGGCCAGGATATATTTACGCAAAAAACCCATTTTACGCGTCGCCCGGTCAGGTGAAGAGGTTTTGAAGATAATCGAGGACATTCAAATAGACCAAATCGTTCCAAGTGGCAAATAGCATGAGGGCTAAAACCATGGCGAGGCCGATCCTTAGCCCCCATTCTTGAGTCCGCGGACTGACCGGACGCCCGCGCAGAGCCTCGATGCCGTAGAAGACGAGATGCCCGCCATCCAGCAAGGGCACGGGAAAGAGATTGATGAGGCCGAGATTGATCGACAGCAAAGCCGCCAAGCCGATGAGATCGAGCCAGCCCGACCGCGCCATTTCCCCAGATATGGCGGCGATCCGCAGCGTCCCCCCCAATTCCTCGCTGGAACGATGACCGGTTATCATTTGCCCGATCCCGGTCAGGATGGCGGCGGAAACCGCCCAGACGCGATCGCCCGCCGCGATCAGGGCTTCCGCCGGACCGAGCCGCACAACCTCGCCCGGCGTCCGGCTGACGATACCGAGCTGCGCGATCTTTTGATCGCGGCCCAGCAAATCCTTCTCCACGACAAGGCGCGGAACTGCCACGATTTCGAGATGCGTTCCGGCACGGTCGAGTTCGATCCGCAAGGGCCGATCGAGCGCCATCTGCACGGCGAGACCGATTTCCTCGAAAGAGCGGATCGGCACCCCGTCGATCGCTAGAATGCGATCGCCCGGCTGGAAGCCGGCGGCTTCGGCGGCCGACTTCTCGGCGATACCGTCGATCACCGGCGCCCGATGCGCCTGGCCATGAAACGAAAACAAGGCCGCTAGGATGAGAAGCGCGAAAAGATAATTGGCGGCGGGCCCCGCCGCGACGATGGCCGCGCGGCGGCCGACCGATTTGGCGGCGAAGGAAAGCGCGCGTTCTTCGGGCGAAAGATCGTCCGGGAAAGATCGGGCGCGATCCTCCAGCTCGTCCGTCGTTTGGCCGAAGAGACGCACATAGCCGCCCAAGGGCAGCCAGCCGATTTTCCATCGCGTGCCCCGGCGATCGGTGAAGCCGAAAATCTCGTTGCCGAAGCCGATGGAAAAGACCTCGACCTTGACGCCGCACCAACGCGCGACCAGGAAATGCCCCATCTCGTGCACGAAGACGAGCGGCGTGATGAGCGCGACGAACCAGAGTCCGCTATGCCCGATTTCGCTCAAGATTTCCATGATACCCCTGCCCGCCGCGTTCAGTTCCGCGCTACGGCGCGCTCGGCCAAACGGCGCGCTTCGGCGTCGATGGCGATGACATCGGCGATCGATCCGGGCGGCGGAAGATCGGCCGCATCGAGCGTGTTCTCCACCAGGGCGGCGATATCGGTGAAGCCGATGCGCCCCGCCAGGAAGGCGGCAACGGCGATTTCGTTCGCGGCGTTGAGAATGGCGGGCGCCGCGCCGCCGGCCGTCAGCGCTCCCCGCGCGAGGCGCAAGGCGGGAAAGCGGCTTTCGTCGGGGGCCGCGAAGGTCAGCTGCGCGATCTTCGCGAAATCGAGCCTAGCCGAGGGTGCCGCGATGCGCCGCGGCCAGCCCAAGGCATAGGCAATGGGCGTGCGCATGTCGGGCGAACCCAATTGCGCCAGAACCGAACCGTCGCGATAGGCGACCATCGAATGGATGATGGATTGGGGATGGACGAGAACCTCGATCTGCTCGGCCGGCAAGGCGAAAAGATGATGCGCCTCGATCACCTCCAGCCCTTTATTCATCATCGTTGCCGAATCGACGGAAATTTTCGCGCCCATCGACCAATTGGGATGCGCGATCGCTTGCTGCGGGCTGGCGGCCGCCATCTCGGCCAAGCTCTTTTCGCGGAACGGCCCGCCCGAGGCGGTCAGGATGATTTTTTCGATCGCCTCCGGACGCTCGAAATCGAAGACCTGAAAAATGGCGGAATGCTCGGAATCGACCGGCAGAAGCACGGCCTTATGACGCGCGACCTCGCCCATGACGAGCGCGCCGGCGCAGACCAGGGTTTCCTTATTGGCCAGACCGATCACCGCGCCCTGGCGCAAGGCGGCGAGAACCGGCTCCAAACCGGCCGCGCCGACGATCGCCGCCATGACCCAATCGACCGGCCGGGACGCCGCCGCAATGATCGCGGCGCGACCGGACGCGGCTTCGATTCCGCTCCCCGCCAAGGCGTCATGCAAGCGGCGATAATGCGCATCGTTGCCGATCACCGCCAATTTCGGGCGCAGTTCCCATGCCTGCTCGATCAAGCGATCGACATTCTCCTGCGCCGTAAGCGCTTCGAGGCTATAGGATTGCCGATCGCGCCGGATGAGATCGACCGTATTGCAGCCGACGGAGCCGGTCGAACCCAGGATGCTGACGCGACGAAGCTCGCTCATGGCCAGACCAGGAGGCTGCGCCCGAGCAGAAAATTCAGCAAAGCGACCGTCGCGCTAACCGCCGCCAAACCGTCGACGCGGTCGAGAACGCCGCCATGGCCGGGGATGATCCGACTGGTATCCTTGATCCCGAAACGGCGCTTGAAACCGGATTCCAGCAAATCGCCGATCTGTTCGACAATCGCCAAGGCGGCAGAAAATATGCTTAAAAACCAGATATTTGCTTCCGGAAGCGAAAGTGCCGTCGCCAACCCGACAGCGCCCGCACCGAGGATGGCGCCGATCAATCCGCTCCAGGTCTTGGATGGGCTAAGTCGGGGCGCGAGCTTAGGCCCGCCGAGGCTGCGCCCGAAGAGATAGGCGCAGCTATCCGCCGCGACGACGAGGGAGAGCAGCCAGATCAGATTGGCAAGACCATAGGTCGGATCGTCGCGAATCCAGAGAATGGCGAGACAGGGGATGGCCACGTAAAGAATGCCGAGGCCGAACCAAAAGGCGCGCAGGCCCTGGCTCGGCCAAGCGCAGGCCAGGGCCAAGGCGGCGCCGCCGACGACGACGGCCCAACCCGGAGCGGCTAGGAATCCCAATTCCGGGAACCGATCGAGGCTAAGGCCGATGCCGATGATCGCCATGCTGGCGAGACCCGGCCAAGCAAGGCCGCTTGCCGGTAGGCGCGCTTGCGGCGCGGCATCTTCGGGATTGCGGCGGCGGCCGACCATCCGCGCCCATTCCCACGCCATCACGATGCCGAACAAGATCACCAGAACATCGAACCAGGGATGGCCGAGATAGATTTCCACCAGGACCACGGGAATCAGGATCAAAGCGGAGATCACGCGCTTGGCGAGCGCGCGATCCGACAAAATGGCCATCGCGAATCCGGCCACGATCAACCCAGCCGACCGTAACGGCGCGAGCGGCGCGCGAATTCGGCCAGAGCGAGGTCGAGATCGGCGGCATCGAAATCCGGCCAATGCGTATCGAGGAAGAAGAGTTCGGCATAGGCGCTTTGCCAGAGCAGGAAATTGCTAAGCCGTTTTTCGCCGCCCGTGCGGATCACGAGATCGGGGTCGGGCATGCCGGCGGTATCGAGAAAGGCGCCGAAGCCAGCCTCCGAAAGGGATTCGGGCGCCGATCGCCCTTCCGCCAAGGCCTGCGCCATGGCGCGCGTCGCGCGGAGAATTTCCTCGCGCCCGCCATAGCTCAAGGCGATGGTGAGCGTCAAACCGCGATTTTCCGCCGTCATCGCCTCGCCGCCGGCGATCAGATCAACGATATCGGGCGCCAAGCGCGCGCGTTCGCCGATGACCTTCAACCTGATCCCGGCCGCGTGCAATTCTCGAATCTCGCGCTGCAGATAAAGGCGCAGCAGCGCCATCAGATCCTCGATCTCGGTGCGCGGGCGCTGCCAATTCTCCGAGGAAAAGCCGAATAGGGTCAGATAAGCGATGCCGGATTTGGCAGCGGCCTTGACGGCCCGGCGCACGGCCTCGGCCCCCTGGCGATGGCCGACCGCGCGCGGCAATCCCCTTTCCTTCGCCCAGCGGCCATTGCCGTCCATGATAATGGCGACATGGGCGGGAACCGCCGCCGCATTGCCGATGGCAGGGTCGTCTTCATGCCGAAGCGGCTTAGGATCGGGGGCAAGACTCATGGGGAAATACAGGCTCAGACCTGAAGGATTTCCTTTTCCTTCTGCGCCAAGGCATCGTCGACCTTCTTCACATGCTCGTCCGTCAGTTTCTGCATCTGCTCGGAAAGCTTCTTGTGCTCGTCCTCGGAAATCTTGTGATCTTTTTCCTGCTTCTTCAGGAAATCCATGCCGTCGCGCCGCACGTTGCGCACCGCGACCCGCCCCTGCTCCGCGTATTTATGGGCGATCTTGGTCAATTCCTGGCGGCGCTCGCGCGACAATTCGGGGATGGGAACGCGCACCGTATTCCCTTCCGACATCGGGTTGAGGCCAAGCCCGGCATCGCGGATCGCCTTCTCGACGGCGGCGACCAGACCGCGATCCCAGACCTGGACCGAGATCATGCGCGGTTCCGGCACGTTGACCGTGCCGACCTGATTGAGCGGCATCTGGCTGCCATAGGCGTTGACATGGACGGGTTCCAGCAAAGCGGCCGAAGCGCGCCCGGTTCGCAAACCGGCGAATTCCTTGCGCAGGACTTCCAGCGCGCCATCCATGCGCCGGCCGAATTCCTGCAATCGGGGATCGATCATTTTGAACCTCCCTCGAATTATGCGGCGGGCTTCGCCGCCGCGCCGCCGATCACCGTGAAACGCCCCTCGCCCAGCATCACGCGGGCGAACATGCCGGGCGTGTGGATCGAAAAGACGATGATCGGAATTCCGTTATCGCGCGCGAGCGCGATCGCCGTCGCATCCATGACCTTGAGATCGCGCGAGAGGACCTCTTGATGCGACAGGCTTTGATAGCGTTCGGCCTTGGGGTCGAGCTTGGGATCGGCGCTATAGACGCCATCGACCTTGGTGCCCTTGAGCAGCGCCGCGCAGCCCATTTCGGACGCGCGCAAGGCGGCCGCCGTATCGGTCGTGAAGAAGGGATTGCCGGTCCCGGCGGCGAAGATCACCACGCGATTCTTTTCGAGATGCCGCTCAGCGCGGCGGCGGATATAAGGCTCGCAAACCGATTGCATCGGGATCGCGGAAAGAACGCGCGTGGCGATACCCAATTGCTCTAGCGCGTTCTGCATGGCAAGCGCGTTCATCACCGTCGCCAACATGCCCATGTAATCGGCCGAGGCCCGTTGCATGCCTTGGCTGGCGCCGGCGATGCCGCGAAAGATATTGCCGCCGCCGATGACGAGGCAGCATTCGACGCCGAGGCGATGCACTTCCCGCACTTCCTCGGCGACGCGCTTGACGGTCGCGGGATCGAGACCGTAATCGCGATTGCCCATCAAGGCTTCGCCGGAAATCTTCAGCAGGACGCGCTTATATTGCAGGCGGCCGACAGCGCCGGGGGGGTCGATCTGGATCGAAGCGGCAGATTCGGCGCTGGTCATCATCCCCTCATCGGCATCGCGGATCCGGCCTAAGCCGAGCCCTTTCGGCGGCCCGCCATCATACACCGATTCGCGCCCCGGCAAGAGGCCGGGATAAATGCCCCGTCGCCCCTTCGGGTTAGGTTATTTCGTCTCCGGCTTCAACTGCGCGGCGACTTCGGCGGCGAAATCCTTTTCCTCGCGCTCGATCCCCTCCCCCAGCACCATACGCTGGAAGCCGGCGATCGCGACCGGGGTTCCCAATTCCTTGGCCGCGCGCTCGATCACCTGCTTGACCCGGCTTTCCCCGTCGATGACGTAAAGCTGTTCCAGCAGCACGGTCTCTTCGTAGAATTTGCGCAGGCGACCCTCGACCATCTTGCCGATCACCTCTTCCGGCTTGCCGGTCGCGCGCGCCTGATCGCGCAGAACCGCTCGCTCGCGTTCCAGCGCGGCCGGATCGAGCGTTTCGATGGTGAGCGATTGGGGATTGGTCGCCGCCACATGCATCGCGATCTGACGCCCGAGCGCCGCGAGCTTGGCCGCATCGCCTGCGGATTTGAGCGCCACGAGAACGCCGATCTTGCCCATATTGGGGGCCGCGGCGTTATGCACATAGGTCGCGACGACGCCCTCGCCGACGGAGAGCTTGCCCATCCGGCGGATATTCATATTCTCGCCGATCTTGGCGACGAGATTGGTAAGCGCGGTGGCGAGCGGCACGCCGCTTTCGGCATCCGTCATCGCCTTCAGGGCTTCGATATCCCCCGCCTGCAAGGCGAGCTTGGTCGCCCGCGCGACGAAAGCCTGGAATTGATCGTTGCGCGCGACGAAATCGGTCTCGGCATTGATTTCGAGCAGCGCGCCCGTCTTGCCGTCGGAAAGGGCGCCGACCAGACCCTCGGCCGCGACGCGCCCGGCCTTCTTGGCCGCCGCCGCCAAGCCCTTCTTGCGCAGCCAATCGACGGCCGCGTCGAGATTGCCGGCATTTTCCGCCAGCGCCTTCTTGCAATCCATCATCCCGGCGCCGGAAACTTCGCGCAATTCCTTGACCAAAGCGGCAGTGATCTCAGCCATATTTCGATTCCTTCTCACTCAAATCCGATTTCGCGAGGATGGGGAAGACGAGGATGGGGAAGATCGGGCGAAAAGCCCGGCCTTTCATACCCGATCCCATCTTCCCTTCCGGCGGCGTTCGCCGGTATCCCGAGTTTCAGGCGCTGGCGGCGGTTTCCGCCGCGAGCGTGCCTTCGGTCGGCAAAACCTCCGCCGGGAGGGTTTCCGATTCCCCGATATCGCGGCCGGACGAGATCGCCTCCTGCTGCAGGCCGTCGAGCACCGCCGCGGCGAAAAGATCGCAATAGAGGGTGATCGCCCGAATGGCGTCGTCATTGCCGGGGATGGGGAACGCGATCCCCTTGGGATCGGAATTGCTGTCCAAAACCGCCGCCACCGGAATACCGAGATTGCGCGCTTCCTGGATGGCGATGGATTCCTTGTTGGTATCGATCACGACCAGGATGTCGGGTTGGCCGGCCATGTCCTTGATTCCGCCCAAGGCGCGCTGCAGCTTGTCCCGATCGCGGGTCAGCATCAGCAATTCCTTCTTGGTGAGACCGATCGTATTGCTGGCCAGGCGCTCGTCGAGTTCGCGCAGACGCTTGATCGAGTGGCTGATCGTCTTCCAATTCGACAACATGCCGCCCAGCCAACGGTGATTGACGTAATACTGGCCGCAACGCGTCGCCGCTTCGGCCACCTTTTCCGAAGCCGCGCGCTTGGTGCCGACGAAAAGCACGCGACCGCCGCGCGCCGCGATATCGCGGACGGCTTTCACCGCTTGCTCCAGGAGCGGCACGGTTTGCTCCAGGTCGAGAATATGAATGCCGTTGCGAACGCCGAAGATATAGCCGGCCATCTTCGGGTTCCAGCGCCGGGTGTGATGTCCGAAATGCACGCCGGCCTCGAGAAGCTGGCGCATGCTGATTTCTGGCAAAGCCATGGCAATCGTCCTTTTCCGGTTGAGCCTCTGCGGGATGGAACCGATCCCTAAAGGAACCGGCACCGGAGCGAAACCGTCAGGATGTCTCCCCGGCGGCGCGCGAACCCGCATGCGGATTTACGTTAAGCGGGGCTTTCCTAGCCAATCCGCCCGCAAAAGGCAAGATCGGCCGCGCTTGCCGGAAAACTTCAATTTATTGATTATTTATCAATAGATTAGCAAAGGACAGCTTTAGCCGAGGTCGTCCCGGATTGGGCGAACGGTCAGCTGCCGTGACAGGTCCAAGCACGCCTGCTATAGGGTCTCGTCGTCTTTTTTCACGAAATTTCCCTACCTTTGCTCCGCCCTCCAATCCCCCTTCCATAGCGATGTTGTTCAATTCCTTCGAGTTCTATCTCGCTTTCCTGCCCCTGACGATTATCGGGTTTTTCCTGACCATGGGCTTTTTGCCCGACGGGCGCCGGATCGGCATCTGGTTCCTCTCGCTGGCCTCGATCGCTTTTTACGCATGGTGGAATGCCTATTTCATCCTGCTGATCCTCGCCGAAATCGTGTTCAGCTTCCTCATCGGGCGCCAACTCTCTCGCTCCGATCTCGCGCCGACCGCGCGGCGCGCCTTGCTCGGCTTTTCCATCGCTCTCATCCTCGTCGTTCTCGGCTATTTCAAATACACCAATTTCCTGCTGGGTAGCGTTTCCGCCCTGCTCGGCCGCGACTTCACGCCCTTTGCCATCATCCTGCCGCTCGGTATTTCGTTTCATACCTTCCAGCAGATCGCCTATTTGGTCGATGCCTATCGCCGCCAAGCGCCGCGCTATCGCTTTGCCGATTTCTGCCTGTTCGTCACTTTCTTCCCGCAATTGATCGCCGGGCCCATCGTGCATCATTACGAGGCGCTGCCGCAGATCGCGCATAAGAATTTCGGCCGTTTCCGCAGCCTCGATCTCGCCGTCGGATTGGCCATCTTCGCCTGCGGCCTCGCCAAGAAAACTTTGATCGCCGACAATCTAGCCCCCCTTGCCAATGGCGTTTTCGCGCAAGCGCAAAACGGCGCCGAGATCGGCACGAGCGCCGCCTGGATGGGCGCGCTGGCTTATACGCTGCAACTCTATTTCGATTTCTCCGGCTATTCCGACATGGCGATCGGCTTGGCGCGGATTTTCGGCATCCGCTTTCCCGCCAATTTCGATTCGCCCTATAAAGCTCTGACCATCGCCGATTTCTGGCGGCGCTGGCATATCACGCTTTCGCGCTTCCTGCGGGATTATCTCTATATCCCGCTTGGCGGCAATCGCCGCGGCAAGGCGCGACAGATCGGCAACCTGCTGCTGACCATGCTGCTCGGAGGGTTATGGCATGGCGCGGGCTGGACCTTCGTTATCTGGGGCGCGCTGCACGGCCTTTACCTGGCGCTCTGCCACCTCTGGTCGGAGTTTTCGCCCTGGCGCCTGCCCCGGCCTCTCGCCTGGGCGCTGACCTTGATCGCCGTCATCCTGGCCTGGGTTTTCTTCCGTGCCGATCGCCCCGAAACCGCCATCGCTCTGATCGGCGCCATGCTGCACCCTGGAGGCGGTACAGCCGGCAGTCTGGCCGATTGGGCTCTGATCGCCGGCAGCGCTCTTCTCGCCCTCGCCGCGCCGAACACGCAACAAATCTTCGCGCGCTATCGTCCCAATCTTTCGCGGCCGAGGCCCTATCGGCCTTTCTCCCCGCACTTCGGACGCGTCTTCGAATGGCGTCCAAACTGGGTCTGGGGATTGCTCGGCGGCGTGCTCACGGCGGCCGGGCTTGCCGCGATCTTCGGCTGGAAATCCGAATTTCTCTATTTCCAGTTCTAAGAAGAGTCCGCGCTCACGCTTCGGCGACGGCGAGGATTCCGGGGATCGCCTTGATCGCGCCCTTCACGGCCGGGGAGACCGCATAGCGGCCCGGCAGCGCGATTTCCACTTCGCGCCCGAGGTCTTCGAGATCGAGAACGAAATCGACCCGCCCCTTGCCGCGACCGGCGCGATCGAGCACCTGCTTGATCGAAGCGAGGGCATCGGGCGTCTTCAGGAAAATGCGGAGGCCCGTGGCCGCCGCCGCCGCCGCTTGATCGAGGCCGGCGATCTCGACCGCCATCAGGCGCAGATTGTCTTCCTCGATCCGCGCATCGACGGTCAGCAGGATCGGTCGCCCGGGCTCCAGCCATTCGCGCGCCTCGGATAGTTTCTCGGCGAAGACCATCACTTCGTAAAGGCCGCTGGCATCGCTCAACTGCACGAAGGCGAAGCGATTGCCTTTTTGCGAAACGCGCTCCTGGCGCGCGACGACGAGACCGGCAAGCTTCGCGCGAGTCGTTCCCTTCTCCTTGAGCCACGCCATGAGGTCGCCGCTGGCGATGACGGAGAGCCGCTTCAAAGTCTCCGCATAGGCGTCCAGCGGATGAGCGGAGAGATAAAAGCCGATCGCCGCGAATTCCTGTTGCAGGCGTTCGGTCGGCAGCCAATCGTTGACCGGCGGCAATGTGAGCCGGACGCGCTCGGTTTCGGCGAAAAGCGTCGATTGCGCGGTCGCGCGCTCCGCCGCCATTACCCCCGCTTGGCGCAGCATCTGCTCGGCCACGGTGAAAACCTGATGCCGGTTGGAATTGAGGCTGTCGAAGGCGCCGGCCAGGATCAGGTTTTCCAATTGCCGTTTGTTGAAATTGCCGGCCTCGCTCGCCGCCAGGCGTTCGCAGAAATCCTCCAAACCGGCGAAGGGACGCCCCCGCCCGCGCGCGGCGACGATGGCCGCGACGGGCCCGGCGCCGACATTCTTCACCGCCGCCAGGGCATAGCGCACGGCAAGACGTTCATCGGATTGAACCTCGACGGCGAAATCGACTTCCGAACGATTGATGTCGGGCGGCAGCAGCGCGATGCCGAGGCGCTTCAATTCCTGACGGAACAGATTGAGCTTGTCGCTATTGCTCATATCGTAGGTCATGCTGGCGGCGAAGAATTCGACCGGATAATTCGCCTTCATCCAGGCCGTCTGATAGGCGACCATGGCATAAGCGGCGGCATGGCTCTTGTTGAACCCGTAGCCGGCGAATTTATTGACCTGATCGAAAATCTGTCCGGCCTTCCCGGCCTCGACGCCGCGCGCGATGGCGCCGTCGATGAAGGTCTTGCGCTGCGCCTCCATCTCCGACTTGATCTTCTTGCCCATGGCGCGGCGCAAGAGATCGGCCGAGCCCAGGCTATAGCCGGCCAGCACCCGCGCGATCTCCAGCACCTGCTCCTGATAGATCATGATGCCGTAGGTTTCCTTGAGGATGCCTTCCAGCAAGGGATGCAGATAATCGATCGCCTCGCGGCCATGCTTGCCATTGATGAAGCGGGGAATGTTATCCATCGGCCCCGGCCGATAGAGCGCGACGACGGCGACAATATCCTCGAACCGGTCGGGCTTCAGCTTGCGCAAGACGTCGCGCATGCCGCTGCTTTCCAGCTGGAACACGCCCGTCACGTCGGCATGGCAGAGCATTTCGTAAGTCTTGGCATCGTCGAGGGGCAAGCGGTCGAGATCGATCTCGATGCCGCGTTTCTTGAGCAGCCGGATCGCGCGATCCAGCAGGCTGAGAGTCTTCAGCCCCAGAAAATCGAATTTGACGAGGCCGGCCTTCTCCACATCCTTCATATTGAACTGCGTGACCAGCATCGAGGAATTGGGATCGCGATAAAGCGGCACCAATTCGTCGAGCGGACGATCGCCGATGACGATTCCGGCCGCATGGGTCGAAGCGTGGCGATAGAGCCCTTCCAGCTTTTCGGCGATATCCATCAGCCGCGCGACGGCGGGATCGTCGGCGATCGCTTGGCGCAGCTGGGGTTCGCCTTCGATCGCTTCCCTAAGCTTGATCGGATTGGCCGGATTGTTGGGGATGAGTTTCGTCAGGCGATCGACCTGACCATAGGGAACCTGCAAGACGCGGCCGACATCGCGCACGGCGGCGCGAGCCTGCAGCTTGCCGAAGGTGATGATCTGCGCGACGCGATCAGGGCCGAAGCGCTCCTGCACGTAGCGGATCACTTCGTCGCGGCGATCCTGGCAGAAATCGATATCGAAATCCGGCATCGAAATGCGCTCGGGGTTCAAGAAGCGCTCGAACAACAGGCCGAAGCGCAAGGGGTCGAGGCCGGTAATCGTCAAGGCCCAGGCGACGACGGAACCCGCACCCGACCCGCGCCCCGGCCCCACCGGTATGCCCTGGCCCTTGGCCCATTGGATGAAATCGGCGACGATCAGGAAATAGCCGGTGAAGCCCATGCCGTTGATGATGCCGAGCTCGAAATCGAGCCGCGCGGCATAAGGCTCGGCCGCCTTGCCGGCGATGCCGAGCGATTCCAAGCGCCGCGCCAAACCTTCGCGCGCCATGGTTTCGAGGATTTCGGCCTCGTTCTTGCCCGGCGCGTAAAGCGGCAGGATCGCCTTGCGCGCCGGCGGCATATAGGCGCAACGCCGCGCGACGATCAGCGTATTGTCGCAGGCTTCCGGCAGATCGGCGAAAAGCGCGCGCATTTCCGCAGCGCTCTTGAACCCGTGTTCGGGCGTCGCGCGGCGGCGCTTTTCCTCGACGACATAGCTGCGCTCGGCGATGCAGAGCAACGCATCATGCGCCGGATACATGTCGCGATCGGCGAAGAAGACCTCATTGGTCGCGACCAGGGGAAGATCGAGCGTGTAAGCGAGATCGATCAGAGCGGATTCGCAGCGATCTTCCGCAGCTTCGCCGTGGCGCATGATCTCGACATAGCAGCGCCCGGGAAAGATCGCAGCGAAGCGCGCGAGCGCTGCCTTCGCCTCCGCATCGCGCCCTTCGAGGATGAGGCGCCCCACTTCCCCGCGCGGCCCGGCGGTCAAAGCGATCAACCCCTCGGCATGAGCTTCGAGATCGGCCAAGGCGATCTGCGGCGGCGCCCCCGGCTCGCTCGCGAGGAAGGCATGGCTCGAAAGCTTCATCAGATTGCCGTAGCCGGCTTCATTCTGCACCAGCAGCACCAATTGATCCGTTGCCGGCGCGGCGGCCTGACGGTTATTCCCCGCCTCGCGCCGGATATCGATCTGACAGCCGATGATCGGTTGAATGCCCGCCGCCTTGGCAAGGCCGGAAAATTCCATGGCGCCGAAGAGATTGTTGGTATCGGCGACCGCGACCGCCGGCATCGCCGCGCGCTTCGCGAGATCCACCAATTGCGCGGGCGTGATCGCGCCTTCCGATAGGGAATAGGCGGAATGGACGCGCAGATGGATGAAATCCGCCAGGGCCATAATCGCTGATCCTCGATTCGCGAGGGGCCTATGCTAACCCAGCCGCCTAGCCCCGCGAAAGCTAGACTAAAGGCGCCAGCACGCCATCCTGCAAGGCGACGATGCGATCCATCCGGCGCGCGAGATCGAGATTATGCGTCGCGATCAAGGCGGCGATGCCGCGATCGCGCACGAGGCCCAGCAGCAAGCCGAAGACCTGCTCGGCCGTCTGGTGATCGAGATTACCCGTCGGTTCGTCGGCCAGCAGCAAACCCGGCCCATTGGCGAGCGCGCGCGCGATGGCGACGCGCTGCTGTTCGCCGCCCGAAAGCTTGGCCGGGCGATGATCGAGCCTGGCGCCGAGGCCGACCGCCAGCAGCAAATCTTGCGCCGGCCCGCGCGCCGCCGCACGGGATTTTCCGGCGATCATCTGCGGGACGACGACATTCTCTAGAGCGGAAAATTCCGGCAGCAGGTGATGATATTGATAGACGAAGCCGATGCGATCGCGGCGAAGCCGGGTTCGCGCCGCATCGCCGAGGCCGGACGTCGCCGCGCCATCGAGGAAGACCTCGCCGCCCGCTTGCCGTTCGAGCAAACCGGCGACATGCAGCAGGGTCGATTTGCCGGCGCCCGAAGGGCCGACGAGCGCCGCCATTTCGCCGGCGCGGAGCGAAAGATCGGCTTTCCGAATGACGACCAATTCGCCGCCGGCCTCGGGGAAGCTTTGCCGGATATCCTTCAGCGTCAGAATTTCCGGCCTCTCGCTATTCATAGCGCAGCGCCTCCACCGGATCGAGCCTGGCAGCACGCCAAGCGGGATAGATCGAGGCGAGCAAGGTCAGGCCGAGCGCCATGGCCGAGATCAGCGCGACTTCGACGGGATCGACGACCGCCGGCAGTTTCGCGAGGAAATAGATCGTTTCGTTGAAGGGATCGGCTCCCGTCAGTTTTTCGATCGCGCGGCGGATATGGTCGATATTGAGCGCGAAGCCGAGGCCGAGCGTCACCCCGACCAAAGTCCCGATAATGCCGATACTGGCGCCCGAAAGCAGGAAGATGCGCAGGATCGCGCCCTGCCCCGCGCCCATCGTGCGCAGGATGGCGATGTTGCGCGCCTTATCCTTCACCATCATGATCTGCCCCGAAACGATATTGAAAGCGGCGACGACGATGATCAGCGTCAGGATCAGGAACATGACGTTGCGCTCGACCTCGACGGCGGTGAAGAAATCGCGATTGGAATCCTGCCAGGAATTCAGGGCGTAGCGGTTGCCGAGTTTCTCGATTAGCCGCGTTCGCGCCCCGGCGAGATCGTCGAGGTCGGCGACCGTTACCTCGATCTTGCTGGCGGCGCCCTTGCTGCGAAAATAGATTTGCGCCATGTCGAAGGCGATGAAGGCGACGCCGTTATCGAGCAGATAATTCCCGACCTCGAAAATGCCGACGACGCGGAAGGTCTTGGTGCGCGGCAAGGCGCCGCCGATCGTGATGGCGATATCGGGCGCGATCGCCGTCACCTCGTCGCCGAGGCGGACGCGTAAGGATTCGGCAAGCCGCGCGCCCAGAACGATCGCATTGCGGTCGGCGATGCCCTCAAGCGAGCCCGCGACCATGTTTTCCGCGATCAGGCGCTTGCCCGCCAAATCCTCCGCCCGAATGCCGCGCAGGAAAGCGCCCGTGCCTTCGCCTTTTCCGGTCAGGAAAGCCTGACCCTCGACGATGGGGACAGCCTCGGCGATGCCCGGGATCGCCCGCAATTCGGCGCTCAACGCTTCGTAATGATCGAGGCGCCCGCCGGGGAGGAAAACCGAATAATGCGCGCTGAACCCGACGACGCTCTTGATCAATTCGGCGCGGAAGCCGTTCATGACCGACATGACGACGATCAGCGTCGCGACGCCGAGCCCAATGCCGAGAAAGGAAAATCCGGCGATGACCGAGATCAGCCCTTCCTTGCGCCGCGCCCGCAGATAGCGCAGCGCCATCATCCGTTCGAAAGCGGAAAAGATCATGCGGCGAAACGGCTTTGCGCCGCCGCCGCCGACATTTCCTCGCGCTGGCCGGTCTTGCGGTTCTTGACCTCCACCAGCCCCTTGGCGGCGCCCTTGGGACCGATCACGATCTGCCAGGGAAGCCCGATCAAGTCCATCTCGGCGAATTTTTCCCCGGCGCGCAGATCGCGATCGTCGTAAAGACATTCGATCCCGGCGCGGCGGAAACTCGCATAAAGACTCTCGCCGAGATCGCAGCAGGCGGGATCGGCGATCTTCAGATTGATGAGGCCAATGCGGAAGGGCGCCACCGCTTCCGGCCATACGATCCCTGCCTCATCATGGCTCGCCTCGATAATGGCGCCGACCAGGCGCGAGACGCCGATGCCGTAAGATCCCATATGGAGCGGCACCGTAGCGCCTTCCGGCGTTTGCACCTCGGCCTTCAGCGGCGCGGAATATTTGGTGCCGAAATAGAAGATATGCCCGACCTCGATGCCGCGTCCCGAGCTTTGGCGCGCTGTCGGCAATTTCGCGAAGGCGGCGGCATCGTGCTTATCGTCGGTCGCGGCATAGATGGACGTGAAGCGATCGACGATGGCGGCGACGGCTTGACGATCGTCGAAATCGACGGCGAGACCTTGCCAATCCATGGCCGCGAATTCGGCATCGAAATAAATGGCGCTTTCGCCGGTCTCGGCGACGATGATGAATTCGTGGCTGAGATCGCCGCCGATCGGCCCGGTTTCGGCGCGCATCGGAATCGCCTGCAGCCCCATGCGCGCGAAGGTCTTGAGATAAGCGACGAACATCTTGTTATAGGCATGGCGCGCGCCGGCGAAATCGAGATCGAAGGAATAGGCGTCCTTCATCAGGAATTCGCGCCCCCGCATGACGCCGAAACGCGGGCGCACTTCGTCGCGGAATTTCCACTGAATGTGATAAAGCAGGCTCGGGACATCGCGATAGCTCTTGGCGGATTGGCGGAAGATATCCGTGATCAATTCCTCGTTGGTCGGGCCATAGAGCATGTCGCGTTCGTGGCGATCCTTGAAGCGCAGCATTTCCTTGCCATAGGCGTCGTAGCGGCCGCTTTCGCGCCACAGATCGGCCGATTGCACGGTCGGCATCAGGACTTCCTGCGCCCCGGCGCGATCCTGTTCCTCGCGCACGATGCGCTCGATATTCTTCAGCACCCGGAATCCCATGGGCAGCCAGGAATAGATGCCGGCGCTGGCTTGGCGGATCATGCCGGCGCGCAGCATCAGCCGATGCGAGACGATTTGCGCCTCCGTCGGGTTTTCCTTGAGCGTCGGCATGAAGAATTGCGAAAGCCGCATGATATTCCTTTCCTTCGTCGTGGCCAGGGAATGTAGAGCCAATTTCGGCGAGTGGGAATAGGCTCTAGACCTGAATGAGATGCACCTTGACGACCGGCTTCTTGGCGAAACGCGCGTGATACCAGCGCCGCGCCGCGAGGCGCGCGGCTTCGGCGAGACCAGCGGCGCCCGGCGGCGGCATGGCGAGCGCGGCGAGGATGGCCTCGCTCATCCCGGCGACGATTTCCGCCTCGGCCTCGGGTTCGGCCAAGCCTTCGAGCGAAATCAGAGGCGCCCCGCGCAAGCGCCCGTCCCCGCCGATGGCGAGCGAAACCATGGCGAGCCCGTTATAGGAGAGGCGATGACGCTGGCGCAACATCTCGCCCGCCAGCGGAACCAATTGCCGGCCGTCGAGGCCGAGCCGCCCGCTCGGCAGGTGCGCCAGGATATCGGCCGATCCCGGTTTCAACCGGATGAGATCGCCGTTCCGCGGTTCCACGGCAATCGGCACCTGGCATTCGCGCGCGAGTGCCGCATGGGCACGAATATGGCGCGCCTCGCCATGAACGGGAATGGCGATCTCGGGCCTGACCCAATGATACATTTCCGCCAATTCCTCCTGCGCCGGATGGCCGGAGACATGCACCCCCGCCTCGCTATCGGCGATGACGTCGATCGCCAAGCGGGCAAGATCGTTCTGCAATCCGGCGATCGCCTTTTCGTTGCCGGGAATGACGCGGGAAGAAAAAATGACCGCATCGCCGGGTTCCAATTCGACATGGGGATGATCGCCCTTGGCGATCCTGGCCAGGGCCGAGCGCGGTTCGCCCTGGCTCCCGGTGCAGATCATCAGGATATCGCGGCGCGGGAAGAAGCCGATATCGTGTTCGGGAACGAAATCGGGAAGATCGGCGAGATAGCCGGTTTCGCGCGCGGCCTCGACCATGCGCCAGAGCGAACGCCCGACCAGCGCGCAGCGTCGGCCTACCGCGATCGCCGCGCTGGCGATGGAATGCAGGCGCGCGATATTGCTGGAAAAGCAGGCAACGGCGATGCGATTTTCCAATCGGCCGATGATCGTCAGCAAGGCCGCGCGCACGGCCGCTTCCGATCCCGATTGCCCGGGGACGAGGACATTGGTCGAATCGCAGACCATGGCGAGAACGCCGGATTCGCCAAGGCGCCGCAGCGCCGGGATATCGCTGCTCGGGCCAATCACGGGCGTCGCGTCGAGTTTCCAATCGCCGGTATGGAGAATGGCGCCGAGGCCGGGCCGCGCCAAGGAACGCAGGATCACGGCATTGGGCTCGGGAATGGAATGGGTGAGCGAAAGCAATTCGACATCGAAGGGGCCGATCCCCAGCCTAGCCGAAAGCGGCAGAATTTCGACCGGCACCGTCTTTTCGAAGCCGCTTTCCACCAATTTCCGGCGCAGAATCGCGGCGGCGAACGGCGTCGCGTAAACGGGACAACGCAATTGCGGCCAGAGATAGGCGACGGCACCCAGATGATCCTCATGGGCATGAGTGAGAACGAGGCCGACGATATCGGAAACCAGCGGCAGGATCGCGGCGGGATCGGGCATGACGATATCGATGCCCGGCGTCGTCGCATCGCCGAACCCGATGCCGAGATCGACCATCAGCCATTTGCCGTCATGGCCGTAGAGCGAAAGATTCATGCCGATCTCGCCGGCGCCGCCCAGAGCGAGGAACAGGAATTCGTCGGCCGCAGGACGGGCGGGCAGGATCATCGGCGATTGCGCCGATAGATTTCGACCAAGCCGCGCATGGTGATTTCGGGATCGAGGTGATGGATGACGGGCGTCGCTTCGGCGAAGAGCGGCGCCAGCCCCCCCGTCGCCACGACCAGGAGATCGGCGCCGAATTCGCCGGCGATTCTCGCCACCATGCCCTCGATCAGCCCCAGATAGCCGAAAAAGATGCCGGATTGCATGGCTTCCAGCGTATCCTTGCCGATGGCGCGGCGCGGCCGTTCGACGGCGATCCGCGGCAAACGGGCCGTGAAGTTGTGCAAGGCTTCGAGGCTGAGATTGATGCCGGGAGCGATGGCGCCGCCGATATAATGCCCTTCACCCTCGATGACATCGAAGGTCGTCGCCGTGCCGAAATCGACGACGATCAACGGCCGCCGATAGCGGATATGCCCACCGATGGCATTCGCCAGGCGATCGGCGCCGACATCGCTTGGCCGATCGAGACGAATCTCGATCCCCAATGCGACGCCGGCCTCGCCCACGATCAGCGGCCGCACGCGCAGATGGCGCGAGCACATCATGTCGAGATGGAAATTGGCTTGCGGCACGACGCTCGCCAGAATCGCGCCGTCGATATCGGCAAGGCGCAGGCCCGCCATGTCGAGCCATTGCTTCAGCCAGACGACATATTCGTCGGAGGTGCGCGCGGGATCGGTCTTCAGGCGCCAATCGCCCTTGAGAACGTCGCCCTCGTAAAGCGCGAATTTGACATTGGTGTTGTTGGCATTGATCGCGAGCAGCATGGCATACCCGATCTTGAGGTCAGAGCGGCGGCAGTATATCGGCAGCCGCGATCGATCGCGAGTCGCCGCTATCGAGAGCGATCTGCAAATGGCCGTCGCCATCGATGCCTCGGAAAAGGCCGGTCAGCGTTTCCGTGCCGAGGCGGAGCGTCATCGGCTCGCCGAGCCCGGCGGCAAGCGCCAGCCAAAGATCGCGGATCGGCGCGAAACCGGAAGCGAGCCAGAGCGCATAAAGCGGCCGCAGCTTTTCGAGAATGCCGTGGGTGGCCTCTTCCGGCGAAAGATCGCGGCCACCGGCGCTTCGGATATCGGTCGCGGGATAAAGCGCCCCTTGCGGATGGCTGACAAGATTGAGGCCGAGGCCGAGAACGACGAAAGCGCAACGATCCCCCTCACCGGCGCTGGGCGTCAGCGTTGCCGCGTTCTGCGCCTCGATCAGAATGCCGGCGATCTTGCGTCCATCGACCAGAACGTCGTTCGGCCATTTGAGGCGTATCGCCGCCGGATCGGGCAGGATCGTCGTTAGGAATTCGGCGATCGCGATCCCGGCCAGGAAAGCGAGGCCGCCGATCTCGGCCAAGCGGCGGGGCGGCCGCAGCAACAGCGAGAGATAAAGATTGCCCGGCGGCGAGACCCATTCGCGTCCCAAACGGCCGCGACCGGCACTTTGCCGTTCGGCGCGCAGAGCCAGACCCTCGGCCGCGCCGGCCAGGGCCATCTCCCGAACCCAGCGATTGGTACTGTCGATCTCGGCGATCGTCTCGATCCGAAAATCGAGACTCATCCGGGAATAAGCGCATTCGCCGCCATCCGGGCGGCTTCCTGCAACGGCGGAAAGACGAGAATGCCGCCGAGGATCGCCACGCCGCTGACGATCAGGATCAAGCGCAGAATGGGCGCGACCGGCGCGAAGGCGCCGACCGGCGGATCGAAGAACATGACGCGGACGATGCGCATGTAATAAAAGGCGCCGACGACCGAGGCGAGAACGCCGATCACGGCAAGGCCGTAGAATCCGGCGGAAATCGCCGCCATGAAAACGGCAAGCTTGCCGAAGAAGCCGGCCAAGGGCGGTATGCCCGCCATCGAGAACATGAAAATGGCAAGCGCGTAAGCCAAGGCCGGCTGGCTGCGCGACAGACCGGCGAGATCGGCGATCGCCTCGACCATGCGCCCCTCGCGCCGCATGGCGAGGATGACGCCGAAGGCGCCCAGCGTCATGACGACATAAATCGTCATATAGACCAGCATGCCGGAAAGACCGGCGGCATCGCCGGCGATCAAGCCGATCAAGGCATAACCGATATTGCCGATCGAGCTATAGGCCATCAGGCGCTTGATATTGCTTTGATTGATGGCGGCGACGGCGCCGAAGATCATGGAAGCGATGGCGACGAAGCTCAGGATATCCTGCCAGGCCGAAGGCATGGCGGCGAAGGGAACGAGGAGAACGCGAGCGATGAGGGCGAGTGCCGCGACCTTGGGCGCCGCCGCGAAAAAGGCAGTGATCGGCGTCGGCGCCCCTTCATAGACATCGGGCGCCCACATATGGAAGGGCACGGCGGAAATCTTGAAAGCCAGCCCCGCCATCAGGAAAACGAGGCCCGTCAGCAGAACGAGATCGACGCTGGGGCCGAGAATGGCGGTCGCGAGATCGTCGAAATTCGTCGCCCCCGTCGCGCCGTAGATCAGCGAAGCGCCGTAGAGCAGCAGACCGGAAGAGAGCGCGCCCAGCACGAAATACTTTAGCCCCGCTTCGCTCGATCGCAGATTCGACCGCTGCATCGCCGCCAGCACGTAAAGCGAAAGGCTTTGCAGCTCCAGGCCGACATAAAGCGCGATGAGATCATTGGCCGAAATCATCATGCCCATGCCGAGACTGGCCAGCAGGATCAGGACCGGCATCTCGCAGCGCGCCATGCCTTCGCGTTCGGCGTAATCGAGCGCCATCGGAATGGCGATAGCGGCGGCGGCGAAGACGAGGATCTTGGCGAAGCGGGCGAAGGCATCGACGACGAAGGCGCCGTCGAAGGCCGTTCCGTTCCCCGCGCCCCAAGCCGTCAGCAGAATGGCGCCGATCAAGGCGAGGACGCAGAGCCAAGCCACCTTGCGGAAATGCCGATCGCCGAGGAAAACGCCGAGCAGCAGCAAAACGAGGCTCGCCGCCGCCAGCAGAATTTCCGGCCCGGCCAGAGAGAGATTGAGAAGATCGCTTGCCATCGCTCTCGCCTATTGCATGCCCAGGATGCGCGGCCCATAGGTCGCGATCAGATGATCGACCGATGGCGCGAACACCGCCGTGAAGGATTTCGGATAGATGCCCATCCACAAGACCAGCGCCAGGAGCGGCAGGAAGATCGCGATCTCGCGCGGGTTAAGATCGAGCATCGCCTTCACGTCTTCTTTTTCCAGCGCGCCGAAGACGACCCGGCGATAGAGCCAGAGCATATAAGCGGCGCCGAGAATGACCCCGCTCGCGATCAGAAGCGCGACCCAGGTATTGACCTTGAAGACGCCGACCATGACCAGGAATTCGCCGATGAACCCGCTCGTGCCCGGCAGGCCGACCGAGGCCATGGCGAAGACCATGAAGACGAAGGCGTAACGTGGCATGTTGTTGACGAGACCGCCATAGCGGGCGATCTCGCGGCTATGCAGCCGATCGTAAACGACGCCGACGCAGAGGAAGAGCGCGCCCGAGACGATGCCGTGCGAGAGCATCTGAAAAAGCGCGCCCTGCACGCCTTCCGTCGTCATGGCGAAGATGCCGGCGGTGACGAAACCCATATGCGCGACCGAGGAATAGGCGATCAGCTTCTTCATATCGGCCTGAGCCAGCGCCACCAGCGAAGTATAGATGACGGCGATAACGCTGAGCGCAAAGACGAAAGGCGTGAAATAGGCCGTGGCCTCGGGCAGAATCGGGATCGAGAAGCGCAGGAAGCCATAGGCGCCCATCTTCAAGAGGACGCCGGCCAGGATGACCGAACCCGCCGTCGGCGCCTCGACATGGGCATCGGGCAGCCAAGTGTGAACGGGCCACATCGGCACCTTGACGGCGAAGGAGGCGAAGAAAGCGAGCCACAGCCATTTCTGCCATGCGGGATCGATATGCGTTTGCATCAGGGTCGGAATATCGGTCGTGCCGGTCAGGCGATAGAGCGCCAGAATGGCGAGCAGCATCAGCACCGAACCCAGCAAAGTGAAGAGGAAGAATTTGAAGGCCGAATAGATGCGCCGCGCGCCGCCCCAGACGCCGATGATGATGAACATCGGAATGAGGACGCCCTCGAAGAAGATATAGAAGGCGACGAAATCGAGCGCCGCGAAAGTGCCGATCATCAGGGTTTCGAGCGCCAGGAAGGCGATCATGTATTCCTTGACGCGGTGCGCGATCGCCGACCAGCTGGCGAGGATGCAGATCGGCGTCAACAGGGTCGAGAGCAGCACGAAAAGCAGCGAGATGCCGTCGATTCCCATATGATAATTGATGCCGAGATCGGGCAGCCAGGCGAAGCGTTCCTCGAATTGGAAACCGGGTTCGGCATGATCGAAATCGACCCAGAGGACGAGCGAAAGGCCGAACGTGACGAGGCTCGTCCATAAAGCCGTCCAGCGCGCATTCGTCTCCGCTCCCTCGCCGCGCAGCCCCAAAATGAGCAGCACGCCGATCAGCGGCAGGAACGTCGTCAGGCTGAGGATGGGAAAACCGGTCATCGGCACACTCACCGCGGATAAAGCACAAGCAGCCACGCGATCAGGACCACGAGGCCGATCAGCATGACGAAGGCGTAATGATAGAGATAGCCGCTCTGCAGTCTTCCGGCGCGGCGCGCCAAGGCGAGCGTCGCGGCCGCGAGTCCGTCCGGACCGAAGCGGTCGATAATCGCGCCATCGCCGCCCAGCCATAAGGCCCGCCCGAGCGCCTTGGCCGGCGCGACGAAGAGGAAATCGTAGATCTCGTCGAAATACCACTTATTGAAGGACAAGAGATAAAGCGGCCTGAGCGCGCTCGCCCAGCGCGCGGGCCAATCGCGCGCCCGCATGTAAGCGAGGAAAGCGACGAAAATGCCGAGCAGACCCGCGCCCAGCGGCAGGATCGGCACCCAATGCGGCACGTCATGGGCGTGATGCGGAACGGCATTGGTCGGAGCGAAATGCAGGCCCTCGCCCCAGAAGGCTTCCATATTCGCGCCGACGAAATCGGGATACCAAACGATGCCGGCAAGAAGCGCGCCCGCCGCCAGAACGAAAAGCGGCGCCAGCATGACCCAGGGGCTTTCGTGGACGTGATGGAAGGTTTCGGCGTCGGCCCGGTTCTGATTGTGGAAGGTCATGAAAATCAACCGCCAGGAATAGAAGGCGGTCATGACGGCGCCCAGGATGCCGAGCCAGAAGGCATAGAAGCCGGGACCGCTATGCGCCGCGAAGGCCGATTCGAGGACGATATCCTTGGAATAGAAGCCGGCGAAACCGAAGAGACCGGGAATGCCGATCCCGGCCAGAGCCAAATTGCCGATCCACATCAAGCCGTAAGTGATGGGGATGAGGCGCCAGAGGCCGCCCATGCGGCGCATATCCTGTTCCCCGGACATGGCATGGATGACCGAACCCGCGCAGAGGAAAAGCAGCGCCTTGAAAAAGGCATGGGTGAAAAGATGGAACATGGCCGCGCCATAGGCGCCGACACCCGCTGCGAAGAACATGTAACCCAGCTGCGAACAGGTCGAATAGGCGATGACGCGCTTGATATCGTTCTGGGTGAGGCCGATCGTCGCCGCGAAGAAGGCGGTCGAGGCGCCGACCACCGTCACGACTTCCTTGGCGAAAGGCGCATATTCGAAAATCGGCGAGAGGCGGCAGACCATGAAGACGCCGGCCGTCACCATGGTGGCGGCATGGATGAGGGCGGAAACGGGCGTCGGGCCTTCCATGGCATCGGGCAGCCATGTGTGCAGGAAAAGCTGCGCCGATTTCCCCATCGCGCCAATGAAGAGCAGCAGCGCGATCGTCTCCAAAGTGGGCAGATCGTAGCCCAGGAAAGCGAAACTCGCCGGGTATTGGCCGGCGATCGCGGCGGCGAAGACGGGCTCGAAATCGATTGTGCCGAAGATCAGGAAAACGGCCATGATGCCGAGCGCGAAGCCGAAATCGCCGACCCGGTTGACGAGAAAGGCCTTGATCGCCGCGGCATTGGCGCTCGGACGCTTGAACCAGAAGCCGATCAGCAGATAGGAACTCAAGCCCACGCCTTCCCAGCCGAAGAAAAGCTGCAGGAAATTATCGGCCGTCACCAGCATCAGCATGCAGAAGGTGAAAAGCGAAAGATAGGCCATGAAGCGCGGTTGACTGTCGTCGTGATGCATGTAGCCGACCGAATAGACATGCACCATCGCCGAAACCGTGGTGACGACGACCAGCATCACCGCCGAGAGGGAATCGATGCGGACCGCCCAGGCGGCGCGGAAATCGCCGACATCGAACCAAGTCATCAGCTCGGTCGTATGCGCTTCGGCGCCGGCCCCGGTCGCGGCGAAGAAGACGACCCAGGAAAGCGCCATCGCCGCCAGCATCGCCGCACACGTGACGAGTGCTGCACCCCGATCGCCGAGGCGGCGATTGCCGAAGCCGGCGATAATCGCGCCGATCAGCGGCAAAAGGACGATGGCGACATCCATGGCGTTCCTAGCCCTTCATCTGATTGACGTCTTCGACCGCGATCGATCCGCGCGCGCGGAAGAACACGACCAGAATGGCGAGCCCGATCGCCGCCTCGGCCGCGGCGACGGTCAGCACGAACATGGCGAAAACCTGACCGGCGAGATCGCCGAGGAAATGCGAAAAGGCGACCAAGTTTATGTTAACCGCAAGCAGCATCAATTCGACCGACATCAGGATAATGATGACGTTCTTGCGGTTGAGGAAAATGCCGAAAATGCCGAGCGCGAACAGAATCGCCGCCACGGCGAGGTAATGGATGAGGCCGATCTCGCCGATCATGACGCGGCCCCCTTCCCGCTCGGAACCTTGACGAGCTCGACCGATTGGCGCCGGCGCGCGATTTGCGCAGCGATCTTCTGTCGCTTGACGCCGCTGCGATCGCGATGGGTGAGCACGATCGCGCCGATCATGGCGACCAGCAGAACGAGGCCCGCCGCTTGGAAGAGATAGACGTAATCGGTGTAAAGCACTCGGCCCAAGGCGAGCGTGTTGCTAACTTCGCTGGAGGGCGGGATGGGCTGACGCGCGGCGATCGGCGCCGCCTCCCCGCCGGCGAAGAGCATGAGCCCGAGTTCGCCCAGCAACACCAAGCCGACGGCAAAGCCGATCGGCAGATAGCGGACGAAGCCCTGGCGGAACGCCACGAAATTGATATCGAGCATCATCACCACGAAGAGGAAAAGAACCGCGACGGCGCCGACATAAACGACGATCAGCATCATCGCCAAGAATTCGGCGCCGATCAGGACGAAGAGGCCGGCGGCGTTGAAGAAGGCGAGAATGAGGAACAAAACCGAATAGACCGGGTTGCGACTGGTCACGACCAGCGCACCCGCCAGAATGGCGATGCCCGCGAAAACGTAAAAGGCGATGCTGGCGATCATGACGCGTCCGTTCCCGTTCTCATCCCCTGCCCCGATCGCGCTTCACCGATAAGGCGCATCGGCGGCGATATTGGCGGCGATCTCCGCTTCCCAACGTTCGCCGTTCGCAAGCAGCTTTTCCTTGTTGTAGAAGAGCTCTTCCCGCGTTTCGGCGGCGAACTCGAAATTCGGCCCCTCGACGATGGCATCGACCGGACAGGCTTCCTGACAGAATCCGCAATAGATGCATTTCGTCATGTCGATATCGTAGCGCGTGGTGCGCCGGCTGCCGTCGGCGCGGGGTTCCGCCTCGATGGTGATGGCCTGAGCCGGGCAAACCGCCTCGCAGAGCTTGCAGGCGATGCAACGTTCCTCGCCGTTCGGATAGCGCCGCAAGGCATGCTCGCCGCGAAAGCGCGGACTTAAGGGACCCTTCTCGTAGGGATAATTGATCGTCACTTTCGGCTTGAAGAGATAGCGGAAGGTGAGCGCCATCCCGCCGACCAATTCCTTCAGCAGAAAACTGCGCAATGTGAGGGCGAAAGCGCTCATGAGGCGGCTCCCGGCAAGAGATCGAAAAAGACGAGGATGGCCGAAGTCGCCACCACCATGACGAGGGAGAACGGCAGGAACACCTTCCAGCCGAGCCGCATCAATTGATCGTAGCGATAGCGCGGGAAAGTCGCGCGCACCCAGAGGAAGCAGAAGGCGACGAAACAGGTCTTGAGCGCGAACCAGACGAAGCCCGGCACGATTTCGAGGCCGAAAGGCGCCTGCCAACCGCCGAGGAAGAGAATTGAGGTCATGGCGCTCATCAGCCAGATATTCGCATATTCGCCGAGGAAGAAGAGCGCGAAGGTCATCGCCGAATATTCCGAGAAATAGCCGGCGACGAGTTCCGATTCCGCCTCCGGCAGATCGAAGGGCGGACGATTGGTCTCGGCCAAGGCGGAAATGAAGAAGACGACGAACATCGGCAGCAGCGGAATGCAGAACCAAATCCGCGATTGCGCCGCGACGATATCGTTGAGATTGAGCGACCCCGCGACCAAGAGAACGGTGACGAGGACGAAGCCGATCGAAACCTCGTAGGAAACCATCTGCGCGGCCGAGCGCAGCGCGCCGAGGAAGGGATATTTGGAATTGGAGGCCCAGCCGGCGATGACGATGCCGTAGACGCCGAGCGAGGATACGGCGAAGAGATAAAGAATGCCGACATTGATATCGGCGAGGACGAGACCGTCATCGAAGGGAATGACCGCCCAGGCGATCAAGGCGAGGACGAAGGTAATCATCGGCGCCGCCAGAAAGGCGATGCGGCTCGCCCCCGTGGGGATGATCGTTTCCTTGAACATCAGCTTGACGCCGTCGGCGATGGGCTGCAGCAGGCCGAAGGGGCCGACGACATTGGGGCCGCGCCGAATCTGCATCGCCGCCATGACCTTGCGCTCGGCATAGGTGAGATAGGCGACGGCCAGCAGCAGCGGCACGACAATGGCGAGGATCGCGGCCACCAGGAAAACGACGGTGCCGATATAAGGCCCGAACCAGTGGGTCATGATCTCAGCCATGAGTGCCCGACCTCTTCGGCGCCGGCGCGAGGAAGGCCTCGACGCAACGCGCCATGGTTAGGGATGCGCGGCTGATCGGATCGGTCATGTAATAATTGGCGATCGCATAATCGAGCGGCCGATCGCCGATCGCGCCTACCGGCCGGCCGGTCGCGCCGAGAGCGGCGGGCGCGATCGCGTTCAAGCGGCGGAAAGCGTCGTTCGCCGCATAAAGCCGGCGCCGGAGATCGGCCAAGCTATCGAAAGACAAGGTCTTGCCGAGCGCCTGCGACAGCGCGCGGAGGATTGCCCAATCCGCTTTCGCCTCGCCGGGCGGGAAAACCGCCAATTGCGCCATCTGCACTCGGCCTTCGGTATTGGCATAGGTCGCGTCCTTCTCGCTGGGCGCGGCCCCCGGCAGGATGACATCGGCGCGATGGGCGCCGCGATCGCCGTGATGGCCCTGATAGACGACGAAGGCCTTGCCGAGGCGGCCGGTATCGATCTCGTCCGCGCCGAGAAGATAAACGAATTCGATCTCCCCCGCTTCGGCGCCGGCGAGGATGCCAGCAACGTCGCGTCCGCCATCCGCCGGCACGAAGCCCAGCATCAAACCGCCGACGCGGGCCGCCGCATGATGCAGCACGTTGAAGCCGTTCCAATCGGGCCGCACCATGGCGGCGGTTTCGGCGATCCGCCGCGCGGCCGCATAGATGGCGGCGCCATCCGCGCGCGCCAGCGCTCCCATGCCGAGAACGAGCATCGGCGCCTTGGCTTGCCGCAAGGCGGCGGCAAAGGGATGCGAGCCTTCGGCGATGGCGGCCAGAAGGCGCGGGTCCGCGCCCAAGTCTTCGACCGGATAGGTGAGATCGACATTGGGGCCGAGCGATGCGACCTTCAATCCGCCCTTCAGATAGCGCTTGCGGATGCGGGCATTGAGGATCGGCGCCTCGCGGCGCGGATCGCAGCCGATCAGCAGCAGGCAATCGGCGCGATCAATGCCGGCGATGGTGCTGTTGAAGCGATAATCGGCCTGCGAAATCGCATCGAGCTTGGCGCCGTCCTGCCGGCAATCGAGATGCGGCGAGCCTAAGTCGCGCATCAAGGTCTTAAGCGCGAACATCGCTTCGACGTCGGCCATATCGCCGGCGATGGCGGCGATACGCGATCCCGGCAGGCCGGCGGCTTTGGCGGCGATGGCGGCCAGGGCTTCGGGCCAGCTGGCCGGCCGCAATTTGCCGTTCTCCCGGATATAGGGCCGGTCGAGGCGCTGACGTTTCAAGCCGTCGATGGCGAAACGCCCCTTATCGGCCATCCATTCCTCGTTCACGTCCTCGTTGAGGCGCGGCAGGATGCGCAGGATTTCGCGCCCGCGGGAATCGATGCGGATATTGGTGCCAACGGCATCGAAGACGTCGATCGAATCCGTCTTCGCCAATTCCCAAGGCCGCGCCGTGAAGGCATAGGGCGCCGAGGTCAAAGCGCCGACCGGGCAGATATCGATAAGATTGCCGGACAATTCGCTGGCGATCGCCTGTTCGACATAGGTCAGGATTTCCATATGTTCGCCGCGACCGGCGGCACCCAGCACTTCGACGCCGGCGATCTCGGTCGCGAAGCGGATGCAGCGCGTGCATTGGATGCAGCGCGTCATCGTCGTCTTGACGAGCGGGCCGAAATCCTTGTCGATCACGGCGCGCTTTTCGTCGCGATAGCGCGAAGCGTGGTGGCCAAAGGCCATCGCCTGATCCTGCAGATCGCATTCCCCGCCTTGATCGCAAATCGGACAATCGAGCGGGTGATTGATGAGCAGGAATTCCATGACGCCCCGGCGCGCCTTTTCGACGAGCGGGGAATCGGTGCGGATCGCCATGCCGTCGGCGACCGGCATGGCGCAGGACGCGATCGGTTTCGGCGCCTTTTCCTGCTCGACCAGGCACATGCGGCAATTGCCGGCGACCGACAGGCGTTCGTGATAGCAGAAGCGCGGAATTTCCTTGCCCGCCAATTCGCAGGCCTGCAGCACGGTCATCCCGGCGGGCACTTCGATCGCGATGCCGTCGATGGTGAGCTTGGGCATGATCCCCC
>CAYQAG010000018.1:15614-45231 GCA_964415425.1 uncultured Rhodospirillaceae bacterium | reverse complement strand
TCTGTCATCTGACTTCTGTCATCTGACTTCTGTCATCTGACTTCTGACTTCTGACTTCTGTCCTCTGCCTTACCGATCGACCATCATGTTGCGGGTCGCCGAGGGCAGGCTGACGACGAGGCCGTCCAATTCCTCGGTCATCTTGATCTGACAGCCGAGGCGCGAGGTATGGGTAAGGCCGAAGGCGAGGTCGAGCATGTCTTCCTCGTCCTCGCTCGCCGCTTCCAGCGTGTCGTACCATTCGGGATCGACGATGACATGGCAGGTCGAGCAAGCGAGCGAGCCTTCGCAAGCGCCTTCGAGGTCGATGGCGTTGCGATGGGCGATTTCCAAGACGGAAAGGCCGATCGGCGCCTCGCATTCGACGCGGGTTCCGTCCGGCTTGATGAATGTCATTTTGGGCATTTCCGCTTCCTTCCCGTCATTGCGCCGCGTCAGTTGCCATAGCGGCTTCGACCTCGTCAAGCCGTCGCCCGGCCAAGGCGGCGGCGATGGCCCGATCCATGCGTTTTTGCGCGAAGCTCTGCGCCGCCTGGTCGAGGCGTTCGATCGCCGCCTGGATCGCCGCCCGATCGGAACCCGCCAAAGCGGCTTCGAGTCCGGTCTTGGCGGCGGCGATATTCGCCGCTTCCTCGGGCGCCAGCAGGGCCGCATCCGCCGCCAAGGCGGCTTCGAGGGCGAGGCGCACGCGCTCGCCATCGACCTTGGCCTCGATCAGCAGGCGCTCGGTCATATCGCGCTCGGCATGGACGAGGCTGTCGCGCAGCATCGTCGCCATTTCGTCCTCGCTAAGGCCGTAGCTCGGCTTGACGGCGATCTCCGCCGCGCGGCCGGTCGTCCGTTCCTCGGCGGCGACGGTCAGAAGCCCGTCGGCATCGACGGCGAAGGTGACGCGAATGCGCGCCGCGCCGGCGACCATCGGCGGAATCCCCGTCAATTCGAACCGCGCCAGCGACCGGCAGGCGGCGACGGTTTCGCGCTCGCCCTGGAGGACGTGGATCATCATGCCCGTCTGGCCGTCGCGATAGGTGGTGAATTCCTGCGCCTTGACGATGGGAAGGGGCGAATTGCGCTCGATCACCTTTTCCACCAAGCCGCCCATGGTTTCGAGGCCGAGGGAAAGCGGCACGACATCGATCAGCAGCGAATCCCCGCCCCCGGTCAGAGCCGCCGCCTGCAAAGCGGCGCCGGCGGCAACGACGCGATCGGGGTCGATATCGGAAAGCGGCACCCGACCGAAGAACCGCGCCACGGCATCGCGCACGGCCGGAATCCGCGTCGATCCCCCGACCAGGACCACGCCGGCGATATCCTCGGGCTTCAGCTTGGCATCGGCCAGAACCTGGCGGCAGGATTTCAGCGTGCGGCCGATCAAGGGTTCGATCAGCACTTCCAAGGACCCGCGATCGATCTCGATCGCCTGGCGGCGCTCGCCGCGCGTAAAGACGAAATCGGCGCTCTCGCTTTCGCTCAGTTTTTCCTTGACCGCGCGCGCCGCCATCAAGGCAAGGCGCGTTTCCCCGGGCGAAAGATCGGCAAGGCCCAGCCGCCTGAGCGCCCAATCGGCTAGCGCGTGGTCGAAATCGTCGCCGCCCAAAGCCGCATCGCCGCCCGTCGCCAGAACCTGGAAAACGCCTTGGCTCAGTTTCAGCAGGGAAATGTCGAAGGTGCCGCCGCCCAGATCGTAAATCGCATAAAGACCTTCCGCCCCGCGATCGAGGCCATAGGCCAACGCCGCCGCCGTCGGCTCGTTGACGAGACGCAAGACATCGAGCCCGGCAAGACGCGCCGCATCCTTGGTCGCCGAGCGCGCCGCATCGTCGAAATAAGCGGGAACGGTGATGACCGCGCGATCGACGGCTTGGCCCAGCGCGCGTTCGGCCCGCGCCTTCAAGGCACGCAGGATGTCGGCGGAAATTTCGACCGGGGTCAGGATGCGATCGCCGATCGCGAGCCGCAACATGCCGCCCGCGGCCGGCGGCGCCAAACGATAAGGGAGAACGCCGCCCAGCGTCTTCAAATCCCCGGCGGCGCGGCCCATCAGGCGCTTCACCGAAGCGATCACGCGATCGGGGTCCTGGGCGAGAACCGCCACGGCTTGGCGACCGACGAGCGGTTGGGAATCGCGATAGGCGACGATCGAGGGCACCAGCGCCTCGCCATGATCGTCGGTCAGGACTTCCGGCTTGCCGTCATGGACGATGGCGACCAGCGAATTGGTCGTGCCGAGATCGATGCCGATCGCCGGCCGGCGCTCCTCGGCATGCGGGTCCGGCGTCTCGCCCGGTTCGTGGATTTGCAGCAGCATCGCCTCAACCATCCAAGGCCGCGAGATGGGCCGCCCCGTCTTCGAGGAATTTGCGGAGATACCGAAAACGAAGCGCGATGCGCGCGGCGGCGGCAAGATCGTCGTGGGCGAAAGCGCGGCTAAGCTCGGCGAGGAGCGCTAGGGCGCCGGCGCCGGCCTCGGCGAGGATCGTTTCCTTCGCCGCGATCGTCGCGGCATCGCCGAGCGATTCCCGCCACGCCATCGCCTCGCTCAAGATTTCGCGATCGGCAATCGTCATATCCTCAGTTTCGTCGGGCTTGCCCGATTTGAGGGCGATCAAGGCCAAAGCGCGGCGCAAGGGATCCTTCAAGATCCCATAAGCTTCGTTGAGGCTGACCGCCTGACCTTCGGCGAGCGCGCGCTCGCGCGGCGATTTCCGCGCGAAACGATCGGGATGGAGCGCCCGCTGAAAGCCGAGATATTGGCTTTCCAGGCGATCGAGGTCGAGGTCGAATTCGGGCGCGAAGCCGAGGCGACGGAAGGGATCGAGCGCGCGGGCGGGCTGGACGGAACCGCAGCCATGGCAGAAGAGCGCCAATTCCCCAAGCGCATTGCCGCAGGACCAGCAAGCGATCGGCGCCGCTGTCGCGACCGAGGGGAAAGAATCCGGCATGGCGGTCCTTACGCTACGATCAGACGTGGAAGGACTCGCCGCAGCCGCAGCGGCCCTTTTCGTTGGGATTCTTGAAGACGAAGCCCGATTGCAGCTTCTCCTCGACGAAATCCATTTCGGTCCCGAAAACGAAAAGCGAAGCCTTGGGATCGATGAGGACGAGGATGCCGTCCTGTTCGACGCGCTCGTCGAGCGCCCCCGGCTGATCGGCATATTCGAGCGTATAGGAAAGGCCGGAACAGCCCTTGGTGCGCACGCCGATGCGCAGGCCCGCCGCCGGCTTGCCGCGCTTTGCCAGCAATTCGCGAACGCGCGCGACCGCCGCCGGCGTCAGCGTGATCGCCGCGGGGCGCGGCCGCCGGGTCGGCGCCTTCGCGCCTTCGTTCGGGTTCGTTCCGTTATCGGCGATCATCTGAGGTCACGCATCGGTCGTTAGGGTTTCTCGGTATTCTGGCGATCGCGATAATCCTTGATCGCCGCCTTGATCGCATCCTCGGCCAGGACCGAGCAATGGATTTTGACCGGCGGCAGGGAAAGATATTGCGCGATCTCGGTGTTGCGGATCTTCTCCGCCTCGTCCAGCGTCTTGCCCTTGACCCATTCCGTCGCCAGCGAGGAAGAGGCGATCGCCGAGCCGCAGCCGAAGGTCTTGAATTTCGCATCGGCGATGCGGCCGTCGGCGCCGACCTTGATCTGCAGCTTCATCACGTCGCCGCAAGCCGGCGCGCCGACGAGACCGGTGCCGATGCCGCCCTCGGCCTGATCGAAAGACCCGACATTGCGCGGCTTGTCGTAATGGTCGAGCAGCTTGTCGCTATACATGGCATTTCTCCTTCATGATCAGTGTTCGGCCCAACGGATGGATTTGAGATCGATCCCCGATTGCGCCATTTCCCAAAGCGGGCTCATCGCGCGCAGCCTTCTGACGGCGGCGACGATATGCTCGACGGCGAAATCGACATCGGCTTCGCTGGTGAAGCGGCCGAAGCCGATGCGCAGCGACGTATGCGCCAATTCCTCCTCGACGCCGAGCGCCCGCAACACATAAGAGGGTTCGAGCGAGGCCGAAGTGCAGGCGGAGCCCGAGGAAACCGACAATTCCTTGATGCCCATCATCAACCCCTCGCCCTCGACATGAGCGAAGGAAAGGTTGAGATTGCCGGGAATGCGCCGCGCCAGATCGCCGTTCAAATAAACTTCCGGCAATTGCGCGGTGATGGCGCGATAGAAACGGTCGCGCAATTCGGTCAAGCGTTCGGCTTCGGCTGCCATTTCCAGGCGGGCAATGCGGCAAGCCTCGCCCAAGCCGACGCAAAGCGGCGTCGGCAGAGTGCCGGAACGCAAGCCGCGCTCCTGGCCGCCGCCATGGATCAAGGCTTCGAGGCGAACGCGGGGCTTGCGCCGCACATAAAGCGCACCGATGCCCTTCGGTCCGTAAATCTTATGGCCCGAGATCGACAGCAGATCGATCTTCATCGCTTCGACATCGATCGGAATCTTGCCCACGGCCTGAGCGGCATCGGTATGGAAATAGGCGCCGCGCGCGCGGCAGAGCGCGCCGATTTCGGCCAAGGGCTGGATGACGCCGATCTCGTTATTGACGGCCATGATCGAAACGAGGGCGGTCTTCTCGGTGATCGCCGAAGCCAAGGCGGCAAGATCGACGAGACCGTTCTTTTCGACCGGCAGATAGGTGACGGAAAAGCCTTCGAGTTCCAGATGGCGGCAGGAATCGAGCACGCATTTATGCTCGGTCGTCAGCGTGACGACGTGATTCTTCCGCTCGCGATGGAAATTGAGGACGCCTTTGATCGCGAGATTGTTGGATTCGGTGGCGCCCGAGGTGAAGACGATTTCCTTCTCGTCGGCGCCGATCAATTGCGCGATTTCGGCCCGCGCCGCCTCGACCGCGCTTTCCGCCTTCCAGCCATAGGGGTGATTGCGCGAATGGGGATTGCCGAAATGCTCGGTGAAATAAGGCAGCATCGCCGTCACCACGCGCGGATCGCAGGGCGTCGTCGCCTGATAATCGAGATAGATCGGCAGGCGCGGCGCATTGGCTCCGGCCTCCGGCGATCGGGGCGTTTCGGCGATCCTCATCGATCCTTCGGTCAACATCTCATCCTCCTCAGGCTCAGGCCGCCGACATATCGGCGAGGCCCGGCCGCAATCTGTGAATTTCCGCGAAGGTCGCGACGAAAGCGGCGATCTCCTCGATTGTATTCGCGGGGCCGAGGCTGACGCGAATGGCGCTGGCCGCCAGCGCGATATCGAAACCCATGGCTTGAATGACGGGGCTGGGGCGCACCTTGCCCGAGGAACAGGCGGAGCCCGCGCTGATTGCGATACCGGCGAGATCGAAGGCCATGACCAAGGTTTCGCTGGTCTTGGTGCCGGCGGCAAAGCAGCTGGTATTGGCGAGGCGCGGCGCCTGCCGGCCGAAGATCGTCATCGGCAGGCCGAGGGCGAGCAAGCGATCTTCGAGAGCGTCGCGCAGCCGACGAACGGTTTCGACCGAAGCGAGATCGCGCGCCGCCGCCGCAGCAGCGCCGAATCCGGCGATGCCGGGAAGATTTTCGGTACCGGCACGGCGATTGCGCTCCTGACCGCCGCCAAGGATGAGGGGCGCGATCGGCGCGCCGGAAGCCGCGATCAGAGCGCCGACACCCGGCGGTCCGCCGAGCTTATGCGCGGAGAGCGTCAGATAATCGATGCCGAGTTCCGCGATGTCGAGGGCGACGCGACCGGCCGCCTGAACCGCATCGCAATGGACGAGCGCGCCCTTGGCCTTGGCGAGTTTCGCCGCCTCCGCGACCGGCTGTAGAATGCCGGTCTCGTTATTGGCGAGCATCAGGGAAAGAAAGGCCGGTTCGGCCAAGCGATCGAGCAAGACCGCCAGATGGTCGAGATCGACGATTCCGTTCTTGCCGACCGGGAGGATCGCAGCGGGTCGCGTTCCGATCTGCGCGGGCTTCAGCACCGAATCGTGCTCGATCGCCGAAACGATCGCGGGCCGCGTTCCGGCGGCGGCGAAGGCCAAGGCATTCGCCTCGCTGCCGCCCGAAGTGAAGATGACGTTTTCCGCCTTGGCGCCGACGAGATCGGCCACGGCCTGACGCGCGGTTTCCAAACGCGCGCGGGCGCGCCGGCCGAAGGCATGAACGGAGGACGGATTGCCGGTCTCCGCCAAAGTCGCCAGCATGGCGGCCTTGGCGGCTTGCGCCAACGGCGCCGTCGCGTTCCAATCGAAATAGATGGCCCGGCTTGGGGTCATGACGGCAATCCCTTCCCTACGCGCTCACTCGGCGGCGGCGGAAGGCGCGAGGCCGAGACTCGCGGGCAGGCTCGCCGCAGCTTCGGGCCGGCGGACCTTGCCGAGGACGCGCTTCTCGCAAACATCGGCGAGCGTCACCGAATTCAGGAAAAGATGAATCTGATGCGAAAGCTCTTCCCAAAGATCGTGCGTGAGGCAGCGCGATTTGTCGCTATGACAGCCGCCCGCGCTATTGGGCTTGCAACGGGTCGCGCGCAAGGGTTCATCGACGGCCAGGATGGCATCGGCGATGCGGGTCTCGGCCGCCGCCCGCGCCAGCAGATAGCCGCCGCCGGGCCCTCGCACGGAGCGCACGAGCCCCGCCCGGCGCAGTTTCGCGAAAAGCTGTTCGAGATAGGAAAGGGAGATTTCCTGGCGGCCGGAGATATCGGCGAGCGAGACCGGCCTGCCATCGCTATGCGTGACGAGATCGACCAATGCCATCACGGCATAGCGGCCCTTGGTGCTGAGCTTCACGACAAGCCTCCTCTGCTCTCGACGGATGGCGATTCCGAAATTCCGGCGCCGCGCGCGGCGCCGGCGCGCTGAAGCTCGCTTTCGAGCGAGGCGACCCGCGCCTGCAGCCGCGAAACCTGATCGAGCATCGCTTCCAAGGCCCGCGCCACGGGATCGGGCAAATCGTGGGTCGGAATGCCATAGGCGGCGAATTCCCCGCCGGCCTCGCGCGGCATGACGATGCGGGCCGGAATGCCGATCGCCAGCGAACCCGCCGGCACGTCCTTGACGACGACGGCATTGGCGCCGATCCGCGCCTTGCGGCCGATGCGGATATCGCCCAAAACCTGCGCCCCGGCGCCGATGATGACGCCATCCTCCACCGTCGGATGGCGCTTGCGATCCACTTGCGCGGCCGAATCGATGGCGGGCGCGATACCGCCCAAAGTGACGTCGTGATAGAGCGTCACGTCATCGCCGACGATCGCCGTTTCGCCGATGACGATGCCCATGCCGTGATCGATGAAAAGCCGCTCGCCGATCTTCGCGCCGGGATGGATCTCGATCCCGGTGAGGAAGCGCGCCATTTGCGAGACGATGCGCGCCAGCAAGCGCCAGCCCGAACGATGCAAGGGATGCGCCAAGCGATGCAGCAAAACGGCATGGAAGCAGGGATAGGTCAGCATCACCATGGCGCGCGACCGCGCCGCGGGATCGCGGGCGATGATCGAATCGGCATGCTCCGCAAGACGCTTGAAAACCATCTCCGTCCCTGTGCTATGGTGCGCCGCCGCCATCGCTTGCGGGATTGCGGCGCCGGAAAAACCGCTTCGCGTTCGATATAGGTATTCCGAGTACTTTAGTCAAGTATTCGGCGGGATTGGGCCTCCGGGGCCGGATTCTTGTCGGATAACTGGACTCGGATATTCCGGGGCGAAGGCAGCGAAAGATGCGCCCATGCTCAACGCTTTGATTCAATTAGGAATTTTCTGAACCATGCCGGAAGTGATCATGGCGGGGCCGGATGGCCGCTTGGAAGGCCGCTACCAGCAGGCCGAGGGGCCGAATGCCCCCATCGCCCTCATGCTGCATCCCCATCCCCAGCATGGCGGGACGATGAACAACAAGGTCGTCTACACCCTCTACCAATCCTTCCAGCGCCAGGGGTTTTCGGTCCTGCGCTTTAATTTTCGCGGGGTCGGGCGCAGCCAGGGCAAATTCGATCGCGGCGAGGGGGAATTGAGCGATGCGGCGGCGGCGCTCGATTGGCTGCAGGGGCTCAATCCCAATGCCCCGCAATGCTGGATCGCCGGCTTTTCCTTCGGCGCCTGGATCGGCATGCAATTGCTGATGCGCCGGCCGGAAATCTCCGGCTTCATCTCGGTCGCGCCGCCGGCCAACATTTACGATTTCAGCTTCCTCGCCCCCTGCCCGGCTTCGGGCCAGATCGTGCAGGGCGATAAGGACGACGTCGTGCCGCTGGAGGCCGTGCAGAAACTGATCGCCAAGCTTTCCCAGCAGCGCGGCATCAAGATCGATTACCGGATCATTCCCGGCGCCACGCATTTCTTCAACGAGCATCTGCCGCAATTATCGGCGGCCGTCGATTCCTATCTCGATGCGGCGATCCCGCTCGTCGCCGCAAGGCCGCGCCCCGAGCGCTGAACCGACCGGCCGGCGCTTGGTCTTGGCGCCAACCGGCCTATAGAATGGCGTCATGAGCAAGACGCCGAAATCGGAATTGCGTCGCGGCTGGACGACGGGCGCCTGCGCCACGGCGGCGACCAAGGCAGCCTTCGCGGCCTTGCTGACGGGAATTTTCCCCGACCCCGTCGCCATCCGCCTGCCGCGCGGCGAAACGCCGTCTTTCCCGCTCGCGCGCGCCGCGCTCCATCCCGATCGCGCGATGGCCGCGATCGTGAAGGATGCGGGCGACGATCCCGACGTCACGCATGGCGCGACGATCGAGGCCGAGTTGCGCCTTTTGCCGAAGGGAAGCGGAATTCGCTTTCGCGCGGGGCCGGGCGTCGGAACCGTCACGCGGCCCGGCTTGCCCTTGCCGCCCGGCGAACCCGCGATCAACCCCGCGCCGCGCGCCATGATGCAGGCCGTCATCGCCGAACTCGCCGCCGCCCATGGCGCTACCGAGGATGTCGAGATCGCGATTTCGATTCCCGGCGGCGCGGAGATCGCGGAGCGCACTTGGAATCCGCGCCTCGGCATCGAAGGCGGGCTTTCCATTCTGGGCACGACCGGCATCGTGCATCCCTATTCCTGCTCGGCCTGGATCGCCTCGATCCATCGCGGCATCGACGTCATCCGCGCCGCAAGATGCGATCACGCCGCCGCCTGCACGGGATCGACCAGCGAGGCGGCGGTCAAGGCGCGCTACGCCTTGCCCGATTTCGCCTTCATCGACATGGGCGATTTCGCCGGCGGCATGTTGAAATATTTGCGTCGCCATCCGATCGCGCGCCTCAGCATCGCCGGCGGGTTCGGCAAGCTCGTCAAACTCGCTCAGGGTCAGGGCGATCTCCATTCCGCCCGCAGCCAAGTCGATTTTTCGCGGCTTGCGAAGATGGCCGAAGCTTGCGGCGCGGAATGGGATCTGAAAACCGCCATCGCCGGGGCCAATACCGCCGCCGAAGCGATCGGCCTCGCGCAAGGGCGGGGCCTTCCGCTCGGCGATTTCGTCGCGCGCGCGGCGCAAGAACAAGCGCTGATTCTGGCCGAGCATCGCCTCGCCATCGAAATTCTTGCCTTCGATCGCAACGGCAAGCTGATCGGCCATGCGCCCTTCGCCGCCTAGCCTACTTATCCTCGGCGGCACGCGAGAAGCCGCAACGCTCGCCGCAGCGCTCGCCGCCGCCGGCGGCGTTCGGGTCGTGACCTCGCTCGCCGGGCGCACGCGTACGCCTCTATTGCCGCCCGGCGAATGGCGGAGCGGCGGCTTCGGCGGCGTCGCCGGATTAATCGATTATCTCCGCCGCGAAGCGATCGATTGGGTCGTCGATGCGACCCATCCCTTCGCCATTCGCATGAATGCCCAGGCACAACAAGCGGCGGAATCCTTAAACATTCCGCTTTTGCGTCTGCTGCGTCCCGCCTGGTCGCGCCAAATGGGCGATCTTTGGCAGGATGCCGCCGATCATCGCGAAGCGGCAAGTCTGGCCGCGCGTCATGGGCGGCGCGTTTTGCTTGCAATCGGTCATAAGGATTTGGCGGCCTTCGCCGCATCGCCGGGGCCGCTTTTCCTGATCCGCGCGATCGAGCCGCCCGATCCGGCGAGCCTGCCGCCCGGCGCCGAGATCATTCTGGCGCGGGGGCCTTTCGATCTCGCCGCCGAGAAAACCCTCCTCGAAGAGCGCGGCATCGACCTCATCGTCGCCAAGAATAGCGGCGGCGAAGCGAGTTACGCCAAGATCGCCGCCGCACGCGATTTGGCAATCCCCGTCATCATGATCGCGCGGCCGCCGCAACCGCGCCTTTCGCCCGCGCTCCAGATCGCGCCGACGCTTCCCGCCGCGCTGACCTGGATCGCGGAACGGATATCAGCCGCCCTCTGACTGCCGAGCCCGGCGCGGGCGCAGGATATGCCGATGCTCGGCATGATAAAGGCGGCTATCGGGAAAAGCGGCGGCGCCCAAGGCGCGACCGACGAAGATCAGCGCCGTGCGAGTGATGGCGCTCGCTTTCGCCTTCGCCTTGATATCGCCGAGCGTGCCGCGAAGGATCGTCTCGTCCGGCCAGCCGACGCGATGCACGATGACGACCGGGCAATCCGCGCCGTAAAGCGGCGTCAGATCGCGCACGATTTTGTGGATATTGCGGATCGAAAGATGGATGGCGAGCGTCGCGCCCGAACGGCCGAGCGTTACGAGATCCTCGCCCGCCGGCATGGGCGAAGCGGCGCCGTCGGTCCGCGTCACGATCACGGTCTGGCTGATTTCGGGCAAGGTCAATTCGGTCTTCAACAAGGCGGCGGCGGCGGCGAAGGCGGGAACGCCCGGAATCACGTCATAGGAAATGCCGAGTCGGTCGAGCTGACGCATCTGCTCGGCAATCGCCCCGTAAAGCGAGGGATCGCCCGAATGAAGCCGCGCCACCATTTTGCCAGCGGCGATCGCCTGGGCCATTTCGTCGACGATCGCGTCCAGCGTCATCGGCGCGGTATCGCGTAAGTAAGCATCGGGCCGTGCGAAAGACAGGATCGCCGGCGGCACCAGCGATCCCGCATAGAGAACGACCGGCGCCTGTTCGATCAGGCGCTTCGCCTTCAGGGTCAGCAATTCGGGATCGCCGGGACCGGCGCCGATGAAATGCACGCTTGTCATGAAGCGAGCTCCCGCTTTTGCGCATAGCCGCGCGGCGTATAGAGGCTATGCCCGCCATCCGCGCGCCGGAAATGCCGGGTCGAACGCGCGCCGATCATGACGAGGGTCAGCATATCGACCATTTCGGGCTGCAATTCCGCCAACGTAAGAAAGGTCAGGCTTTCCTCGGCGCGGCCGAGTTGGCGCGCCAGCAGAACCGGCGTTTCGGGCGGACGATGGCGGCGGAGGATCGCGCAGGCTTCGGCGAAGGGTCGGCGGCGCCGCGCCGAAATCGGATTATAGAAGGCGATGACGAAATCGGCGGCGGCGGCGGCCTCGATCCGCTGCGCGATCTCGGGCCAAGGGGTTAAGAGATCGGATAGGGAAATGGCGCAGAAATCGTGACCCAAAGGCGCGCCCGCTTGCGCGGCGGCGGCTTGCATGGCGGTGATGCCCGGCAGGGTTTCGATGGCGACGCGCCGCCAATCCGGCCGGTTGCCGCGATCGATCAATTCCTGAACCAAGCTCGCCATGGCATAGATGCCGGCATCGCCCGAACAGACGAGCGCCACAGACCGCCCGGAAGCGGCGAGGTCGAGGGCCAAGCGACAGCGATCGATTTCCTCGCCGAGATCGCGGCCATGAAGATTTTTGCCGGCGATCCGCGCACCCAGCAGATCGAGATAGAGTTTATAGCCGACGACATCCTCCGCCGCGTCGAGCGCGCGATCGACGGCGGGCAAGCGCCAATCGGCACGCCCCGGGCCGATGCCGAGGATGGCAAGCCGACCGCGCGCGCGACCGATCCCCTCCGCCTCGATCGGCGACGGCGCGATCGCAACCGCCAAGGTCACGCGCCGACCTCGTCTTTTCGGCAAAAGTAGGCGGCCCTTGGCGCCGGCAGCTGCCAAGGCCGCTGCCTCGGCGACGCCATGACAGCCGATTTCGCGGAAGACGAGATCGGAGGGATTCGCCAATCGCGGCGTTTCGCGTTCGAGTTCGGCAGGCGCGAAGAAACGCAACGGCGCGCCGAGTTTTTCCGCAACCGCTGCGATGGCGGGTTCCGCCGATTTGAGATCGACGGAGAAAACCCCCGCGATCGCCGATGGCGCGAGATCGGCGGCCGCCAATTCGCTCATCGCGAAATCCAGCATCTCGCTTTCGGGAACGCCCTTCTCGCAGCCGAGACCGAGCGCCAGTAAGCGCGGATGATAGAGGAGATCGGATGGCGGAAGATTCGCCGCCGCGCTGGCGCGGATCGAAATGCGGATGCGATGCGGCGCGGTTTCGTCTTCCTTCAGCCCGGCTAGAAAATCGGGAATGGCGGTCGTTTCGTTGGCGATGGCGACGGCGCCGCCGGCGATGAGATGCGCCGCCGCGGCCTTCGCGCCTTCGGGATTCGCCAAGACCCAGCCTGCGGGCGGATCGTCGAGCGCCGCGCCGAATGCGATTTCGCTCGCCGTGGTGAGGGCGGGAAAAGCGCCGCAAAGATCGGCGATTTTTCGCGCGAGATCGTTGGCGCCGCGATGCCCGCCCAGCAAGGGAATGACGGCCGAACCGTCGCGCGCCAACGCCAGAACCGGCGCTTCTTGCCTTTTGTCGTCGAGTTCGGGCGCCAACAGGCGAATGAGAATCCCGGCGGCGCAAAGGCCGATGATCGGTCGGCCGGCACGGAAAAGATCGCCGAGCGCCGCGCCGAGATCAGCGAAATCCACTTCGCCCGCAGCCGGGGGCAGCGCCGGAAAGCGCGGTCCATAACGATAGACCTCGCCGGAAAGCGCCCCCGCCAGCCGGCGCGCGAGGGCGAGCGCGGCGGGATCGAGAACGATCAAGGCCGGCTTCGCGATCATGACGCGGGCCGCGATTTATGGAGCAGGATCATGGAGAAATAAGGCGCCGCCTCCTCCGCCCAATCGCGCAAGGGCATGTGCGCCTGATCGGGCAAGCTCGCGCGGATGACGAGTTGCGCGCAATCGAGCCATCCCAAAGCCGCCAACAGGCGACGACATTTGCCGGCATGGCGGCCGAGCTTGATGAGCGCCGCCGAATCGCAAAACCGCAATCGGGTCGCGATTTCGTCCTCGGGAAGGCTTGCCGGAATGACGGAAAAAACCTGTTCGCGTTCGGCGAGCGGGCGCAGGCTGAGATCGGCGCAAGCCATGATCGAGGAAACGCCGGGCACGATCTCGATTGCGATTTCGGGTGCGAGGCGCTCGTAGAGATAGATGAAACTGCCGTAGAAAAAGGGATCGCCCTCGCAAAGCACGACGACGCGCTGTCCGGCCTTGGCGGCGGCGGCGAGATGCCGGGCGGCGGCGGCGTAAACCTCATCCTTCGGATAGCTGCCATCGCCGATATTCATGCGGATCGGGAATTCGGTTACGCCGGGCGGAAAATGCGGGAGCGCGATGCGGCGCGCGAAACTTTCCCCCGTTTCGGGCGCAGGATAAGCGATGAGATCGGCCGCCTGGAGAAGGCGCAGCGCCTTCAGCGTCAGCAATTCGGGATCGCCCGGCCCGATGCCGAGGCCGTGGATTTTCGCCGCCGGCGCGGTCATGGCTTGACCGCGCGCCATTGCGTGACCGGCATCAAGGGCTTCCAACCGTGATAGGCGCCGAGCGGATGAAGGCGCTCCACGCCGATGCGGGTCATCTCGCCGCCATGGCGGCGGAAGGCGGCGAAGAGCGCCGTTTCGGCTTCCGCACTCACGCCATGGGCGACCAGTCGGCCGCCGGAAGCCAAACGATCCCAGCAAGCGGCGATAAGGTTTTCGCGCGAAGCGCCGCCGCCGATAAAGATCGCTTGGGGCGGCGGCAGATCGGCGAGGATTTGCGGCGCTTCGCCATCGCGGATATCGAGATGGGGAACGCCGAGCGCCTCGGCATTGGCGCGGATCGCCGCGCAACGATCGGCGCGGTGTTCGATCGCGATCGCTTGCAGCGAGGAATGATGGCGCAGCCATTCGATGGCGATGGCGCCGCTGCCGGCGCCGATATCCCATAATCTTTCGCCGGGCGAAGGCGCCAAGGCGGATAAAGCGGCGCTCCTTAATTCGCGCTTCGTCAATTGCCCGTCATGGCGGAATAGGGAATCCGCAAGGCCGAAAACGCGCGGCGGCGGCAGATCGCGCCCCGCTTCGGCGCGGCAGAGAATGGCGATGGTGTTGAGATCGGCGATAGGGCCAAGGTCGAAATCGCGGGCGCGCGCCGTGCGAATCCGTTCGCTGGCGCCGCCCATATGTTCGAGAATCGTCATCCGGCTTTCGCCATAACCGCGCTCGGTCAGGAAAGCGGCGACTTTAGCGGGCGAGGCGCCGTCATGGGCGAGGATCAAAAGCTTGCGCTCCGGCGCCAAGGCCGGGATGAGTAGCGCCAAGGATCGGCCATGGATCGTCAGGCATTCGGTTTCCGCGATCGGCCAGAAGAGCCGCGCCGCCGCCAGCGAGAAGGCGGAAACGGCCGGATGAATCCGCATTTCGGCAGGCGAAAATTCCCGCGTTAGGGTGACGCCGATGCCGAAATGCAGGGGATCGCCCGTCGCGAGCACGACGGTCGGTCGCGGCCGGCAATCGCGCAAGGCGGCAAGGCTCCGCGAGAGCGGCGTGGCCCAAGCGAATTTCCGCGCCGCCGTATTGCCGATCAGCGCGAGATGGCGTTCGCCGCCGAAAACGAATTCGGCTTCGGCGATCCGCGCGCGCAATTCCGGCGCCAGCGCCGAGAGCCCCTCCTCGCCGATACCGATGACATGAAGCCAGGGTTCGCTCATGGCGCGCCTCGCGATTCCGCTTCGGCGAGGGCGTTGATGGCGGCGGCGGCGATGGCGCTTCCCCCGCGCCGGCCGCGCAAGGTCAGGAACGGAATGCCGATCCCGGCGGCGATCAAGGCCTCTTTCGATTCGACCGCGCCGACGAATCCGACCGGGAAGGCGAAAATCGCCGCCGGTTGCGGCCAACCCGCCTGCAAACCTTCGAGGAGGCGAAAAAGCGCCGTCGGCGCATTGCCGATGGCGATGACGGCGCCGGCAAGATCGGGCCGCCAGATTTCGAGCTGCGCCGCCGCGCGCGTCGTCTTCAGTCGAGCGGCAAGAGCGACGGTTTCGGGATCGCCGATATGGCAACGTAGCGCGAGGCCGGGAAAGCGATCGGCGATGATCCCCGCTTTCAGCATGGCCGCATCGCAGAAAAGCGGCGCGCCTCGGGCGAAGGCCGCCTTGGCGGCGCCCGCCGGGTCGCCCTGCCACGCCAAATCCTTGACGAGATCGACCATGCCGCAGGCATGGATCATACGCCGCGCCGAGGGAGTCAAGGATGGCGGCAGGCCGGAAAAATCGGCTTCCGCCGCGATGATGGCGAAAGAGCGGCGATAGATCGTCGCCGCATCGCGCTCGTAATCGGGAATCGCGATCGCCATCGGCCGTGTCTCACAATGTCTCGGGGTCGCGCTTGCCCGGACCATGCGGATGGGCGGGATGGGGATGCGGAAAATGCGTATGGCCCTGATGATGACCATGATCATGGTGATGATGGCCGTGATCGTGGTGGTGGTCGTGATCGTGGCTATGCGGGTGATCGTGGTCATGCGGATGATCGTGCGGGGCCTTGCCGCTGCCGATCCCCTCGACATGATGATGATGGCTTTGCTGCGGTCGGCCGATGGCGGCCTCGAAACCCAGAATCTGTTCGCGATATTTGCAAAGCTGGCAATTCATCCGATTGTCGCCGGTCAGGATTTCCTGAATGCGCTCGACGAAGGTTTCCAGCACCAGGGCATGATCCTTGAGGTAATCGGCTTTCAGGAATTCGATCTCGGGATGGCGTTCGGCCATTTGATCGACGATATCGTAGATGCGTTTGACGAGAATGCCGGTGAAGAGGAAATAGGGAAAGACGATGATGCGGCGATAGCCGAGACGCACGGCATGTTCGAGGCCGGGCCCGACCAGCGGAAAGGTAACGCCGCTATAGCAGGTCTCCAACCAACCGAAGCCCATGCCTTCCCATAGCAAGCGCGCGACCTTGGCGATATTGGCATTGGCATCGGGATCGGAAGTGCCGCGACCGACGACGACGAGACAGGTTTCGGCCCTCGGCACGCGTCGGGCGAGGCTGCGCTCGGCCGCTTCGATGCGTTCGCCGGCGACGCGCAGCAAGCGCGGATCGACGGCCAAGTCGCGGCCGTATTCGATGCGAAGCCCGGCATGCTGCGCCATATACGTATTCAAGACGGAGGGAATATCGTCCTTGGCATGGCCGGCCGCGAACAACATGCCCGGCACGGCCAGGATGCGCGTGCAGCCTTGCGCGCGCAAGGCATCGAGGCCGTCGCGGATAATCGGTCGCGCGAATTCCAGAAAACCGAAATCGGTCGGATATTGCGGCAGCAGCCTCGCCAGCCCCGTCGCCAGATTGCGGAATTCCGCGATCGCCTGGCCGTCGCGGCTACCATGGCCGCAAATCATGACGCCGATCTTGTCCATCTCACACCCCCCATGCTCTTATCGCGACATCATGCCGATCATGCCCGATGCCGATCTCATCCTGGCCGCTTTGGCGCTCGCCTTCCTGCTCGATGCTTGGATCGGCGATCCCGATTGGCTTTATCGGCGCTTCGCTCACCCGATCGCCGCGATCGGCCGGATCATCGCCTGGGCCGATCGGGTTTACAATCGCGACAGCGACTTGCCCCAGCGCCGGCGCGCCTTCGGCCTGCTCGTCATGCTCAGTCTTGGCGCCGGTGCCGGCGCGATCGGCTGGGCGATCCAGGCGATGCTGCTGGCTCTTCCCTTCGGTTGGCTCGCCCTTGGCATCGTCATGAGCGTTTTTATCGCGCAAAAAAGCCTCGCCCAGCATGTCGCGGCCGTGGCTAAGGCGCTCCGCGATCGGGATACGGCCGAGGCGCGCCGCGCCGTTGCCCGCATCGTCGGCCGCGATCCCGAAAGATTGGATCGCCCCGCCATTGCTCGCGCCGCCATCGAATCCCTGGCCGAGAATTTCTCCGACGGCATCGTCGCGCCGGTCTTTTGGGCGGCGATCTTCGGTTTGCCCGGCCTCCTCGTCTATAAAACGATCAACACGGCCGATAGCATGATCGGCCATCGCAACCCGCGTTATCGCGATTTCGGCTGGGCCGCCGCACGGATCGACGATCTCGTCAATCTGCCGGCTTCGCGGCTTTCCGTCTTGCTGATCGTCCTGGCCGCGTTTTTCTTCAAACCCGCCAAGCCCGGCGCGGCTTGGCGCGCTTCCTGGCGCGATGCGCCGCATCATCGTTCGCCCAATGCCGGCTGGCCGGAAGCGGCCATGGCGGGGGCGCTCGGCCTCGCCCTCAACGGGCCGCGCTTTTATGGCGGCGCTATCAGCGAAGACGGGTGGATGAATGCGGGAGGGCGACGCGAGGTCGATGCGGCGGATATCGACCGAGCGCTCGCTCTTTATCGCCGCGCCAATCTGCTGCTCGGCGCTTTTGTGATCTTGCCGCTTATCTTCGCGCATGGGCGATTTCCCATAAGCGGTCGATAGCGAGATGCGCTTCGAGATGATCGGCCAGGGCATCGAGAATCCGCTCGATGCCGGCCTCGAAATCGACGCGGCCGCGATCGCGTCGTCGCAGCCGGTTCAAGAAAGCATGACGAAAATCGTCGGCGGCGAAAAGCCCATGCAAATAGCTGCCGAAGACCCGATGATCGGCGGAGATGGCGCCGTCGGGGCCGGATTCGAGATCGAGGAAAGGCCGCGCGCCATCCGGCCCGTGGGATCGGCCAATATGAATTTCGTAGCCCGCGACGTCGTGGCCGAAGAGCCGATCGCGGCCGCGGCTCGGCCGGACGCGCTTTTCCGCCGTCAATTCCGTCGCGATATCGAGGAGGCCGAGACCGGCTGCTTCTCCCGGCGGACCTTCGATGCCGAGGGGATCGGCTAGATGGCGGCCAAGCATCTGATAGCCGCCGCATAGGCCGAGAACGCAGCCCCCCCGGCGATGATGCGCGCGGATATCGATATCCCAACCCGCAGCGCGCAAGGCGGCAAGATCGGCTAAGCTCGCTTTCGATCCCGGCAGGATGACGAGATCGATATCGCCGGGCAAGGCTTCGCCCGGTTTGAGGAAGAGCAGCGCCACATCGGGCTCGGCCGATAAGGGATCGAGGTCGTCGAAATTGGCGATATGGGGAAGACGCGGAATTGCGATGCGCAGAGGCCGGTCGCGATCGACGCGCGCCTCTTGAGCGTCGAGCGCGAGACTATCTTCCGCCGGCAAGCCGATCGCCGACGCGAACCAGGGCAGAAGACCGCAATCGGCCCAGCCGGTGCGGCTTTCGATCTCGCGCCGGCCGATTCCAAAAAGCTGCGGATCGCCACGAAATTTGTTGACGATGAACCCGCGCATCAACGCGCGATCCCCTTCGTCGATCACGGCGGCGGTGCCGACCAGGCTGGCGATGACGCCGCCGCGATCGATATCGCCGACGATTACGACCGGCAATCCCGCCGCGCGCGCGAAGCCCATATTGGCGATATCGCCGGGGCGGAGATTGATTTCGGCGGGCGATCCCGCGCCCTCGACCAGCAGGAAATCCGCCTCGCTTTCGAGATGCGCGAAGCTTGCCAAAGCCTTCGGCAGCAGCTCGGCCTTCAACGCCTGATAATCGGCGGCCTTGACGGTTCCCATCATGCGCCCCTGGAGAATCACTTGCGCACCGGTCTCGCTCTGCGGCTTCAGCAAAACGGGATTCATATGGATGCTGGGCGGAATGCGCGCCGCCCGTGCCTGCAGCGCCTGCGCCCGCCCGATCTCGCCGCCATCGGGGGTCGCGGCGGCATTGTTCGACATGTTCTGCGGCTTAAAGGGCCGGACAGCGAGCCCGCGCCGAGCGAAGAGCCGACAAAGCCCGGCGACGATCAGCGATTTGCCGACATGGGAACCCGTCCCCTGGATCATGAGCGCCGGCTTCGCCATGGATTAGAACTCGATTCCCTTCTGCGCCTTGATGCCGGCGCGGAAAGGATGCTTGACGAGCGTCATTTCGGTGACGAGATCGGCAATCGCGATCAATTCCGGCTTGGCGTTCCGCCCAGTGATGCAGACGTGAAGATCGGGCCGCTTCGCCGCCAAAGCCGCGACAATTTCGCCGATCGGCAGATAATCGTAGCGCAAGGCGATATTAAGCTCGTCGAGCAAAACGAAAGCGATCGCGGGATCGGCCATCATGCGCTGGGCGACTTTCCAAGCCTGTTCGGCCATGGCGATGTCGCGGGCGCGATCCTGAGTCTCCCAGGTGAAGCCCTCGCCCAGAACCTGCATCTCGACAAGATCGGGAAAGCGATCCAGCACGCGGCGCTCGCCCGTCAGCCAAGCGCCTTTGATGAATTGCACGATGCCGACTTTCATGCCGTGACCGAGGCAACGCAGCACCATGCCGAAAGCGGCGCTCGATTTCCCCTTGCCGGCGCCGGTATGGACGATGATCAGCCCTTTCTCGCCGGTCTTTTCCGCCATCATGCGATCGCGCGCCGCCTTGCGCCGCGCCTGCTTCTCGTTGGCGAGGCGATGCTCGGTCGCGATATCCGTTTCCTGATCGTGGCTCATGGCTTTCCCCTTTCGCCCGCCCAATCGGCCAATCGGCGCGGCGCCGAATTGGAGCGCGCCTGCCAGAGGCCGCGCTGCTGGGCTTCGAGCAATCGCGCGGCGATCGCCTGCAAGGCGCCGGGATTTTCCCGGTTCAGGAAATCGCGCACCTTTTCGTCTTCGAGATAGGCGGCATAGACGGCATCGAAATGCCGATCGGCGACGCAATCGGCCGTCGCCGCGAAAGCGAAGAGATAATCGACCGTCGCCGCCATTTCGAAAGCGCCCTTATAGCCGTGGCGCATGACGCCCGCGATCCATTTCGGATTGACGACGCGCGCTCGCACGACGCGCGCGATCTCCTCTTCGAGCGAGCGGATCTTCGGCGCTTCGGGCCGCGAATGGTCGTTATGCCAGACGATGGGCTTCCGCCCCGAAAGATGCCGCACCGCCGCCGCCAACCCGCCTTCGAATTGATAATAATCGTCGCTGTCGAGAAGATCGTGTTCGCGATTATCCTGATTGTGCAGCACCGCCTCGACGCGGCGCAGACGTTGATCGAGGCTCGCTCCCGCCGCGACGCCTTCCGCCCCGCCGCCATAGGCATAACCGCTCCAGGCGAGATAACTGGCGGCGAGATCGCCGCGTTCTTGCCAGAGCCGCTCGTCGATCAAGGCCTGAAGACCGGCGCCATAGGTTCCGGGTGCCGAGCCGAAAATGCGATAGCCGGCGCGCGCCTTGGCCTCGCCGGGATCGAGGCCGGCCTCGGTGAAAGCGGCGCATTCGGCGCGATAGCGTTCGGCGATGGGATTGGCCGAGGGCGGCTCGTCGAGTTCGGCGATGGCGCGAATCGCGCCATCGAAAAGGTCGATCTGGGCGGGGAAGGCGTCGCGAAAAAAACCGGAAACGCGCAAGGTGACGTCGATGCGCGGCCGGTCGAGCAGCGAAAGCGGCAGAATCTCGAAGCCGATGACGCGCAGCGAACCCGCATCGTCCCAGCGGGGCTTCGCGCCGATCAGCGCCAAAGCCTGGGCGATATCGTCGCCGCCCGTTCGCATATTGGCCGTCCCCCAGGCGGAAAGGGCGATGGCGCGCGGCCATTCGCCATGATCCTGGCGATGGCGTTCGAGCAACAAGGCGGCGGATTTCCAGCCCAAAGCCCAGGCGCTCGGCGTCGGGACGGCGCGGCAATCGAGCGAATGGAAATTGCGCCCGGTGGGAAGGACATCGAGCCTACCGCGCGTCGGCGCGCCCGAGGGGCCCGGCGGCACGAAGCGGCCGGCAAGACCGGCGAGAAGATGGGCGACCTCGTCCCTGGCGCTCGCCGCCAAGCGCGGCGCGAGATCGGCCGCCAGAAAATCGAGAATAGCGCGGCTCCGCCGCCATTCGGGCAGGCAAGCGATCTGGCCGGCGACGAGACGCAGCGCCAGGATTTCCAGCCGTTCCACCGTATCGCCCGTCGTGCGCCAAGGCGCGGCATCGAGAGCGGCGAGGATTGCGGGTCGAGGCCCCTGCCAGGGATCGCCGAAGGCCGCATTCAGGGGATCGAAATCGGCGCCGAGGTCGAGATCGGCCGCGAGCGCGCGGTGCAGCGAGGCCTCGTCCCCCGCCCCGCTCCCGCGCGGCAGGCGTAGCAAGGCGACGATGAGCGCATCGCGCAATTCGCCCGTCGGCGCTTCGCCGAATACATGCAACCCATCGCGAATCTGCATCTCTTTCAATTCGCAGAGATAGGCATCGAGCTTGGCGAGCGCGCCCTCGCCCGTCGCGCCGCCCGCAAGACCGCAATCGGCGGCGAGACCGCTCGTCCCGGCGAGATCGAGAATGCGCTTTTCGAGATCGGGCAGACGGCGGGGATCGAGCTGGCCGGCCTCGAAATACTCGTCGATCAGTCGTTCGAGGTCGCGCAAAGGGCCGTAGCTTTCCGCCCGCGCCAAAGGCGGCGTCAGATGATCGATTATGACGGCGCCGGCGCGGCGCTTGGCTTGCGTGCCCTCGCCGGGATCGTTGACGATGAAGGGATAAAGATGCGGCAACGGCCCCAGCATCGCCTCGGGATAACATTCGGCCGAGAGCGCCAGCGCCTTGCCCGGCAGCCATTCCAGATTGCCGTGCTTGCCGAGATGGATGACGGCGTCGATGCCGGCCCGGTCGCGCAGATAAACGTAGAAAGCGAAATAGCCGTGCGGCGGCACGAGCGCGGGATCGTGATAGGTCTGGGCGGGGTCGATATTGTAGCCGCGCGCCGGTTGAATGCCGAGGAAGACATGGCCGAGATCGATCAGCGGCAAATGAAATTCGTCATCGGCGAAGAAAGGATCGGTTTCCGGCGCGCCCCAGCGTTCGCTTATCGCCCGTTGCAGAGTTTCGGGCAAACGCGCGAAAGCCGCGCGATAATCGGCGAGCGCGAGGCGCGCGCGCGCCGCATCCCCGCGCCCTCGCTCCGGCCGAGCATTGGTCGGGCCCGCCAGCAATCGCGCGATCGTTTGCGCGCCGGTCGTCGGCGGATCGGTCACGCGATAACCCGCTTCGCTAAGAATGCGGAGCAAGCGCGCGGCGCTTGCCGGCGTATCGAGACCGACGCCATTGCCGATGCGTTCGTCGCGATTGGGATAATTGGCGAGGATCATGGCAAGACGCCGTTCGGCCGCCGGCAAGCGGCGCAATCGCACCCACCGCGCCGCAAGATCGGCGACGAAGGCGATGCGGTCGGCATCGGGTTCGGGCATGACGATATCGCATTCCGTCGCCGCGTCGAAACGCGAAACGGCCTTGAAGGCGATGGCGCGGGTTAGGATGCGGCCATCGAGTTCGGGAAGCGCCACTTGCATGGCGAGATCGCGCGCATTGAGGCCGCGCGACGATTCTCGCCAATGCGCGCGCGTCTCGCCGACCATCAGGATTTGCAGAACGGGCGCGCCGCCGAGGATGAGCGGATCGGCCCGGGCCTCTCCGCCGCCGCTCGCCAAGGCGAAGCCTGTCGCGTTGAGGACGATCGCGGGGTCGGCCTCGGCATAAAGACGGCGGAGGAGATCGGCGGCGGTCTCGTCCTTCAAACTGTTGACGAAGACGGGCAGCGCATTAAGGCCGCGCGCGCGCAAGGCGGCGATCAGGGAATCGATCGGCGCCAGCGCGCACGATTGCAGCAGCGCGCGATAGAAGACGAGACCCGCGACCGGTGCTTCTTCGCGCCAATAAGCCCGCAGATCGGCGAGCGTTTCCGGCTCCGCCCCCGGCCAATAGAGACCGGCGCGCGGCAATGCTTTCGGCTCCGCCGCCGCGCCGGAAAAGCCGATCAGCTGCGCCGCATAAGCGAGGGCCGAGCGCGCATTCTCGATCCCGCCATGGTGGAAATAGGCGAAGAAGCGGCGTTGCGCCTCGACCGGCAAAGTCGAACGCGCCATGAGATCGGGATCTGGCCGGTCGTCGCCGGGCAGGCAGACGAGACCGATTCCCCGCTGGCGCGCGATCGCGGCGATTTCGGCAAGGCCGTAGGGCCAGTAGCTTTCGCCGCCCAAGAGTCGAACGATGATCAGCTTCGCGTGGGCGATGACGCGCTCGACATAAAGATCGACCGAAAGATTGTGCCGCAGCCGCATCAGATTGGCGAGGCGGAGGCTGGGCGTCCCGCTCTCGCGCGACCATCCGGCGAAAGCGGCGGCAAGACAGGCGAGATCGCTATCGGCGGCGGAAAGAAAAACGATCTCTCCCGGGCTTTGGCCGAGATCGATAGCTCCGCCCTCCGCCTCGATCTCTCCCTTCTGCGCCGCCAGAAGATGCATCGCGTGTCACGCGATTCCGGCGCCGAGATCGGCGGCGATGGCCTCGCGCGCCAATCCCTTGAGGCCGATGACGACGAGGCGCCCTTGGCGAATTTCCTCCGGCCGCCAAGCGCGGTCGTAATAAATCTGGATGCGTTCGCCGACGCCTTGCAGGACGAGGCGCATCTCCTTGCCGGCGATGGCGAGGAAACCCTTGGCGCGCAAGATACCGTGCCGCGATGCCGCCTTCGCCAAGCGCCGCGCCAAATCCTCGGGATCGGCAAGGATGGGAAAGGCGAGCGCGAAGCTTTCGAATTCGTCATGCTCGTGATCCTCGCCCTCGGCCTCGTGATGGGAGGGGCGATTGGCGAGATCGTCTTCCGCCTTGAGGCCGAGCCCCAGCAGCAAAGCGGGGTCGAGCGCGCCGAAACTCGCTTCCAGAATGGGGAGCGGGCGCTTCATGCGTTCGGCTAAGATCGCCCGCGCGCGATCGCGCGCTTCGGGCGTCAGAAGATCGGCCTTGTTGAGGATGATGAGATCGGCGGCGCCCAATTGATCCTCGAACAATTCGGCGATGGGATTATCGTGATCGAGCGCATTATCGGCCGCGCGCTGGCGGGCGAGCGCCGCCTCGTCCTCGGCGAAGCGGCCGGCGGCGAGCGCCGGCCCGTCGATGACGGCGATGACGCCATCGACCGTCGAACGCGCGCGCACTTCCGGCCAGGCGAAGGCCTTGATGAGCGGCTTGGGGAGAGCGAGGCCCGAGGTTTCGATGACGATATGCTCGGGCGGGTTCGGTCGGTCGAGCAGATAAGACAGGCTGGGGAGGAAATCGTCGGCGACGGTGCAGCAGATGCAGCCATTGGCGAGTTCGACGATATTCTCCTCCGGGCAATCGGCAAGCCCGCAACCCTTGACGATTTCGCCATCCATGCCGAGCGCGCCGAATTCGTTGATGATGAAAGCAAGCCGCGTGCCGCCCGCGCGACGGATCAAGGATTGCACGAGGCTCGTTTTCCCGGCGCCGAGAAAGCCGGTGATGATGGTCGCCGGAATCTTGCCATTGGTCGTCATGAATCGCGCCTTTCCTGGGATCGTTCGGATTTGAGGATGAGCGGTAGACCGGCGGCGACGAAGACGACGCGCTGCGCGATTTCCGCCACGGCTTGATTGAGCCGGCCCGCCGCCTCGCGGAAGCGGCGCGCCAGCGCGTTCTCCGGCACGATGCCGAGGCCGAGTTCGTTGGCGACGACAAGGACGCTCCCCGAACACTCGCGCAAAGCGACCGCGAGATCGGCAATCTCGCAATCGAGATCGCTCTCCATCAAAAGATGATTGCTGAGCCAAAGCGTCAGGCAATCGACGAGGATGGCGGAATCGGGCCGCGCGATTCCGCGCAAGGTTCCGGCAAGATCGAGCGGCGCCTCGATCGTCCGCCAATCGGGACCGCGGCGCGCGCGATGGCGGGCAATCTTCGCCGCCATTTCCGCATCGTCCGCTTGCGCCGTCGCCACATAGAGCCGCGCGGCGCCGCTTTTCGCGGCGGCGCGATCGAGCCAGGTTTCGGCGAATTGGCTCTTGCCCGAAGCTGCCCCGCCCAGAATCAATCCCAGCGGCGGCAGATCGTCGAACAGATCGGCAGATGAAAATCCCATGGCGCCCTTATCCTCCCGCCGAGGCTTGGCTTCGCGATCGACCGCCGAGGTCTCCTGGCTCGATCGCTTCAGCCTCGCCGCGCCTTCCCGACCGGACCCTTGGATGCCGATCAGTGGCCTTCGCGCCAAGGCCGCCCGCCGATCCCGCTTGGCTTTCGGCCGGCGGGGATCGAAGGGCGCGATCCTACAGTTGCGGGGGCAGCGCCGGCTTCGGCCCAAAGGGCCATGACCGGCTTCCCTTCCGCGGTCGTCGGCGAAATTAGGCCGATAATCGGCAAAAAGCCAGCCTCTTTCGCTGGACGCGGGGGCTTCCGCCCGATTACATCAGGGACATGAAGATTCGCTATTTCGCCTGGATCCGAAGCCGCATCGGCCTCGCCGAGGAAATCCTCGCCCCGCCCCCGGAAGTCGCTCGGGCCGGCGATCTCCTCGCTTGGCTCGAAAGCCGGGGCGAGAATTACCGCAAGGCCTTGGCCGCGCGCGATCTCGTGAAAATCGCCGTCAACCAGGAATATGTCGATTTCGACCATCCCTTGCGCGAAGGGGACGAGATCGCCCTCTTCCCGCCGGTCACGGGCGGCTGAGCGGCGCCCGCCATGATCCGCGTGCAGAGCGAGGATTTCGACCCCGGCGCCGAATTGGCGGCGCTCGGCGCGCGCGAGAGCGAGATCGGCGGCATCGCGAGCTTCATCGGCCTCGTGCGCGGAAAGAGCGAAGCGGGCGATCTCATCGCCATGACGCTCGAACATTATCCCGGCATGACCGAGAAACGCTTGGCCGAGATCGAGGCCGAGGCGAGGCGGCGCTGGCCGATCGCGGATTGCCTTATCATCCATCGTTACGGCCGCCTCTTGCCCGGCGCGCGCATCGTGCTGGTCGCCGTCGCTGCGCGCCATCGCCAGGCGGCGCTTTCGGCCTGCGCCTTCCTGATCGATTGGCTGAAGACGAGCGCGCCCTTCTGGAAGCTCGAAGAAACCGCTAGCGGCGCGCATTGGGTGGAAGCGAAAGCGGATGACCGAGAGGCTGCCGAGCGGTGGTGAAGTCAGAAGTCAGAAGTCAGATGACAGAAGTCGGAAGTCAGATGACAGAGTTTTTGCCTCTCCCTTTGGGAGAGGCCGACGCGAAGCGTCGGGTGAGGGTCGAACCGAAGGGCGCATAAAGTAAGCGACCATCCGAACCGGCTGCCATTCCCAAACTCGTCATGCCGATGAAGGTCGGCATCCACGAATTTCCATCCATGAGCACCGCTTTGGCCTGGCTTTCGCTCGGTGGGAACTCATGGATGATACGCCTTCGCGTATCATGACGGAGTTATCGGGGCGCGAGCGTTGCGGGTTATTTGACTATTGGCCTTACGACGCCACCCTCACCCGACGCTTCGCGCCGGCCTCTCCCAAAGGGAGAGGCAAAAAAAATCTGTCATCTGCCCTCTGCCATCCGAAATCTGCCCTCTGTCATCTGGCATCTTCATCGAGACTGAGCAAACTGGCATTGCCGCCGGCGGCTGTCGTATCGACGGCGAGCGTGCGCTCGGTCGCGAAACGGTGGAGATAATGCGGCCCGCCCGCCTTGGGGCCGGTGCCCGATAGCCCTTCGCCGCCGAAAGGCTGCACGCCGACGACGGCGCCGATCATATTGCGATTGACATAGGCATTGCCGACTTTAAGCCGCGCCAGGATATCGGCGATCTTGCTGTCGATCCGGCTATGGATGCCGAAAGTCAAGCCATAGCCGGTGGCGTTGATCTCGTCGATCACCGCATCCAGGCGATCGCCGGCGAATTCGACCACATGCAGAATAGGGCCGAAAACCTCGCGCTCCAGGCGGCGCAGGCTATCGATACGATAGGCGGCCGGCGCGAAGAAATGTCCGGGCGCGAGCGCGGGATCGAGTTCCGTGCGATAGATGACCTCGCCCTCGCGTTCCAGCCGCGCCCTATGCTTTTCGAGATTGGTCTTGGCTTCGGCATCGATCACAGGGCCGATATCGGTCGCAAGCAATCCGGGATCGCCGATCCGCAATTCGGCCATGGCGCCTTGCAACATGGCGAGCAGGCGGCCGGCGATATCGCGCTGCACGAAAAGCACGCGCAGCGCCGAGCAGCGTTGCCCCGCGCTCTGAAAAGCGGAAATGACGACATCGCGCACCACCTGTTCGGGGAGCGCCGAAGAATCGACGATCATGGCGTTCTGGCCGCCGGTTTCGGCGATCAGCGGCGCGATCGGCCCCTCCTTGGCGGCGAGGCTGCGATTGATCTGGCGCGCGACCTCGGTCGAGCCGGTGAAGGCGACGCCGGCGATCCGCGCATCCTTGACCAGCGGCGCGCCGACTTTCGGTCCGTCGCCCGGCAGCAGATGCAGAACATCGCCGGGAATGCCGGCGCGATGCAGAAGATCGACCGTTAGAGCCGCGATCAAGGGCGTCTGTTCGGCGGGCTTGGCGATCACCGTATTGCCGGCGGCGAGCGCGGCCGCGACTTGGCCGAGGAAAATCGCCAGCGGGAAATTCCAGGGCGAGATGCACAGGAAAACGCCGCGCCCATGCAGCGAAAGCTGATTGCGCTCGCCCGTCGGCCCGGGAAGGAGATGGGGCGCGGCGAAATCCGCCCTCGCTCGCATCGCATAATAGCGGCAAAAATCGACCGCCTCGCGCCATTCGGCGAGCGCGTCGGGGATCGTCTTGCCGGCCTCGCGCACGAGAAGCGCGAGCAGCGCCGGGCGCTCGCTTTCGAGAAGTCCGGCCATGCGATCGAGCGCCGCCGCCCGCTCGCCGGCCGGCATCGCCGACCAATCGGGAAAGGCGCGATGGGCGCGAGCGAGCGCCTCGTCGATATCTTGAGGACCGGCCGAGACGACGCACCCAACAATGCGCCGCGTATCGGCGGGATCGCGGATGGGCTCGGCGAGACCCGCCCCAACCCCATGCGAGCGCATCTGACCGCCGATAATCGGCGCGGCCGAAATTTCGCGCGAAGCCGCCTTCGCCATGGCGATCGAGAGCGGCGCCAGCGCCAGGGGATCGGTCAAATCGATCCCGGGAGAATTCCGCCGCGCCGCGCCGTAAAGATCGGCGGGCAACGGAATCCTGGGATGAGGTTTCGCGCCAAGCGCGCGCATCTTGGCGATGGGATCGGCGATGATGTCGTCGAGCGGTTGCTTCTCGTCGACCAGACGATTGACGAAGGACGTATTGGCGCCGTTTTCCAGCAGGCGACGCACGAGATAAGCCAGCAAATCCTCGTGACTGCCGACCGGCGCATAGAGGCGGCAGGGAATGCCGAGTTTTTCGACGGGCGTGATTTCCTCGTAAAGCGCCTCGCCCATGCCGTGCAGGCGCTGAAATTCGAGCGCCTCTTGCGCCGCCTTTTCCCCGCCCGCCATTTCGACGATCGCCGCCAGGGAATGGGCGTTATGGGTCGCGAACATCGGAAAGAAGGCGCGGGGCGAGGCCAGCAAGCGCCGCGCCGCGACGAGATAGGAAAGATCGGTCGCGGCTTTGCGCGTGAAAACGGGATAAGAGGGAAGCCCGCGCTCCTGGCTCCATTTCACTTCCGAATCCCAATAGGCGCCCTTGACGAGGCGCACCATCAGCCGCCGATTGCTGTCGGCGGCGAGATCGGCCAGCCAATCGACGAGCGCCGCGCAGCGTTTCTGATAAGCCTGGATGGCGAGGCCGAGGCCCTCCCAGTCGCGCAAGGCGGGATCCTTCGCCAAGGCGGCGATGAGATCGAGGGAGAGATCGAGCCGCTCGGCCTCCTCCGCATCGATGGTGCAGGCGATCCCGGCTTCCTTGGCGGCGCGCGCCAATTCGTGAAGGCGCGGCAGCAGCTCGGTCGCGACGCGATCGCTTTGCGCGAATTCGTAGCGCGGATGGAGGGCGGAGAGCTTGATCGAAATGCCGGGACCGGCGATGGGGCCGCGCCCGGCATTGGCCTTGCCGATCGCGGCGATGGCGTCGAAATAAGCGGCGGCGTAACGATCGGCATCGACCTTGGTCCGCGCCGCCTCGCCCAGCATGTCGTAGGAATGGCGGTAATTCCGGGCCTCGTTCGCCTCGGCGCGCGATAGGGCTTCGCCGATCGTGCGGCCCATGACGAATTGCTTGCCCAGAATCTTCATCGCCTGGGTGATCGCTTGGCGGATGACGGGTTCGCCGCTGCGCTTGATGAGGCGTTTCAGCGTGAAGCCGAGATCGGCCTCGGTCCCGTCGAGGCGCAAGATGCGCCCGGTCAGCATCAAGGCCCAGGTCGAGGCATTGACGAAAAGCGAATCCGATTCGCCGAGATGCTTGGCGAAATCCGCCGTCTTCAGTTTGTCCTCGATCAATTGATTGGCGGTGCGGCTGTCGGGGATGCGCAGCAAGGCTTCCGCCAAGCACATCAGCACCACGCCTTCCTTCGAGGACAATTCATAGGCATGCATGAAGGCATCGATGCCGCCCTGGCCGATGCGATTGCGCCGCACGGCCTCGACCAAGCCGCGCGCGCGGGAAGCGATGCGATCCTGGAGATCGGCAGGCAATTCCGCCGCCGTTAGCAGCCGTTCGACGATTTCCGTCTCGTCGGCGCGGTAATCCGCCCGCAAGGCCCGGCGTAAGGATGAGACTTCGGGCAGGGG
>CAYQAG010000018.1:9781-15514 GCA_964415425.1 uncultured Rhodospirillaceae bacterium | reverse complement strand
GCGCGCAGGCGTTCGTTCAGCAAGGCGGGATTGGCCTTGCCGCCCATGGCGCGCATGACCTGACCGACGAAGAAGCCGAAGAGCTTATCCTTGCCGGAACGGAATTCGGCGACCTTGTCGGCATTCTGGGCGAGAACGCGGTCGATTTCGGCATCGATGGCGCCGCTATCCAAAACCTGACGCAATCCCTTTTCGTCGACGATGGCGCCGGCGCTCTTGCCGCTTTCCCACATGGCGGTAAAGACGTCCTTGGCAATGCGGCCCGAAATCGTATCGTCCGCGATCAACCCCACCAATTCGCCCAAGGCCGAGGCCGAAACCGGGCTTTCCCCGATACCGAGCCCGGCGGCATTCAGCTTGCCGAACAATTCCGAGATCACCCAATTCGCGGTCAATTTGGCATCGCGGCCCTTCGCTGCCTGTTCGAAGAAATCCGCCGTTTCCCGTTCGGCGACCAGCACGCCGGCATCGTAATCGGAAAGGCCGTAATCGGCGATAAAGCGGCGGCGCTTGGCATCGGGCAATTCGGGAAGGCCCGCCTTCAGCCCGGCGACCCAAGCGGCATCGAGTTTCAAGGGCAGAAGATCGGGATCGGGGAAATAGCGGTAATCGTGGGCATGTTCCTTGGAACGCATGGCCCGCGTTTCGCCGCGCGCCGGGTCCCACAGCCGGGTTTCCTGGATGATGCTGCCGCCCTCCTCGATCACGTCGATCTGACGGCGCGCTTCGTATTCGATGGCCTGGGCGACATAGCGGATCGAATTCACGTTCTTGATCTCGCAGCGCGTGCCCAATTCCCCACCCGGTCGGCGCACCGAAACGTTGACGTCGCAGCGCAGCGAGCCTTCCTCCATATTGCCGTCGCAAGTGCCGAGATAACGCAGGATCGAGCGCAGCTTTTTAAGATAGGCCGCCGCTTCCTCGGCCGAGCGCAGATCGGGTTCGGAGACGATTTCCATCAGCGCGATGCCGGCGCGGTTGAGATCGACATAGGTCTTCGTCGGATGCTGATCGTGCAGGCTCTTCCCCGCATCCTGTTCGAGATGCAGCCGCGTGATGCCGACTTTGCGATGCCGCCCCTCGGGCAGATCGAGCATGATCGACCCCTTGCCGACGATCGGGCGTTGATATTGGCTGATCTGATAGCCGGCGGGGAGATCGGCATAAAAATAATTCTTGCGGTCGAAAACGGAAATCAGATTGACCTCCGCTTCGAGGCCGAGCCCGGTTTTGACGGCCTGTTCGACGCAATGGCGATTGATGACCGGCAACATGCCGGGAAAGGCGGCATCGACCAGGCTGACCTGGCTATTGGGCGCGGCGCCGAAAGCCGTGGCGGCGCCCGAGAAAAGCTTCGCGGCGGAGATGACCTGCGCATGGACTTCGAGGCCGAGCACGATTTCCCAGGGGCCGCTGCGCCCTTCGATCAAGGGCGCGGCCAGGGCGGCGGAAGCGGGATGGGACGACATGGGCGAACCTATATTCCGCTGGGGCGGGCCGAGAAATCGGCCGCGATTTCGATGGCGCGGCCGATTCTAAAAAGCGCGCTTTCGTCGAAGGCACGGCCGACAATTTGCAGGCCGAGAGGAAGACCGCGTTTATCCAGCCCCGCCGGCACCGATATTCCCGGCAAGCCGGCGAGATTGACCGTGACCGTGAAGACGTCGTTCAAATACATGGCGACGGGGTCGTCGCTCTTCTCGTCGATGCCGAAAGCGGCGCTCGGCGTCGAGGGCGTGAGAACGGCATCGATATCGCGGAAGGCCTCCTCGAAATCGCGCCGGATGAGCGCCCGCAATTTCTGCGCCTTCAGGTAATAAGCGTCGTAATAGCCGGCGGAAAGCACATAGGTGCCGATCAGGATGCGGCGCTTCACCTCGCGGCCGAAGCCGGCGGCGCGCGTCAATTCGTACATTTCGTCGAGCGTGCGCCCCGGAACGCGCAAGCCGAAGCGCAATCCGTCATAGCGCGCGAGGTTGGACGAGGCTTCCGCCGGCGCGATGATGTAATAGGTCGGAAGCGCGTATTTCGTATGCGGTAGGGAAATTTCCTTGATCTCCGCCCCGGCGCGTTTCAGCCAATCGGCGCCCTGCGCCCAGAGCTTTTCGATCTCCGGCGCCATGCCGTCCATGCGATATTCGCGCGGGATGCCGATCCGCAAGCCCTTGAGATCGCCTTGGCCCAGCGCGGCGCGATAATCGGGAACGGGCAAATCGACCGAGGTCGAATCCTTAGGATCATGCCCGGCCATCGCCTGCAGCATCAGCGCGCAATCCTCGACCGAGCGCGCCATCGGCCCCGCTTGGTCGAGCGAGGAGGCGAAGGCGACGATGCCCCAGCGCGAGCAGCGGCCGTAAGTCGGCTTCAACCCGACGATCCCGGCGAAGGCGGCCGGCTGGCGGATCGACCCCCCGGTATCGGTGCCGGTCGCGCCCATGGCGAGACGCCCCGCGACCGCCGCCGCCGAGCCGCCGGAAGAGCCGCCCGGCACCAGATCGGTCGGATCGCCTTGGCGTTTCCAGGGATTCTTCACCGGCCCGTAATAGGAGGTGAGATTGCTGGAGCCCATGGCGAATTCGTCCATGTTGAGCTTGCCCAGCATGGAGGCGCCGGCGCGTTTGAGATTGGCCGTCACCGTCGATTCGTAAGTCGGCTTGAAGCCGTCGAGAATATGCGACCCCGCCGTCGTCAAGACGCCTTCGGTGCAGAAAAGATCCTTGATCGCGAGCGGAATGCCGTCGAGCGGACCCAGTGCCGACCCTGTGCGACGGCGCTTATCGCTGGCCTCGGCGCCGGCAAGGGCGATCTCCGGCGTTTCGGTGACGAAGGCATTGAGATCGCGCTTGGCCGCCACGCGATCGATATGCGCTTGCGTTAATTCGCGAGCCGAGAATTTCCCGGCGGCGAGGCCCGCGGCGGCGGCGGCGATGGTCAGATTCGTCAATTCCCCGGTCATGGCGTCATTCCACGACCTTGGGCACGACGAAAAAACCCTGCGCCGCTTCCGGCGCATTGGCGAGAATGGCGTCGGGATCGCCGCCATCGGTCACGCTATCGGCACGCTGCGGCAGGTCGCGCGCCAATACGCCGGACATGGGTTCGATCCCGGCCGTATCGACCGCGTTCAATTGTTCGATCCAGGCAAGAATCCCCGTCAATTCCTGGGCAAAACCGGCAAGTTCCTCCTCGCTGACGCGGATCCGCGCCAGATTCGCGATATGCCGCACGGTTTTCGTGTCGATGGCCATGTTGGATCCTCGTTGGAATCGGCGCGGAAACTAGCACTCGCCGCCCCCGGTCGCAACAGAGCCGAGCCCCTTCAAGCCGCGAGGAGCCGCCAGAGCGTATAGAGGCCGAAAATCGTCAAGAATCCCCCGGCCGCGAGGTTGAGCCGGATCAATCCGGCTTCGGAAATCGCATGGCGGATCATCCCGATGCCGCCGGCCAAGGTCAGCCACCAGCCGGCCGAGCCGATGAAGACGCCGAGAATCGGCCAAAAGGTGGCGGAGAATTCCAGATCGCCGAGACCCGGCATGGCGAGAAAAATCGCCATGAAGGAAAGAATGGTCGAGGGATTGGCGAGCGTCAGGATCAGGGTCTTTAGGAAATCGGCGAATAATGTCTGCGGCACGGCACCGCCGGGATCCTTCATGACCGGTTTCTTGCGCATGAGATTGAGGCCGAAAAGGACGAGGAAAATCCCGCCGCCGAGTTCCAGCCAGAATCGTTCCGATTCGATCAGCGTCTTAACGGCCGTCACGCCGAAAATGCCGATGGCGGCGAAAATCGTATCGGCGATTGCGGCGCCGAGGCCGGCGCAGAATCCGGCCAAGCGCCCCTTTTCCAGCGTGAAACGAATGCAGAGCAGGCCGATCGGGCCGACTGGCGCCGCCACGGCGAAGCCGATGCCGATACCCTTGAGGAAGAGATAAAAAATCGGCATAAGATCGATCGTTCCGAAGCGAATAGGAAAAGGAATGCGCGAGATCCATTGCACCATGCCCGGCTCATCGCATCGCGGTCAAGGCGCCGCGTTTCCAGTCGGGCGGTTTTCCTGGCGCCGGCTCGCCATCCTGCTTGCGATTCTGGGTTGGGGTTTCATCGCGCCCGCTTTGGCGCAGGAAGCGGCGCCCCCCGATCCTTCGCTCTTTCCGCCGGGCGCGCATCTCTTGACCGATCCCGCCGATATTGAAGCGGCCTTGCGCGAAATGACGATCTACGGCCGCTATACGAATGACGCGGAAGATTGGATCGAATATCATTTGCGCGACGGCCGCACGGCCTATTGGGAAAAGGGCTGCACTTATCCCGGCCGCTGGTGGATGGAAAAGGGATTCGTCTGCTACGCCTATCCCAATTACCGCGATAACGCGCCCAATTGTTTCCTGCTCTTCCGCATGGCGGATGGCAGTCTCGGCTTTTACCAGAGCGATGGCGGCGCGCTTTTCCTTTCTTCGCAAAGCCTCAAGATCGCGCCCGGCAATGCCGCGCATCTCCCCGTCGGCCAGCTTTCCGCCTGCGTCGGGGTTTGAGAGCGGCGCGCCATGCCCCTCATCGAACATTATCGCGCCATGGCTCGTAACAACGCTTGGTCGAATGCGCGCCTTATGGCCGCCTGCCGACAATTGAGTCCGGCGGAATTCGTTGCGCAGCGGACGAGTTTCTTCCCCAGCCTCAGCCTGACCCTCAATCATATCCTGATCGTCGATTGGTATTACCTGGATGCGCTCGAAGGCGGCGGTCGCGGGATCGCCTTATTCGCCGAGGAAGAGCCTTATCCGCTCATCGACGATCTCGCGCGGGCGCAAGACGCCGCCGATCGGCGCCTTATCGCCTATTGCGATCGCCTAGAGGCGGCGGATATCGGTCGCGATCTTGCCTTGGATCGCGGTCGACGCGGCCGGCTTGTCGATAAAATCGGCAACGTTCTCCCGCATCTTTTCGTTCATCAAATTCATCATCGCGGCCAGGCCCATGCCATGCTGGCCGGAACGAAGATCGCGCCGCCGCAATTGGACGAATTTTTCCTCGCCGAGGATCGCCCGACCCGCGATTCGGAGTTGCGCGATCTGGGCATCGCGTCATGAAAAAAGAAAGTCGAAAACGCCACCAACCCACGCCGGAACGCTCCCCCGCCTATGATCGATTCCTGAAGAGTCTCGAAATCGGTTTCGCGGAATGGCATGACGGCACGCCTTACGATCTCGCGGCGCTCGGCGAAATGCCGGCTTCGGAGCGCGAGGAAATCCGCGCCTTGCTGGCCGCGCGCCAATCGCCCGACCGGCGCGATGTCGAAGCGCTCGCCGAAATCGCCCGGCTTTCGGGAGACGGAAGCGACCGCGAAGACCTCCGCCGCGCGCTTAAAGGGCGCGACAAGGCGGCGAGGCTGGAAGCCGCCGAAGCTCTGCTGAATATGGGCGAGATCGCCGATATCGGCCCCTTCATCGCCGAGATTTTGATCAAGGGCGATCTCGGCGATGGCCTCTCGGAGGCCGAGGACCTCGCCGCCCGCTATCCCGGCCCCGCCGTGACCGAGGCCCTCCTCAAGGGGGCGCTCAAGGCAAAGGACGATCGCGGAATTCGTTTCGCCGGATTGCTTTTTTATCTACACGGCCTCGCAAAAGAGGAATTCGATTGGCAGCATCGCCCCTTCTTCCTGCGCTTCGGCGAAACCGATAAGAAACGGCGCCGCGAAGCCTTCGTCGAATTGTGCCAGCGCCTTGGCCGCGATCC
>CAYQAG010000018.1:0-9681 GCA_964415425.1 uncultured Rhodospirillaceae bacterium | reverse complement strand
GGCGGGTTCCTCGCCCTTCTCGCCGGGTCCTATCTCACCAGCCTTTATCAGGTCTCGGACATGGAAGGCGGGCGCGGAGCCATGGTCTTTTTCCTGATCATGCCTTTGGGCGCCGCCATCGGCGCGGGCCTTGCCTTCTGGCTGCTGCGCCATGCCGAGGGTCCTGCCGAAATCTTGCGCCAAGGCGGGCTGGCCGCGCTCATCCTCGCTTTCGTTATCGGCCTTCCCAGCCTTGGGCTTTGGTATTTCTCGCCGGGTCGCGCGGCCCCCGCCGCCGAGGGCAAGGCGCTTGTCCTCGAAGTCGAATTGATGGCGGAAGCGCCGGACACCTTGCCGGCGGATATCCGCGCGCTCGATCTTCGTCTGGAACTCGCTTCGACCTGGGAGTTGCGCGAACCGATCCCGCTGCATTTCGACAAATCGCGCCGCGAGGGCGATTTTATCGTCATTCCCGGCGCAATCCCCCTGACCAATAGCTATGCCAATCGCGTGATCTATCCCTTGCGCGGCGATGATTATAACGCGGAATTCGATCTGCCGATCCCGGCCGATCCCGGTCTTCATTACCTCGATTGGTCGCCCTGGGAAAAACCCTCCGCCGGCAATCCCGATATCGGACAGCGATTCCAGCTTCGCTATCGCGTGCGCCCGGCAGGCGAATAGCGATCAAGGCGGCGGCAGGAAGGGCGCAGGAATCGGTTTTCCGTCATAGCGGCCGGAGATCGACCAGGTTTCGCTGGCTTCGGCAAAGCTGAAATCGATTTCGCCCTGATGCGCGCCGGCGATCGTTAGCGAAAACTCATCGGTATCGACGCTTTCGACCGTGCCGTCGATCGCGATATCGGGCCAAAGGCGGCACGATTTGAACTCGGTCGTTTCTTCGCCGAAAAAAATGGCGCCGCCGAAATCGCAACCGATCCCCGTCTCTCCGGCATAATCGAGGAGGATTTGATATTCGTCGTAAATCGCAATCGCCAGGGCCAAGGGATTTTCCGCCGCATCCTTGCTAGTCAGGGTCAGCGCCTGATAGCCGTCGAGCAAATCGCCGAGGCAGAATTGATCGCGGATCGCCGGTCTTTGATCGTAAAGCAAAAGATCGAAAAGCAGCGCATCCGGGCATTCGCGGCCGCGCCCGGCGATCACATGCGGGCCGTTTTGCAGCGTCACCATATAGGCATCGCCCTCCAGCCTCGCGAAGAGATCGTAACCGTTCCCGAGCGGCGTCGCGGGATCGGTATCGGTATTGAAGAGCAGAACGGGGAATGGCAAGGCGCCGGCGATTTGCGGCCGCGACTTTCGCCCCGCAACCGGCCAATAGGCGCAAGTCAGACGCTCGGCATAAAGAAATTCGCCGAGACGCGGCGCCGCCGCGCGAACCGATTCGAGATCGGCGAGAATATCGGTCACGCGCGATTCGACATCGGCCGCGCCGGCATCGTCGTAATCGGGGCAGGTGATCGCGTAATAAGCGGCGCCGTAAAAACTTTCGTCGGCGAATCCGACCAAAGTCTCGCCGTCGATTCCGAGGTCGAGATAACCGAGGCGTAGCAGCGGCACGAGATTGCCGCGCGCAGCGGCCGCGAGAACGCGCAAGAATTCGCTGCGCGCCCCCGGACTATAAAGCCCGTAAAAGGCGGCGGCTTGCAGCAGGCCGGGCGTCAACGGGCGTTGCGTCGTCGTTCCGTCCGCCAGCGGATAATCGACCAGAAACGCGCCCGAAGCGGCCTTCGCCGCCAATTCGTCATAGCGCACGGCGGCCGGTTGCCCGCCCATATCGGCATGGCAAGCGGAATCGCTATCGCAGGCGGCGAAAACTCGATCGAGAATCGCCTCGGCAGTGCTGGCATCGTCGTCGTAATAGCCCTTGGCATCGCGCGCGAGATCGACGACGCCGTCCAAGATCAAACCCTTCAAGGCATCGGGATAGGCGGTAGCGTATTCCTGAGCGAATTGCGTGCCGTAGCTTTCGCCATAGAGCCAGATTTTCGGCGCGCCGATCGCCTGGCGGAAGGCTTCGAGATCGCGGATCGCCCGATCGGTCGCAAGATAGGGCAAAAGATCGGCCTTGCCGCTTTCCGTCACGCAATCGCCGACGAATTTCCGAATCTCCGGCAGCATCTCCGCGACGTGCTGGCCCGGCGCCAGGCCGAGAACGCCCTGCGCCTTCGGGCATTCGATGCCGTGATCGGGGCCTACCCCACGTTGATCGAAGAAGACCACGTCGAAATTCCGATCCAGCCGATCGCCGAAATCCTCGACATAGGAGGCGATCGATTGCAGCCCGCTGCCGCCCGGCCCGCCGACAACGATGACGAAAACGCCCTTGCTCTCGTCATCGGCGAAATCGATGGCGAAATCGATGGCGATTCTACGGCCTTCGGCTTGCGCGAAATCGAGCGGCACATCGAGGCTGAAACAGGTCTGCCCGCCTTCCGCGCAGGGATGACCGCCAAGGGCCGCGATCTTCGCTTGCAGGGGCGAATCGGCCAGCGCCGGACCCGCCAACAGCGCGAGGAGGCCGAGGAAAAAGCCGCGCATCTTCTCACTCCACCGTGACGCTTTTCGCGAGATTGCGCGGCTGGTCGATATCCGTGCCCTTGGCGAGCGCCGCGTGATAGGCGAGCAGCTGCACCGGCAGGGCATAAAGGATCGGCGCGACGAAGGCATCGATCGCCGGCAAGGCGAAGCCGCTCGCCTTCGCGCCCAGCCGTTCGAGGCCCCGCGCATCGGAAAACAGAATAACGCGCCCGCCGCGCGCCAGCGCTTCCTGAAGATTGGAAAAGGTCTTGTCGAAGAGATCGTCGCCCGGCGCCACCACGATCACCGGCACGTTCTCGTCGATCAAGGCGATGGGGCCGTGCTTCATCTCGCCCGCCGCATAGCCCTCGGCATGAATATAGGAAAGCTCCTTCAGCTTGAGGGCGCCTTCGAGCGCGATCGGATAGGCCGTCCCGCGCCCAAGGAAAAGGACATCGCGCGCTTCGGCGACCGATTCGGCGAGGTGCCGGAGCTTCGCTTCTTGCGCCAGGATTTCGGCGGCCCGCGCCGGCACTTCGATCAAGGCGGCGGAGAGTTCCTTTTCGCGCTCGGCCGAGATCGCGCCCCGCGCGCGCGCCGCCGCGATGGCGAAAACGGCGAGGACGATCAATTGCGTGGTGAAGGCCTTAGTCGAGGCGACGCAGATTTCCGGCCCCGCGAGCGTCGGCAAAACGATATCGCTCTCGCGCCCGATCGTGCTTTCCGGGACATTGAGGATGGCGAGGATTTTCTGACCCTGGGCCTTCGCATAGCGCAAGGCGGCCAAGGTATCGGCCGTCTCGCCCGATTGCGAAATGACGATGGTGGCGCCGGCCTTATCCATCGGCGGCTGACGATAGCGAAATTCGGACGCGACATCGAGATCGACGGGCAGCCGCGCGATCTGCTCCAGCCAGTATTTGGCGACGAAACCGGCGAGATAGGCCGTGCCGCAAGCGATTATGGTGAGGCGCGAAATCCGCGCGAGATCGATCGGCAGATTCGGCAATTCGACGCGCCGATGCAGGGGATCGATATAGGATTGCAGCGTATCGCCGATGACGCTCGGCTGTTCGGCGATTTCCTTCGCCATGAAATGCCGATGATTGCCCTTGCCGACGAGGGCGCCCGACAGCGCCACCTGCTTCACCTCGCGATTGACGCGCCGACCTTGATTGTAGATGACGGCGCCCGAGCGCGAGAGGATCGCCCAATCCTCCTCCTCCAGATAGCAGATGCGCGAAGTGAAGGGGGCAAGCGCCATGGCGTCCGATCCCAAATACATTTCCCCCTCGCCATAGCCGATGGCGAGCGGCGAGCCGCGCCGCGCGCCGATCACGAGATCTGGCCGGTCGGCGACGAGGATGGCGAGCGAGAAGGCGCCCTTCAACCGCGCCATCGCCCGCGTCATCGCGTCTTCGACGCTATGGCCGGAATCGAGATCGACGGTCAAAAGATGGGCGACGGTTTCGGTATCGGTTTCGCTGGCGAAAGCGCAGCCCTTGGCCAGCAATTCCTCGCGCAATTCCTGAAAATTCTCGATGATGCCGTTATGGACGACGGCGACGCGGTGGGTCGCATGGGGATGCGCGTTCCGTTCGCTGGGCCGGCCATGGGTCGCCCAGCGCGTATGGCCGATCCCGGTCGTGCCGACGAGCGGCGCGGCGTTAAGGCGCGCTTCGAGATTGCCGATCTTGCCCTCGGCGCGGCGGCGTTCGATGCGGCCCCCAACGAGGGTTGCGATCCCGGCCGAATCGTAGCCGCGATATTCGAGCCTTTTCAGCCCGTCGAGCAGCAATCCGGCGACTTCTTTCTCGCCGATTATGCCGATGATGCCGCACATGCCGCTTATCCTTTCCCTTTTTCCTTCGCTTCCGCCCGGCGCTTGCGCTCGGCCCGGGCTGCGCGGAATTTGCCGGCGCTTTCCGGCCTTTCGACTTGGGCCGCGCGCGCGACGGCGATGGCATCGGCGGCGACATCGCGGGTGATGACCGAGCCCGCGCCGATGATCGCTCCTTCGCCGATTGCGACGGGTGCCACAAGGGCGCTATTGGAGCCGATGAAGGCCCCGGCGCCGATCCGCGTCGTCGCCTTCAGAATGCCGTCGTAATTGCAGGTGATGGTGCCGGCGCCGATATTGGCGCCCGCGCCGATTTCGGCATCGCCGAGATAGCTCAAATGATTGGCCTTGGCGCCGGGGCCGATCCGCGCATTCTTCGCCTCGACGAAATTGCCGATATGGGCGCCGGCGCCGATCTCAGCGCCCGGGCGCAGCCGCGCGAAGGGGCCGATGATGGCGTTCGCGCCGATCTTCGCCCCCTCGATATGCGAGAAGGCGCGGATTTCGACATGGTCGGCGATGACGACGCCGGGGCCGAAGACGACATGGGGGCCGATCGTGACATCGCGGCCGAGGATCGTATCGGCGGCGAAGAAGACGCTGCCGGGATCGACGAGGCTCGCCCCCTCGGCCAAAGCCTGGGCGCGGCGGCGATTCTGAAAGATGGCCTCGGCGGCGGCGAGTTCGGCGCGGCTATTGATGCCGAGCAATTCCTCTTCCGGGGCTTCGACGATGGCGAGGGTTTCGCCGCTCGCGCTCGCGAGGCCGACGATATCGGTCAGGTAATACTCGCTTTTGGCATTCGCGTTGCCGATGCGCGCGATCCAGGGCCAGAGCTTATCCCCCGCGATCGCCATGACGCCCGAATTGCAGAGACCGATCGCGCGTTCGGCGGCACTCGCATCCTTATGCTCGACGATGCGCGCGAGACGCCCCGCGCCATCGAGGACGAGGCGGCCATAACCCGTGGGATCGGCCGGGCGGAAGCCGAGGATGACGAGGCTCGGACGGTCGCCTTCGTCGGCGCGCGCGATCATACGCGCCAGCGTCGCCGGCGAGACGAAGGGCGTATCGCCGAACAGCACCAAGACGAGGCCGTCGATTTCGCCGAGCGCGCTCCTCGCGGCGGCGACGGCATGGCCGGTGCCCAATGGCGTTGCCTGGATCGCGGTCGGATGCGGGGCAACGTAACGCTCGACCGCCTCCATGCCGGGCGCGGTCACGATGATGACGGGATCGCAGCCGATGGGGGCCAAGGCCGCCAGGACATGGCCGATCATCGGCCGCCCGGCGATGGGATGGAGGACCTTGGGCTTCGCCGATTTCATCCGCGTGCCCTGGCCGGCGGCAAGAATGATGGCGGCTTTGCGTTTAATGCCCATGATCCTGCTCCCCGCCCCTCTTCCTCTCGGCCCTCGCCGCGCGTCACCCAAGATCGATGGGCGCGCTTGGCCGGCGCCCGACCTCGTTGCGCCCGCCCCTAAAACGCCCGCCGGTCATGGCGAAATTGCGGCGAGTTTGCAGGATTCCGGCGATTCGCGAAAGCCGCGCCGTTTTGCCGCGGGGGAGATGAAAATAGAGCAAATGACTTACAAAACCGTATCGCAACCTTCGTGAAATCCTTGAAATTGCGGCTGGACGAATATAACTTATCCTTACTTCCTTACTTTAACTGCCGCCCCGCGAGGATGCCATGCTTGCCAAATTGACGACCAAAAATCAGCTGACCCTACCCAAGGCGGTGCTGACGGCTTGTCGAGGGACGGAATACTTCGATGTGACCGAGGATAACGGCCGCATCGTGCTGACCCCTATCCGCCTCAATCGCGCCGATGCCGTGCGCTCCAAACTGGCCGATCTCGGTATCGGCGAAAGCGACGTGGCCGAGGCCGTGACTTGGGCGCGCAAGAAAGCGCGCAAGGCCGGATGAAACTGCCGCGTCTCGTTCTCGACACCAATGTCTTGATTTCCGCTCTGCTATTCCGTCAGGGGTCGCTGGCATGGCTGCGCCAGGCTTGGCAATCGGCAGCGATTCGCCCGCTCGCCAGTCGCGATACCGTGGCGGAATTGATCCGGGTGCTAACTTACCCCAAGTTCAAATTGACGAAGGGCGAGAGTGAGGATTTACTCGGCGATTACCTACCTTGGTGTGAAACCGTGACATGGTCGCGGCGGGTCAACGTGCCGGCCGGTCGCGATCCTTTCGACCGCCCGTTTCTGGAATTAGCGCTCGCCGCCAAAGCCGATGCTTTGGTGACCGGCGATAAGGATTTGCTGGCTTTGGCGAAATCCTTCCCCGTGCCGATTCTAACTCCCGCCGCTCTCAAGAAGCGCCTGCCAATGGGAACGGAGGATTGACATAATCTGCCCCATGGATGAGTAAGGCTAATGCTTCAAGGGAAGTCCCTAAGATAAAGCACCGAATGGCAGTCATGTTTACTGGCTTCAATCCCTTGCATTACTTGGATCAAGAGCGCGACGCCATGAGCGCCGTCATGGTTTCTGGGGATATAGACCCGGACGTGATTCTTGATGTGCTCGACACGTTCGAAGCTGGCAGCGTCGCACTCTGCTTGCCCCAAGACGATACCGGGCTTTCACCTCGCCGTCGCCCAATCCCAGAACCGCTCTTTAACGTTATGCCTTATTCTCCAAGAGCAACGCGCGCTGCGCGTACAGTATGGAATGCCCTATCCGTCGAAGACGCCATTTGGGCGTCCGTTGGTCGTATTTACTGGATCCAAGATCATGCCGGTGCGTTTCCGCAGCCGGGTACCGGCGGTTTTGCTTGTGGCATGACAGCTTCGATTGCCGCACGTCACGGCATCTCAGTCGCTTGCATAGATCGTTTCGGCCTTCCCGAAACCGAGGCAACCTCAATCGCCTTGCTTGTCGCCAATGCTCAAAAAGCGCTGCTTGATTACGATCGGCAATGCCAAGAAGATCGAGATTGGATAAGGACCGATGGAATTGTCCTCGACGCAAGTATCAGCGAAGCTGTCCTTTGGAGCGCGGATGGCGGTGCCCTCTCCGCAGGATTCGCCGGCTTGTCTTGCAATTTGACATGGCGGATTCTGCGCTTAGAGAATTTCATTGCACGAAGCGATCTTCTGAAATCCGCAGTGGGCTCGGATGAAGCTATAGTCAATTCCGAATTGGACAAAATCGCCGAAGGATTCCGCCGGGAAGTTGATTCTCGTTTGAAGATATCGATAATGTATTGGTGATTTTCGGCGCTGCCGGATTGACATATTGTCGGCTTCCGGCAAGGCCCGGAGAGACTCATGGATTGGTTCGAAAGGCTTACGGGGTTTTCCGGAAATCCGCTACGCCGAAACGCGCGCACGGCTTGAGGTAAAAGACGGCAGGTTATGATCGCGCGTCAATGCTGCGAGCTATGGGGGATGTAGCGGCGCCAAGCAAAATCAAAGAACTAGCGGTAGGCAATCAATTAAGCGTTTCCCAAGCTCGACTGCTCCAGAGCTTCCAATTTTCTTCAGGAAATCAGCGATAAAAACGCCTGTTTTTTGTAAAAAAGGCATATCCTTATTTCTAGCGCCAAGCTGTGCTTGCATAGAAGCAATTTGCGCCTTTAAATCACCTAGATCTTCTTGGCTTAAAGAAGCATTTTCAAGAAACTGCTTAACCTCATTTAGAACAGAAGCAAGAGATTCGGCGTCCCATGATAAATTGATTTTTTGCAGATTATCCCGCCCTTGTTGTACCATTGCGCCGGGAGAATCAACGACAATTATATTAGATAATTCTTTATCTCTTACTGATTCATGCCGGGTGTATCCTATAATTCCATTCTGCATATCCTCAACATTTAGTTGAGATATTTCATTAAGCTTTGACTTAAGTCTAGAAAGGCCTTCATCCAACTGATCTTTGGCTTTGAGATTAAGACTAAAGGCTGGATTTTCATATAAAGAAAATTTCCACTGCTCGAGAAGTTTACTACCAAGCACACAAGCAGTCTCTAATACCATTTCCTTAATATCTGGCTGTGAATTTTTCTTCACATCTATTACGAATCGGGTCATATGTTGTAGATGTTCTCGAAAGCCTCTTTCTAGGATTTGCCCAACTGCTATCCTCCGCTGCCCGCTTGCTAAGCGACCAGCACGAGACAATTTGCTTTCTTCCTGGCTTATGGCTTCTCCTATGCAACGGAAAGCGTCCTGCATAAGGTCGGTTAGCTTTCGCTGAATATAATCGTTAGAATCAGGCATAGACTGGCTACGTACAATTTTGCTGATAAACTTGGTAGAGTTCTAGCACGGTTTTGACACTTATATCAAATAATCAATCGCAAAAATTATGCCCCGCCTCGTGGATTCAGAATCGAAAACGCCGCCGGGTTTTGGGACCACGGCGGCGTTAATTTGGTTGCGGGGATAGGATTTGAACCTATGACCTTCAGGTTATGAGCCTGACGAGCTACCGGGCTGCTCCACCCCGCGTTAGGCGGCAGAAGCGATCGGAATCGGTCGGGAGTATCGGCTCGACATGTCGTTCGGATGCGCGTGATAGAAAGGATTAAGAAACTCATGGATGGCACGCCTTCGCGTGCCATGACGGGAAGGAGTGCCGGATGGCCGGCCTTCGCCGACCCTAACGGAACGAGGCGCGCTTACTGATTTCAGATATCTGACTTCTGTCTTCTGATATCCGACATCTGAAATCTGACCTCTGTCATCTGCCCTCTGAAATCCGTTCTCCGAAGACCTGGCGGCGACCTACTCTCCCGCGTCTTAAGACGAAGTACCATGGGCGCTGAGGGTTTTCACGGCCGAGTTCGGGATGGGATCGGGTGTTGGCCCCTCGCCATGACCACCAGGTCATCGCAGAACGGATGAAGCTATCGATCAGGATAAGCGCGCAAGCGATTGCCAAGACTGAAGTGCTGAATGTGCCGAGGCCGTTGGATCAAGCCGAACGAGCGATTAGGACCGGTTAGCTCAACGCCTTACGGCGCTTTCACATCCGGCCTATCGACGTGATGGTCTATCACGGCTCTTCAGGGAGACCTGGTTTTGAGGTGGGTTTCCCGCTTAGATGCTTTCAGCGGTTATCCCGTCCGCACATAGCTACTCGGCGTTGCCGCTGGCGCGACAACCGATACACCAGAGGTGCGTCCATCCCGGTCCTCTCGTACTAGGGACAGATCCTCGCAAGTCTCCTTCACCCACGGCAGATAGGGACCGAACTGTCTCACGACGTTCTGAACCCAGCTCACGTACCACTTTAAATGGCGAACAGCCATACCCTTGGGACCTGCTCCAGCCCCAGGATGTGATGAGCCGACATCGAGGTGCCAA
>CAYQAG010000017.1:14631-46838 GCA_964415425.1 uncultured Rhodospirillaceae bacterium | reverse complement strand
GCACCCTTGCGCAGATTGTCGGCGACCACCCAGAGCGAAAGGCCGTTCTCGACGGTCGGATCGTCGCGCAGGCGCGAGACATAGACCTTGTCCTCGCCGGCGGCTTCGAGCGGCGTCACGTAGCCTTCATCAGCGCGATGATCGACGACGCCAATCCCCGGCGCGCGGCGCAGCAATTGCCTGGCCTCATCGGCGGAAAGCGGGCGCTGGAATTCGACATTGACCGCCTCGGCATGGCCGATGAAGACGGGTACGCGCACGCAAGTCGCCTGAACCTTGATGCGGGGATCGAGAATCTTCTTGGTCTCGACCGCCATCTTCCATTCTTCCTTGGTAGCGCCGCCTTCCAGGAAGACGTCGATATGGGGGATGACGTTGAAGGCGATCTGCTTGGTGAATTTCTTACGCTCCGGCGCGGCGTTCATATAGATGGCGCGGGTCTGCGAGAAAAGCTCGTCCATCGCGTCCTTGCCGGCGCCCGAGACCGATTGATAGGTGGCGACGACGACGCGCTCGATCCCGGCCGCGTCATGCAGCGGTTTCAGCGCGACCACCATTTGGATGGTCGAGCAATTGGGATTGGCGATGATGCCCTTGCGGGTATAGCCGGCGATGGCTTCGGGGTTGACCTCGGGCACGACCAGCGGCACGTCGGGATCCATGCGGAAATGGCTGGTATTATCGATGACGACGGCACCCGCCGCCGCCGCCTTCGGGCTGAAGACCGCCGAGACCTTGGCGCCCGGCGAGGAGAGAACGATATCGATCCCGGAGAAATCGAACGTATCGAGGCGTTGAACCTTCAGGATATCGTCTTCGCCGAAGGAGACTTCCATGCCTTGCGACCGTTCGGAGGCGAGCGGCACCACATCCCGAACCGGGAATTTGCGCTCGGCCAGCGTCGTCAGCATTTCCCGCCCGACATTGCCAGTGCCGCCGACGACCGCCACGCGATAGGACATTTTCTTCTCCCTCTCTAACGCCAAAAGAAAAGGCCGCATCCTGGGATGCGACCTCGGTTCGGGCAGGACAGAATTGCCGAGGCCGCGGTTCACCCGCCGGTCTTGGTTCCCGTCTTCGTCGTCTTGGCCGATGCGATTCCCATGGGATATCCGCCTTCCGCGCGTTCTGCCTTCGCCGCCTTTATAAGGGCAGCGGCGCCGGCTGTCGATAGGCTATTTCACCCAGACGATGCGGAAGGGCCGGGTCACGCCATCATGTTCGGTGATCGAGACATATTCCCCGGCGAGGAAGCGATGGCGGTCGAATTTGAAGGCGGGCTCGTCATCATCCGTCCCCGGCCCATAGGAAAAGACCCAGCGATCGCGCCCGAGATGGAGCAGATGGCCGGTCTCGGCCTTTTCGCCTTCCCAGAAGCGGTGAACGACGCATTGGCTGCGATGGGCGGCGAAAGCCTCGGCATCGAGATGGCCGTCCGCCGTCAAGGGCGCATGGAATTCGTAACCGCAGCGGGCGGACCCTTCGGGCTTGCCCGGCATGCGAGCGAGTTCCAGGCGGATATGGCGCAAACGGGTCATCGCCAACCTCAATGCGCCATCAGGATCGGAAGATCGCATTCGTCCAGCATATGGCTGGTAACCCCGCCCAGCATCAATTGCCGCAGCCGGCCGTGGCTATAGGCGCCGAGCACGATAAGCCCCGCGTTTGCCGCCTTCGCGGCCGTGAGGATGCGCTGCTCGGTCCCGCCTTCGGCCGGCGTTTCGGCGATGGTCGCGGCAATGCCGTGCCAGCCGAGATAATGGACGAGTTCGGCGGCCTTGCGGTCATGACCGCGCCCCTCGGCGATGGAAAGCACGCGCACGAGCTTCATCGGCCGGACGAGATCGATCGCCGCCGCGACCGCGCGCGTCGCTTCGATCGAGCCGTTCCAGGCGATCAAGGCGGGGCCGGCGAGCGCGCGCTGGAGCAAGGCGGCATCGGCGCCGCCGGGAATGAGCAGCACCGGACGGCCGGCGCCGAAAAGCACATCCTCGACCCGCATGGCGACGAGATCGACGGCCTGATCGCGGCGGGGCCTCGCCATCACCACGATATCGGTCAGTCGGCCGTGATGGGCGAGGATATCTTCCTCATTGCCCTTGATACTGCGGAAGGCGGTGCTGGTCTCGGCATGGAGGCGCGGGTTGTCGTCGATGGGGATTCCGCTTTCCTTCTGCCAGCGCGCGAAGGTTTCCGCGGCATGGCGCGCGCGCCGTTCGGCATGTTTGGTCGCCGCCTCGACCAATTCGGTGATGGCGACGCCGACATCGATCATCAGCGGCGTTTGTTCCAGGGGATCGGTCTCGACATGCAAAGCGGCGATATGGCCATGGCTCTGTCGAGCTAAGCTAAGCGCGGCATCGAGCGAGACGCGATCGCCGTCATAGCCGAAAAGCGGAACCAGAATATGGCGATAGGTCATGGCGATCTCCTTATCCCCTGCCGACGGAATCGGCGCCGAAGCGATGGCGCTTTTCGATCTCCCGATCCTAGCGCGGCTTTGGCCATCCATCCCTTGATCTGGGTCAAAAGCGGCGGCGATCAAGGGCTGCGGCATCAGGCCGCGAGGCGATCCAATTCCTTCAGCACTTCCTCGCCCATGCGCGTGGTGCCGATCAGGGTCGCGCCCGGCGCCATGATATCGCCGGTGCGATAGCCCCTAGCGACGACATTGGCGGCGGCATGTTCGATGAGATCGGCCTCGGCGCCGAGATCGAAGGAATAGCGGAACATCATGGCGAGCGAGAGCAGGGTCGCCAGCGGATTGGCCTTGTCCTGGCCCGCGATATCGGGCGCCGAACCGTGGACGGGTTCGTAAAGCGCCTTGCGCCGGCCCTTGGCATCGGGCGCCCCCAAAGAGGCCGAGGGCAACATGCCGAGCGATCCCGTCAGCATCGCCGCGCAATCGGACAGCAGATCGCCGAAGAGATTGTCGGTGACGATGACGTCGAATTGCTTGGGCTGGCGCACCAATTGCATGGCGCAATTATCGGCATACATATGCGAAAGCTGGATGTCGGGATAGGAAGCGGCGTGGAGCGCCGTCACTTCCTCGCGCCAGAGCAGGCCGCTTTCCATGACATTCGCCTTTTCGACCGAGCAGACCTTGCCGCCGCGCTTGCGCGCGAGATCGAAGGCGATGGCGGCGACGCGGCGAATCTCGGAACTCGTATAGACTTGGGTATTGATCCCGCGCCGCTCGCCATTGGCGAGGGTTTCGATGCCGCGCGGCTCGCCGAAATAGACGCCGCCCGTCAATTCGCGCACGATCAGAATATCGAGACCGCGCACGAGATCGGGTTTGAGGCTGGAGGCATCGACGAGGGCGTCGAAAACGAGGGCCGGGCGCAGATTGGCGAAAAGCGCCATGTCCTTGCGCAGGCGCAAAAGCCCGCGCTCGGGCTTAACGGCGAAGGGAAGATTGTCCCATTTCGGGCCGCCGACCGCGCCCAGCAATACGGCATCGGCGGCGAGCGCGCGGGCCATGGTCGCATCGCTTAAAGGTGCGCCATGGGCGTCGTAAGCCGCACCGCCGACGAGATCGCGCTCGATCGCGAAGGCAAGGCCGCGACAGGTCTTGAACCAATCGAGCACGCGCTCGACGACGCTCATGACCTCGGGCCCGATCCCGTCTCCGGGCAGAATGAGAATACGGCCGAGCATCGTCACCCTCTCATCGCCACAGCCAGGGTTGCGCTTGCCGGTTCTTGGCCTCGAAGGCGTCGATATGCGGCTGCTTTTCGAGCGTGAGGCCGATATCGTCGAGGCCGTTCAGCAGGCAATGCTTGCGGAAGGCGTCGATTTCGAAATGCAGGCGCCCGCCATCGGGGCCGGTGATTTCCTGGCGTTCGAGATCGATAGCGATGACGGCATTGGCGCCGCGCTCCGCGTCGTCCAGCAATTTGGCGAGCTCGGCCTTGGGGAGCGCGATCGGCAGAATGCCGTTCTTGAAGCAATTGTTATAGAAGATATCGGCGAAACTCGGCGCGATGATGCAGCGTATGCCGAAATCGAGCAGCGCCCAGGGCGCGTGTTCGCGGCTCGATCCGCAGCCGAAATTCTCGCCCGTCACCAGGATCTTCGCTTGGCGATAGGCCGGGCGGTTGAGGACGAAATCGGCAATCTCCGACCCGTCGGGGCGATAGCGCATCTCGTCGAAAAGATGCTTGCCGAGGCCGGAGCGTTTGATCGTCTTCAAGAATTGCTTGGGGATGATCATGTCGGTATCGACATTGATCATCGGCAAGGGCGCGGCGATGCCGGAGAGGGTCGTGAATTTATCCATGGCGAAGAATCCGTTGCGGAAGGCTCCCGCCGTTTATCTCACGCCCCGGCGGAGGGAGGCAAGGCGGATATCAGATTTCAGATTTCAGATGTCAGATGTCAGACGGAATCTGACATCTGACATCTGAAATCTGTCATCTGTCCTCTGCCTACCGCATCGTCGGCATGACGAAATCGGCGCCGGCGCGGATGCCGGTCGGCCAGCGCGAGGTGATGGTCTTGAGCCGCGTATAGAAGCGGATGCCTTCGGGGCCGTGCATGTGATGATCGCCGAACAAGGACCGCTTCCAGCCGCCGAAACTGTTGAAGGCCATGGGGACGGGGATCGGCACATTGATGCCGACCATGCCGACTTTGATGCGGCTGGCGAAATCGCGCGCGGCATCGCCGTCGCGAGTGAAGATCGCCGTGCCGTTGCCGAATTCGTGATTGTTCACGAGATCGACCGCGCTTTGATAATCCTTGACCCGCATCATCGAAAGCACCGGGCCGAAAATTTCCTCGCGATAGATTTTCATATGGGGCTGCACATGGTCGAAAAGGCAACCGCCGAGGAAAAAGCCGTTCTCGTAGCCTTGCAATTTGAGGCCGCGCCCATCGACGAGCAGCGCGGCGCCTTCGCTGACGCCGCTATCGACATAGGCTTTGACCTTATCGTAATGCTGCTTGGTCACGAGGGGGCCCATTTCCGCCTCGGGATCGGTGCCGGGTGCGACTTTGAGCGCGCGGACGCGCGGCGCCAATTTCTCGGCCAAGGCATCGCCGACCCGATCGCCCACCGCGACCGCGACCGAGATCGCCATGCAGCGTTCGCCGGCCGAGCCGTAACCCGCGCCCATCAGCGCATCGGCCGCCTGATCGAGATCGGCATCGGGCAGCACGATCATGTGATTCTTCGCGCCGCCTAGGGCCTGGACGCGCTTATTATGGGCGGTGCCCGTGTGATAGATGTATTCGGCGATCGGCGTCGAGCCGACGAAGGAGACGGCCTCGATCCCGGGATGAGAAAGAATGGCATCGACGGCGACCTTGTCGCCCTGGACGACATTGAAGACGCCGTCGGGAAGACCGGCTTGGCGCAAAAGATCGGCGATCAGCAGGGAAGGCGAGGGGTCGCGCTCGGAAGGTTTCAGGATGAAACAATTGCCGGAGATGAGCGCGATCGGGAACATCCACATCGGCACCATGGCGGGAAAATTGAAAGGCGTGATGCCGGCGACCACGCCCAAGGGCTGACGCATGGCCCAGGAATCGACATTGGTGCCGACATTTTCGCAGAAATCGCCTTTCAGCAATTGCGGCGCGCCGCAGGCGAATTCGACGACTTCGAGACCGCGAATCATCTCGCCCTTCGCGTCCGACAGCACCTTGCCGTGTTCGGCGGTGATGGCGCCGGCGAGCTTTTCGAGATGGACATCGCAAAGCTGCTTGAAACGGAACATGATCCGCGCGCGCATCAAGGGCGGCGTCGCGGCCCAGGCGGGGAAAGCGGTCTGCGCGGCCTTGACGGCGCGATCGACATCGCCGGGCGCGGCGAGGCCGACGCGAGCCGTAATCTCGCCCGTCGCCGGGTTGAAGACATCGGCGAAACGATCGCCGGTTCCGGGGACTTCCTGGCCGGCGATGAAATGATGAATGGTTCTCATGGGCTTGCATCCCCCTCCGGGCTGGAAAGCCGCGCGCCCGCGCGGTCGGATCGGGCTTGATTAGCGGGCTTTCGGCGGGCGGTCAAGATATTTATCGCTACGATAAATATATTTAACGCCTATCGGGATTCGATCGGCGATCAGGATTCGTAAGCGAGGATCGAATGGAAGGGGAGGTCGAGGCGCTGGCGGCCCTTGAGGAAGGTGAGTTCGATGATGCAGGCGGCGGCCACGACTTCGGCCCCGACCTTACGCAGCAAGGCGATGGCGGCCGCGAGCGTGCCGCCCGTCGCCAGAAGATCGTCGAGGACGATGACGCGTTGCCCCGGTCGGATGGCATCGGCCTGAATCTCGACGATATCCTGTCCGTATTCGAGGTCGTAATGGTGCCGGATGACCTCGCCCGGCAATTTGCCGCGCTTCCTGACCATGACGAAACCCGATCCCAGTTTATAGGCGAGCGGGGCGGCGACCAGGAAACCGCGCGATTCGATGCCGACCAGAAGATCGGGCCGATAGGGGGCGAGATCCTGGGCTAGGCGGTCGACCGTCTCGGCCCAGGCGCCGGCATGGGCGAGCAGGGTCGAAATGTCGTAAAAGAGGATTCCGGGCTTCGGAAAATCCGGCACATGGCGGATATGTTGCTTCAGATCCATGAGGCGCTGTATAGGCGATCCGCCGCGCGAGGGGAAGTGGAAGCCGGGTTAGGGGGAAGAGCATGGGCAAATCGCAGAAGATCGATCGCATCGATCTCAAGATTCTGGCGGCTTTGCAGGCCGAGGGGCGGATGAGCAATCTGGAACTCGCGGCCAAGATCGGCCTTTCGCCCAGCCCCTGCCATAACCGGCATCGGCAATTGGAAAAGCAGAAGGTGATCGAAGGCTATCGCGCCGATATCGATCTCGCCAAGCTCGCCGATCACGTCGAAATCTTGAGCTTCTTCACGCTCCACAAACATGGCCGCCAGCAGCAGGGCGCCTTCGAGAAGCTGATCGCGGCGACGCCCAAGGCCATCGCCTGTTATCAGATTTCCGGCAATTTCGATTACATCGTGCATTTCGTCTGCCGCTCGGTCGGCGATTACGTCGAATTGCACCACGCCTTGATCGAGCAGGAACCCAATATCGCCGCCGTCACCACCAATGTCGTCATGTCGGAGACCAAGCGCTTCGCCGGCTATCCCTTGCGCGAATTGATCGAACCCGCCGAACAGAAGGCGGATGACAGATGAGATCGAGCAGGGTAGGAATCTGATCCGCGAATCTATGATAAGGAAATCTCCATGATCCGATATCTGCCGGCGATCCTCGCGATGGCGATCGCTCTTCCCAATCTTGCCGAAGCGCATACCGGTCATTCCGCGCCGAGCGGTTTCGCCGCCGGCTTCTTCCACCCCTTCGGCGGCCTCGATCATCTGTTGGCCATGCTGGCCGTGGGCTTCCTCGCTTTCCGCGCCGCCCGGCTATCGGGGCGATCTTTCGCGCTCTGGCTCGTTCCCGGCCTTTTCCTGGTCGCCATGATCGCCGGCGGGGCGCTCGGCCTGACCGGCCTTGCTTTGCCCTTCGCCGAGATCGGCATTGCCGTCACGCTTTTCCTCATGGGGCTTGCTCTGGCTCTCTATCGGCGAGGCGGGAGCGTCGCGATTTCGCTCCTCGTCGGCCTCGCCGGAATTTTCCACGGCTTCGCCCATGGCGCGGAAATGCCGATTGAGGCTTCCGCCACGGCTTATGTTTTCGGCTTCGTCCTCGCGACGGCATCGCTGCATCTCGGCGCCATTCTGCTCGCTGGCTTCGCGGGCCGCGCGATCGCCGCGACGAATCTCGCTGTCGGCGGCGGCAGTCGCGCTTAAAAATTCTGCGCGGAGCGGCATAAACGGCGACATCTGCCGAAACCATCGTCATATAATTTTCACTATCGGGCGTGACCCGCCCGAGATCCCGCGCCGATCGACCCATCGGCGCGGGATTCGTTTTCGCCGCGAGATCGAGGATCCCCGAAGATGAATTCCATCGCCCAGATGCAGCCCCGGAAATCGCCGCGCCGTTCCCTTGCGCCGGCTTTCCCTGCGCCGATCTCCGCCGCTTCGGCGATCCCGACCGCGCCGGCCGCCAACGATCCCCGGCCCATGCCCAAGGCGGCGCTCGATTTCCTCGAACAGCGCCGCCCGGCGACGCCCTGCCTCGTCGTCGATCTCGACATGATCGCCGCGCGCTACGATGCGCTCGCCGCCGCTTTGCCGCAGGCGGAAATCTTCTATGCCGTGAAGGCCAATCCCGCGCCTGAGATTCTGGGTCAACTTGCGCGGCGCGGCGCCGCTTTCGATACCGCCTCCTGGGGCGAAATCGTCGCCGCGCTTGCCGCCGGCGCGAAGCCCGATCGCATCTCCTTCGGCAATACGATCAAGAAGCCCGGCGACATCGCCAAGGCTCATGCCGCCGGCATCCGCCTTTTCGCTTTCGACGCCGCCGAGGAATTGGCAAAGATCGCCGCCGCGGCGCCGGGCGCGGAAGTCTATGCCCGCATCCTGATCGAGGCCGAGGGGGCGCTCTGGCCGCTCAATCGCAAATTCGGCTGCGATCCCGAAATGGCGGCGGAACTGCTCGCGGCTGCCCCCGCTTTGGGGTTGAAGCCGCGCGGCGTTTCCTTCCATGTCGGTTCGCAGCAGCTTGATCCCGCGCAATGGGATCGCGCGCTCGCCGCCGCCGCCCGCGTCTTCGCCGCGACGGCGCAAGCCGGAATCGAACTCGATCTTATCGATCTCGGCGGCGGGTTCCCGGCGACCTACGGATCGCGCGTCGCCGATATCGCCGATTACGGGCGCGCCATCGCGGCCTCGCTCGATCGCCATTTTCCGAACGCCTGGCCGCATCTCATCGTCGAGCCCGGCCGCTACATGGTCGCCGATGCCGGCATCATCGAGGCCGAGATCCTGCTCGTCTCCCGCAAATCGCTGGCCGACGAAAAGCGCTGGGTCTATCTCGATATCGGCCGCTATGGCGGCTTGGCCGAGACCGAGGGCGAAGCGATCCGCTATCGCATCGAGGCTGTGGGCGCGAAGGCCCATGCCATCGGTCCGGTCACCATCGCCGGCCCGACCTGCGATTCGGCGGATATCCTTTACGACAAGGCCGGCTATTGCCTGCCGCTCGATCTCAAATCCGGTGACCGCTTGCGCCTCTATGCCGCCGGGGCTTATACGACGACCTATGCCTCGGTCAATTTCAACGGTTTCGCGCCGCTCGCCGCTTATTACGTCACCGCGAAGGGGTGAGATATGACGGCGGCGCGCCCCGCTTCGGCGGTTCTGCACCGCAATCTCGTCCAGCCTTTGCCCATGGCGGTCAAAGGCGAGGGCGTCTATATCTTCGATGCCGAGGGCAAGAGCTATATCGATGCTTCGGGCGGACCGGCCGTCTCCTCGCTCGGCCATTCGCATCCCCGCGTGATCGGGGCCATCCGCCGCCAGCTCGACGATATCGCCTTCGCTTATGCTGCTTTCTTCACCTCGCCGGCGATCGAGGCCCTGGCCCGGCGCCTCGTCGATGCGGCGCCGCCCGGCCTCAGCCATGCCTTCTTCGTTTCCGGGGGATCGGAAGCCAACGAAGCGGCGATGAAACTCGCGCGGCAATATTTCCTGGAAATCGGCGAGCCTAAGCGCCGCCTGTTCGTCGCGCGCGAACGCTCCTATCACGGCAATACTTTGGGCGCTCTGGCCTTGGGCGGCGATGCGGTCCGTCGTCAGCCTTACGAACCCTTGCTGATCGACGTCGCGCATGTCGCACCCTGCTACGAATACCGCAACCGGTTGGATGGCGAAACGCCCGAAGCCTATGGCGCGCGCCTCGCGCAAGACTTCGAGGCGACGCTATTGCGGCTCGGCCCGGAAAACGTCGCCGCTTTCTTCGTCGAACCCGTCGTCGGGGCGAGCCTCGGCTGCGCGCCGCCCGTTCCCGGCTATCTCAAGGCTGTGCGCGAAATTTGCGATCGCCATGGCGTGTTGTTGGTCTTCGACGAAGTCATGTGCGGCATGGGTCGCACGGGGCATCTTTATGCCTGCGCGGAAGATGGCGTGACTCCCGACATCCTGACGCTCGCCAAGGGGCTGGGTGCCGGCTATCAGCCGATCGGCGCCTATCTCGCTCAGGAAAAAATCGTAACCGCCTTGCGCTCGGGATCGGGTTTCCTCCGCCATGGCCATACCTATGCCGGGCATACCCTGGCTTGCGCGGCCGCTCTGGCGGTGCAGGAGGCGATCGCGGAAGAAAATCTCCTAGCGCGGGTGCGCCATCTCGGCGGTCTCTTGCGCAGCGGTCTCGAAGCGCGTTTCGGTCAGCATCCCCATGTCGGGGATATTCGCGGTCGCGGCCTTTTCCAGGCGATCGAACTCGTCGCCGATCGCGAATCGAAAACGAGCTTCGCGCCGGAGCGGAAAATCTGGCAGCGCGTGAAGGAAGCGGGATTGGCGAACGGCCTTATCTGCTATCCGAGCGGGGGTTGCATCGACGGCCGGCGCGGCGATACGATCCTGCTGGCGCCGCCTTTCATCGCGACGGAAGCGCAGATCGGGGAAATCCTCGACAAGCTCGATCTTTCCTTGAAATCCGCTTTGGCCTGAACCGGCGCCTATTCGATAACCGATTAAGGACCCCACCCCATGAAACCTCTGCTATTGGGATTGACTCTCGCCTGCGGTCTCGGCCTTGCCGCCCCGGCTTTCGCCTGCACCCAGGAAGAAGCCATCAACATGATGACGCAAGTCGCAACCGGTCTCGGCGATAAGGGCGCGCAAGCCAGCACGGCCGAAGAGAGCGAGAAGATCGTCGCCGCCAATCAGAAACTGAACGAGGCCGGAACGGCGCTCGGCAATGGCGATAACGATACGGCTTGCAAAATCTATCAGGAAGTCGCCGACCAATTCGGCATTGCGTTGCCGTAATATCAATGACCCCGTCATGGTCGGCGAAGGCCGATCATGACGGGGTAGGGATCGGCAGTCGTGAAAACGCAGGAAGAAAAGAAACTGGTCGGAGTGAGAGGATTCGAACCTCCGGCCCCTGCGTCCCGAACACAGTGCTCTACCAGGCTGAGCTACACTCCGAAACCTAAGCGGGAAGCGGGTCGGGCGGGTATATAGCCCCAGGCCGGAACCGGGTCAATGCCCGCGTTCGATGCAGAAATCGACGATTTCGACGAGCAGGCGCTTTTCCGCGTTTTCGGCAAAGATGCCGAGCGCGTCGCGAGCGACGGCGCCGTAATGGGCGGCCCGGGCGATGGTATCGGCGAGCGCGCCATGGCGCTGCAGCAAGTCGATGGCATGGGTGAGATCGGCCGCGCTCTGATCCTGGCGTTCCAGGGTGCGGCGCCAGAAATCCCGTTCCTCGGCATTTCCCCGCAGGAAAGCGAGGATGACGGGCAGCGTGATCTTGCCCTCGCGGAAATCGTCGCCGATCGTCTTGCCGAGGGCTTCCTGGCGCGCCGAATAATCGAGCGCGTCGTCGATCAGCTGGAAGGCGATGCCGAGATTGAGGCCATAGGCGTGCAGCGCATCGCTCTCCGCCTTCGGGCGTTCGGCGATGACCCCGCCGACTTCGCAGGCGGCGGCGAAGAGCGCCGCCGTCTTCCCCTTGATGACGTCGAGATAGGCGTTTTCGCCGGTCGCGGTGTCGTTGCTGGTGATCAATTGCAAAACCTCGCCCTCGGCGATCACGGCCGAGGCATTGGCGAGAATCGAAAGCACGCGGATCGATCCCGGCGCCACCATGGATTGGAAGGCGCGGCTGAACAGGAAATCGCCGACGAGGACGGAGGGTTTGTTGCCCCAGATCGTATTCGCCGATGCCGCCCCGCGTCGGAGCGCGCTATCGTCGACGACGTCGTCATGCAGCAAGGTCGCGGTATGGATGAATTCGACGCAGGCGGCGAGATGCCGATGATGGATGCCGCGATAGCCGCAAAGCCTAGCGGCGGCGAGGGTCAGCATCGGGCGCAGGCGTTTCCCGCCCGCCGCGATCAAATGACCGGCAAGTTGCGGGATGAGGCCGACCGGGCTTTGCATGTGCTGGAGGATGATCTCGTTGGTCGAAGCGAGATCTTCCTTGACGAGTTCGGCGAGGCGCTCCAGCGCATTGCCGGTCTTTTCGCGCTCGGCCTTGAGATCGACGACGATCGCCACCTTTTCCCTCCGCATCTCGCGGGAGCGAGCATAGGCGCGGATGCGCCTCGGTCAAGATAACGCCCGCCTTGCATGGCCGGGCTGCGACCGATCGGCGCGGCGCGCCTTTGTCCTCGGTCGGGGCGATTTTCGGCTATGATGGCGCGATGACCCTATCCGCGCCGCTTCCCGAAACGACGCTCGATAATCTCCTGGGCGGTCGGCTTTCCCTCCGCCAGCCGGCGCGGGGTTATCGCGTCGCCATCGATGCCGTTTTCCTGGCGGCCGCAATTCCGGCGCAAAGCGGGGAGCGCGCGCTCGAACTCGGTTGCGGAATCGGCACTGCCGCCTTGGCGCTCGCCTTGCGCGTGCCGGGGCTCGAAATTCTCGGTCTCGATATCGACGAAAGCGACCTCGCGCTCGCCGAGGAGAATGCGCGGCGCAACGCTCTTGAGGGTCGCATCCGCTTTCGCCGGGGCGATGTCGCCGATCTTGCGGCCTTGCACGCCCTGCGGCCTTTCGATCACGTTCTCGCCAATCCGCCTTATCATCGGGCGGAAGCGACGACGCCTTCGCCGCATCCCGCCAAGGCGCGCGCGACCGTCGAGGGTGCCGCCAAGCTTGCCGATTGGCTGGAAGCGGGGCTTGCGGCCTTGCGCGCGGGCGGCCATTTCGTTCTCATCCATCAGGCGCGCCGAATCGAGGAAATCCTCGCCGGCCTCGGCGCGGCCTGCGATCTCGTGCGGGTTCTGCCGCTCGCTCCCGGACCCGAGCGGCCGGCGAAACGCGTGATCGTTCTGGCGCGCAAGGCGCATTGCCCCGGCGCAACGGATATTCGCCATTTCCCGCCCTTCATTCTGCATGAGGCGGATGGGCGTTTCACCGCCGCCGCCGAGGCGGTTTTGCGCGATCTTTCGCCCCTTGCCTTGACCGAGGCGCCGACAAGCGGCTAGACCGAACCCATGTTCACCTTGCCCAGCCTTCCGAAAATCCTCGTCATCCTGGCCCTTGTCGTCGTGGGCTGGATGGTGTTCAGCCGCTGGTCGGGCCGCAGCGGGTCGGGGCGGGAAAAAGGGCGGCTCCGTCGCGACAAGCCCGGCCGGAGCGCGCGGAAAGTCGAGGAAATGCGCGCCTGCCCGGCTTGCGGAACCTATGTCGCGCCCGGCGCCAAATCCTGCGGCCGGGCCGATTGCCCCCATTAAGATCGGCTCTGCCGATCCCCCTGGATTCTTTACCCTCGAGCGTTTATTTTGCAGCGCAATATAGGGGGAATCATGAGCCGCGCGTCGGATCGCGAAACCTGTTTTCAATCCCTGATCCTGAAGCTTCAGCGCTATTGGGCGGAGCAGGGCTGCGCCATCCTGCAGCCCTATGACATGGAAGTGGGGGCGGGGACGTTCCATTGGGCGACGACCTTGCGCGCTTTGGGTCCGAAGCCCTGGCGCGCCGCTTATGTCCAGCCCTCGCGCCGGCCCAAGGACGGGCGCTATGGCGAGAATCCCAACCGGCTGCAGCATTATTATCAATTCCAGGTCATCCTGAAACCCTCGCCGGAAAATTCGCAGGACCTCTATCTCGGTTCCTTGAAGGCGCTCGGCCTCAAGCCCGAAGACCACGATATCCGCTTCGTCGAGGACGATTGGGAAAGCCCGACCTTGGGCGCGGCCGGCCTCGGCTGGGAAGTCTGGCTGGATGGGATGGAGGTCAGCCAATTCACCTATTTCCAGCAAGTGGGCGGCATTCCCTGCCGGCCGGTTTCGACCGAACTCACTTACGGGCTGGAACGCCTCGCCATGTATGTGCAGGGCGTCGAAAATATCTTCGATCTCGATTTCAACGGCGCCGGCATTTCCTATCGCGACATCTATCACCGCGCCGAGCGGGAATATTCCGCCTATAATTTCGAACGCGCCGATGCCGATCTGCTGCTCCGCCATTTCCAGGATGCCGAGCGCGAATGCGCCGCCTTGCTGGGCGCGCCCGCGCCGCTTGCCTTGCCGGCTTACGATCAATGCCTGAAGGCGAGCCATATCTTCAATCTGCTGGATGCGCGGGGCGTGATTTCGGCGACCGAGCGCCAAGCCTATATCGCGCGCGTCCGCCATCTCGCCAAGGCCTGTTGCGAGGCCTGGGTCGCCGGCGAGGTCTGATCATGCCCCAAGCTCTGATCGAATTGCTGTCCGAGGAAATTCCCGCGCGTATGCAGACGCGCGCCGCCGAGGATTTCCGCCGCCTGATGCTCTCCGCCCTCGACGAAGCGGGTCTGACTTACGATGATGCGAAAACCGAAGCCCATGCCGGCCCGCGTCGTCTAACCCTCGTCATCGAGGGGCTGCCGCCCAAGCAGCCCGATCGGCGCGAGGAAAAGAAGGGACCGCGCGAAGGCGCCCCCCAGGGTGCGATCGAAGGATTCTTGAAATCCGCCGGCCTTGCTTCGCTCGCGCAATGCGAATTGCGCGATACCGGCAAGGGAAACTTTTATTTCGCGGTGACGGAGAAAAAAGGCGCGCCGACATTGCAGGTTCTCGAAGATATCCTGCTCGCGCTCCTCGCGAAATTTCCCTGGCCGAAATCCATGGTCTGGAGCGAGGGCGATTTCGCCTGGGTGCGACCGCTCCGCAATGTGCTGCTCGTTTTCGACAGAGAGACTTCCGTCAATCTAGAGCGTAAGAGCCAGGGTCGCATTCCTTCCTTCGGCTCGACTTACGGTCATCGTCTCGCGGGGTCGGAACCGATCACGGCGATCCGCGATTTCAAGGATTACCAAGAGAAACTCCGCAATGCCCATGTCTTGATCGATGCCTCGGAGCGTCGCGTCGAAATCCTTGCCTATGCTCGCTATCTTGCGGATGAAAAGGGCTTTGTCTTCAGGCAGGACGAGGCTTTGCTTGAAGAAGTAGCGGGTCTTGTCGAATGGCCGCTGGCGCTCATGGGAAAAATCGATGAGCGCTTCATGGCTTTGCCGCCGGAAGTGCTGATGACGACGATGCGCGTGCATCAAAAATATTTCGCCCTGACCGATAAAGAGGGCAAGCTTGCCCCTTATTTCATCGTGATCGCCAATCGTCATCCGGATAATACGCCGAAGCCGGCGCAAGACAATATCATTCATGGCAATGAGCGCGTTTTGCGCGCGCGTCTCGCCGATGCCGAATTCTTCTGGGATCAGGATCGCCGAATTCCGCTCGCAGATCGCCTGCCGGCCTTGGCCGAAGTCACCTATCACGCCAAGCTCGGCACCTTGCGCGATAAGGCGAGGCGTATCGAAGCCCTGGCGGCCGGAATTGCCGAGACGCTGCAATTCTCGCCGACGGAGATCGCGGAAACACGCGAGGCGGCGCGCCTCGCCAAGGCCGATCTCGTCTCCGGCATGGTCGGCGAATTTCCCGAATTGCAGGGCATCATGGGCGATCATTACGCCCGCGCCCATGGCTTATCGCTTGAGATTGCCCAAGCCATCGGCGATCATTATAAACCTCTCGGCTCCAAGGATTCCCTGCCGGGCAATGCGCTCGGCCAAATCGTCGCTCTAGCCGACAAAATCGACACGCTGATCGGCTTCTTCTCGATCGGCGAGCAGCCGACCGGTTCGCGCGATCCTTTCTCGCTGCGGCGAGCGGCGCTCGGCATTATCCGCATTATTCTCGATGGCGGATTGGCGGTCCTCGATCTCAAGGCGCTTTTCCTCGCGGCGCGCCACGGCTATGCCGGCCAGGCGGGGTTCAGCGGCATTGCTGCCGAGGATGTGGCGGCGGAGGCGATGGCCTTCCTACTCGATCGCCTCAAGGTAAGATTACGCGAGGGCGGCACTATCAACGATGACGGCATTCGCCACGATATCGTCGAAGCGGTTTTCGCAACTCTAAACGAATCCACCGGCGGCGCTTATGCGCTCAACATCATCGATCTCCGAGCCAATGCGCTCAAGGCTCTCTTGGCGATCGAAGACGGGGAGAATCTACTGATCGGCCTCAAACGCGCCGCTAATATCCTTCGCATAGAGGAAAAGAAGGATAAGACGTCTTACGATGGCGAAGTCGATTCCGGCCTCTTGAAACTGCCCGAGGAAATCGCGCTAAAGGTGGCTCTCGATGCGGCGGGGCCGAAGATCGCGGCGGAGATGAAGAATCACGATTATGAAGGCGCGATGCGGACCATCTCAAATCTGCGTGCGCCGATCGATGCCTTCTTCGAGAAGGTAACGGTCAACGATGCGGCGGCGGAATTGCGCGCCAATCGCCTGCGCCTGTTGAAGCGCATGACGAAGATCGCGGCGGAGATCGCCGATTTCTCGCGGATCGAAGGATGAGGCGGAAATGACGCAATGGGTTTATCGCTTCGGCGGCGGCCAGGCCGATGGCCGCGCCGAGATGCGCGATCTCCTCGGCGGCAAGGGCGCCAATCTCGCGGAAATGTCGGCGCTCGGCCTGCCCGTTCCGCCGGGCTTCACGCTCACCACCGAATTATGCGCCTATTATTATGCGCAAAATCGCACCTATCCCGAGGATTTGCCGGCTTCGGTCGCGGCCGGCATCGCCCATATCGAAAAGGCGGTCGGTCTCGGCTTCGGCGATCCGACGCGGCCCTTGCTGGTTTCCGTTCGTTCGGGCGCTCGCGTTTCCATGCCGGGCATGATGGATACGGTGCTTAATCTCGGCCTCAACGACCGAACGGTCGAAGGACTGGCGAAACTCTCGGGCGATCCGCGCTTCGCCTACGATTCCTATCGCCGCTTCCTGCAAATGTTCGGCAATGTCGTGCTCGGCGTCGAGCATCATCATTTCGAGGACATTCTCGAACTTCATAAGGAAGACAAGGGCGTCTCCCTCGATACCGAACTTTCCGCCGAGGATTGGCGGGAAATCGTCGCCGCCTATAAGGCGAAGATCGCCGAGATTCTGGGCCGCCCCTTCCCGCAAGACCCGCAGGCGCAATTATGGGATGCGATCGGCGCCGTGCTCGGCTCCTGGAACATTCCGCGCGCGCAGACCTATCGCAAGATCAACCATATCCCCGAGGAATGGGGAACGGCCGTCAATATCCAGGCCATGGTCTTCGGCAATATGGGCGAGGATTGCGCGACCGGCGTCGCCTTCACGCGCAATCCCTCGACGGGCGCCAAGGAATTCTACGGCGAATATCTCGTCAACGCCCAGGGCGAGGATGTGGTGGCCGGCATCCGCACGCCGCAACCGCTGACGCTCGCCGCCAAGGCGGCCATGAAATCCGCCCTGCCGGCGATGGAAGAGGTCATGCCCGACGTCTTCCGCCAGCTCGATGCCGTGCGGGCGCAACTGGAGCGCCATTATCGCGACATGCAGGATATCGAGTTCACCGTGCAGAAGGGCAAGCTCTATATGCTGCAGACCCGGAACGGCAAGCGCACGGCTCAGGCGGCGCTCAAAATCGCCGTCGATCTCTGCGGCGAAGGGGTGATCGACCGGCCGACGGCGATCGCAAGGATCGATCCCGCCTCGCTCGATCAATTGCTTCATCCCAGCCTCGATCCGAAGGCGAAAAAGACCGTGATCGCGCGGGGCCTTCCGGCAAGCCCGGGCGCCGCTTCCGGCCGCATCGCCTTCACCGCCGACGAGGCGGAGGATCGCGCCGCCAAGGGCGAGCGGGTCATTCTGGTCCGCGCCGAAACCAGCCCCGAGGACATTCACGGCATGCATGCCGCCGCTGGTATCCTGACGACGCGGGGCGGCATGACCAGCCATGCCGCCGTGGTCGCGCGCGGCATGGGCCGGCCTTGCGTCTCGGGGGCGGGCGATCTCCGCATCGATCTTGCCGCCAAGACCTTGAGCGTTCGCGGGCACAGCGCCGCCGATGGCGATATCCTCACCATCGACGGCGGCACCGGCGAAGTCATGCTGGGCGAAGTGCCGACCATCGAACCCGAATTGTCGGGCGATTTCGCGACCCTGATGGGCTGGGCCGATGCCCATCGGCGCTTGCGCATCCGCACCAATGCCGAAACCCCGGCGGATGCCCGGACGGCGCGGCAATTCGGCGCCGAGGGAATCGGCCTTTGCCGCACCGAGCATATGTTCTTCGACGGTGATCGCATCGTCGCCATGCGCGAAATGATCATGGCCGAGGACAAGGCGGGGCGCGAGAAGGCGCTCGCTCGCATCCTGCCGATGCAGCGTCAGGATTTCGTCGAGCTGTTCCATATCATGAAGGGATTGCCGGTCACGATCCGCCTGCTCGATCCGCCTTTGCACGAATTCCTGCCGCATGGCCGCGCCGAGATGGCCGAAGTCGCCGCCGCCGCCGGCATCTCGCCGGAAGCCGTGGCGGCGCGCGCCGCGCAATTGCAGGAATCCAATCCCATGCTCGGCCATCGCGGCTGCCGGCTCGGCATCACGTATCCCGAAATCTACGCGATGCAAGCGCGCGCCATTTTCGAGGCGGCGGCCGAGGTGAAGGCAAAACTCGGCGAAACGGCCGAGCCCGAAATCATGATCCCGCTTGTCAGCATGCCGCGCGAGCTCGCGCTGATGAAGGCGATCGTCGATCGCGTCGCCGGCGAGATCGCGCGCGAAACCGGCATCCCGATCGCCTATTCGGTGGGGACGATGATCGAATTGCCGCGCGCGGCCTTGCTCGCGCACGAAATCGCCGCCGAAGCCGCCTTCTTCAGCTTCGGCACCAACGATCTGACGCAGACGACCTATGGTCTCTCTCGCGACGATTCGGCGCGCTTTCTTCAAGCCTATGAGCGCCAGGGCATCATCGCCCGCGACCCCTTCGTCTCGCTCGATCCCGACGGCGTCGGCGAATTGGTGAAGATCGCCGCCGAGCGCGGGCGGCGCAAGCGGCCCGATCTCAAGCTCGGCATTTGCGGCGAACATGGCGGCGATCCGGCCTCGATCCATTTCTGCGCCGCGGCCGGTCTCGATTACGTTTCCTGCTCGCCCTATCGCGTGCCGATCGCCAAGCTCGCCGCCGCTCAAGCCGCGCTGAAATCGGCAGGCCAGGATGCGGGACGGAAGGGCGAGGGATAGGAAAGATCCCTAATCGCGACGGCGATAGCGATCGGCGGCTTCCAGCAATTTGTCGTGCGGCAAAGCCTCGACGATGCGGCCGCGATAGCCGCGCATCGTCCGGGCGGCGATCAGCGCGTTCCAGATCGCTTCCTCCGTCGCCTCGGCCGCCGCTTGGAAAAGCGGCGTCATGGCATTGAGGCCGAGCATCCGCATCTCCGCCATGGCGGCGCCGTTCTTCACGCGATTGCCGGTCGAGAAGGCGAGGAAGATATCGCCCGAGGAATTGGAGCCGAACCCGCCGACCCAGGCGAGGCCCGTCGTCGCGCGCTTGGCCAGACGCTGGCATTGAATGGGCAAGAGCGGCGCATCGGTCGCCAGCACGACGATGATCGATCCGGCGCCGGGTTCGGGGCGCGGGGGCGCGGCCGCCGCCGCTTCGGGGCCGGGAAGAACGTCATAGCCGATCTCGCGGCCGACGGGGATATGGCCGCAGCGCAATTGGCCGCGATAGCCGTAATTCGCCTGAACGAGGGCGCCGATTGTCCAGCCGCCTTGTTCGGCTTCGAGACGGCGCGAAGCGGTGCCCGTGCCGCCCTTGAATTCGTGAGCGATCATGCCTGTGCCGCCGCCGACATTCCCTTCGGCGACGGGGCCGCCGGTTGCCGATTCGAGCGCGGCGAGAGCGAGTTTTTCGGTGACGGGGAAGCTCTCGGCATCCGAAAGCCAACCGTCCCAGGTTTCGGCGACGACGGGGAGATGCCAAGCCTGTTCGATGCCGCGCTTGGCCGCCAGAACGCAGATCGCATCGCGCACGATGCCGACGGCATGGGTATTGGTGATAGCGATGGGCGAGGCGAGCAACCCCTGTTCGGCGAGCCAGATCGTGCCGGTCATTTCGCCATTGCCGTTGAAGGAATGGAATCCCGCCGGCATGAATTCGCCGAAAATATCCGCGGCCGGCCAGATCGCGGTGACGCCGGTCCTGACTACGTTCGGCTCGTCGCGGATCAAGGTCGCAAGACCGACCGTGACGCCCGCGACATCGGTGATGGCATTCAAGGGGCCGGGCGCCATCCGGCCGGTGACGAGGCCGAGATCGCGCAAGCGTCTTGCGGTCATGAGCGAACCTCGTCGGTTGCGGTTTGCGGAAGGACGATCCAATCGGGGAGATGCGGAGAAAGCCGCGTCGGGCCGCTTTCCAACCCCTTCGCCAAAATCTCCGGCAGGCGATCGAGCCGGATCAAGGCGAGGCCCGATTTGCCGTCGGCATGAGCGCCGCGCATTTCGCCCGCTTCGATTCCTGCGCAGTAAAGCGGGGTTGCCAGCGGGGGCGGCGCGCCCTCGATCGCGACCGGCAGCAGGCGTTTCTTGACGAGGCCGCGATATTTCGTCCGCGCCGTCAATTCCTGACCCAGATAGCAGCCTTTCTGCCAATCGATGCTGCCCCATTCGTCGAAACCGTTTTCGAGCAGGATCGATTTTTCGACGACGAGATCGCGACTGCCATCGGCGAGGCCGAGCGCGATGCGGCGGCGATCGTAATCGGCGAAGCTGCCCGGCGCGAAGCCGAGTCCGGTAAGAGCCGTCGCGGCGGTCGCGCGCGGCAGGATCGCGCGCGCGCCCAAACCGGCATGGCGCGGATCGACATAGAGAATGCCGCCTTCCCAAGCCCGCGCGGCGCCGGGCCTTGCCGGCAATCCCGCCTGCGCAAGCGCCGCCTCGCCATAGAGGAAAGCGACGGTAAACGAGGTTTGCGCGTCTTCGAGGCGGATGCGCGAGCGCAGCTTATAGAGGCTCAAGCGCTTCAGGAGATCGCCGCGCCGTTCCGCTTCGGCATCGAGAAGATAAAGATCGCCGAGCGCGGCGATGAAAAAATCGTGCAGATATTTCCCCTGCGCCGTCAGAAAGGCGGCATGGATGGCTCTCTCCGGGCCGACTTGGCGCAGGTCGTTGCTGACGAGACCTTGCAGAAAAGCTTGCCGATCCTCGCCCGCAAGCGCGAGAATGGCGCGGGATTCGGCAAGATGGAAAAAGGCGGCATTCATGGCATCCGGTCTCGGTCGCAGGGCAAGGGTTGCAAGGCCGGCGCCCAAGATGAAAGCCGCCGCGCCGCTTGGCAAGAGCGGATCGCGCGAGCCGGCAATGCGGCGCGAAGACCATGCCGCGTGAAGGGAAATCGGCGGCGGCCGAGGATTTCTGGCGCTTCAGCGGCGATTTCTATGCCCGGCCGGGCATCGCCACCCTCTGCCTCGCCTTGCAGGATAAGCGCAATCGCGACGTCAATCTGCTGCTCTTCTGCCTTTGGCTGGGTAAACGCGGCCAAAAGCTCGATGCGGCTCTCTTGGCGACGATCGCGGCCCGCGCATCGCCTTGGCGCAGGACGATTCTGCAATCGCTGCGAAAGGCGCGCCGTCGCCTCGTGGCCCGCTACCCCCATTTCAAGGCCGATGCCCTGGCGCTCGAATTGGCGGCGGAAAAGATCGCGCAATCCCATATCTTGACGGGCTATCGCGAAGCCGGCGGGTCCTTGCGCGTTCGGGCCGTTGCCAAGGCGGAGAAGCGCGCATGCGCCGCCGCCAATCTTCGGCTTTATCTGGGCGATGCCGCCGAGGCGCGGCTCATTCTCGCCGCGCTTTCGCTCGATCCTTGAGCCGCGCTTCGACCCCGCCCTTGTTCCAGCGGCGCACGCGGTCGAGATGGATGCCGAAAAGATCGAGTGCGCGGCCCAAGCTCTGATCGATCATTTCGGCGAGGCCCTCGGGCTTCGCATAAAGCGCGGGGACGGGTGGGGCGATGATGCCGCCCATTTCGGTCACGGCCAGCATGTTCTTCAGATGGCCGGCATGAAGCGGCGTCTCGCGCGTCATCAGGACGAGGCGGCGCCTTTCCTTCAGCGTGACATCGGCCGCGCGCGCGAGCAACCCGCCGCCATGACCCTGCGCGATTTCGGCTAGCGATTTCATGGAACAGGGCGCGACGATCATGCCGAGCGTAAGAAAGGAGCCGGAGGCGATGGCGGCGGCGAGATCCTCGTTATCGTGGCAATGATCGGCCAAGGCCTTGACGGCGGAGAGTTTCCGCCCCGTCTCATGCGCCAGCGTGACGATGGCCGCCCGCGTGATGACGAGATGGGTCTCGATCATGCTGTCCTTCAGCAATTCCAGGAGGCGGATGCCGTAGATCACGCCGGAAGCGCCGGAAATGCCGATGATGAGGCGGGGCGGAATCGGCGCTGGCGCCGGCGGCGCGGCTTTCGGAAAATCGGCGGGCTTGCGATGCGACGGCATTAGGTCAACCTTGCTGATCTATTTCGGAAAAGCCCCGCCCGAATCCCCATTCCCTCATTTACTCGTCGAGGCGGATGGGCGTAGCATTCTTCCTGCGGATCAGAAGACACCGAATCCGATCGCGGGACAACACGGAAAAGGGAGGATGCATGATCATGACGTCTCATGCCGATGCGCTCAAAGCGCGCCATGCCGATCTCGAAGCGCAGATTGCCGAGCAAGAGCGGCGACCGCACCCCGACGAAGAAGTCATTCATAGCCTGAAGAAACAGAAATTGCGCATCAAGGACGAATTGGCCAATCTCGAACGCGCGGCGCATTGAGCCGGCGCGAAGAGCGCGAAAATAGAGACCCCCGGTCGTGGTCCTTAGACCCAGCCGGGGGTCTTCGCTTTTCCGGCTTGCGCATGACGGCCGGCGGTTGACGCCGTCCCCGCCCGCTTTTATGGTGCGGGTATGATTACCGCGACCCTCCTGACCCGGCTTCGACTTACCGCCCCGGCGCTCTGATCCCCTTGCGCCGGTGATTGGCCCCTTGCGGCCGCCTCTCGAAGCCCATCCCCGAACCGAATGAGTCAGGATTATCCCATGCGTGTCGATCCCCGTCAGAAATACCGCCCGTTTCAGCCCATTCCCTTGCCCGATCGCCGCTGGCCGAGCCGCCAGGTCGAAAAAGCGCCGATCTGGTGTTCCGTCGATCTCCGCGACGGCAATCAGGCCCTGATCGAGCCGATGGGGCCGGAGCGCAAATTGCGCATGTTTCGCACCCTCGTCGCCATGGGCTATAAGGAAATCGAAGTCGGGTTTCCTTCGGCCAGCCAGACCGATTTCGATTTCGTCCGACAATTGATCGAAGGCGATCATATTCCGGCCGACGTCACGATCCAGGTTCTGACCCAGGCGCGGGATCATCTCATCCGCCGCACTTACGAAAGCCTGGTGGGTGCGCGGCGCGCCATCGTCCATGTCTATAACTCGACCTCGACCCTGCAGCGGCGCGTCGTCTTCGGCCTCGATCGGGACGGGATCAAGGGCATCGCCGTTCAGGGCGCGACGCTCGTGCGCGATCTTGCCGAAGCGCAGACCGGCAAGACCGAATTCGTCTATCAATACAGCCCCGAGAGTTTCACCGGCACCGAGATCGATTACGCGATCGAGGTCTGCGAGGCGGTGATGGATGTCTGGCAGCCGACGCCCGAGCGCCGCTGCATCCTCAATCTACCGGCGACCGTCGAAATGTCGACGCCCAATCTCTATGCCGATCAGATCGAATATTTCTGCCGCCATATGTCGCGGCGCGATTGCGCCATCATCTCGCTGCATCCCCATAACGATCGCGGCACCGGCGTCGCCGCCGCCGAGCTCGGCGTTTTGGCCGGGGCCGATCGCATCGAGGGCACGCTTTTCGGCAATGGCGAACGCACGGGCAATGTCGATCTCGTGACGCTCGGCCTCAATCTCTTCACGCAAGGGATCGATCCCGGCATCGATTTCTCCAATATCGGCGACCTCGTCCGCACCGCCGAATATTGCAATCAATTGCCGATCCATCCGCGCCATCCCTATGCCGGCGATCTCGTCTTCACCGCCTTTTCCGGATCGCATCAGGACGCGATCAAGAAGGGCTTCACCGCCATGAAGCAATCCAATAGCGGGCTTTGGGAAGTCCCCTATCTGCCGATCGATCCCGCCGATGTCGGTCGCACTTACGAGGCCGTGATCCGCATTAACAGCCAATCGGGGAAAGGCGGCGTCGCCTATGTCCTCGAAACCGATTATGGGCTTTCCCTGCCGCGCCGCTTGCAGATGGAATTCGCGCAGACGGTGCAGGATATGGCGGATCGCACCGGCAAGGAAATCAGCGCCGGCGAAATCTGGCGAGCCTTCGAATCCGAATATCTGACGCTCGATCGGCCCTATCAATTCCTCGATCACCGCTCGCTCGCCGATACTCATGCCAGCGAAGTGCGCAATCTGACGGCGCGGATCCTGGATGGCGGCCGCGAAATCGAAATCGCCGGGAGCGGCAACGGCCCGATCGACGCCTTCATGGATGCGCTCCGCCGCCATGCCGGCATCCACCTCAAAGTCGTCGATTACCGCGAACATTCCGTCGGCATCGGCAACGATGCGACGGCGATCGCCTATCTCGAAACTCGGCTGGCGGATGGACGGTCGGTTTTCGGCGTCGGCAAGGATCCCAATATCGTCGTCGCTTCGCTGAAGGCGATCATCAGCGCCGCCAATCGCGCGGCGCTCGGCAAGGCGGGGCCGGCGGCATCGTGAAGGATAGGCCGCAAGGCAAGGGCGGCCGGGGGGAAGAGACATGACCGAAACATCCGACAAGGCCCTGCTGATCGTCGATGACGATCAGCCCTATCGCCAGCGCCTTGCGATCGCCATGGAAAAGCGCGGTTTTCGCGTTCTCCAGGCGGAATCGGTCGCGGCCGGAATCCTCGCCGCGCGATCGGGGCGACCGCGCTATGCCGTGGTCGATCTCCGCCTCGGCGATGGCAGCGGCCTCGACATCGTGCCGGAAATCCGCAAGGCGAACGAGGCTTGCCGTATCGTCATCCTGACCGGCTACGGCAATATCGCGACCGCCGTCGCCGCGATCAAAAGCGGCGCCGTCGATTACTTGCCCAAGCCCGCCGATGCCGATCAGGTCGAGGCGGCGCTGATGGCGCATAAGGACGTTTTGCCGCCGCCGCCCGAACAGCCGATGAGCGCCGATCGCGTGCGCTGGGAGCATATCCAGCGCGTCTACGAGCAATGCGATCGCAACGTCTCGGAAACGGCGCGGCGCTTGCGCATGCACCGCCGCACCTTGCAGCGCATCCTCGCCAAATACGCGCCGCGAAGCTAAGGCCCGGGCCGTGGAGGAATCCGCTGCTTCCCGCGCGCGGCGATTGGCGGTTGGGGGCGCAGGCCGATGAATGCGAAATACGACACGATCGGCATCAATTATTCGGCGCTGCGTAAGCCGGATCGGCGCATCGCCGCAATCATCGAAGATGCGCTCGGATCGGCGCAAACCATCTTGAATGTCGGCGCCGGCACGGGTTCCTACGAGCCGACGGATAGAAATCTGATCGCTGTCGAGCCCTCGCGCGCGATGATCGCCAAGCGGAAATCGACGGCCGCCCCGGCGATCCAAGCGAGCGCCGGCGATCTGCCTTTCCCGGATAAGCATTTCGACGCGTCCATGGCGATCCTGACCCTGCATCATTGGCCCGATAAAGCGGCGGGCTTGCGCGAGATGCGCCGCGTGACGCGCGGGCGGATTGTCCTGCTGACCTTCGATCCCGCGCATCGGCCCTGGCTCACCGATTATCTGCCCGAATTGGCGGCGCTCGACGAGGCGCAGATGCCGGCCATGGCCGATTACGAAAACTGGCTAGGCCCCGTGCGGATCGCGCCGGTTCTTATCCCTGAGGATTGCAGCGACGGATTTCTTTATGCCTATTGGCGCCGCCCGCAAGCCTATCTCGATCCCCATATCCGATCGGGAAGCTCCTCCTTCTGGGCGATCGGCGATGTCGAGCCAGGCTTGCAAAAACTAAAGCGCGACCTTGAGAACGGCGAATGGGCGCGCCGCTACGCCGATCTCTTATCGCGCGATACCTATGACGCGGGATATCGTCTCGTCATCGCGGATTGATCTGCAAGTTTCAAAATTGAAACCGACGCGAACGGAAATTCTTGCGATCTTTAGGCTCGACTCGAGAAACTCTAACAATCCGGCCGTTCGCCGGGCATCCAACCTTCTGGCGTTTGCCGGTGTTTTCTAAGCAGCTCCCAAGTTTGCTCGGCGAGTTCTCTTTCTTCTGGGCTATACGCGCACGAAATGTCGCTTGCGGCATAATCCCAGGCGGTCGGCCATTCTCCAGGATCGCTATCGGTAAAACACTCGATGGTGTCGTCGGCACCTTGTTCGAGCAGCCAAGCCAACAGGTCGTTATCTTTACGAAGAACGGCATTTACTACAGCAGTACAGCCATCTAGGCCACAAAGATCGATGTGAGCGCCAGCGTCGAGGAGAATTTTAATGCAGGCCCGCCGCAATTCTACCGAGACAGGAGGAATGCGTTTCTGAAGTTCTTCCCATGTCTCGCCTCGTCGAGGTTTGATGAATTCCAGCATATCGGTGGAGGAAAGCCTGGCAATGGGCGTTTCGTCCTCCACGCCAATGGCATTGGGGTCTGCGCCGGCAGCGAGGCATCGCGCGATTTTGGCAGGATCGAATTTCTCTAGGCAGTTAAAAAGAGTTTTGTCTGCTTTCGTCAAAGGCTTCCGAACCTTGTCCCAATTCAAACAAGCGAGTTCCGGCAGCGACATCTCGCATCGCATGTCTCCGGCAAGACTGAAGTCGCATTGTCGAGGAGATTGATTCAGCGGAAATTCTCGCCCTTCGGCAAAGAAGGAACGGACTTCCTCCCAGGTGGTTTCGTCTGTTAGCGGCCGATCGAGGTTTATGTAGAGCTTCAGTTGAGGGTATCCTCGGATTTGGATTGCCGGCTCTTCCTCGACCACGCGGAAATTCTCGGCTACGGAAATTTTTTTATCCTGATCCAGTGACCACATCCGCATAATCATATAAGTCTTGGCAAGTTCGTGCCGAGGCGAAGCGAATACCAATCGGCGTTCGCCGATATCGGAACCATTTTCCACCATATGGTCAGCGAACCCGGGAAATCGACCAAGAGCGTCAATGGCTGCGCACTCGTAGAGGCGCGCTGCGTATTCCATGAATAGCGGTCGAATCACCGGATCAAAGTTGACACGCTTGCCTTGCCAAACGCCATCGAAACTTCGATAGGTTCGATCCCACCTGCCTAGGTCTCGAATTTGACATCGCGCAAACCGCGTAGCCTCAGCAACCTCGGACGATAGATCATACCGCGCTAGCTTGACCTTTTCGATCTTTCTGAACTGTTCGTAAGAAAGAGCGCGCGTCCAAATATATGGGCGTCGTTTTGATTCCGATTTCTTCCTGTTCATCGCGGTCTCTCCAGAATTTCGAGGAGTTTTCTCAACGATTGGAAAGATGGGTAGTCATTCTGGATGCCATGCTACTTCTCTGCCGAATAAGAGATCGAAGGGAGCGGCTCGTACAATCAATGTCCGGCGAAGGGATTCTTCTGCTGGCGGATTTCGCAGCGCAGCGGAATGCCGGCAAGATCGAAAGCGGCGCCGAGTTCGTTCAGCAGATAGCGCGCATAGGAAGCGGGCAAGGCGGCCGCCTGGGTCGCGAAGATGGCGAAGGTCGGCGGTCGCGATTTCACTTGCGTCATGTATTTGAGGCGGATGCGTCGGCCTTCGACCAAGGGCGGCGGGTGGCGCGCGGTGATCGCCGCCAGCCAGCGATTGAGGGCATGGGTCGGGATGCGTCGATTCCAGGCGCGATAGGTGTCGATCACGGCCGCCATCAACTTATCGAGATGGCGCCCGGTCTCGGCGCTGATCGCCACGACCGGCGGTTCCTTGATCTGGGGAAGGGAGCGCGCCAAGCGGTCGCGCAATTTGTCGAGCGCCGCCTGGCGGTTCTCGATCGCATCCCATTTGTTGGCGGCGATGACGAGGGCGCGCCCTTCCTCGACGACATGGCGGGCGATGGCGAGGTCCTGCGCCTCCAGCATGTCATGCGCATCGAGAACGAGAACGACGACATGCGCGAAGCGGATGGCGCGCAGCGAATCGGCGCCCGCCAAGCGTTCCAGCTTTTCCGTCACGCGCGCGCGCCGACGCAAGCCCGCCGTATCGATCAAACGCAAGGCTTCGCCGCGCCATTGCCAATCGATGGCGATGGCGTCGCGCGTGATGCCGGCTTCGGGGCCGGTCAATTGCCGCTCGCTGCCGATCAGACGATTGACGAGGGTCGATTTGCCGACATTGGGTCGGCCGACGATGGCGATCTGGATGTGGGATGGCGTTTCGGTCTCGTTGGTCGCGGCGATTTCCGCGATCTCGGCATCGGGGACGATATCGCGCGCGCCATCGGCGCTTAATTCCGCTTTGTCCGACAAGGGGCGGAGGGCGTCGTAGAGGAGGTCCAATCCGTCGCCATGCGCCGCCGAAATCGGGATCGGCGTGCCGAGGCCGAGATCGTAGCCCTCGATCGCGGCGAGATCGGCGGCGCGCCCCTCGGCCTTGTTGGCGGCGAGCAGGGTCGGGATGCCGCGTTTCTGCAGCCAGCGCGCGAAATGCCGGTCGGCCGGCGTCACGCCGGCGCGCGCGTCGATCAGCAGCAGAACGGCATCGGCCGCCTCGGCGGCTTCTTCCGATTGGCCGCTCATGCGCGCGGCGAGGCTTCCTTTCGGCGCCTCTTCCAACCCGGCCGTGTCGATCAGCGCGAAATCGAGATCGCCGAGCCGCGCGCGGCCATAGCGGCGATCGCGCGTGACCCCGGCTTGATCGTCGGTTATGGCGAGCGGTCGCCCGACCAGACGATTGAAGAGCGTCGATTTGCCGACATTGGGCCGGCCGAGAATGGCCAGGGTGAAGGTCATGATTTCTTGCCCGATGGGACGGGTCTCAGCGCAAGGCGGTCAGCGTGGCGTCGTCGGAGAGAATATAGACGATGCCGTCGGCGACGACCGGCGGCAGATGCGTCCCCGCCGGAAGATCGAATTTGCCGAGAACCTCGCCGGTATAAGGCGAGACGGAAAGCGCCGCGCCGCTCGATCCCGCGACGATCAGCCGATCGCCGACGAGAACCGGCCCCGCCCAATAGATCGGGTCCTCGGCGTCTTCCATATCGGCGAAGGGCGGCAAAGGGCGGACCCATTTGATGCGGCCCTCGTCGCGCGTCAGGCAGACGATCTCGCTGCTGCTGGTCATGACATAGACGAAATCGCCCGCGACCCAGGGCGATTGCGTGCCGCCGAGGCTGGCGCCCCAATAGCGTTCGCCGGTCTTAAGGTCGATCGCCGCCATGACGCCGCCATTGCCGATGGCGATGACGCGATCGCGATCGATCGCCGGGCGACCGCGAATATCGGATAAGGCGGCGATCGCCGAAGCGCGCGCCTTGCCGGAGAGATTCTCCGTCCACAAACTGTTGCCGTCGGCGACGTCGAAAGCGATGATTTCGCCCGACGTATAGGCCGCGACGACGACGGCGCCCGAAACGGCCGGGCTGGTCCCGCCGAGGAGACCCGCCGCCTCTTCGATGCCGGCATTGGTCCATAATTCGCGACCGTCATCGGCGGCCAGCACCAGAATCTGATTGTCGATGGTGACGGCGAAGACGCGGCCATCGCTGAAAGCGGGGGCGGCGCGCATCGGTGCCGGCGCCTTGGCCGTCCATAGAAGATTGCCGCTCTTGGCGTCGAGCGCGATCACCTTGGCGAAAGGCGTGGTGACGAAGACCTTGCCCTCGGCAACGGCGACGCCGCCGCCGAACAGGCTGTCGTCGTCGGGGCCGGAATCGAGCGAGACCGACCAGACCTGCGCCCCGCCCGAGATCGAGAAGGCGCGCACCGTATCCCCGGAATCCATCGTATAGACGAGGCCGTCGGCGATAATCGGTTCGGCCAGCAGGCGATTGGAGGAGGACGCGCCCGAGCCGATCGAGGCGCGCCAGATCGGCGTCAAGGCGCCCGAGCCGCTGCCCGCTTCCAGATGATACATCGCATGGGCGGCATTGCCGCCGGCTTGCGGCCAATCGGCATTGCGATAGGGCTTGGGCAATTGCACGGCGAGATCGGCGAGTTCCGGGTCGGCGCGCAATTCGGAGCCGAGTTGCAGGATGGAGAGGCGTTCGCCGGGCAGGCGCACCTCATCCTCGCCGCAGGCGGCAAGCGCAATCGCCAGAAGGGCGGCGCGGCCATAACCGGCGCGCCGGATTCCAATCCTCTCTCTGCTGATCTCGGTCATGATCTCGTCTTTCGCTTCACTGTCCCAGCCGATCGCGCATGATCTTCGCGCGCTCGGCGAGATTGGCCGGCGCTCCCGGCTCCGCCGCCAGCTTCGCCAATTCCTCGTAGAGCGTTCGCGCTTTTTCCTTATCGCCGGCCGCAAAGGCGGCGAGAGCGGAAATTTCCAGCGCCGCCGGGCGATAGGCCTGGCCCGGGGCGGCGAGATCGGCGATGCGCGCCGCCGCCGCCTCGTTCTTGCCGAGATCGAGTTCGACATAAGCGGCCAGAATCCGCGCGAGATCGCGCAAGGGCGGCAGCAGGCCGGGATCCTCGCTGGCCGCCGCGAAGAGCGCCACCGCCTTTTCCTTGTCGCCCGCCTTCAAGGCGAGGCCGGCGAGGTCGAGCTTCGCCAATTGCCCATAGCCGCTATCCGCGGTCGCGATCGGGCCGAGGAAATCGCCCGCCTTGGCGGGGTCGGCGAGCGCCGCTTCGTAGGCGGCGACATAGGCGGCGCCGGCCGCTTCCTGGCGGTGGAGGGTGTAGATCTTCCAGAATTGATAGCCGGCGACGCCCAGCACCAGCAGGATCGCCGCGCCGAGAATCCAGCGGCCATGACGTCGCCAGATTTGCTGCGCCTTGTCGCGCCGCAATTCCTCGTCGACTTCCTGGAAAATATCGCTCACTTCGCGCTCCCTCGAATGGCGGGCTAACATAGCCATCGCGCCCCGGCTTGCAAAGCCAAATGCGCGAAGGGACGCATTGCCGCAGCGCGGTCGATTGAGTATCCTGAAAGAGACGCGCGAGTCGAGCCTTGCTCGACAGCCAAGGAGGGCTCAGGGTCCATGGCGCAGCTGCTGCTTTTTTCCGAATATCGCCGGCAGGGCCGACGCGTTTATTTCGATCGCAGCGAACTCAATCAACTTCTGGCCGTTTACGCCCGCAAGGTCGCCAATGGCGTCTGGCGCGATTATGCCATCGACACCCGCTCCAACATGGCCGTCTTCTCCATCTATCGCCGCAGCCAGGAGCAGCCCATCTTCGCCATCACCAAAGTCCTGCTGAAGGGCGAAAGGGAACCGAGCTACGTCCTCGTTTCCCGGAACCGGCAATTGCAATCCAGCCCCCGGCTCGGGGATATCGTCGAAAGCCTCGACCGGCAATTGGCTATTGTCGCCTAATCGATCCTGTTTCGTTCTAATTCCGGCTCTTGCGCATCTGGATATTGTGGGGTGAAATAGGACCCACTCAATATCTGGATATCCGAGACATCCTCAGCGCGGAGGCAAGCCATGGAATGGAACGAACAGCGGATCGAGATTTTGCGCAAGCTCTGGGGTCAAGGTCAGACCGCCAGCCAGATCGCGGCCATTCTGGGCGGGATCACCCGCAATGCGGTGATCGGCAAGGCGCATCGCCTGGGGCTGACGGGCCGGCCCTCGCCGATCAAGCGCGAGGGCGAGGCCGGGAGCGAACCTCGCCGCAAGGCAGCCTTGCCGACGCGCCGCGCGCTGCCGAGCGCCGCGAGTTTCCCGGCCGCGCCGCGCGGCGAAACGATGCCGCGACCGGAAATGCGCGCCGCGCCTGTTTCCGCGCCGACCCGTCCGGCTTCGCCGCCGCCGCCGCGATCCTTGCATAGCGGGACCAAAACCTGTTCCTGGCCGGTCGGCGATCCCAAACATGCCGATTTCCATTTCTGCGGCGCGCCCTCGGAACCGGGACGGTCCTATTGCGCCGAGCATTGCGCGGTCGCCTATCATCGGAAATCCGAAGCCGCCTAAGCGATCGGTAAAGCCGCCGCCGCGCCTCGCGCCTTGCCCTCGGCCCCGTTTTGCGTGTTTGATTGGGTTGGGCGAGGGGAGTGCGCCGCGTCATGTCGGTCCCATCTTATCCGCGCGATCTCGTCGGCTATGGCGAGCGCCCGCCGCCGGCCGATTGGCCGGGCGGCGCCAAGCTCGCCGTTCAATTCGTCCTCAATTACGAGGAAGGCGG
>CAYQAG010000017.1:4884-14531 GCA_964415425.1 uncultured Rhodospirillaceae bacterium | reverse complement strand
CATGAAATCTGCTCGCATGGCTATCGCTGGATCGATTATCGCGGCATCGACGAAGCGACCGAACGCCAGCATATCGAACGCGCGATCCGCGCCATTCTTGACGCGACCGGCGAACGGCCGCTGGGGTGGTATACCGGGCGCTGCTCGGTCAATACGCGCCGCCTCGTCGCGGCCGAAGGCGGTTTTCTGTACGACGCCGATTCCTATAGCGACGATCTTCCTTATTGGACTTGGCCGGCGGGGAAACCGCATCTCGTCATCCCCTATACGCTGGACGCCAACGATATGCGCTTCGCGACGCCGCAGGGTTTCAATAGCGGCGATCAATTCTTCGCCTATTTGCGCGATACCTTCGACGTCCTCTATGCCGAGGGCGAGCGCATTCCTCGCATGATGTCGATCGGGCTCCATGCGCGTCTCGTCGGGCGGCCGGGGCGGCTGCGCGCTTTGCAGCGTTTTATCGATCACGCCAAGGCGCATGATCGCATCTGGTTCTGCCGTCGCGTCGATATCGCCCGCCATTGGCACGAACGTCACCCGCCCGCTTCCCCCGGCCAGGAGAACCGCGCATGATCGATTCCGATTCGCGACCCCATCCCTTCGGCGCTTCCCTCGTCAATCTGCTCGATCCCCGTCTCGGCGCCAAGGCGCTTGCCGCCAGCGACGAATTCTTCGCGCCCAAGGAACGCATGCTCGCGCCCGAACCCGCGATCTTCGTGCCCGGCAAATACGACGCCCACGGCAAATGGATGGATGGTTGGGAGACGCGGCGCAAACGGGGCGCGGGCCACGATTGGTGCCTCTGCCGCCTCGCTCATCCGGCGCAGTTGCTCGGCTTCGACATCGATACCCGGCATTTCACCGGCAATTTTCCGCCTTCCGCCGCGATCGAGGCAATCTTCGCCGAAAAGCAGCCCGGTTCGACGGCGCCTTGGAAAACCCTTATTCCCGCCAGCGATCTTAGCGGCAATGCCCAGCATTTCTTCGCCGTGACCGATCCCGGCACCTATACCCATATCCGCCTCAATATCTATCCCGATGGCGGGATCGCGCGGCTGCGCGCTTATGGATTGGTCGCGCCCGATCGATCGGCGCGCGACGGGCGGCGGATCAACCTCGCGGCGATCGGCGAAGGCGCGCGCGTTATCGCTTGCTCGGATGCGCATTACGGATCGCCGATGCAGATGCTTTATCCCAAGCCCGCGCGCCATATGGGCGAGGGCTGGGAAACCCGGCGCCGGCGCGAACCCGGTCACGACTGGGCGATCGTCGCTCTCGGTCGGCGCGGCGCGATCGAATCCGTCGAAATCGATACCGCGCATTTCAAGGGCAATTACCCCGATCGCTGCTCGATTCTGGCGGCGGATGTGACGGGCGGCAGCGAAAGCTCGCTCGCGACGCAATCCCTCTTCTGGCGCGAGCTTCTGCCGGAGCGTAAGCTCGGCCCCGATTGCAAGCAGGTCTTCGCGCGCGATCTTGCCAAGCTCGGCCCGGTCACGCATCTACGTCTCAACATGATCCCCGATGGCGGCATTGCGAGGCTGCGCGTCTGGGGTCGAGGGAGCCATTCATGAAAAAAACCGATCGAGACTCGGCCGCGTCGCTTACCTTGCGCGCGCGGCCTTTGACCAAAGCGGGTTTCGCGCCCTTCGGCGATGTGATCGAAGCCGCCGGGGTAAAGCCGCAGCGGATCAATGACGGCTGGGCGCTCCGTTACGACGATGTCGCGCGCATCGATGTCGCGGCGCGCGGCGGGCGACCGATTGTCAATCTCTTCCGCGCCAAACCGCGCGCCTTGCCGCTGCGCATCGCCGTGCTGGAGCGCCACCCGCTTTCCTCCCAGGCTTTCATTCCTCTATCGGAGGGATCGCTGCTCGTCATCGTCGCGCCGCCCGGCCGAGTGCCTGACCCTAAGGATATTCGCTGCTTCCGGACGAAACCCGGCCAGGGCATCAATTTCGCGCCCGGCACTTGGCACCATCCCTTGACCGTGCTCGACCGGCGCCTCGACGTTCTCGTCATCGATCGCGGCGGGCGAGGCCGGAATTGCGACGAAATCTATTTCCAGGATCGCGAAATCCTCTGCCTCGGCTGAGACTCGACAGGCCCTGGACCTCGCCTCTATAAGATCGGCAAAGGATTTTTAGGAAAGCCCAGGCGCGCCATGGTCGAAACCGCCCAGCAACCGGCCGATAAGAAGCTTGAATTCCTGCCCTCGCGCCAATTCCCGGAATTCCTGGCCGAGCAGGGATTATCCCTGGCCTTTTCCACCTATCAGGCCGGCAAGCTTTTTTTCATCGGCCTGCAGCAAACTGGTCGGCTTTCCATTTTCGAGCGCACCTTCAACCGCTGCATGGGATTATGGTCGGACGGGCAAAGCCTGTGGATGAGTTCGCTCTATCAGCTCTGGCGCTTCGAGAACGCGCTCCAGCCCGGCGAAAGCCATGACGGCTACGATCGGCTCTTCGTGCCGCAGCTGGCTTATACGACGGGCGATGTCGATGCGCATGACATTTCCGCCCCCGCCGGCGAACCGGACAATCCCGTCTTCGTCAACACGCTATTCTCTTGCTTGGCCGTGCCTTCGGTCGCCAAGAGTTTCCGCCCCATCTGGCGGCCGCGTTTCGTCAGCAAATTGGTGCCCGAGGATCGCTGCCATCTGAACGGGCTCGCCATGGTCGATGGCAAGCCGCGCTATGTGACGGCGGTCGGCGAAACCGATGTCGCCGATGGTTGGCGCAATAAGCGCACGGGCGGCGGCGTCATTATCGATGTCGAAAGCGGCGAAACCGTTCTCGGCGGCCTTTCCATGCCGCATTCGCCGCGTTGGCATGACGGCAAGCTCTGGGTATTGGATTCCGGTACCGGGCGTTTCGGCCAGGTCGATCTTGCCGCCGGCAAATTCGAACCCATCGCCTTCTGCCCCGGCTATCTGCGCGGGCTTTCTTTCCATGGCCGCTTCGCCGTGATCGGCCTTTCGCAGCCGCGCGATTCGCGAACCTTCGTCGGCCTTCCCTTGGACGAGGAACTCGTTTCGCGCGGGGCGGAACCGCAATGCGGGCTCATGGTGATCGATCTCAAAACCGGCGGCGCCGCGCATTGGCTGAAGATCGAGGGCTTCATCAACGAACTTTACGACGTCGTCGCTCTGCCGCGCATTCGCCGGCCCACGGCGCTCGGCCTCAAGACCGACGAGATCCGCCGCGTCCTCACCATCGACGAATAATCACGCGCGATAGGCGACGCCGGGCAGAACGCAAAGCATCTCGTAAAGCAGATTGGCGGCAAGCAGCGCGGTATTGCCGCTCGGATCGTAAGGCGGAGAAACCTCGACGAGATCGCCGCCGACGATATCGAGCCCGCGGCAGCCGCGGATGATCTCAATCCCTTGAATCGTCGTCAGCCCGCCGATCTCCGGCGTGCCGGTTCCCGGCGCGAAGGCGGGGTCGAGACCGTCGATATCGAAGGAAATGTAAACCGGACCGGGTCCGATCGCCGCCCGCAATTCCGCCATCAGCGGCGAGAGCGAGCGATGCCAGCATTCTTCCGCCTGCACGACGCGGAAGCCTTGCTGGCGCGGCCAGTCGAAATCCTCGGCGGCATAGCCGGTGGCGCGCAGGCCGATCTGCGCGACGCGCCGGCCGTTAAGCAAGCCTTCCTCGATTGCGCGGCGGAAGGGCGTGCCATGGGCGATCTTTTCGCCGAACATGGTATCGTTGACGTCGGCATGAGCATCGACATGAACGAGGCCGAGCGGCCCGTATTTCCGCTTGAGCGCGCGCAAGATGGGTAGAACGATGGTGTGGTCGCCGCCTAAGGTCAGCGGCCGGCAATTCGCGGCGAGAATCCCGTCATAAGCGGCTTCGATGATGGCGATGCTTTTTTCGAGATTGAAGGTATTGATCGCGACATCGCCGATATCGGCGACGCTGAGGCTGTCGAAGGGCGCGGCGCGGGTCGCCATGTTATAGGGGCGGATGAGGCAGGATTCGGCGCGGATCGCGCGCGGGCCGAACCGCGCGCCCGCGCGATTGGAAGCGCCGATATCGAAGGGAACGCCGACGAAACAGGCATCGAGGCCGGCGGCGCTCGCGAAGGTGGGCAGGCGCATCATCGTCGCCGGTCCGCCGAAGCGCGGCATGGCGTTGCCGCCGAGGGGTTGATGATGGATCTTCCCGGTCATGTTCCGCCTCCCGCTTGACCCAGGGGATCGATCCCGCTAGGTGAGGCGAACGATGGCATATTCCGCGAAGCGGTGAAAGATCATGCGCTTTTCCAGCCTGACGGAGCGCGTTGCCGGCGAAGGCGCCGCCGCCTGGGATATTCACTTCGCGGCGCTCGCCAAGAAGCGGGCGGGCGGGGATGTGATCCTGCTTTCGATCGGCGATCCCGATTTCGCTTCGCCGCCCCGCATTACCGAGACGGCGATCGCCGCCTTGCGCGCCGGCGACACGCATTATGCGGATATTCTGGGCTTGCCCGATCTCCGCCGGGCGATCGCTGCCCATCATCAGGCGCAATCCGGCCAGCAAACGACGATGGAGAATATCGCCGTCACGTCGGGAGCGCAGGGCGCGCTCTTCGCGGCTTCGCTCTGTTTGCTCGATCGGGGCGACGAGGCGATCGCGTTGGAGCCGATGTATGTCACCTACGAAGCGACGATCCGCGCCAGCGGCGCCGATCTGCGCGCCGTCCCGCTCGCGGCGGAAAACGGATTTCGCCTCGATCTCGATCAATTGGCGCGCGCCATCGGACCGAAGACGCGGGCGATTTTCTACGCGACGCCCAATAATCCGACCGGTGTCGCGCTCAATGCGGCGGAAATCGCAGGAATCGCCGATCTCGCGCGCCGCCACGATCTGTGGATCGTCGCCGACGAGGTCTATGCCGAATTGACCTTCGATGCGCCGCATCTCGGCATCGCCAGCCTGCCCGGCATGGAGACGCGCGTCGTCACCATTAATAGCTTCTCGAAATCCCACGCCATGACCGGCTGGCGGCTGGGCTGGATGGTGGCGCCGGCGCCGCTCATCCATCACGTTTCGCGCCTCGGCCTCGCCATGCTTTACGGTTCGCCGCCCTTCATCCAGAAGGCCGGCATCGTCGCCCTAGAGCAAGATATCCCCGAAGTCGCGGCAATGCGCGAAGCCTATCGCCGTCGGCGCGATATTCTGGCGCGCCATCTCAATCAGGTGCCCGGCCTTTTCTGCCGCGTGCCCGAGGCCGGCATGTTCATGATGCTCGATATCCGCCGGACCGGATTGAGCGCGCGCGATTACGCCTGGCGATTGTTCGAGGCGACGGGCGTTTCCGTGCTCGACGCGACCGCCTTCGGCGCGGCCGGCGCCGGGCATGTGCGCATCTCCTTCGCGGCCGAAGATACGGCGCTTGAGGAAGCGGCGCGGCGCATCCGCGCCTTCACCATCGGCTTGATGGACGGCCAAAGGGGAGAAGAAAGATGATCGAGGGTTTCAACGAATATGGCCGCTTGAAATGGGTGGCGATGCGCCGGCCGCAAGAGGCGATGATCGACGATCGCAAGATCGATGCCGAATGGCGCGATCTCAATTATCATTCGCGCCCCGATCTCGCCCTCGCCAGGGACGAACATGCGCGCTTCGCCGAATTGCTGACCGGCATCGGCGCGCAGATTCTCTATCTTCCCGGCGATCCCGCCTTAACGCTGGATAGCCTTTATGTGCGCGATGCGGCGATCGTCGCGCCGGGCGGCATCGTTCTTTGCCATATGGGCAAGCGCCAGCGCGAGGCGGAACCCGAAATCCATGGCCGCGCCTTGGCGGCTTCCGGCGTCAAGGTGCTGGGGCGGATTCTTCCCCCCGGCCGGCTCGAAGGCGGCGATCTCGTCTGGCTGGACGAGCGCCATGTCGTCATCGGCCGCACCTATCGCACCAACGAAGCCGGCATCGACCAGTTTCGCGCCCTCATCGACCCCGGTATCGAAATCGAGGTTTCGGCTTTGCCGCATTTCAAGGGCGAGAGCGACGTCTTTCACCTGATGTCGATCCTTTCGCCGCTTGATCGCGATCTCGCCCTCGTCTATTCGCCGCTAATGCCGATCCCGCTGCGGGAATCCCTAAAACGGCGCGGCATTGCGCTTGTCGAAGTGCCGGAGGCGGAATTCTTGAGCATGGGCTGCAATGTCCTCGCCATCGCGCCCCGGGAAGTCGTCATGGTCAAAGGCAATCCCGAAACGCGAAATCGCCTGCTGGCGGCGGGTTGCCGGGTCCATGTCCTCGCCGCCGAGGCGATCTCGGTCCCGGGCGAGGGCGGCCCGACTTGCCTCACCCGGCCGCTCTCCCGCGCCTAGCGGAAAACCGACAAAGCGAGGTCGTCTTCAGGCAGAAATCCGGCCGGGATTCGGCTAGTTTGCCGGGCGATAGCGATAAGGCCGTCAAGGCCGGGAACGAGGGGAGCGAACCATGAGCGCCAAAATCGGCAGCGATATCGAAATCGCCCGCGCCGCGAAGATGAAGCCGATCCGCGAAATCGCCGGCAAGCTCGGCATCGCCGAAACCCATCTCATGCCCTATGGCCATACCAAGGCCAAGCTCGATATGGGCTATGTCAAATCCCTGAAGGATCGCCCCGATGGCAAGCTCATCCTGGTGACGGCGATCAGCCCGACCCCGGCGGGCGAAGGCAAGACGACGACGACGGTCGGTCTCGGCGACGGTCTCAACCGCATCGGCAAGAAGGCGATCATCTGCCTGCGCGAACCCTCGCTCGGCCCCTGTTTCGGGGTGAAGGGCGGGGCGGCCGGGGGCGGCTATGCCCAGGTCGTGCCGATGGAAGACATCAATCTGCATTTCACCGGCGATTTCCACGCCATCTCGACCGCGCATAATCTGCTTTCGGCGCTGATCGACAATCACATCTATTGGGGCAACGAACTCGGCTTCGATCCCCGGCGCATCGCCTGGCGGCGGGTCATGGACATGAACGATCGCGCCTTGCGATCGATCGTCAATTCCCTGGGCGGCGTCGCCAACGGTTTCCCGCGCGAAGACGGTTTCGACATCACCGTCGCCTCCGAAGTGATGGCGATCTTCTGCCTCGCCAACGATCTCGACGATCTGACGAAACGGCTCGGCAATATCATCGTCGGCTATACGCGCGACAAGAAACCGATCTATGCCCGCGATCTCAAGGCCGAAGGGCCGATGACCGTCCTCTTGAAGGATGCGATCGCGCCCAATCTGGTGCAGACGCTGGAAAACAACCCCGCCTTCATCCATGGCGGCCCCTTCGCCAATATCGCCCATGGCTGCAATTCGGTGATCGCGACCAAGGCGGCGCTGAAGCTCGCCGATTACGTCGTCACCGAAGCCGGATTCGGTGCCGATCTCGGCGCCGAGAAATTCTTCGACATCAAATGCCGCAAGGCGGGGCTGACGCCTGCCGCCGTCGTCATCGTCGGCACGGTGCGCGCGCTCAAGATGCATGGCGGCGTTGCCAAGGAAGATCTCGGCAAGGAGAATGTCGAAGCCTTGAAGAAGGGCGCGGCCAATCTCGCGCGGCATATCGAAAACGTGAAGAAATTCGGCGTTCGCCCGGTGGTCGCGATCAATCGCTTCGTCGCCGACACCGATGCCGAACTCGATGCCATCCGCCAGATTTGCGCCGAGCTTGGAACCGAAGCCCATGAATGCAATCACTGGGGCAAGGGTTCGGCGGGGATCGAGGATCTCGCCCATGCCGTCGTCAAGCTCTGCGCCGAGCCCCATCGTTTCAAGCCGCTTTACGAAGACGCGCTGCCGCTCTGGGATAAGGTCAGGACCATCGCCCAATCGCTCTATGGCGCTCAAGGCATCATCGCCGATAAGAATGTGCGCGATCGCTTCGCCGAATTGGAAAAGGCCGGCTTCGGCCATCTCCCCGTCTGCATGGCGAAGACGCAATACAGTTTCTCGACCGACCCCAATCTCAAGGGCGCGCCGTCCAATCATGTCGTGCCGGTGCGCGAATTGCGCCTCTCCGCCGGGGCGGAGTTTCTCGTCGTCATCTGCGGCGAGATCATGACCATGCCGGGCCTGCCGCGCGTGCCCTCGGCTAATCACATTCGGCTGAATGCCAAGGGCGAGGTCGAAGGTCTATTTTGATTTCAATTCGCGGTGAATGAGCTGGCGGAGCCGGGGATCGATCTCCGGCGTCGCGATATCGACACCCTTGCCGAGCCGATCGGCGATGATTTTGAGCGCCGCCACGCGCGCCGCCGGCTTGTCGTCGGATTGGATGACATGCCAGGGCGCGGCCTTGGTCGAGGTGCGGTCGAACATGTCATGGACCGCCGTTATATAAGCCGGCCATTTCTCGCGATTGCGGAAATCCTCGTAAGTGAGCTTCCAGCGTTTTAGCGGATTGGCGAGGCGATCCTTGAAGCGGCGCATCTGCTCGGCGCGGCTGACATGGAGGAAGATTTTGACGAGGCGGAAGCCGTCATCCAGCAATTGCTTCTCGAAATCGACGATCTCGCCATAAGCGCGTTTCCATTCGGCGGGCTTGGCGAAACCCTCGACGCGTTCGACCAGGACGCGGCCATACCAGGAGCGATCGAAGACGGCGATCTGCCCGCGTTCGGGCAGGCGCGACCAGAAGCGTTGCAAATAATGCTGCCGCTTCTCGATCTCGTTGGGCGCGCCGATCGGCCAGACCTTGAGGCTCCGGGGATCGAGCGCCCAGGCGATGCGGCGGATCGTGCCGCCCTTACCGGCGGCATCCATGCCTTCGAAGACGATGATGGCGCGCTCGCCGCTGAAAAGATAAGCGTGCTGAATGCGCTCCAGGCGATGTTGCTCATGCTCCAGCCGAGCTTCGAGCTTGGCGGGTGCGGCCTTGGGCGGCGGCGTCAGGCGATGGAGGCGGAGGCGGGTCGGCATGAAAATCCCCCTAAGCGGCTAAAAGGCAAGCGCCTTGGCCTGACGAATATGCGGCAAGGCGCGGATTTTCGCCATCGTTCCCGCATCCAGGGGATCGTCGGTGGCGATGAGGGCGATGGCATCGGCGCCAGGCGCGCTGCGGCCCAAGGCGAAGGTTGCGATATTGACGCCGCAATCGCCGAGCAGGGTTCCCAATCGGCCGATCAATCCCGGTCGGTCGTCATTGGCGATATAGAGCATATGCGCGCCGAATTCCGCTTCGATGCGAATGCCCTTGATCTCGACCACGCGCGCGCGGCGATCGGCGAAGAGCGTGCCGGCGATGCTGCGCCGCCAGTCGCCGCTTTCGACGGTGATGCGCATCAGCGTGTGATAATCGCCCTCGCGCTCGTGCTTGATTTCGGCAAGTTCGATATTCCGCTGCCGCGCGACATGCAGCGCGTTCACCATGTTGACGCTTTCGGCCAGGGTCGGCCGCAACAGGCTTTGCAGCGCCAGCGCCGTCAAGGGCCGCGTATTGAGCGCCGCCGCCTGGCCTTCGTATTCGACGATGACGCGTTCGATCGGCATCTCGCTCGCTTGGCCGACGAAGGCGCCGAGCTGTTCGGCGAGCTTCATATAGGGCCGCAATTTCGGCGCTTCCTCCAGCGTCACGGCCGGCATGTTGAGCGCATTGGCGACGGCGCCGTGGAGCAGGAAATCGGCCATCTGCTCGGCGATCTGCAAAGCGACATTGATCTGCGCTTCATG
>CAYQAG010000017.1:0-4784 GCA_964415425.1 uncultured Rhodospirillaceae bacterium | reverse complement strand
GGAAATCGGCCATCTGCTCGGCGATCTGCAAAGCGACATTGATCTGCGCTTCATGCGTCGCGGCGCCGAGATGGGGCGTGCAGATCACATGGGGATGGCCGAAGAGCGGACTGCCGCTTGGCGGCTCGACGGCGAAAACGTCGATGGCGGCGCCGGCGATCCCACCCCGATCGAGCGCCGCGCGCAAATCCGCCTCGACGATCAATTCGCCGCGCGCGCAATTGACGATCCGCTGGCCCGGCTTGCTTTTCGCCAAAGCGGCGGCATCGAGGATATGGCGCGTCTCGGCGGTCAGTGGCGTATGGAGGCTGAGGATATCGGCGCGCGCTAGCAGGGAATCGAAATCGACCTTTTCGACATTGAGCGCCGCCGCCCGTTCCGGCGAGAGATAGGGATCGAAGGCAATTACTTTCATCTTTAGCCCTTGCGCGCGATCGGCGACGATCGTGCCGATATTGCCGCAACCGATGAGGCCGAGCGTCTTGCCGGCAAGTTCGATGCCGAGGAATTTCGCCTTTTCCCAATGCCCGGCCTGGGTCGAGCGGTCGGCCTGGGGAATATGCCGCGCCAGCGCCAGTATCATGGCGATCGTATGCTCGGCCGTCGTGATGTTGTTGCCGAAGGGCGTATTCATGACGCAGATGCCTCGCGCCGTCGCCGCTTTCAAATCGACATTGTCGATGCCGATCCCGGCGCGCCCGATGACCTTCAGCCGCTTACCCGCCGCAATCGCCTCGGCCGTTACCTTAGCGCCCGAACGGACGATGAGACCGTCGCAATCGCCGATCGCGGCCGCCAATTCCTTCGGTTTCAGGCCGGATCGGCATTCGTAGTCGAGACCGCGTTCGGCGAGAATGGCCAAAGCGGCCGGGGCAAGATCGTCGGCGATCAGAATTTTCGGCTTCGGCATCATCGGCATTCCTCATAGGCCCAATCCAACCAGGGCAGAAGAGCGGCGATATCCGCCGCTTCTACGGTCGCGCCGCACCAGATTCGCAGACCCGGCGGCGCCTCGCGATAAGCGGCGATATCGAAGGCAATACCTTCGCGATCGAGCAAGGCGGCCATGCGCCGCGCAAGATCGCTCGCGCCGCCGATCTTCAGGCAGAGGCTGGTGGGCGAGCGGATCGCGGAATCTTCCGCCAGGAAATCGACCCAAGCGCGGACCGCCACCCATTCGGCGAGGATCGCCGAATTTCGGCGGCAGCGTGCGATAAGCTCCGGCAGACCGCCTATCGATCGCGCCCAGGCGAGGGCGTCCAGTTGATCCTCGACCGCCAGCATGGAGGGCGTGTTGATGGTATCGCCGACGAACGGCCCCTCGTCGATCTTGCCGTTGCGGGCGAGGCGGAAAATTTTGGGTATCGGCCAGGCCGGGCGATGCCGGGCAAGGCGGTCGAGCGCGCGGGGCGAGAGCGCGATCATGCCATGGGCGGCCTCGCCGCCCAGCGCCTTTTGCCAGGACCAGGTGGCGACGTCGATTTTCCGCCACGGGAGTTCCATGGCGAAAACCGCCGAGGTCGCATCGCAAATGGCAAGTCCCGCGCGGTCTCCCGCAATCCAATCGCCATCGGGAATCCGCACGCCCGATGTCGTGCCGTTCCAGGGAAAGACGACATCGCCTTGCCAATCGATGGCGGCAAGATCGGGAAGGGCGCCGAAGGGAGCCTCGTGCCGGCGCGGCGAAAGCCGCAATTCCTCGGCAATGTCATAGGCCCAGTCTCGGCCGAAACTGTCGAAGACGATGACGCTGACGGGAAGCGCGCCGAGTAACGACCAGAGCGCCATTTCGATCGCGCCGGTATCCGAGCCCGGCACGATGGCGAGGCGATAATCTTCGGGAAGACCGAGCAATTCCCGCGATTCCTCGATCACCGCGCGCAATCGGCTGCGGGCGAGGGGGGCGCGATGCGATCGGCCGAGAACGGCTTTTTCGAGAATGGCGGGCGACCAGCCTGGGCGCTTGGCGCAGGGGCCGGAAGAAAAAAACGGCCGCAGAGGCTTCGCCTCGGGCCGGCGGTTATGCGAATCCATTGGCGTTCCTTCCAGAACGATGCGCTCCGTTGGGGGAGCGTGGCCCGCGAACTTGGTCGCAAATGTCGCGCTCGAAGTCAAGCCGGTCGTTCGGCGGATAAAATTCTCGCCTTAACGGCTTTGCGCGATAACGCGAATCCGCCTAAATTGGCGGCGATGGTTCCGCCGAGGCTTGGGCCGAAGCGGATGAAAAGGGAACGCGGTGCAAGACCGCGGCTGCCCCCGCAACTGTGAGCGGCGAGGCGATCGTCACCCCAGCCACTGGAGCGATCCGGGAAGGCCGGCGATCGCCCGAGACCCGCAAGCCAGGAGACCTGCCATCGCTTTGGCAATTTGACGACCGGGCGGCGGGCCTGGCGGAGGCAAACGATGACGGCAACGAGTTTCGAGGATGGCGATCTTGCGACGCATTGGCGCCAGCAGATGATCGCCGGCGGCGCGCTGGAGCCGCAAAGCGCGCGCGTTTTCGTATTCGACTGGCTGCTCGGTCTGCCGGCGGGGCTCGATCCCGCGCTGGCCGCGCAAGCGATTCTCGCCGGGGAGACGAGCGCGATCGCGCGCCCCTTGCGCGAGCTCCTCGCCGCGATCGCCGATTTTCCCGCCGCGCGGCTCGATCGGCTGATGGCCGGAGGGCGGCGGCTTACTTGGCCTTATTGCTGATCGTCACGGGTTTCAGCCGCGCGGCGATCTTGGCGACATGGGCGCCCTGGAATTTCGCCATGGCGAGTTCGCGGGCGCTCGGTTGCCGCTTGCCGTCGCCCCCTGCAATCGTGCTCGCGCCATAGGGCGAGCCGCCGGCGATTTCCTCCAGCGTCATCTGATCGGCGCAGGAATAGGGGAGGCCGACCAGAATCATGCCGTGATGCAGCAGCGTGGTATGGAACGAGGTAATCGTGGTTTCCTGACCGCCATGCTGTGTCGCGGTCGAAACGAAGACGCTGCCGACCTTGCCGATCAAGGCGCCCTTGGCCCAAAGGCCGCCCGTTTGGTCGAGGAAGCTGCGCATCTGAGACGCCATATTGCCGAAGCGGGTCGGCGTGCCGAAGATGATGGCGTCGTATTCCGGCAATTCGGCGATGCTGGCGATCGGCGCTTTCTGATCGAGTTTGAATCCCGATTTCTGCGCGATCTCCGCCGGCACGATCTCGGGCACGCGTTTCACCGTGACCTCGGTTCCCGCCACGGAAGCGGCGCCGGCGGCGACGGCTTCGGCCATCTTCTCGACATGGCCATAGGTCGAATAATAAAGCGTCAGGATTTTCGCCATGAGTTTAAGTCCTCGATTATTTCATCGCCACAAGCGGCGAAAAATGATAGCTGATCCTTTCTTCCTTTGGCAATCGCGAGGTCGGCGATGAGCGATGGCGGCACCGGCGGAAAGGTTTCCGTTCTCGTCTGGGATCTATGGACGCGGGTTTTCCATCTTCTGTTGATCGCGAGCGTGACGGGGTCACTCGTCACCGCCGAGATCGGGCCGCTTTCTCTCCATTATGCCTGCGGTCTGACGACTTTGGGCCTTATCCTTTTCCGGCTGCTCTGGGGCCTATTCGGTTCGGCGACCTCCCGCTTCTCGCATTTCGTCAAGGGACCGCGCGCCATGCTGGGCTATCTCAAGGGCGTTTTACGGCGCAAGCCCTCGCATACGCTCGGTCATAATCCGGTCGGCGGCGCCATGGTCGTCCTCCTCCTTGCCATGATCGGCTTGCAAAGCGCGACCGGCCTTTTCATGAGCGACGATATTCTGTTCGAGGGACCGCTCTACCCCTATGCGCCCGCTTGGCTGCAAAAGGTCTTTTCCTTCTGGCATACCGGTCCCGGCAATCTCATCATGGTTTTGATCGGCATCCATCTCGCCTCGTCGCTATTTTATTTCTTCTGGAAGCGCGAGAATCTCGTCCGGCCGATGATCGGCGGCCATGCCCATCTGCCGGAAGCGATTGCGCTGGCGGCAAAAAGAAACGGCGAGACAATGATCGCCTCGCCGTTTCGCGCCTTAGGCTGTATCGCGCTCGCGGCCGCTCCGCCGCTCGCGCTTCATTTTCTGCTGTAATTTACTTCTTGATGCGGAAGTCCTGATGGCATTGGCCGCAGGCGCCGCCGACCTTCTCGAATTGAGCGCCGATCGTCGCCATGTCGCCGCCGCCCGCCGCCGAGGCCAACATTTCCGCCTGAGCCTTGAGGTCGTTGGCATTGCCGAGGAATTTCTCCCACATCGTCCAGATTTCGGGCTTCGAGCCGTCGTCTTCGGTATCGGAGCCTTGCGGCCAGAGATTGGGAATCTGTCCCGCGACTTCGGCGATCTTATTGGCCGGAGCGACGATATCGCCGGCCGGGCCGCCCGCCTCGACGATGCCCTTGATGGTTTTCATGGCGCCGCCCATGGATTTCATGGCGTCCTGACGTGCCGTGACCTCGGCGGTTTCGGCAATCGCCAAGGCCGCGACGGCGCCGATGGCAAGGCTGACAAGGCCGCCCGCCACCCAATTCCTGCTGATCCGCATACCCCTCTCCCTGATGGAAACTCGATAGGGGCGATTATGGCGGCTTTGCCAATTTGTCGCACCCCCCAAGCTTCGGTTTCACGAAATCGTGAGACCCTTATGTCGGCAAGGTTTCGCCGCTTTGTCATGAAGGCTTCATTTTCCCTGGCGGAAGGGATGGCTAGAGTACCGGCGCGGGGGGCGCGGGAATGGATCGGGAAATCGAGCTGAAGCTGTCGCTGGCGCCGGAAATCGCCGCCGCCTTGACCC
>CAYQAG010000016.1:36047-50309 GCA_964415425.1 uncultured Rhodospirillaceae bacterium | reverse complement strand
TGGGGCCGGCGAAAGCCCGCGCATTTTGGTGAGCGGCGACCGAAAGTCAACCCCGCTCGACAGCCAATTGCCGTCGCCAGGGAAGGCAAGGTAAGCATGAAGATTGAGGCGAATATGGCTGACCGGTCGCCGATCCGTCGGCGAGAGCCGCCGATATTCTAAGCTGCTGTAAATAATACGATTATTCCCTATTCTGACGAGAAAGCAGGGTTGGCAAGTTTGATTTTTGCGGTTCTCGATCGCATAATTGCTCTCGCGGTCGGGAGGTCCCCCTAGTGGGATCGTCGAGACATGGTTCTCGCCCGTCCGCCCTTTTTATTAGGGCGCCCGTCGTCAGTTTTCTCATCCACGCTGTCGATCGCAGTGTCGCCAGCATTGTCCACTCAAATCGCGTATTCCTTTCTGTGGCAAATTGCTGTCATCGCTCGCGAAAACCTGAAAGCAACCAATTAGCCAAAGGCAACAGGACGAAATAGGTGCCGAATGCCAATACGAGCGGAATCAGTATCAACTGCAAAAAAATGAATCTAAGAGACGCGTGATGGGCGATCCACCAACCCTCAAATCTTAGCGTGAAATTCTCTCTCAGTATGTACCTTCTCATGAGGTGTTGAGCGAGGTCGCTATCGCCTAGCGCCGCCTGTTCTTGCTTTGACAGATAGTCGTCTAAGTTTTCTCTGTACGCCAGATCAAGCTGTCGATCTAGCACTTCGTAATGGCTGGGAGCAGCATCCCAGGCTTGATAGAGCGGATAAGGCACCCATAAAATATACGCGACAAGGATAATTCGCTGAAGACCGCGTCGAACGTTCACAAATATTCCCCCTACAGCCTTGCCGCCGAATGCACTTACATTGTTCTTGCTGCTAAGCCAAGAAGGAATGCAACGCATTCAGTCGCATACCGACACGCGATGTGGTGGGTTCCGAGGCAGCGAAAACCAATAAAACCCATCTCAAACGTAATTCAATATGAACCGAATTTTTTCCTTCCGCAAGAAACATGGGATGACGCGAGACCGGCAAAGAGGCCACGGCGAGACCGCCTCGCCTCTTTCAAGGGGTTGCCGATATCCGCCGGCTGCGGCTAGAAAGGCCGGGCCCGGGGCAGGCCCGGCTTTATCGGGGAATTTCGATCATGGCGCCAATTTGGATCACGATCTTCGGCGGGTCGGGCTTTCTCGGCCGTTATGCGGTGCGCCGCTTGGCCAAGCTCGGCTACGGCTTGCGCATCGCCGTTCGTCGGCCCGACGAGGCGCTCTTTCTAAAAACGTCGGGCGATATCGGCCAGATCGTGCCGATGGCCGCCAATATCCGGGACGAGGCCTCGGTGGCGCAGGCGCTCGAAGGCGCCGATCTTGCCATCAATCTGGTCGGCGTTCTTGCCGAAAGCGGTCGCCAAACCTTCGCCGCTCTTCAAGCGGATGGCGCGGCGAGGATCGCGCGGCGCGCCAAAGCGGCAGGGATTTCCCGCGTGATTCACGTTTCGGCGATCGGCGCCGATCCCGCCTCGCCCTCGGCCTATGCGCGCGCCAAGGCGGCGGGCGAATCGCGCATTCTCACCCTTCTGCCGCGTTCGACCATTCTGCGCCCCTCGCTGATCATTGGCCCCGAGGACGATTTCTTCAATCGCTTCGCCCGCATGGCGTCGCTCTCGCCGGTTCTGCCGCTTCTGGGCGGCGGGCGGACGCGCTTTCAGCCCGTCTTCGTCGGCGATGTCGCCGAGGCGATCGCGGCCGTTCTTTCGCGCCCCGATAGCGAAGGCCGGATTTACGAATTGGGCGGGCCGCGAATCTATACCTTCCGGCAATTGCTGGAGATGATGCTGCGGGAAATCGGCCGGCGGCGGGGTTTTCTTTCGCTTCCCTTCCCCTTGGCACGCCTCATGGGGGCGCTTCTGCAATATCTTCCCTTCGCGCCCTTGACCCTGGATCAGGTGCGGCAATTGGCGCGCGACAATGTCGTCGCTTCCGGGGCGTTGGGCTTCGCCGAACTCGGCCTTACGCCGCTTACCATCGAAGCCGTCATTCCCGATTATCTCGCCGCCTATCGCGCAGGCGCGCGCCGCCGCCTCGCCTGACGCCGCCTTAGCTCGGGTTTCAGGATCGCGGCTTGGTCTTTTCGGGATCGTAGAAGGGAAAGCGGATGATCCGCGCGGCCAAGCGCTTCTGCTGGCCGTCGATGCGGCCGATTTCGATCTCGGCGCCGAGTTCGGCATGAGCGATATCGATACGGCCGAGCGCGATGCTCTTGCCGAGCAGCGGCGAGCGGCAGGCGCTCGTCACGACGCCGATCCGCGCGCGTCCGACATGAAGCGGCGCGCCATGGCCGATCGGTTCCTGGCTCTCGATTTCGAGGCCGACGAGGCGCCGCTGCGGATTGGCCTTGCGCCGTTCGAGCGCGGCGCGGCCGATGAAATCCTCGCCCTTTTGCAAGGCGACGGTAAAGCCGATCCCCGCCTCGAAGGGATCGGTGCTATCGTCGAATTCGGCGCCGGCGAAAATCAATCCCGCTTCGATGCGCAGCATATCGAGCGCTTCGAGCCCGATCGGTTTCAGCCCCAAGGGTTGCCCCGCCTCCCAAACCGCATCCCACAGCGCCGGCGCGTCCTTGGGATGGCAGAAGATTTCGTAGCCGAGCTCGCCCGAATAGCCGGTGCGCGAAACGACGACGGGCAGGCCGTTATAATCGCCGATCCTGCCGATGGTGAATTGGAACCAGCGCAATTCCTCAAGCTTGGCGCGCGCCGGCGGCGTCCATAGAATCGCTTTCATAAGCTCGCGGCTTTTCGGTCCCTGCACGGCGATATTGTGCAATTGATCGGTCGCCGATTTCACCCGGACTTGATCGAGGCCGCGTTCGGTCGCGACTTGGCGCAGCCATTCGCCGCCATATTCCTCGCCGCCGATCCAACGATAGCGATCCGGGCCGAGGCGGAAGAGCGTGCCGTCGTCGATCATGCCGCCATGGGGATAGCAAAGCGCGCTATAGACGACTTCGCCATCGCCCAGGCGTCGGATATTGCGCGTCAGCGCGGTCTGCAGCAGCGTCTCGGCATCGGCGCCGAGAATCTCGAATTTGCGCAAGGCGGAAAGATCCATGACGATGACGGCCTCGCGCGCCGCCCAATATTCGCCGATCGGCCCGCCATCCTGGAACCGATTGGGCAGCCAGAAGCCGCGATATTCGGCGAAATTTCTGGTGAGACGGGAAGTGCGGGGATGAAAGCCGCTCTCTTGCGTGAGGCGAGGTTCGGAATCGGGTTTCATGCGATAAGCCACCGCTTTGGAAAAGGATTGCCGCGAATCGTAGATCCGCACATGGATGTCGGTCGGGTTCCAGGCATTGGTCGCGTCGATATCGTCGGGACAAGCGGAAGAACCGCAGACGAGATCGCGGCTGGCGCGCAGCAGGACGTAATCGCCGGGCCGCGACCAGGGATCGTCGAGGAAAATGGCGTTCTGCGCGGCGATCCCGGTATTGTAGAACAGATTGACGGCCGGCCAGCCGGGCCGCCGCGCCAAGCCGAAGGGTGCCAGGGCGGAATTGAAATTCTCCGAGCAGCTGGGATGGCCGGGATAGCCGGCATCCTCGTAAAAGCGCGAAGTGCAAGCGAGCCCGAACGTATCGTGCCGGCCGCAAGTATCGCGCACGACTTCGCAGAGCGGCTGCATATCGGCATCGAAAAATTTGGCGGCGAGGCCGGGGCCGGGATAAAGCCGGCCGAGCAAAGTGCGCGTGGTGGTGAGATCGAGGCCGCGCTCGATCCCCCGCTGCAGGCGCTCGGCATCGAAGGCCAGGAAGTCCGAGCATTGCCGACCATCGACGTCGATGATTTGGATGAACTGACCCTCGCGCACTTCGTAGGCGCCGGCCGTGCGGCGATCGATGCGATATTCGGCGATTACCTCGCCGAGGGGTGCGGGAAGCGGCGTCGCGCCCGGCGCCGGCGGTTTGGCGCGGCGGAGAATGAGGGAACAATCCGTCGCCGGATTTTGCGCATCGGGGGCGATATCCCCCCCCGGCGCATGCAGCACGAGGTCGAGATCGGTCTCGGCGACAAGGCGCGCGATCTCGCCGGGGCGCGATCCCGCATCGCCGAGGCGCGCCGTTCCGAAAGCCGCGAGCGGAATCCCGCGATGGCGCAATTGCCGCGCGATCTCGGCGCCGTTTTCGCCCTCTCCGGCGAGCAAGCCCGCGATTCCCGGCGCCGCGCCGGCTTCCGCGCGGAGGCCGAGCACCGCGAGACCGTCGCGCCAAGCGCCGTCCGCATCGCGGCGAAAAGCGGCGATTTCGCAGACCTGCCCGCCCTCGCGGTCGATCAGGATTATTTCGTCGCCGGGGAAAAGATGTAGGATGAGGCCGCCGCCGCCCGGCAGGCGATAGCGCTCGGTTCCCGGCTCGAACCTGACGAGGCCGGGTTCGCGCCAGCGCGCGGCGCGCGGGGAAGCGGCGGCAAGGCCAAGATCGAGCGCGAGGGTCATCGCGGGGATGCTAACCCTGCGGCGCCGGGCGATCAACAGAAGGTGACTGGCCTGGGCGCGATTTCTATCGATATGGTGCCGGAACGCCAAACGGGGCATCATGGAATCGGGGATTGGCATGGAAGAAAGGGCCGATAAAACTTGGTCTTTGCGGCGCTTTTGGCCGCTGCTGGCGATTCTCCTCGGGATCGTCCTCTTTTTCGCGAGCGGGTTGGACGAAACCCTGACGCTCGATCACTTGAAGGCGCATCACGATCGTTTGATCGCCCTCGTCGCCGCGCATTACGCGCTCGCCATTCTCGCCTTCATTCTCTTTTACGCGCTCGCGGTGACTTTATCCCTGCCGGGCGGCACGATCCTCACTTTGTCCGGCGGTTTGATGTTCGGCCCCTTTCTCGGCACGCTTTACGTCGTGATCGGCGCGACCTTGGGCGCGACGCTGCTTTTCCTCGCCGCGCGCTCCTCGCTCGGCGAAATCCTGCATCGTCGCGCCGGTCCTTGGCTCAGGAAATTGGAGCAGGGCTTCAATCGCGATGCCTGGGGTTACCTCCTGATCCTGCGTCTCGTGCCGATCTTTCCCTTTTTCGTCGTCAATCTGGTGCCGGCTTTCCTGAACGTCTCCTGGCGCTGCTATGTGGCGACGACCTTTATCGGCATCATTCCCGGCGCCTTCGTCTATGCGCTGGTGGGTTCGGGCTTCGGCGATGTGCTGGCGGCGGGTGGCGATATCTCGCTCGATGCCGTGGTTTCGCCGAAGATCGTCGCGGCGCTTTGCGGTCTCGCGGCGCTCGCCGCCTTGCCGATCCTCTATAAGCGATTCCTGAAAAAGGCGGCCTGAGCCATGCGCGAAACCACAACCGATCTCTGCGTCATCGGCGGCGGCTCGGGGGGGCTATCGGTTGCGGCCGGCGCCGCGCAGCTCGGCGCGCGCGTCGTTCTTGTCGAAGGCGGCAAGATGGGCGGCGATTGCCTGAATTACGGCTGCGTCCCCTCGAAATCCCTGATCGCCGCCGCGCATCGCGCGGCGCTCGGGCGAAATGCGCGCGCCTTCGGCATCGATTTCGCGCCGCCCGCCATCGACCATGCGGCGATCGCCGATCATATCGCCGATGTCATCGCCGGCATCGCGCCGCACGATTCGGTCGAGCGCTTTCGCAGCCTCGGTGTCGAGGTGATCGAGGATTGGGCGAAATTCGCCGATCCCCGAACCGTAATCGCCGGCGACTTCCGCATCCGCGCCAAGCGTTTCGTCCTCGCTACCGGGTCGCGCGCCGCGATTCCGCCCATTCCCGGCCTTGCCGATATTCCTTATCTCACCAACGAAACCGTCTTCGCGATCCGCGAGCCGATGCGGCATCTGATCGTGATCGGCGCCGGTCCCATCGGCGTCGAATTGGCTCAGGCCAAGGCGCGCCTCGGCGCCAAGGTCAGTCTCGTCGAGATGGCGCGCCTGATGCCGCGCGACGATGCGGACGCCGTCGCTCTCCTGCGGCGCAGTTTGGAAAGGGATGGGATCGATATCCGCGAAGGCGTCAAGATCGTCGATCTCGCGCGGGAAAAGGATGGCGATATCCGCCTCCGCTTCGACGATTCCGAAGGGCGGCGCCAGACGATCCTAGGCAGCCATCTGCTTCTCGCGGCGGGGCGCAAGCCCAATCTCGAAAGCCTCGATCTCGCGGCGGGCGGCATCGCCTTCACGCCGCGCGGCATCACCGTCGATCGGCGCTTGCGCAGCAGCAATGCCCGCGTCTATGCGATCGGCGATTGCGCGGGCGGCCCGGCCTTCACCCATATCGCCGGCTATCACGCCGGCATCGTCATTCGCAACGCGCTTTTCCGCCTGCCGGCGAAAACGGATTACCGCGCCTTGCCCTGGGTTACCTATAGCGATCCCGAATTGGCGCAGATCGGTTTGACCGAAGCGGCGGCGCGGGAAGCGGGGCATGATCCCCGGATCGAGAAGCTCGACCTTGCCGCGAACGATCGCGCGCGCGCCGAACGCGCGACGGAAGGCTTTATCAAGCTCGTTCTCGACCGTGGGGGGCGTCTTCTCGGCGTCACGATCGTCGGCGCCGGGGCAGGCGATCTGCTCGCGCCGTGGTGCCTCGCTTTGGCGCAGGGGCTGAAACTTTCGGCCATGGCCGGAACGGTGCTGCCTTATCCGACGATGGCGGAAATCTCCAAGCGCGTCGCGGGCCAAGTCTTTGCGCCGCGCCTCTTCAGCCCCAAAATCCGCGCTCTCGTGCGCTTCCTGCTGCGCTTGCCGTGAAGCGACGCGGAAGCGCCGGCATTTGAGATCGCGGGGCGAATTGCGCTAAGCTCTCCCTCGCATGGCGAAGTCTTCCCAACACCCGATCGCTTCCCTTCCGCCGGCGCGGAGGCCGGGCTGGAGCCTTTCCGCGCGCGTCCTTCTGCTCACCATCCTTTTCGTGATGCTGAGCGAGGTTCTGATCTACGCGCCTTCGATCGCGCGCTTTCGCGCGACCTGGCTCGCCGACAAGATCGACCAAGCGCATCTCGCCATCCTTGCCCTCGAAGCGACGCCCGATTTCATGATCGATCCCGCGCTCGAAGCGAAATTGCTGGCCCATGTCGGCGCCTCGGCCGTCGCCTTGCGCGATAGCGAGGGCCGCAATCTGATGCTGCGGGGATCGGCGCCGATCCCCGGCATCGATCTCACCATCGATCTCGATGCGCGGACCTTCTTCGGCCTCATTGCCGATGCGGCGGATTGCCTGATCGCGGGAGGCGATCGCATTTTGCGGGTGAAGGGCGCCTCGCAACGCGATTCCGCTTCGCTGGTCGATGTCGTCCTCGCCGAGGCGCCGTTGCGTTCGGCGATGATCGCCTATTCCTGGCGCATTCTCGGCCTTTCGATTCTGATTTCGCTGGTGACGGCGATGCTGGTCTTCGCCGCCTTGCGCTGGCTCATCATCCGTCCCATGCGCGACTTGACCGCCGCGATGATGCGCGTGCGCCTGGATCCCGAGGATGCGCCGGAAAATTTCGGCGCGACGCGGCGCGGCGACGAAATCGGCTTGGCCGAACGCGAATTCGCGGAAATGCAGAGCCAAGTACGCCGCGCCTTGAAGCAGAAGGGAAGATTGGCGGCGCTCGGCACCGCCGTCGGCAAGATCCAGCACGATCTTCGCGGCATTCTCGCCCATGCCCGGCTCGTCGCCGATGCCATCGGCGAAAGCGCCGATCCCGGCGTCCGCAAATCCGTGCCCGTGCTGTTGCAGGCGATCGACCGCGCCGTGGCGCTTTGCTCGGATACGCTGAATTTCACGCGCGACGGCCCGCCGAAGCCGGTTCTCGCCCCTTGCGCGCTCGATCCGCTCTGCCGCGAGATTGGCGATCGTCTGCGCGTCGAATGGGGTCCCGATCGGCATTGGGCGCTCGCCATACCGCCGGGCCTTGCCGTTCTTGCCGATCGCGGCCAGCTCGACCGAACTTTACGCAATCTCGCCGAGAACGCCTTCCAGATGGGTGCGCGGACGATCGCGCTGATCGCCAGCGCGCGGGGAGAGCGCGTCGAAATCGAGATCAAGGATGACGGGCCGGGCTTGCCGCCCAAAGCGATCGACAATCTCTTCGTGCCGTTCAAGGGATCGGCGCGGGCCGGCGGCACGGGGCTCGGTCTTGCTATCGCCCGGGAATTGACGCGCATCCAGGGCGGCGAATTGCGCCTCGAAAAAAGCGATGCGCAGGGGGCGACTTTCCTCATCGATCTGCCGCGCGCCGATCCCGCCCCACCGACCGAGGGAGAAATCGCCCGCCGGCCGGAGAAGCCCGCGCTCTCTCCATCCGTTACCCTGCATTGAAAATCCGCCGAGGGCGGCTTCGATCCCGGGGCGGCGGCCATTATTTTCTCGAAAACTGTGATCTGCGTCACACTTGGCGCGATTCGCGCTTTTCGGGTGAGCGAAATCGGCGTAGGGGACGATGACGGCAAAGGACGATGTTCGGGAATTCCGAGCGGAACGCCCGAAGATCGCAAGCATCGGCCCCGCGCGATCGCGTCGGCCGCTGCGCCGGATGACAGATAGCGAAGCGTCGATGGAGTGATCTCATGACGATCGATCCGCGCTCTACCGGAAAAAGCAGGCTTTGGCTTGGTGCCGGTTTGATTTCCGTTTCCCTGCTGACGGCGTGTGTCGGCGCTTCGCCTCGGCTCCCCAACGATAACGATACGACCGACAACGTGCCGCAGCCGGCCGGCCAACCGGCGGCTCCTGCCCAATCCTCGGGCGTCGGCACTCCGCCGGACCCGGGGCCAGGCACTCCGCCGGACATACCTATTAATACTGATCCTCCTACGCCGGCCCCTCCCGACATTACTATTGATGTGCCGTCGTTTCCCTAGCTCGGAGAGAGGAATAAAGAATAGCTGATGTTGCTAAAGTGCGTAGTAGAGGTTTTCACCAGTAAGGATTCTCGGCATGCTGAAAAAACTTCCCGTACCGCTGCCGCCCGGCGACGAATATTATGCCAGCGAACAATGGCGATATCCCCGGCCCTGGGCGCGTATCTGGCTCGGCGCCGGATTGATTTCCGCGTCCCTATTGGCGGCCTGTGTGGGAACGGCGCCTCGGCTCCCCAACGATAACGATACGGTCGATAATGTGCCCCAGCCCGCCAGCCAACCGGCGGCGGCATCGAGCCCCCCAGCCAATCCGGGGCCCGGAACCCCGCCGAGCGGCCCCGGCAATCCGCCAGGCGTAGCTGGCCCAGGCGATGTTGGGCCACCTGAGCCTCCTGGTACTGGGATTGAGATACCGGTTCCTTGAGGTAGGGCAGTTGGGCGAGGCTAAGTCTAGCGGTTCTATTAAGACTCATTATAGCTGAAGGTTTGTATAAGGGAGCTTCGTCATGTCGAAGAAACTTCCTGTCCCGCTACCGCCCGGCGACGAATATTATGCCGGCGAGCAATGGCAATTCGACCCCAATGCCGAGGGTTCGATCAATATCGGCGATGATACGGAGTAGAATCGAGCTTCGCTGAAATATTGAAATCGGCACAGACGGCCACTCGCCGCCAGCGACTTTGCATTGACGCCTTTGCGGCGGCGATCCTATAAATCGGCGCCGATTATTGTCGGTCGAGGGAAGGGGTCAAATGAAGGATCAAATCATCGCCGCCGCCATCAACGGCGCGATCGCGGTCTTCGCGATCGGGGGAATTTATGTCGCCGCGCGCAGCGCGCAAGGCGGGATCGAATTCTGGGCCGGGCTGGGGTTCAGCCTGCTTTGCGTCGTTCTGCTGTTCCGGCAGATCGCCGCCATCGATTTTTCCCGCCGCCGCGCCAGTCATTGATCTTGGGGCATTGACCGCGCTTCAGGCGATCGCGAAGACCAGCGTCTTCAGATAAGCGCTTTCGGGGAGATGCGGGTGGATCGGATGATCGGGCCCGGCGCTTCCGCGATAGATCCATTGTCCCGACCGTCCCGCTTCGCCGAGACCGCGCGCGGTTTCGTGCAGCAGATCGGCCTCCGTCATGTGATGCGAGCATGAGGAGATCATGAGAAGCCCGTGCCGCGCGACGAGAGCGGCGCCGAGCCGCGCCAATTTGCGATAGGCGCGCGCGCCGGCCGCCTTATCCTTGCGGCTTTTGACGAAAGCGGGCGGGTCGAGCAGGACAAGATCGAATGGCCGTTTTTCCGCGGCGAGCGCGGCGAGTTCGGCGAAGGCATCGCCGATGCGCGCGGTAAGGCCGCCAAGGCCGTTCAGCGCCGCCGATCGTTCGGCCAGCGCCAGCGAAGCTGCCGAGCGGTCGAGGGCGAGCGCGCTTTTGGCGCCCGCTTTCAGGCATTGCAAAGCGAAGCCGCCGCTATAGGCATAGACGTCGAGGACATCGGCATCCTTCGCCAGCCGCGCGGCGAGCGCGCGATTGTCGCGTTGATCGAAGAACCAGCCCGTTTTCTGACCCGATCCCGGATCGGCGAGAAAGCGGAGGCCGTTTTCGAGAATCTCGATTTCGCCGGGGGCTTCGCCGCGCAGCCTTAGGTCGATGGGATCGAGCCCCTCCGCCCGGCGCGCCGGATTGTCGGCGATCGCCAGAATGGCGCGCGGGTGGAGAAGATTCGTCAACGCCTCGGCGAGCAGCGGCAATTGCCCGTCCATCCCGGCGGTATTGGGCTGAATCACGACGACATCGCCGAAGCGATCGATGACGCAACCGGGCAAGCCGTCCGCTTCGGCATGGGCGAGGCGATAATGCTCGCCGCCGATCAGGCGCTGGCGCCAGGAAAGCGCGCGTTCCAGCCGGCGCTGCCAGAAGCGCCGGTCGATGACGGCGCCGGTATCGCGCGTGATAAGCCGCGCCGCGATCAGGGAATGGGGATTGTAGAAGGCAAGTCCCAAGGGCCGATCGCGGGAATCGACCAAGCGGACCAAGCTGCCGGGAGCGAGAGGGCCGGGATTCCCGCCCGCCGATGCGGCTTCCTCCGGCTTGCCGATTTCGTTGGCATAGACCCAGGGATGGCCGGCGATCAGGCGGCGCTCCTCGCCGGGATGAAGGCGGATCGGGGGAATTTCGCTCATCTTTTCCTTATAGCAGAGGCGAGGCGGGTGCGGGGGCGAGGAGAATCTTGCCTATTGTGCGGTGCAGCAATATGCGACAATATCGCTCATCCGCCTTGAGCCGCAGGAGGATTGCGATGAGTGTCACGATCTCGCCGCCGCCCGCATCCGGGGATGCCGTCCGGCGCCTCAGCATTCCCGAATTCCAAGCCTTGAAAGGCCAGCGCCCGGCGGTCTGCCTCACCGCCTATACGGCGCCCATGGCCGGTTTCCTCGATCCTCATGTCGATCTTCTGATGGTGGGCGATTCCCTCGGCATGGTGCTTTACGGTTTCGAGAGTACGCTGCCCGTGACGCTGGAGATGATGATCGCCCATGGCGCCGCCGTTCGGCGCGGTTCCGAGCGCGCGCTGATCGTCGTCGATATGCCCTTCGGCACGTATCAGGAAAGCCCCGCGCAAGCCTTCCGCCATGCGGCGCGCATTCTTCAAGAAACCGGCTGTCAAGCGGTGAAGCTGGAAGGCGGGCGCGATCTTGCCCCGACCGTCGAATTCCTGACCCGGCGCGGCATTCCGGTCATGGGTCATGTCGGGCTGATGCCGCAATCGGTCCATCAGCTCGGCGGCTATCGCGCGCGCGGCCGCGCCGATCGCGAGGCGGCGGCGATCATGGCCGATGCCATCGCCATCGCCGAGGCGGGCGCCTTCGCCCTCGTCATCGAGGGCGTGATGGAGCAGATCGCGGCTTCGGTCAGCGCGCGGCTCGCAATCCCCGTGATCGGCATCGGCGCTTCCGCCGCTTGCGACGGCCAGGTTCTGGTGGCGGAGGATATGCTCGGCCTTTTCAGCGCCTTCAAGCCGCGCTTCGTCAAACGCTATGCCGAACTCGGCGCGGCGATCGGCGCTGCGGCCGCGCGTTATGCCGAAGACGTCCGCGCGCGCCGCTTCCCGGATGCCGAACATATTTTCGGCGCCTTGAAGCGGCCGGGCTGACCTCCAGCCCCGGCGAGGTCCGATTTGCAGATTCTGCGCCGCATCGCCGATCTGCGCGCCGCGCTTCGCCCTCATCGCCAAGCGGGCGTCGCGATCGGCCTAGTGCCGACCATGGGCGCGTTGCATGACGGTCATCTCGCCTTGATCGCCGCCGCGCGCGCGCGCGCGGGATGCGTCGTCGCGACCCTCTTCGTCAATCCTCGGCAATTCGCGCCGCATGAGGATTTCGCCGCTTATCCGCGCGACGAGGCGCAGGATGCCGAAAAGCTCGCGGCCGTGGGCTGCGATTATCTTTTCGCGCCCGCCGTCGCCGAAATCTATCCGCCGGGTTTTGCGAGCGCGATTTCGGTCGGGCCCCTCGGCGATCGCTTGGAAGGCGCGATCCGGCCGCATTTCTTCAACGGCGTCGCCACCATCGTCGCCAAATTGCTGATTCAATCCCTGCCCGATTGCGCCTTCTTCGGCGAAAAGGATTATCAGCAATTGCTGGTCATCCGCCGTCTCGTCGCCGATCTCGATCTGCCGGTCGAGGTCGTCGGCGTGCCGACAAGGCGCGAAGCGGACGGTCTCGCCATGTCCTCGCGCAATCGCTATCTCGACGCGCAAGCGCGCCGCATCGCCGGGGCCTTGCCGAAAATTCTTGCCGAGACGGCGGCAATGTTGAGATCGGGCGTGCCGGCGGCGGCACCGCTCGCCGCCGCCATCGCGGGCTTGCTGAAGGTGGGGTTTTCCTCGGTCGATTATCTGGAACTTTGCGACGAGCGGGATTTGCGACCGCTCGCGGCGGCGGGGCCGGGCGCGCGGCTCTTCGCGGCGGCGCGTCTGGGATCGACGCGGCTCATCGATAATTGGCCCGTTCCGCCGCCGGCATTCCCGACGGCTTGACGCATCGCGCCGCGCCGATACTATCGGCCATCGCCTGATGGTTCGATTGGGATCGGAAATCGCCATGAAGCTGCGCGTCGCCTTGCAAATGGATCCGATCGAAACGATCAATATCGACAGCGATTCGAGTTTCGCGCTCGGTCTTGCCGCCGAGGCGCGCGGCCATAGCCTCCATCACTATCATCCGCGCGCCTTGAGTTTCGAGGAAGGCCGCGTTCGCGCGCTCGGTCGGCCGTTGACGCTCCGCCGCCGCAAGGGCGATCATTTCACGCTGGGCGCGCCCGAAACGCTCGATCTCGCCGAATTCGACGTCATCCTGATGCGCCAGGATCCGCCTTTCGACATGGCCTATATCACGGCAACCCATCTCCTGGAGCGCCTCCATCCCCAGACCCTCGTCGTCAACGATCCCGCCGAGGTTCGGAACGCGCCGGAAAAACTTTTCGTCACGCGCTTCCCGGATCTGATGCCGCCGACGCTCGTCACCAGCGATCGCGACGCCATTCTCGATTTCCGCGCGCGCCATCAGGACATCATCGTCAAGCCGCTTTTCGGCAATGGCGGGGCGGGCGTCTTCCATATTCCGCCGGGCGACGAGAATCTGAACGCGCTTTTGGAATTGTTCACGGCGCTTTATCGCGAACCCATCCAGGTGCAGCGTTACGTGCCGGAAGTGCGGCGCGGCGATAAGCGCATCATCCTCGTCGATGGCGAACCCAAAGGCGCCATCAATCGCGTGCCGGCGGCGGGCGAGGCGCGCAGCAATCTCCATGTCGGCGGCAAGGCCGAGCCCAGCGAATTGACGCCTCGCGAGCGGGAAATCTGCCGGCGCCTCGGCCCGGAATTGAAGGCGCGCGGCCTGATCTTCGTCGGCATCGACGTGATCGGCGATTATCTGACCGAAATCAACGTCACCTCGCCGACCGGGATTCAGGAGATCAATCGCTTCACCGGCAGCGCGATCGAACACGATATCTGGGCGGCGATCGAAGCGCGCCGCATGGCCGTGACCCGATGACGGCAAGGGTGTCTCGATCCACTCGCCGCTCTATGGTAAGAGGCTATTCTTAACAATTATCGTTGTAAAATTTGTCGCGGCACCAGCGGCCGATAAAAGTCAAGGGCTGTGCTTCAAGCCGCGTCAACAATCTTTGGCGAGCACCCGGCACTATATCCGCATACCGATTGGCCGGAACGATACGCGCCACGGTTTGACCTTGGCTCGTCACAATATAACTCTGGCCTTGCCGCACTCTCCGCAAGATGAGGAAGAGTTCGCGGCGGGCATCTGCTGCCGAGACAGCTTCTTCCATAGCAGAATCTCTTATTGGCGATAATCCGGTTCTTCGCGATCGAGGATCGCCTTCAAATCGGCGAAA
>CAYQAG010000016.1:21887-35947 GCA_964415425.1 uncultured Rhodospirillaceae bacterium | reverse complement strand
TTATTGGCGATAATCCGGTTCTTCGCGATCGAGGATCGCCTTCAAATCGGCGAAATGGCGTTCGGCCTGTTCGGGATAATCCTCGATCTCGCGCGCCGTCTTTTCGGCGATTTCGTCGGAAAGAATCCGCAAGGGCCGTCCCGTCTGCAAGGCGCGGATATAGGTTTCGGCGGCGCGCTCGAAATAATAAAGCCGGTTGAAGGCATCGGCGACGTCGCGACCGATCACGAGCACGCCGTGATTGCCGAGGATCAGCACCTTGATCTTGGGATCGGCGAAAAGCGCCGCGCAGCGTTCGCCCTCCTCGACGAAAGCGAGACCGCCGTAATGTTCGTCGATCGCATGGCGGTTATAGAACATGGCCGTGTTCTGATCGATCGGCGGCAAGCGGCTATCGGCGAGCGAAGCCAAAACCGTGGCGAAGATCGAATGCACATGGAGCGCGCAGCGCGCTTGCGGGCAATGGCGGTGGATGGCGCCATGCAAGCCCCAGGCCGTGGGATCGGGCGCATCGGGTTGCGCCAAGGTCGCCTCATCCTCGGCATCGAGCAGCAGGAGATCGCTCGCCTTGATGAGCGAGAAATGCCGCTGATTGGGATTGATGAGAAAATGCCGGCCGCTTTCGTCGAGGCTGAGCGAAAAATGATTGGCGACGGCTTCGTGCCAATTCAGCCGCACCGCCCAGCGGAAAGCGGCGGCGAGATCGACGCGCCCCTCGCGTTCGGCGCGTTTGCTATCGAGAGAGGAGATCGATCCAGGCATTCGGAAGTCAGATGACAGATGTCAGATGTCAGAAGAGCAGTTTCCCGATATTCGTAATCTGACATCTGAAATCTGTCATCCGAAATCTGACATCTATTCCGCCCCCGGCGGGAGCGGGGGCGCATTCCTGGCGGCGGCGCGGCGCTGCCTAGCGCGCAAGGTTTCGCGGTGAATGATGTAAAGGCCGCTCGCGACGACGATGGCGCCGCCGAGCATCAAATAACGATCCAAATCCTCGCCGAACCAGAAGAAGCCGATGGCGAAGCCATAGACGAGCGCCATGTATTCGAAGGGCGCGATCAGGGAAACGGCGGCGCGCTTGAAGGCGATGGTGATGAGGATTTGCCCGCAGCCGCCGATGAGGCCGATCGTCACCAGGATCGCGGCATCGGCGAGATCGCGCGGGTCTTGCCAGGCCTGGGAAGGATCGAGGAAACCGAAGGGCAAAGTGAGGGCGCCCATCGCCGTCGCGAAGAGCGTGAAATAGAAGACGATGGTCATCGGCTTTTCGCTGGCGGTGAGGCGGCGGATCGAGATCATCGCGAGGGCATAGAAAACGGCGGCGACGAGCGGCACCAGAGCCGCGGGATCGAAAACCCCGATGCCCGGCCGCATCATGACGATAACGCCGATAAAACCGACGATCACGGCCGACCAACGCCGCCAGCCGACTTGCTCGCCGAGCAGCGGCACCGAAAAGGCGGTCAAGAAAATGGGGCCGGAAAGGCCGAGCGCGATCGCCGCCGAGAGCGGCAGCAATTTGTAGCTCAGGAAATAGCCGAACATGGCCATGACGCCGAACAATCCGCGCCAGACATGGCCCCAGGGTCGCGCCGTCTTGAGCACGATCCCGCGCTCGAACAGAAAGGCGAAAGCGAGGATCGGCACGAAGGCGAAAAGATTGCGGCAAAAAAGAATCTGACCGGTCGGAAAATAATCCGAGACGGATTTGATGATGCCGTCCATCACCGTGAAGGCGAGGATCGCGAAATTGATCAGCAGAATGGCGAGAAACGGGCGATCGCCGGAAGGGCCGGAAGCGGGGCGCGGAGTGGGCAAGGGATGAACCGGAAAGGGGAAGAGGAAAGGGGCGGAGCGAGGAAACGCTAGGCAGGATAGCCGGGGAGGGCGCCGGTGCGGCAGCGGCGATCTTGCAGCCCAGCCATGCCGGAATATAGGTTTTAATCCCTACAAAAATTGTGATTGCGCTTTGTTTTATATGGCTTATATAGAAGCCATGAACGAGCCAAGACCCTATGCGCCCCATCTTGCGCGTCTGCGCGCGGCGGGACTCCGCCCGACGCGGCAGCGTTTGGGCCTCGCCAAGCTGCTCTTCGCGGCGGGGGATCGGCATGTCACGGCCGAGGACCTCCATGCCGAAGCGCAGGCCGGCCATATCCGGGTTTCCTTGGCGACCGTCTATAACACGCTTCATCAATTCACCGCGGCCGGGCTTTTGCGCGAGGTCATGGTCGAACCGGGGCGGTCCTATTTCGACACCAATATCGCCGATCATCATCACTTCTTCGTCGAGGGCGAAGGACGCTTGATGGATATCCCGCAAGAAGCGATCGAGCTTGCCAAGCTGCCGCCCGCCCCGCAGGGCACGCGGGTTTCGCGGGTCGATGTCGTGGTGCGGATCGATTCCGTCCGATCCTCGGCGGATCAAACCAAAAAATCTTAGTTTAGAATTATTTTAATCTATTGACAGAAGCCCTTTCGCCTTATAGATAACGGGAAGGTCGCATCCGGCGGCCCGAACGTTCCGACAAGGATGGAAAGGATTCTGCCATGGCTGCATTGAAAGGCTCGAAGACCGAAGACAATTTGAAGGCCGCTTTCGCCGGCGAAAGCCAGGCCAATCGCCGTTATCTCTATTTCGCTCAGAAGGCCGATGTCGAAGGCTATAACGACGTCGCCGCCGTCTTCCGCTCGACGGCCGAGGGCGAGACGGGCCATGCCCATGGCCATCTCGAATATCTTGAGGTTGTGGGCGATCCGGCGACGGGCCTTCCCATCGGCGCTACGTCGGCCAATCTCAAGGCTTCGATCGCGGGCGAAACCCACGAATATACGGACATGTATCCCGGCATGGCGCGTACCGCCCGCCAGGAAGGTTTCGACGAGATCGCCGATTGGTTCGAAACTTTGGCCAAGGCCGAGAAATCCCATGCCGGGCGCTTCCAGAAAGCGCTCGACACGCTCGGCTAATCTTCCGACCCTCGAAGGTCGCCCGTCCGGATCGCCGGGCGGGCGCCTTCGCTCCCTCTCCTCGAAGCAGGTGACGTCATGCGCGAAGGCAGCCTGGAGGCGCCGCTCCGTCATGTCATAGACTGGCGGCATCCCGATTATACCGACATGGCCAAGATCGAAGCGGAGATGGAACGCGTCTTCGATATCTGTCACGGCTGCCGGCGCTGCTTCAATCTCTGCGATTCCTTCCCGCGTCTTTTCGATCTCGTCGATGCCTCGCCCGACGAAATGGCCGGCGTCGCCAAGGCCGATTACCGCCAAGTCGTCGATGCCTGCACGCTTTGCGACCTCTGCTTCATGACCAAATGCCCCTATGTGCCGCCGCACGAATGGGCGCTCGATTTTCCCCATCTCATGCTGCGCTATCGCGCGGCCGAACGCGCGGCCGGCGAACGTTCCTTCGCCGAATTGCAGATCGTCGAGACCGACCGCAACGGCAAGGCGGCGGCGCTGGCGGCGCCGATCGCCAATTGGGCGGCCGAGCAACCGATCCTGCGCCAGGGCCTCGAAATCGCCGCCGGCATCGATCATCGCGCGCATCTGCCGAAATTCCACGGCAAGACGCTGATGCTACAAGCGCTGGAAAATCCGGCGCCCGCCAATGCCGAGGCGCCGGCCTTCGGCCGCAAGGCGGTCCTTTATGCGACCTGCTTCGCCAATTACAACAATCCGGCGATCGGCCTTGCCGCGCGCGCCGTTCTCGCCAAGAACGGCGTAGCGACGGAAGTCGTCTATCCGCGCTGCTGCGGCATGCCGCATCTGGAACAAGGCGATATCGCCCGCGTCGCCGAACATGCGCAGGATGTCGCCGATGCCCTCATCCCCTATGTCGAGGCGGGATTCGACATCGTCGCCTTAGTGCCTTCTTGCGCGCTGATGATGAAATTCGAATGGCCCCTCATTCTGCCCGAAGAGGCGAAGATCAAGCGTCTGGCGAGCGCGGTCTTCGACATTTCCGAATATGTCGTCGATATCGCCAAGCGCGAAGGTCTGGCGCCGGGCTTGCGGGAATTGGATGGCGGCGTCGCGCTGCATCTCGCCTGTCATGCGCGCGCGCAGAATATGGGTCAGAAAGCGGCGGAGATGCTGCGCCTCATCCCCGGTGCCGATCTTGCCGTGATCGAACGCTGCTCCGGCCATGGCGGATCCTGGGGCATCATGAAGGAAAATTTCGATACGGCCATCAAGACCGGAAAGCCGGTCGCGCGCCAGGCCGCGAACGCCTTGGCGCAGGGAAAGAAACATATCGCCTCCGAATGTCCGCTGGCCGGCGCGCATATCGCGCAAGGTGTGGCGCTCGTGAGGGAAGGCGAAGCGCCGGCGACGCCGCATCCCATCGAATTGCTGGCGCAGGCTTACGGATTGTAAGACGCAAGGAAAGACCGATCATGCCGATGACGAAAAAGAAGCTCGTTCCCGAAGACCTCCTGCCGGCGCCGGTTTATGCCGCGAAGCGGCGGGAAATCCGCCTCGGCCTCGTCGCGCGCAAGCGCCTGCGCCGGATCGAGGTCGGGCCGGTCGCGACCTTCTATTTCGAATGCTACGAGACCATGCGCCAGCAGGTTCAGGAAATGCTGCATATCGAAAAAGGCGGCGCGGCGCAGATCGCCGACGAACTCGCGGCCTATAATCCCTTGATCCCCCAGGGCGCCGAATTGGTGGCGACCCTGATGTTCGAAATCGACGATCCCCAACGCCGCGCCAGAACCCTGGCGCGTCTCGGCAATATCGAGGCTCATGTCTTCCTGCGGATCGGCGCGCACGAGATTCGCGGCCTGCCCGAAGCCGATCAGGACCGCACCAACGAAGCGGGGAAAACGTCCTCCGTGCATTTCCTGCACTTTCCCTTCTCGCCGGCGGCGATCGCCGATTTCCGCCGCGCGAGCGCAAGCGCGGCGCTTTCCGTTCAGATCGGATTCGATCATCCCGAATACGGCCATATCGCCATTCTGCCGCCCTCGATGATCGCCGAACTCGCCGGCGATTTCGATTGAGGGGCTGGGAAATCAGAAGTCAGAAGTCAGAAGTCAGAAGTCAGAAGTCAGAAGTCAGAAGTCAGAAACACCCTCTCCCTCGCTTCGGCGAGGGAGAGGGTTGGGGTGAGGGTGTAGGAATTTCGGAAAAGTCGGAAAATGGGGAAAGATCGATCCTCGTTTCGCCCCTCACCCGGCGCTGCCGCGCCGACCTCTCCCCAAAGGGGGAGAGGTGAGGAAGAATCCGACATTTGCATCTGCCATCTGACTTCTGTCTTCTGTCTTCTGACTTCTGACTTCTGAATTCTGAATTCCTATCGCTCATCCGATGCGGCGGCGGAGGGGACTTTGGCGAAGCGCGGCAAGCCGTCTTCGCAATGCAGCCAGGGCACTTGCTCGGCCGTGAAGACATGGGCTTGGGGCTTGTAGGCTTCGATATCCTCGGCCGAGCCCAAGAGCAGATGGATTTCCTCCGCCCATTTTTCGCTTTCGTAGGTGAGCGGCGTCCCGCAATTGCCGCAGAAGCGCCGCGTCACGCCGGGCGAAGAAGCGAAGGCGGCGGGCTCCTGGCCGGTGAAATGGAAATCGCGGCGGCGAAAGCCGGCATAGGCGGCGATCACGCCGCCCGTCGCCAATCGGCAATCGCGGCAATGGCAGAAGGCGACCCAGAGCGGCGCGCCTTCGGCTCGGTAGCCGATCGCGCCGCATAGGCAATGGCCGGAATGGCTTTCGCTCATGGCCCGCTTTTACAAGATCGGCCATCGCGGGTCATGCGGATTCCGCGCCTATCTGCTATATTTCGCCGATGACCCGCGCGCCCTATGCCAGCGATCCCGCGCTTTCGCGCGGTCGGCGCTTTCCCGAAAGCGAAAGCCCGATGCGCTCGCCCTTCCAGCGCGATCGCGACCGCATCATCCATTGCACCGCCTTTCGCCGGCTGAAGCATAAGACGCAGGTCTTCATCTATCACGAGGGCGATCATTACCGGACGCGGCTGACCCATAGTTTGGAAGTGGCGCAGATCGCGCGCAGTCTCGCGCGTGCGCTGCAACTCGACGAGGATCTCGCCGAAGCTTTGGCGCTCGCCCACGATCTCGGCCATCCGCCCTTCGGCCATGCCGGGGAAGAAGCGCTCGATGCCTGCATGGCCGATTTCGGCGGCTTCGATCACAATGAGCAAACCTTCCGCGTTCTCGTCCTGCTGGAGCGCCGTTACGCCGATTTCGACGGACTCAACCTCACCTGGGAAAGCCTGGAGGGGATCGTCAAGCATAACGGCCCGCTCAGGGGTCGCCACGCTTCGGCCAAGACCTTGGCCAAGGGCGTACCGGCGACGATCGCCGGTTTCTCCGCCGCCTGGAATCTCGATCTCGATGGGTTCGCCGGGCCGGAGGCGCAGGTCGCGGCACTCGCCGACGACATCGCCTATAACAATCACGATCTCGACGACGGCTTGCGCGCCGGTCTCTTCGCGATCGGCGATCTCGCCGATCTGCCGCTCGCCGGGGACATCTTCGCCGCCGTCCTTCGCCGCCATCCCGGTCTCGAAACCCAGCGCCTGATCCACGAATCGATCCGCCGCATGATCGACCACATGATCGGCGATGCGATCGGCGAAACCCGCCGCCGCCTTGCCGATGGCGGCATCGCGGATATCGCCGCCATTCGCGCCCATGACCGCCCGGTCGTCGCGTTCTCGCCGGCGATGCGGGAAGGGGAGATCGCGCTCAAACGTTTCCTCTTCGAGCGCATGTATCGCCACGCGCGGGTCAATCGCAGCATGGAAAAGGCGCGGCAGGTTCTCTCCGATCTGTTCCGTATCCATATGGAAAACCCCGCTCTCCTGCCCGAGGAATGGCGGGGGGCGCTGCCGGCCGGCGCGGGCGGAGAGCCGGCGGGGGATTTCGCCATCCCACGCCGGATTGCCGATTACATTGCCGGCATGACGGATAAATTCGCCCTTTCCTGCCATCGCCGCCATTTTGGCGCCACAATTCTGACCGAGGATCTTTGAGCTAAGGGAAAGCCAGCCGAATCCGAGCCTTAGAGAAAGACTCTCATCTTCTTTCCTTGACCGACTCGGCCGCTTTTCCTTAGGATTCGCGAATCGGGGCGCCGTCTAGGCCGCCCTAAGCGGAGGAGGCCGGACATGGCCAGCGACAACGCGAGACCGGAAGACATCCAGGCCAATCTAGCGGCGGCGGCCAGCCGATTGCGCGGGTTTTCCGCCGATCCCAGCATGGCGATCAACCCCGAAGTGACACGGCGCGAACCCAGCCTCGGCGGCTACCCGCCGGAAGGGGGCGAGGGATTGGCGGCACCAGCCGCGGAAGAAACGCCGCGCGCCGCCGGTCCCAATCGGCTCAATCGCCTGTTCGGCCGCCGGCAAGCGGAACAGCCCGATCTTCTGGCCGGAGTGACGCCAAGGGCCGCCGATCGCGGATCGGATTTCGCCGGCGGCGCCGAGGCGCCCGCTCGCTTATCTTCGGGTCGGCGCTGGCGCAACCGCGCCATTCTCGCCGCCATTGCGGCGGGGCTTATTCTCGGCCTCTCTTTCCTTTATTTCGGCGGCGGGTCCGGCGATAGCCCGGTTTTGATCGCGGCCGATCCCAATCCGGAAAAGGTAAAGCCCGAGGATCCGGGCGGATTGCAGGTTCCCAATCAGAATTCGACCCTGCTCAACAATCAGGCCGGCCTGCCCGCGGGCGGCGAGACGGTGCTTCCCGCCGAGGAACAGCCGGCGCCCTTGGTCGTCGAGGCGCCGAGCCTCACCGATATCGGCAATACCGGGAATAACCTCGCTTTACCGGCCGCCCCGGCCATGCCCGAAGTGCCGATGGTGGCGGCCCCGCCCGTCGCCGCCGCCCCGGCGATACCCGAAGCGGCGCCCGCTCTGCCGGCGCCCGAGATTCCCGCCGTCATCCCCGCTGCGGTCAGCGACAATACGGCTCCGGCCGTATTGCAGCCTGCTATCGATCAACCGGCGGCGGCACCCGTCGCGGCAGATCAACCGCTTCCCGTCGCGGCGGTCGCGCCAGGGCCCGGCGGCTCTGCCTTCGTGCAATTGGCGGCGGTCAAGAGCGAAGCGGCGGCGCGCAAGGAATGGAGCAAGCTGCAGAAGAAATATCCCGATCTCTTGGGCGCGCTCGATCTTCGCCTGCAAAAGGTCGATAAGGGCGCGGAAGGCGTTTTCGTCCGCGTTCAGGCCGGCCCCTTCGCCGATAAATCCACCGCCAAATCCTTCTGCGGCCAGTTGAAAGCGGTCAATCAACCCTGCCTCGTCGCCAAGTGATGCCAGCCTGACTATGCGACTCGGGCCATCGTTTCCCCATTCCGTCATGGCATGCGAAGGCATGCCATCCACGATTTTCTTACCTCTTGTCGGGCTTCGCCCGACCGGCACTCGCGGATGGTCGGCCTTCGCCGACCATGACGGAGTCAAGAGCGAGTGCAGAGAAAATTGGCGGCCATTAAAACGGCTGGGATGACTAGGCGCGCTCCTGCCGGAATCCCGGCCGCATGATCCAGGCCGGGATTTTCGGCTGCGCCGGCTTGCGCCTGACGGCGGAAGAGCGCGCGTTTTTTCGCGATACCGATCCGCTGGGCTTCATCCTCTTCGCGCGCAATCTAGAGGCGCCCGATCAGGTGCGCGCGCTCACGGCCGAGATGCGCGCATGCTTGGGGCGCGCGGCGCCGATCCTGATCGATCAGGAAGGCGGGCGCGTCGCCAGGCTGAAAGCACCGCATTGGCGCCATCCGCCGCCCGCCCGCCGCTTCGGCGAATTGGCCGAACGCGATCCTGAAAGCGCGAAACGCGCGGTTTTCCTCAATCATCGCCTGATCGCGGCCGACCTTGCCGATCTCGGCATCGATGTCGATTGCGCGCCTTTGGTCGATCTTTTCTTCGCCGATGCCCATGCCGTGATCGGCGATCGCGCCTATGGCGGCGATCCCGATCTCGTCGCCGAGCTTGGCCGCGCGGCGGCCGAGGGTCTGCTGGCGGGGGGCGTCACGCCCATCGTCAAGCACATTCCGGGCCATGGGCGCGCCAATCTCGATTCCCATCTCGCCTTGCCGCGCGTCGCGACGCGACGGGAAATCCTGGCGATGAGCGATTTCCGCCCCTTCCGCCTCTTGAACGACATGCCCTGGGCGATGACGGCCCATATCGTTTACGAGGCGATCGATCCCGAACTGCCGGCGACCTTGTCGCCGCGTCTCATCCGCGATGTGCTGCGCGGCGAAATCGGCTTTTCCGGGCTGCTCGTCTCCGACGACGTCTCGATGCGGGCCTTGAGCGGCGATCTTACCGATCTCACCCGCCGCATCCTGGCGGCACCCTGCGATCTCGTCCTGCATTGCAATGGCGATCTTGGCGAAATGCGCCAAGTGGCGGCGGGCTTGGCGCCGCTGACCGACGCCGCCGCGCGGCGCTATGCGGCGGGTCTGGCGCGAAAAACCGCCGCCGGCGCTCCCTTGCCGGGAAGCTATGCCGAGCTCCATCGGGAATTGACGGCGCGCCTCGGCGCCTGAAGCGCCGCGGTTTTTTCTGGATTTTCGCGGCCTCTTGCGTCTATCTCGGGTGAGAGGCGGGCGGCGATTCGGTCTTGATCCCCGCCGCTCTTAGGGTTCTCGACGATCGGGCGCGTCATGGGCGGGACAGCGGAAAACGGCGATCCGGCGATGGACGATTTCTCCGCAAGCGGCGCGGAGGGCGATCTCCATCTCGACCTCGACGGTTACGAGGGGCCGATCGACGTCCTGCTCGGCCTCGCGCGCGAGCAGAAGGTCGATCTCAAGAAAATTTCCATTCTCGAACTCGCCGATCAATATCTCGCCTTCATCGCGCGCGCGCGAAAACTCCGCCTCGAAATCGCCGCCGATTACCTCGTCATGGCGGCCTGGCTCGCTTATCTGAAATCGCGCCTGCTGCTGCCCGAACCGCCGCCCGATGGCGAGCCTTCGGGTGCGGAACTCGCCGCCGCGCTCGCTTGGCGCCTGCAGCGCCTGGAAGCGATGCAGAAGGCTGGCCGCGATCTCCTCGCTTTGCCGCAATTGGGTCGCGACTTCTTCCCGCGCGGCGCGCCCGAGCCCGTGAAATTCGTCGAGATTCCCGTTTACGATCTGACGCTCTTCGAGCTTCTCAAAGCCTATGGCAATTACCCCGCGCGCCGTCGCGAGGGCCAATTGCAAATCCGCCCGCTCAATCTCTATTCCATGGACGATGCCTTGAAGCGGATCGGCGACATGATCGGTCAGGTTCTCGACTGGACGATCCTGCAGCATTTCCTTCCCGGCGATCTCGCCTCCGGCCTGCAGCGCCGCGCGGCGCTCGCCGCGACTTTCGCCGCCAGCTTGGAATTGGCGCGATCGGGCCGGCTGGCCCTGCGCCAGGCGGAGACTTTCGCCCCCATCTATATTCGTCCGGCGGCGCCTCGCCCCGCCGGCGACGAACAGGAGAGTCAGTCATGAGCGAAGATCGTTTCCAGAATCTGCGCCATCTCGAAGCCCTGCTCTTCGCCGCCGCCGAGCCGATGAGCGAAAAGGCCCTTGCCGCGCGCCTGCCGGAAGGGACGAATGTCGCGGAACTCCTGGCCGAACTCGCGACGCATTACGCCAATCGCGGCGTCGTGCTGATGGCTTTCGAGGATCGCTGGGCTTTCAGGACCGCGCCCGATCTCAGCGGCCTGATGACGATCGAGCGCAAGGTCATGCGCAAGATGTCGCGCGCGGCGACGGAGACCCTGGCGATCATCGCCTATCATCAGCCCGTGACCCGCGCCGAGATCGAGGATATTCGCGGCGTCGTCATTTCCAAGGGCACGCTCGATGCCCTGCTCGAAGCCGGCTGGATCAAACCCAAGGGGCGGCGCGAAACGCCGGGCCGGCCCGTGACCTGGGGAACGACCGATTCCTTCCTCGAATTTTTCGGCCTTGCGAGTTGCGATGCCCTGCCGGGGATCGAGGAATTGCGCGCCGCCGGGCTGCTCGATGCCGCTGCGGGCGTTTCTTCCCTGGGGGCGATCGAGGGCGGCAATCTTACGCTCCCGCCCGCATCCGGCGCCGATGCCGAAGCCGAAGCGGCCGAGGCCGAAGCCGCGCTCGAATTGCGCGGCGAGGCGGCCGACGACGATTACGAGCGTGACATTCTGGCGCGATTGGAGGATCATCCGAAACCGGCCTGATCGAGGAAGCGCAGAACGAGGCCGAAGCCCTGCGCGATTACATGTTCAAATCCTGATCCGAAGTCGATTGCCGATTACGATCGGCGGCCCCCTCATCCCAACCTTCTCCCCCATTGCATGGGGGAGAAGGGGTTTGCGATGCCGCGCTCATCTCCCTCGCCCCCGCGAAGCGGGGGAGAGGGTAGGGGCGAGGGGGCGGAAAATTGCAAATCGGTCGAATGACCCTGCGCTGAAATCCAAACGCAGTACCGCCGAAAGCCGCGCCGCTTGCCAGGCGAACGGGGATTGCGTATAGCCTCGCCATGTCTCCCATCATTCGGGTCGAAGACCTCGTCAAGGTCTTCGACGTCCATATCAAGGCGGCCGGATTCAAGGCGAGTTTCCGTTCCTTCTTCCGCCGCCAGTATCGGGAAGTGCGCGCCGTCGACGGGATCGGCTTTGCCATCGCGCCGGGCGAGATCGTCGGCTTTCTCGGCCCCAACGGCGCCGGCAAGACGACGACGCTGAAATTGCTGGCCGGGCTGCTGCATCCGACATCCGGCCGGATCGAGGTTCTCGGCTACGAGCCCAAGCGGCGGGATTACGCTTATCTGCGCGCGATCGCCCTCGTCATGGGACAAAGGCGCCAATTGGCCTGGGACCTTTCGGCGGCGGATAGTTTTCTCGTCAACAAGGCGATCTACGATATCGATGATGCCGATTATCGGCGCCGGTTGGGCGATCTCGCCGATATGCTCGATCTCGGCCCCCTGCTCGATAAGCCGGTGCGCAAATTGTCCCTGGGCGAGCGCATGAAATGCGAATTGGCGGGCGCGCTCCTCCATGCGCCGAGCGTGCTTTTCCTCGACGAGCCGACGATCGGCCTCGATCTCCAGGCGCAGCAGGCGGTGCGCCGCTTCATCGCCGATTACAATCGCCATTCCGGCGCGACCATTTTGCTCACCTCGCATTACATGGCCGATGTCGAGGCCCTGGCGCGGCGCGTCATCATCATCGACGAAGGTCGCCTCGTCCATGACGGCGATCTCGCCGCTCTCGTCGCCGCGCGGGCGCCGGAAAAATTCCTGCGCCTCCATTTCGGCGAACCGGTCGAAGCCGAACGACTTGCGGCCTTTCCCGGCTTGCGCGCGACGGAGGATGGCGGCGGCGCGGAGATCGCCGTTCCGCGCCATCGCGTGGCGGAAATCGCGACGCAATTGCTGGCATCCTTGCCGATCGCCGATATCGCCATCGAGGATATGCCGCTCGAAACCGTGATCGGCGAATTGTTCGGCCGGCGCAAAGCCTCGCCGCCCGCATGATCCGCCGCTTCGCCCTCGCTTTCCGCGCGCTCGTCGGGCTGCATTACAGCGTCTCGCTCGCCTATCGCGCTCAGGCCGTGCTCTACATGATCTCGGGCTGCCTGCCCTTGATCATGATGATGATCTGGCTGGAGCTTTCCGCCGGCGGGCCGATCGCCGGCTATGCCCGCACCGATTTCGTCGTCTATTTCCTCTTTCTGTTCGTCGCGCGGCAGATGACGCCGATCTGGGTCATCTATCTGATGGATCGCGGCATTCGCGAGGGCGATCTGGCCCCCCTTTTGCTGCGGCCGCTGCATCCTTTGCTCGATTACGCAACCCAGCATATCGCCGAAATCCTGGTGCGGCTTCCCATCGTGATCGCCGTCCTCTGTTTTGGCCTCTGGCTGGGCGAAGCCTTTTCGGCCGTCGCGATCGAACGGATTCCGGACTTCATCCTCTCGCTGATCCTGGGTTGGCTCATCATCTTCCATATCCATGCGACGATCGCCGAACTCGGTTTCTGGAGCGAGAGCGTGCGTTATCTCGATGGGGCGATCTACGAGCTTTACACGTTGCTGGGCGGCGCGATCGTTCCGGTCGAGCTTTTCCCCGCCGCGATCCGGGCGATCGTCGCCTGGTCGCCCTTTCCCTATATCCTCGATCTCCCCGCGCGGATCGCGATGGGGCGGGTCGTCGGCGCCGATCTCTGGTTCGGGTTTGCCGTTCAAATCGGCTGGATCGTCGTCCTCGTCGCCTTGCGGATTTTGATCTGGCGGCGGGGCCTCGCGCGCTTTTCGGCGATGGGGAATTGAGCATGCGCCGGCATCTCGGCTTGCTGCGCCTGCTCGTCGGCTTCGCCATTCAGGCTCAGCTCGAATATCGCGCCGATATCCTCGCCATCCTGGTCACGACCCTGCTCTCGGCCGGGAGCGCCTTCCTGGCGCTTTATGCGCTGTTCGCGGCGATGTCGGGCGAAGTCGCCGGCTGGTCCTTCGCGCAAGGCATCGCGCTTTACGGCGTCGCCGAAATGATCGTGACCGGGATCGAAGCCTGGCTCTATCCCAATCTCAATCCGATTTCGGAACGCATCCGGCGCGGCGATTTCGATTTCATCCTGTTGAAACCGGCGAGCAGCCAATTCCTGATCTCGGTTTCCGCGCTCGATATCTGGCAATTGCCGGGCTTGCTGATCGGCTTCGGCGCCGTGCTTTACGGCATGGCGGCGAGCGATGCCCTGTCGATCGGCAATCTCGCGCTTTTCCTGGCGCTGTTCGCGAGCGGGCTTGCCTTGCTCTATGCGATTTATCTCGGCCTTTCGACGCTCGCCTTCTGGTTCACGCGGGTCGAGGAAGTGGTGACGGTCGTCTATCTCGTCTCCAGCATCGGCTATATGCCGGTCGCGGCTTTCCCGCGCGCGGCGCGCTTCATGCTTACCTTCATCGTTCCGGTCTTTTTCATCACCAACGTACCGGCTCAGGCGGCGACGGGCATCCTCGCCTGGCCCTGGGCCTTGGGCGGCATCTTCGCCGGTCTTTTCGGGCTTTGGTTTTCCGCCTGGCTCTGGCGGCGCGCGCTCGGCAATTACACGAGCGCGAGTTCGTGAC
>CAYQAG010000016.1:17418-21787 GCA_964415425.1 uncultured Rhodospirillaceae bacterium | reverse complement strand
TCCGCCTGGCTCTGGCGGCGCGCGCTCGGCAATTACACGAGCGCGAGTTCGTGACCCTGCGGCTATTGGGCCGCCAAGCTGCGCCGCCCGGCCTCGGTCAATTTGCAGACCAGCCAATCCGGCTTCAGGGGATTGGCGAACCAGGGTTCGGCCCAGCCGCGATCGATGCAGGCGCGGATCGTCGCTTCGTTGACCCGCTGACCCCATTGGTCGAAGAGGGGGAGTTTGCCGCCCGGCTGATCGAGGCCGCGCATCAGCCATTGCCGCTGCGCCGGGCTCGGCGCGCCGACTTCGCCGGCTTGATCCATCAGATGCACGATGCGTCCCATGCGCTTCCCCCGTCACGAAAAAGGCGTCTTGCCCCCGGGCGACGATAGCCGAATGGGCAGGATGCGCAAATCACGCAATGTTTCCGATTGTGAACGGGCCGAAGGGCAGAGATCGGCATAATGTGGTATTATAATACCGCAACAAAAATCTTGCCAGGGCGGTCTGCCCGGCGTATAGACCCGCCCGACCGAAGGGGCCTTTCCCTTCGCGCAAATTTGGGAAACCGAACCTCGCCATGAAGACCTTTTCGCTGAAACCGGCCGAAGTTGCGAAGGCCTGGACCGTGATCGATGCCGAGGGCGTCGTTCTCGGCCGTCTCGCCTCGATCGTCGCCAACCGCCTGCGCGGCAAGCATAAGCCGACCTTCTCGCCCCATGTCGATTGCGGCGACAATATCATCGTCATCAATGCCGAGAAGGTGAAGGTGACGGGCAATAAGCTGCGCGACAAGGTGTTTCATTACCATACCGGCCATCCGGGCGGGATCAAGGAACGCGCCTGGGGCCATATCCTGGCCGGCCGCCATCCCGAACGCCTGATCCTGAAGGCGGTCGAACGCATGGTGCCGCGCGGCCCCTTGGGTCGCCAGCAGATGCGCAATCTCAAGGTCTATGCCGGCAGCGCGCATCCCCACGAGGCTCAGCAGCCCGTGGCGCTCGACCTCGCCGCGATGAATCCCAAGAACAAGAGGAGCGCCTGATCATGGCCGCCGAAACCCAACGCATGTCCGATTTCAAGGATCTCGCCGCCACGCGCGGCGCCGAAATCGCGCCCGAAAAGCCGCGCCACGAGCGCAAGGTCGATGCCAAGGGCCGCGCCTATGCGACCGGCAAGCGCAAGGACGCGATCGCTCGCGTCTGGCTGAAGCCGGGCAGCGGAAAGATCGAAATCAACGGCCGCGACAGCACGCAATATTTCGCGCGTCCCGTTCTCCGCATGATGATCAATCAGCCCTTCAGCATCGTCAATCGCCTGGGCCAGTTCGATGTGATCGCGAGCGTTTCTGGCGGCGGCCTTTCCGGCCAGGCCGGCGCCGTTCGCCACGGCATCAGCAAGGCGCTCACTTTCTTCGAGCCGGAATTGCGCCCGGCCTTGAAGACGGGCGGCTTCCTCACCCGCGATAGCCGCGTCGTCGAGCGTAAGAAATACGGCCGCGCCAAGGCGCGCCGGTCCTTCCAATTCTCGAAGCGCTGATCCGGCGCCGAGATTTCTCTCGACGAGAAAGGGCCGCGATCCCGGGATCGCGGCCCTTTTTCTTTACGCGCGCGGATGCGCGTTCAGTTTTGCGCCTCGGCGAGGATCATGGCGGCGCCTTTTTCGCCGACCATGATCGCCGGGGCATTGGTATTGGCCGAGGTGATGGCGGGAAAGATCGAGGCATCGACGACGCGCAAGCCCGCAACCCCATGGACCTTGAGCCTAGCATCGACGACGCTCGCTTTGGGATCGGGCCCCATGCGGCAAGTGCCGACCGGATGGAAGATGGAATAGGCGGTCGAGCGCAGATAATCGGCGATCTCGTCGTCGCTTGCGATGGCGCTTCCGGGCTTCGTTTCCTCGGCAATGACTTGGGCGAGGCCCGGCGCGGCGGCGAGGCGGCGCAAGCAGCGGAAACCGGCGATGGCGTCGCGGAGATCGCTCTCCGCGCTCAAGAGATTGGGATGAATGGCGAGGGCTTGCGCGGGATCGGCCGAACGCAATTCGAGCCGCCCCCGGCTTTCCGGCCGAGAGGGCGATCCCGATAGGCTGAAAGCGGGTTGGGGATCGGCCTTGACGACGCGGGGCGATCCCGCCTCCGGCTTTTCGTAAGCGATGGGGCAGAAATAAAGCTGCAGATCGGGCCGCGCCTTGGCGGGATCGGTGCGGATGAAGCCGCCCGCCTGATTGAGGCTCATGGCGAGCAATCCCCGGCGGCGCAGCAGGTAATCGAGCCCGGCGCGGAATTGCCCCCAGAGGCTCGAAAGCTCGCTGTTGAGGCTGGGGACAAGCGATCGGTAATAGATATCGAAACCGCTATGGTCGTGGAGATGATTGCCCACGGCCGGCGCATCTTGCCGCACGGCAATGCCCTGGCGCCGCAAATCGGCCTCCGGCCCGATGCCGGAGAGCATCAGCAAATGCGGCGAGCCGATCGCCCCGGCGGCGATCAGGACTTCCCGCCCCGCTTCGGCGCGGCGCAATTCCCCCCTCTGACGATATTCGATGCCGGTCGCGCGCGCGCCTTCGAAGAGGATGCGCGTGGCGGCGGCGCCGGTTTCGATCCGCAGATTGTCGCGGGCGGATGGCAGATAGGCCCTGGCGGCGGAATGCCGGCGCCCCGCCTTGGTCGTGATCTGATAATAGCCGATTCCTTCCGCCGTGCCGGCATTGAGATTCGCGCGGAAAGGATAGCCGAGGCTTTCGGCGGCGGCGAAGAAGGCGCGGCAAAGCGGATGGCCGTGGCGGGCGATATCGGTGACATGGAGGGGGCCACCGGCGCCGTGCAGATCGCTGGCGCCGAAATCGTGATCCTCCATTTTTCTGTAGATCGGCAGGATATCCGCCCAGGCCCAGCCGGGATTGCCCGAAGCCGCCCAGGCATCGTAATCCTCCGCTTGGCCGCGCGCATAGACGAGGGCGTTGATCGAACTCGATCCCCCCAGAACCTTGCCGCGCGGATAATAGAGGCGGCGATCCTTGAGGCTCGGCGCGGCCTCGCTCCAATACATCCAGTTCAGGCGCGGATCGAAAAACGTCTTGGCATAGCCCAAGGGCAGGCGGAGCCAGAAACTGGTATCCTTCGGCCCCGCTTCCAGCAGCAAAACGCGATAGCGCCCCGATTCGCTGAGGCGGCAAGCCAGCGCCGAACCCGACGACCCGGCCCCGACGACGATATAATCGAACTCGGCTGTCATGATCGGTCGCGATCCCCCCCGGTGCATTTATCTTAGCGCATTTGCTTTTTTGCCAGAGCGCTGGCATATCGCCAATATCGAAAAGGGAAAAGCCTCATGCGTTACGGTTTCGTCGGTCTCGGCCATCTCGGCGCCTATCTCGCGGCCAATCTCGCCAAGGCCGGTTTCGCGGTCGCGGTTTACGATCGCGATAAAAGCCGCGCTTCCGGCCCCTTGGCGCAGGGCGCGCTTTGGGCGGCCTCGCCCCAAGCCGCGGCGGAAACGGCCGATGCCGTCATAACTTGTCTGCCCTCGCCGGCGATTTCCGAAAAAGTGCTGACCGGCCCCGACGGCATCCTCGCCGGCTTGCGTTCGGGCGGCACCTGGGTCGAGATGAGCACGCTTGGGCGCGAGGATATTTTGCGCCTTGCCGATCTCGCCGCCGCCAAGGGCATCCGCACGCTCGAATGCCCGGTCACAGGCGGCGTGCATCGCGCGGCCGCGGGCGCCATCACCATTCTTGCTGGGGGGCCCGCCGATCTTTTCGCCGCGCACCGACCGGCGCTCGCTGCCATGGGCGGGGAAATCCTGCATATCGGCCAGCTCGGCGATGCCGCCGTCATCAAGGTCATCACCAATATGCTGGCCTTCATCCATCTGATCGCGACCGGCGAAGCCTTGATGCTCGCGAAGCGCGGCGGGCTCGATTTGACGGCGGCCTTCCGCGCCATCAAGGCGAGTTCCGGCAACAGCTTCGTTCACGAAACCGAGGGCCAGCTCATCCTGAACGGCAGCTACAACATCAATTTCACCATGGATCTTGCCCTCAAGGATCTCGGCTTCGCCATGGGCTTCGGCCGCGATTTCGGCGTGCCGCTCGATCTCGCGGGACAAGCCTGGCAGACTTTCGTCCGCGCCAAGCAGAAATTCGGCGGCGAGGCCTGGTCAACCCAGGTCGTGAAATTGCTTGAGGACGATCTTCAAACCGATCTCCGCGCGCCGGGCTTTCCGGCCGAACTCGGCCCCGAGGATTGATCGGCGCGGGATTGATCGGCGGCGCCGTTACCAATCCTCCGCCGGGCGCGGCGCGTGTTTTTTCGCGGCAGCCTTGGCCGGGCGTTTCGCGCGGCGGCTGGCGGCGAGCGACTTTTCGACCCAGCGCCGCA
>CAYQAG010000016.1:2180-17318 GCA_964415425.1 uncultured Rhodospirillaceae bacterium | reverse complement strand
GCCGGGCGTTTCGCGCGGCGGCTGGCGGCGAGCGACTTTTCGACCCAGCGCCGCAGCTTCGCGCCATCGGCGCGGATCGCTTCGGGGCATTCCCAATAGGACATGGTCGCGCGTTTTCCCGTACCGCTATCATAGGTGAAGGGGCGGGAGCCGGACTTTTCGTAATCGGCGCGATTGGCATCGTCGGCCTTCAGATAAAGCCGGTCATAGGCGATGAGGCCGAAGATGAGATCGTCGAGATAAAGCCCGTGCCCACCGAACATGGCGCGCGCCCGAAAGCGGCCGAGCGAAGCGAGCTTGCGGTCGAGATCGGCGATCAAGGTCTGGGCGGCGTTTTTCATGCGGCCTTCCCGTCGCGCTTTCCGCAATAGGCGAGGATGAAATCGACGATGGCGGGCAGATCGTCGAGCGGGATGACCGGCAATTCCGCTTCCGGCAAGGGCCGATCGGCGAGGATCGCGAGATAGCTGGGATCGCCTTTCGAGAGCAGCGGTTTCCCGAGATCGCGGCGATGGATTTCGAGCTTGGCATGGGGTTCGCTCTTGAAGCCTTCGACCAGCAATAGATCGACCGGCGTCAAATGGCGGAGCAGATCGGCCAAGCTAGGCTCGGCCTTGCCGCGCAATTCGCGCATCAAGGCCCAACGCCCGGCCGAGGCGATCAGGACTTCCTCGGCCCCGGCTTGGCGATGGCGATAGGAATCCTTGCCCGGTCGGTCGAGATCGAAATCGTGATGCGCATGCTTGGCGGTCGAAACGCGCAAGCCGCGCGCGCGCAAGGCCGGCAATAGGTTTTCGATCAGCGTGGTCTTGCCGGCGCCGCTCCAGCCGCCGAGGCCGAGAATCTTCACTTCCGCCCCTCCATATGCCGCAGGCCGAGGCGCAGATAATCGTAACCGGTGATGACGGTGAGAATCGCCGCCGCCCAGAGCAGAACCGCGCCGATCATTGCCACCGGCAGATCGCGCGGCCCGTGCGCGCCGAGAATGAGAAAGCCCAAGGCCGTCATCTGGGCCGCCGTCTTCCATTTGGCAAGCAGCGAGACCGGCATGCCGACGCGCAATTCGGCGAGATATTCGCGCAAACCGGAGACGAGAATCTCCCGGCAGAGAATGACCAAGGCGGGCAGGATCAGCCAGCCCGCGATCTCCCCATTGCTGGCCAAGGCGAGCAGGATCGCCGCCACGACCAGCTTGTCGGCGATGGGATCGAGAAACCGCCCCAGCGCCGAGGCGAGGCCGAAGCGCCGCGCGATATAGCCGTCGAAGAAATCGGTGAGGCAGGCCAGCGCATAAAGCCCGAGCGCCAGCCAGCGCGCGAGGCCGCCCGGCAGCAGGAGCAGGATGACGATTAGCGGGATTGCGGCGATCCGCGAGAGCGTCAGAAGATTGGCGATATTCGACATACCGGTTTCCCCGAGACCTGGGCGAAGCATAGCCGCGCGGAATGGGGAGCAAAAGAGGCCGGCGCGCATGGCTGGGTCGCCGGAAAATCGAAGCTCAGCCGCCGTGGAAATGGCCGTAGATGCGCCTAGCGACGGCGGCGGAAATGCCGGGAACGGCGCAGAGATCGGCAAAGCCAGCCGCCGCCACGGCGCGGGCCGAGCCGAAATGCAGAAGCAGCGCCTTTTTGCGCTTGGCGCCGATCCCGGAAATTTCGTCGAGCGGCGATTGGCCGATCGCGGCCGAGCGTTTCGCGCGATGGGCGCCGATCGCGAAACGATGCGCCTCGTCGCGCAGCCGCTGCAGATAATAGAGAACGGGGTTTTTGGGATCGAGCGAGAAGGGCGCGCGGCCGGGCAGGAAGAAGCGCTCGCGCCCGGCATGGCGATCCGGTCCCTTGGCGATGGCGGCAAGCGCGACATCGCCGATGCCGAGATCGGCCATGACGCTTTCGGCTACCGCCAATTGGCCCTCGCCGCCATCGATCAGGACGAGATCGGGCCAGGTCGCGCGCAGATTTTCGGCATCTTCCTTGAGCGCGCGAGCGAAGCGCCGCGTCAGCATTTCGCGCATCATGCCGTAATCGTCGCCCGCCGCGAAGGCGGGATCGGGGGCCGCTGGCGTGGCCATGTTCTCGCTGGCCGCGTGGGTTTCGGCGGTTGGCACAAGATGGCGGATGGCGAATTTGCGGTATTGGCTTTTTTCGAAGCCTTCGGGCCCGGCGACGATCATGCAGCCATAGGCATGGCGTCCGGAAATATGGCTGTTGTCGTAGACCTCGATGCGGCGCGGCGGCACATCGAGGCCGAAGATTTCCGCGACGTTTTGCAGCAATTTCGCGGCCGAGGATTTTTCCGCGAGCCGCCGCGCCAAGGCTTCGCGCGCATTGACGAGGGCATGATCGACGGGCTTGCGCTTTTCGCCGCGCTTGGGCGCGAGGATTTCGACCGATGCGCCTGCGCGTTGGCTCAAGGCCGCTTGCAGCAATTCCGCCTCGCTGGGCATTTCGCTGACCAGGATCAAGGGCGGCGGCGTTTTGTTTTCGTAGAATTGACCGAGAAAAGCGGCCATGATTTCCCCGCCCTCGGCGCCGCGTTCGTGGCTCGGAAAATAGGCGCGATTGCCGTAATTGCCGTGATTGCGGAAGAAGAAAACCTCGATGCAGCTTTGCCCGCCGGCTTGATGGAGGGCGACGATATCGGCTTCGGCGACGCCTTCGATATTGATGTCCTGCCGGCTTTGAATCTGCGCCAGAGCCTGAACGCGATCGCGTAAAGTGGCCGCGCGCTCGAATTCCAGAGAATCGGCGGCCGCCTGCATCTCGGCGCTAAGGCGCTGCTTCACCGCATCGCTCTTGCCGGTCAGAAAATCCCGCGCCTCTTCGACCAGATGTCCGTAATCCTCCGTGCCGATACGGCCGACGCAGGGCGCGGAGCAGCGCTTGATCTGATATTGCAGGCAGGGGCGCGAGCGATTGGCGAAGACCGAATCCGAACAGGGCCGCAGCAGAAAGGCGCGCTGCAGGGCGATGATCGTGCGATTGACGGCGCCGGCCGAGGCGAAGGGGCCGAAATAGCGGCCCGGGCGCTGGCGGGGGCCGCGATGCTTGACGATCTGCGGGGCCGGATGATCCTCGGCGATCAGGATATAGGGGAAGCTCTTATCGTCCTTCAGCAGCACGTTGTAGCGCGGCAGAAGACGCTTGATGAGATTGGCTTCGAGCAGCAGCGCCTCGACTTCGGTATGGGTGGTGACGATTTCGAGCGTCGCGGTTTCGGCGATCATGCGCTGAATGCGGATCGGCTGGCGCTGCGGCTGGGTGTAGCTCGCGACCCGCTTCCTCAAATCCTTGGCCTTGCCGACATAAAGCACGTCGCCCGTCGCATTGATCATGCGATAGCAGCCGGGCGAGGCGGGAAGGCTCGCGAGCTTTTCGCGGATGATCGCGACCCCTCGCGCCAAGCGGGGCCGCGCTTCGGTCGCGGCGGCGGATGGCGCGGATTCGGGGGGAGTTTCGCTCATATGCCCTTATAGCATTCCCGCCGGCCGATCGCTTTTGTCCTGGCGGCGCGGCGGAGACTCCCGCAAAATCTGTGGATAAGTCTGTCGGTAACCTAAGGCGGCGCGGCGTGGAATTGGGAAAAGCGTCGCGGCCGGGTTTTGATCCAAGAAACCTTCCTCCGCTTATAACATGCTGCTATATAAGGCTTTATCGATCACGCGCGGCGCGGTTCCCTTTTGACGGCGGATTTTTCTTGACTCGGGGCGGGCTTTCCGACTCGCGGGCCTTCGCTGTGAACAACTGGCCTCAGGAATCTTGCCCTAGGTCCCTGAAAGGGCTGGATTTCGGGTCGCGGCGCGAGCGGGATTAGCGAATATCGCGACGGCGTTCGATCTCGATGCCGACGCTCTCGGCTTCCTTAAAGACGTCCAGCTTGTCGATCCTGACCTTGGCGGCCAGGACCCGGCGATCCTCCAGGCAGTAATCGGCGATGCGCCCGGCCAGGGTTTCGATCAAATTGACATGACCCTCGGCGATCAGCGCCTTGATACCGCTCATGAGTTCGGCATAGCAAAGGACGCGATCGAGATCGTCCCCGATCGCGGGATGTTCCTGAGCGAGGACTTCGAGATTGAGGCGAATGCGCTGGCTTGCCAAGCGCTCGTGCTGATGAATGCCGATGCGGCAGGAAAGAACGAGATCGCGGATGAAAATCCGCATCGTCCGCTGCGGCGCCAAGCCAGGCCGGGGCGCGATTTTCTCGACAGGGGTCATCGTCATTCCGCTCCCATTTCGGTTCCGATTCTTCGGTCCCGGTCTTAAGAAAGCCGCGCTCTGGGGCTAGACGACCGATCGCACCCTGGGATCGGGAAGAGAGAGAATAACCCAAATCCGGCGGCGCTGACCATACCCGGAAAATCTATTCGCGCGGCTGAAACCCCTTGCCCGGCACCTGCCAACCGAGATGCTCGCCGCCATCGAGGGCCAGCATCTGCCCCGTCAGGGAAGGCGTTGCGAGGATATAAAGAACGGCGCGCGCGATTTCCTCCGGCGTCGCGCCATGGCCGAGCGGCATGGCGGCGGATTGCGCCTGAAATTGTTCGGGCGTCTGCCGGGGCGAGGGAAGGGTGGGTCCGGGGCCGATCCCGTTGACGCGGATGCGGGGCGCGAGCGCCAAGGCGAGGGATCGCGTCAGCGCCCAAAGACCGCTTTTCGCCACGGTATAGGAAAGGAAATAAGGCGTTATCTTCCAAACGCGCTGATCCAGCAGATTGACGATATTGCCGGTTTCGCCTTCCGGCAATTGCCGCGCGAAAGCCTGGGAGAGGACGAGGGGCGCGCGCAAATTGACCTCGATATGCCGATCCCAGCTTTCCCGGGTTACGGTCTCGACGCGATCCATCTCGAAGACCGAGGCATTGTTGACGAGGCAGGTAAGATCGCCGATTTCGGCCCGCGCGCGCTCGATCAATCCGGCGCTTTCCGCCTCACGGCCGAGATCGGCGGGAAGGATGACGCAGCGCCGCCCGCGCGCGCGAATCTGGCGGGCGATGCTCTCGGCCTCGGCCTGCGAGCTTCGGCAATGGAGCGCGATATCCCAACCCGATTCGGCGAGGGCGAGAACGATGGCCGCGCCCAAGCGTTTAGCGCCGCCGGTGACGAGAGCCGTCTTGACAGGAAGGATCGACATGGCCGCAGAATGCCGGGCGGATTTCGACCTGACAAGCCGGCAAAGGACAAAGCCGGCCCGCAGGGCTTCGGGGGGAATGCGATGCGCCTGATGCGATCGATCGGCTTGGCGATTCTGCTTGGTCTTTATCTATTCGGCGGCCAAGCTTCGGCTCAGGATGCGCCGGCGGGGGCCAGCCTCGTCAAGGTCGGCGCCTATATCAACGACGTGCAGGCGATCGACCTCAAAGCCAATAATTACGTGGTCGATTTCTATCTCTGGTTCCTGTGGGACAATGCCGATATCGACCCCAGCAATACGGTGGAATTCGTCAATCACTCGGAATCCTGGGGCACGATCATCACCAAGGCGGCGGAGGAACCCGAAACGCTCGCCGATGGAAGGCTCTATCAGGTCATGCATGTTCAGGGCCGGATGAGCCGCAAGATGGATTTGCGCAATTACCCCCTCGATCGGCAAAGCATCGTCATCCTGGTCGAGGATATCGAAATGCCGGCGACCGAAATGACCTATGTGGTCGATTCCGTCGCCGTCAATCCCGAATTGAAATTGCCGGGCTTCCAATATGCGCCGCCGCTCATGACCGCCGCCGATTACGCCCATCCGACCGATTTCGGCGAGGGCGAGGGCGTCGTTTCCTATTCGCGCCTGACCATCGAATTGCCGATCGCGCGGCCCGTCATTAATTCCATGATCAAGAATCTGCTGCCGATTTTCCTGACCGTCTTTTGCTGCAGCTTCGTCTTTCTGATGCATCCCCATCTCGTCGATGCGCGCTTCCAGATCGCGATCTTCTCGATTTTCGCCGTCATCGCCTTGCAGATCACGACGAACGAGGATCTGCCGACGGTCGAATACATGACGCTGCTCGATATCCTCTATCTGGTCGCTTATGGCTTCTGCATCGCGGTCATCGGCGCGCTCGTGCTTTCCACCAAACTCAGCCGCGCCCATGCCGAAGGCACGGTCGGGCGGCCGGAAGGCTTGGCGCGCGCCATTCGCTTCGATCGGCAATGCGGTATCGGTCTTCTCGCCCTCTATGCGCTGTTGAACGCGGTCTTCATCGCGCGCGCTTTCTGGCATTGAGCTTACGGCCGCTTTCGCTCTTGCGGTCGGCGAGGGCAATCCCTAATCTCGCGCGGCCTGCCATTCCGCGAGATTGTTCATGACCGCCCCCGACCGCCTCTTGGCCGAAGGCGCCAAAGCCTGGCCCTTCGAAGAAGCCCGTAAACTTACCGCTCGCTACGCCGAGCGGCCGCCGGCCAAGGGCTATGTGCTATTCGAGACGGGCTACGGCCCTTCCGGCCTGCCGCATATCGGCACTTTCGGCGAAGTCGTGCGCACCACCATGGTGCGCCAAGCCTTCCGCCGCCTTTCCGATTTGCCGACGCGGCTCTTTTGTTTTTCCGACGACATGGACGGGCTGCGCAAGGTGCCGACCAATGTTCCCAATCAGGACATGCTGGCGACCCATCTCGGCAAGCCCTTGACCCGCATTCCCGATCCCTTCGGCACGCATGAAAGTTTCGGCCATCACAACAATGCGATGTTGAAGGGCTTTCTCGATTCCTTCGGCTTCGATTACGAATTTCAATCGTCAAGCGATTGGTATGCGAGCGGCCGCTTCGATCAAGCGCTGCGCGACATCCTCGCCCATTACCAGGAAATCCAGGCGATCATGCTGCCCAGTCTGGGCGCCGAGCGGGCGGCGACCTATTCGCCCTTCATGCCGATCTCACCCAAGACGGGCCGCGTATTGCAAGTGTCGATCCTGGAAACGAAACCCGAGGCGGGCACGATCGTCTTTCGCGATGAGGACGGGAGTCTCTGCGAAACGCCCGTCACCGGCGGTCGCTGCAAATTGCAATGGAAGCCCGACTGGGCGATGCGCTGGCATGCGCTCGGCGTCGATTACGAGATGGCGGGCAAGGATTTGATCCCCTCGGTCGAATTGGGCGGCAAGATTTGCCGCGCCTTGGGTTCGCCGCCGCCCGAAGGCTTCAATTACGAACTCTTCCTCGACGAAGCAGGACAGAAAATTTCCAAATCCAAGGGTAACGGCCTCGCCGTCGAGGAATGGCTCGCTTACGCGCCGCCGGAAAGCTTGGCGCTGTTCATGTATCAGAAGCCGCGCGCGGCGAAGCGGCTTTATTTCGACGTCATTCCGCGCGCCGTCGACGATTATCTGACCTTCGTCGAGAAGTTTCAGGGAGAATCGCCGGCAGCTAGACTCGAAAATCCCGCTTGGCACATTCATGACGGCGAAGTTAAGCCGCAGGAAGCGCCGCTTTCCTACGCGATCCTGCTCAACCTCGCTTCCGTCTGCAATGCCGAGGCGAAGGAAACGCTCTGGGGATTCATCTCCCGCTACAAGCCGGAGGCCAATCCCCGTTCGGCGCCCTTCCTGGATCGCTTGGTCGGCTATGCTCTCGCTTATTATCGCGACCATGTGAAGCCGCATAAGAAATTTCGCCGACCGATCGCGGCGGAGCGGGCGGCGCTCGCGGAATTGCTGGCCTATCTGCGTCAGGCGCCGGACGATGCCGCGCAATTGCAGAACGAGATTTACGAAATCGGCAAGCGTCACGGCTTTGCCGATCTCAAGCTCTGGTTCAAGGCGCTTTACGAAACGCTGCTCGGCCAGGACCAAGGGCCGCGCATGGGTTCCTTCATCGCCCTTTACGGTCGCGCCGAAACGGCGGCCTTGATCGAAGCGGCGCTCGCCGGAAAGCTCGCCGAAGCGACGTAAGATGCGCGACCGCGATCCCCTGCCGATTCTGGAATCCCTCCTCGCGAAAGCCAAGGCGGCGGGGGCCGATTCCGCCGATGCGATCTTCCTGCAGGGCCAATCCTTGGCGATCGGCGAACGGCTGGGCGTGCCGGAAAAACTGGAACGGGCGGAGGAAGCCGATCTCGGCTTGCGCGTCTTCATCGGCCAGCGTCAGGCCGTGGTCTCGACCGGCGATATTTCGCCGGCGGCGCTCGCCCGTCTTGCCGAACGCGCCATCGCCATGGCGCGCGCCGTGCCGGAAGATCCCTATTGCGGCCTTGCCGATCGTGCAGCCCTGGCGCGGGATTTTCCCGATCTCGATTGCCTCGATCCCCAGGAACCCGCGATCGGCGAATTGACCTCGCGTCTGCGCGCGGCCGAGGCGGCCGCGCTCGCCGTCCCCGGCATCGCCAATTCCGAAGGTGCCGAAGCCGGCTGGATGCGCCATGAAATCGCGCTCGCGACCAGCCACGGTTTCGCCGGTCGGCATGCGACTTCCGCCTTTTCGCTCTCGGTCTCGGTTCTCGCGAAATCGGCGAACGGCATGGAGCGCGATTACGATTTCACCAGCGCCACGCATCTTGCCGATCTCGAGGATGCGGCGGCGATCGGCGAACGCGCAGGCCACCGCGCCGTCCGCAGGCTCGACCCTCGGAAACCGAAGACGGCGAAATTGCCGATCGTTTTCGAACCGCGTATCGCCGGGGGATTTCTCGGCATGCTCGCCTCGGCCATCAACGGCGCGACGATCGCGCGCGGCACTTCGTTCCTGAAGGAAAAATTGGGCGCGGCCGTTTTCGCGCCCGGCATCCGCATTCTCGACGATCCGCATCGGCGGCGGGGCTCGCGTTCCTTGCCCTTCGATGCGGAGGGCCTGCCGACGCGAAGCCGCGCCATCGTCGAAGACGGGATTCTGCAGACTTGGCTACTCGATTGCCGTTCGGCGCGGCAATTGGGCCTTCTCTCGACGGGCCATGCGCGCCGCAGCGCCGGCGGCCTGCCGGGGCCAGGACCCAGCAATCTTTATTTGGCGCCGGGCAAGCGATCGCCCGCGTCTCTGATCGGCGATATCGATAGCGGTCTTTACGTCACCGAAACCATCGGTCATGGCGTCAACCTCGTCACCGGCGATTTCAGTCGCGGCGCCAGCGGCTTCTGGATCGAAAAGGGCGAGATCGCTTATCCTGTCGCCGAATTGACCATCGCCGGCAATCTGGCGGAGATGTTTCGCAACCTCACCCCGGCCGACGATCTCGCCTTCAAATACGGAATCGATGCGCCGAGCCTGCGCATCGAGGGGATGACGATCGCAGGAGCATGAAGCCTAAGCCTGCCTGCCTGCGATAGACCGACGCAACCGAGGAGCCGAGCTCATGTATAGGAAGACGACGATGCGGATGCTGATGGCGATCGGGTTTCTGGCGGTCGGTCTTGCGATGAGCGTCTTGCCGAGCGCGAGCCAGGCCGATGGGCCCGCGAATCTGCCCGGCGCTTATGACGTTCTTGGCACGACGGCGACGAACGAGGCCTATCAAGGCCAAGTGACGATCTCGGCCCTGGGTCGGGCTTTCGAGCTTGCCTGGTCTTTCGGGGGCGGCCTCACCCATAGCGGAATCGGCTTGCAAGCGGATAAGATTTTCGGCGCGGCTTTCACCGATTCGGGCGATCCCGTCGGCATCGTCATCTATCGCATCGACGGGGGATATCTGCGCGGCGTTTGGAGCTTCGACGATAGCGCCAAGCTCGGCCAAGAGACGCTGCTGGGCGACCCCGCGCTTAAGGGCCGCTACGAAATCGAAAGGGGCGTCAATCCCGATGGCAGCGAATATAACGGCGAAGTCGCGATCCGTCGGCAGGGCGAGGTCTATCTCGTCGATTGGTCGATCGCCGGCGATGTGGCGCAGGGAATCGGCATCCGGCATGGCGATTATCTGGTCGTGGGTTATGGCGGCTACGGTGCCGACAAGCGCCCCGGCATTGTCGTTTACGACATTGCGAAAGGCGAAGACGGCCTTCCTCGTCTGACCGGCTATTGGACTTATGGCGAGGCTAGCGGCCTCGGCAAGGAAGCGCTGCGCCGCCGCCCTTGAAACCGGCGCCACCGATCGGGAGATCGCCGATGGCGGAAAATCGGCTCGATGTCGAAGGCTTGACCCTCTGGCGCGGCGAGCGCTTGCTGATCGCCGATCTTTCTTTCGCGCTTAATGCCGGCGAGGCGCTGCATCTTGCCGGCGCCAATGGTGCGGGCAAGACCTCGCTGCTGCGGGCTTTGGCGGGGCTGCTGGCCGCCGAGGGTCGATTCCTGTGGTCGGGCGAAGCCTTCGATCCGCGATCGGAAAGCCATCGCGCGCGGCTCGTTCATATCGGGCATCAGGATGGCGTGAAAAGCGCGCTGACGGCGATGGCGCATCTCTCCTTCTGGGCGGCGCTCCGCGAAAGGCCGGGCGATATCGAAGCGGCGCTTGCCGCTTTCGACCTCGCGAATTTCGCCGATTTTCCGGGGCAATATCTGTCCGCCGGACAGAAGAAACGGCTTTCGCTCGCGCGGCTGGCACTCGGTCCCGCCGCGCTTTGGCTGCTGGACGAACCGCTGACGGCGCTCGATGCGCAAAGCCGCGATCGTTTCCTGCGCCATCTTGCCGAGCATCGCCAAGCGGGCGGCATGGCGATCATCGCCAGCCACGAACCGATTGGGGCGGCGAATCCGCGCCTTCTCGATCTCGCTGCAAACGAGGCGGCGTGATGCGCGCATTCTGCGCCCTTCTTCGCCGCGATCTGGCGCTGGGCTGGCGTCAGGGCATCGATATCCTGGTCGTCATTCTCTTTTTTCTCGCTTCGGGGGCGCTCTTTCCCTTCGCTTTCGGGCCTGAGCCGGAAATCCTCGCCCGCTCGGCGGCGGGGATTGCCATGGCCATGGCGGCGCTCGCGCATCTCCTTTCCCTCGATCGTCTTTTCGCCGCCGATTTCGAGGATGGCAGCCTCGACCATCTGGCCTTGTCGGCTTTGCCTCTGGAAGGCGTGGCTTTTGCGAAGATTCTGTCGCAATGGCTGTTGACGGGCCTACCGCTTCTGATCGCCGCGCCGCTGCTCGGTCTCTTGCTGCGTCTACCCCAATCCGATTATCCCGCTTTTCTTCTGGGAATCGGCGCGACCGGGCCGATTCTGACGATTCTGGGCTGCCTCGGCGCGGCTTTGACCCTGGGCAGCCGCCGCAGCGGCATTTTGATTGCCTTCCTGATCCTCCCCCTTTTCGTTCCGGCGCTCATTCTCGGCATGGCCGTGATCGCTCCGCCGGAGCAGGGGCTAACGTCTTATACGGCCATGGAATTATTGATGGCGATCGATATCTTGGCCTTGGCCGGGGGACCCTGGATTATCGCCGTTGCGTTGCGCCAGGTCTTCCGTTGACTGTGACCTGGATCACTCGCCCCGTTGCCGTTGCGCAACAGGGGTCGGTTTTTCCCTAGGATTTTTGTCAACAAATGAAATTCTTCATGGATTCCGCGATCGGAATCGTCATATGTTGAGCCATCCGGCGGGTGACCACCGGGCGGTCGCGATCCGCAAAAATCGCACCTCTTTTATCATCCCCAGGGGGTTTGAAACCATGATTCGTAACTTGAAGCTGATGCTGCTCGGCACGGCCTGCTTGGCTGTTGCGGCTTGCGCCGCGCCGAACCGCGAACCCGATCTTTCGAATATCCAAGCGGGTATCGATAAGGTCAACGAGGGCGATTTCGGTGAATTCATCGTTAACGCCAATGAAGCTGCCGACAAGGCCCGCTCCGCTGGCGAAGCCAGGGACGCGATCGCCGGTCATCCGGAGTGGCTCTATACCAACCTGCCGCTCCGTCAGGACGCGGTGAAGTGGGCGGGCGAAGCGGCCGAACATCGCGCCAAGGCCGAAGCGGCCCTGAACCGCATCCTCGATCCGATCCGTGCGCGTCTCGCTTATCTCGAGTCGCTCCACGTTCCGCAGGATGTCGGCGCCATGACCGTTGCGGTGCATTTCGACACCGGCAAGGCCGTGATCCAGGAAGGCGATATGGGCAAGCTGTCCGATGCGGGCAACTTCCTTAGCCAGTATCCGATCGCGCATGTCGAAGTCGTCGCCTATACCGACACGGTCGGCTCGGCCGGCGCCAATAAGGCGCTCGCCAAGCGTCGCGCCGATGCGGTGCTGAAGGCGTTGAAGGAAATGGGCGTTCCTCTCTCGGCGACCGTCGCGGTCGTCGCGGTCGGCGAGCCGGAAGGCGCTGCCGATAACGAGGAGAACCAGGACAATCGTCGCGTCGACATCATGGTCGCGCCGCATGGCACCTATAACAAGGGCCAGTAAGCGTAACCTATCGTCGACGACCGGTTAGCCGGTCTTAACGAAACGCAAGGGCGCTGCCGCAAGGCAGCGCCCTTCGTCTTTGCGGATGAATTCCGGCGCCGCCGCAACAGCCGCAAAGCGCGGCGATTATCGCCGGGTTGGCTTCGCGGAAGCGGCGAAGGCCGCGAAGGCGGCCGCCGTCACGATCTCGTTCACGGTGGCGCCGGTTTGCACGATCTGCACGGGCTTGGCGAGACCGACCAGGATGGGGCCGATCGTCGTGCCGCCCAATTCCTTCATCATCTTGGCGACGATATTGGCCGAATGCAAAGCCGGCATGATCAGGACATTGGCCGGGCCCGTCAGGCGCGAGAAGGGAAAGAGCGATTTCATCAGCCCGTAATCGAGCGCGACATCGGCCTGCATCTCGCCGTCATACTCGAAATCGACGCGGCGAGAATCGAGTTCGCCGACCGCCGCGCGGATGCGTTCCGCCTTTTCGCGGGGCGGGTTGCCGAAATTGGAAAAGGAGAGCAAGGCGATACGCGGTTCGTGCCCCAATTGCCGGGCGATGGCGGCGCTTTGCACGGCGAAATCGGCCAATTCCCGGGGACTCGGCAATTCGTGGACATTGGTATCGGCGATCAGGACGACGCGGCCCTTGGCGATGACGAGGGTGAGCGCCATCAGCGTCGCCTCGGCATGGGGATCGATAACCCGTAGCGTGTCGTCGAGGCAGGCATAGAAACTGCGCGTGACGCCGGTCACCATGGCATCGGCATGGCCGGAAGCGACGAGGCAAGCGGCGAAGACGTTGCGGTCCTGATTGACGAGGCGCTGGACGTCGCGCTGCAAGGCGCCGCGGCGCTGCAGGCGGCGATAGAGAAGATCGTAATAATCCTGCCGATCGGGCGAGATCGAGGCATTCGCGATCTCGATTCCCGCCGCATCGCCGAGGCCGGCTTGACGGATGGTCTCGGCGATGCGCTCGCTGCGCCCGACCAGAACGGGCGAGCCGTAGCCGGCGGCGCGAAAGGCGAGGGCGGCGCGGATGACCTTTTCCTCCTCGCCCTCGGCGAAGACGACGCGCTTCGGTTCCGATTGCACGCGCTCGAAAATAAGCTGCAGCGAGGCGGCGGCGGGATCGAGCCGACCCTTCAGCGAATGGACATAGGCATCCATATCGACGATCGGCCGGCGCGCGACGCCCGAATCCATGGCCGCCTTGGCGACGGCCGGCGGTATGGACGAAATGAGGCGCGGGTCGAAGGGAACGGGGATGATGTAATCCGGGCCGAAGCGCAAGCGCCGCCCGGCATAGGCGGCATCGACCTCGTCGGGAACGTCCTGGCGGGCGAGGTCGGCGATGGCCTTGGCCGCCGCGATTTTCATCGCCTCGTTGATGGTCGAGGCGCGAACGTCGAGCGCGCCTCGGAAGATATAGGGAAAGCCGAGGACGTTATTGACCTGATTGGCGTAATCGCTGCGCCCGGTGGCGACGATGGCGTCCGCGCGCACTTGGCGCACCTCTTCGGGCGTGATTTCGGGATCGGGATTGGCCATCGCGAAGATGATGGGTTTTTCCGCCATCCCCGCGATCATGTCCGGCGTTACCGCGCCCTTGACCGAAAGGCCGAAAAAGACGTCGGCGCCCTTGAGCGCTTCGGCCAAGCTGCGCGCCTCGGTTTCGACGGCATGGGCGGATTTCCATTGATTCATGCCGTCCCGCCGACCCTTATGGATGACGCCCTTGGTATCGCAGAGGATGGCATGATCGGGGGCCATGCCCATCGCCTTCACGAGTTCGATGCAGGCGATGCCGGCGGCGCCAGCCCCATTGACGACGAGTTTCGTCCGCGCGATGTCGCGCCCCGTCAGATGCAAGGCGTTGAGCAGGCCGGCGGCGGCGATGATGGCGGTGCCGTGCTGATCGTCGTGGAAGACGGGGATATCCATCAGCTCGCGCAATTGCTGCTCGATGATGAAGCATTCCGGCGCCTTGATATCCTCGAGATTGATGCCGCCGAAACTGGGGCCGAGATAACGGACGGCGGCGACGAAATCCTCGACCTCCTTGGTATCGACTTCGAGATCGATGGAATCGATATCGGCGAAGCGCTTGAAGAGGACGGCTTTCCCCTCCATCACCGGTTTCGAGGCGAGCGCGCCGAGATCGCCGAGACCCAGGACCGCCGTGCCGTTCGATATGACGGCGACCAGATTGCCCTTGGCCGTGTAATCGTAGGCGGCGCCCGGCCGGCGGGCGATTTCGAGGCAGGGATAGGCGACGCCCGGCGAATAAGCGAGCGAGAGGTCGCGCTGCGTGGTCAGGGGTTTGGTGGCGACGATCTCGATCTTGCCGGGGCGGCCCTGGGCGTGAAAGGCCAGGGCATCGGCCTCGGTGACGCTCGGTTTCTTGGCGCTCATGGCGGAATCCGGTCTCCTCCCCTCCGTCGGGATAGGGGATCAGGCTGGCACGATTTCGCGGCAAAGCAAAGAGCGGATTGCCGCTGGCGCCGGCCCCATGCTACCGGAACGGCATGACGGAAATCGCCGCCCCCAGCGCCCCGACGCTTTTTCCTGCCGCCGCCAATCCCGGCGAGACGACGCCGCTGATGGCGCAATATCTCGCCGTCAAACGCGCCTATCCCGATTGCCTGCTGTTCTACCGCATGGGCGATTTCTACGAACTCTTTTTCGAGGATGCGAAGGCGGCCGCCGCCGCCCTCGATATCGCGCTCACCAAGCGCGGCCGCCACGAAGGGGCCGAGATTCCCATGTGCGGCGTTCCCGTCCATGCCCATGAGGCCTATCTCGCGCGCCTCGTGCGTCAGGGTTTCCGCATCGCCATTTGCGAACAGACCGAAGACCCGGCCGAGGCGAAGAAACGCGGCGCCAAGGCCGTGGTCAAGCGCGA
>CAYQAG010000016.1:0-2080 GCA_964415425.1 uncultured Rhodospirillaceae bacterium | reverse complement strand
GCCAAGGCGTCGCCCCTGCCCGATCTCGGCGAAAATCGCGGACAATGGCTGAAGCTGCCCGCGTCGCGCTTCGATAGCGTCAATGCGGAGGCGCGGCTCAAGCGCTTTTTCGGCGTGGCGATGCTCGATGCCTTCGGCGCTTTCGGCCGCGCCGAAATCGCGGCGCTCGGCGTTCTGCTCGATTATGTCGAACTGACGCAGCAGGGAAAAATTCCGCGCCTCGATCGCCCGCGGCGGCAATTGCCCGGCGGCCTTCTCGATATCGATGCGGCGACGCGGCGCAATCTCGAATTGACGCGCAGTCTCGCGGGCGATCGGAAGGATAGCCTGATCGGAACGATCGACCGTTCCGTGACCGGGGCGGGCGGAAGATTGCTGGGCGAATGGCTGAGCGCGCCTTTGACCGATCGGCGCCTGATCGAGGCTAGGCTCGATGCCGTCGGCTATCTCGCAAGCGATGAGGCTTTGCGCCGCGATCTCCGGACGGAATTGCGGCGGATTCCCGATCTCGAACGTGCGCTCGCCAGGCTTTCGGCCGAACGCGGGGGGCCGCGCGATCTCGCCGCCTTGCGCGACGGATTGGCGGCGGGCGCCCTTCTCAAGATCATGCTGGCGAAGCCCGGCCTCGTTGCCTTACCGGAATCCCTGGCGGAAGCGTTGGGCGATCTGGGGATGCATGACGCTTTCGTCGCGCGCCTTGCCCGCGCGCTTGGGCACGATCTGCCGCTCTTCGCGCGCGATGGCGGCTTCATCGCCGCCGGCTATAGCGGCGATCTCGACGAATTGCGGGCGATGCGGGACAATGCGCGGCAATTGATCCTCGATCTCGAAACGCGGTTGAAGCGCGAGACGGGGATCGCCAGCCTCAAAATCCGCCATAACAACGTCATCGGCTATTTCCTGGAGACGACGCCCGTCCACGCCGACAAATTGCAAGGCGATCCGCGCTTCATCCATCGCCAAAGCCTCGCCAGCGCCATGCGCTTCACGACCATCGAGCTCGGCGAATTGGAGCAGAAAATCCTGCATGCCGGCGATCGCGCGCTCGCTCTCGAATTGCGCCTCTTCGCCGATCTCGTCGCGGAAATGCGCGCGCTGGCCGGCGCGATCGCCAAGACGGCGCGGGCGTTGGCCGCGATCGATGCCTGGGCGGCGCTTGGCGAAATCGCGGCGACGCAAGGTTGGTCGCGCCCGCAACTTCGCGAGGATCGCGTCTTCCGCATCGAAGGCGGTCGCCATCCTGTGGTCGAGGCGGCGCTGGCGGGGGCGGGCAATGGCGCCTTCATCGCCAACGATTGCGATCTTTCGTCCGATAATCGCCTGTGGCTGGTGACCGGGCCGAACATGGCCGGGAAATCGACCTTTCTCCGCCAGAATGCGTTGATCGCGATCCTCGCGCAGATGGGATCCTTCGTACCGGCGAAGCTAGCGGAAATCGGCCTCGTCGATCGTCTCTTCAGCCGCGTCGGCGCCGCCGACGATCTCGCGCGCGGGCGCTCGACCTTCATGGTCGAGATGGTGGAAACGGCGGCGATCCTCAATCGCGCGACGCCGCAATCCCTTGTCATTCTGGACGAGATCGGGCGCGGGACGGCGACTTTCGACGGGCTTTCGATCGCCTGGGCGACGCTCGAACATCTCCACGACGTCAATCTCTGCCGCGCGCTTTTCGCCACGCATTATCACGAATTGACGGGGCTGGCCTCGCGCCTCTCCGCGCTCAAGCCTTATACGATGCGCGTCATGGAATGGCAGGGCGATATCAAATTCCTGCATGAGATCGCGCCCGGCGCCGCCGATCGTTCCTATGGTCTCCATGTCGCCAAGCTTGCCGGCTTGCCGCCGGCCGCGATCGCCCGCGCGCGCGAGGTTCTGGCCATGCTGGAAAAAAGCGATTCGGCCTCGGCGCTCGGCGCGCTTGGCGCCGCCTTGCCGCTCTTTTCTCCGCACATGGCGAAGGAAACCGCGCCCGCCGATCCCCTCGCCGCCGAATTGCTGGCGCTCGATCTCGATACGCTCTCGCCCCGCGCGGCACTCGATCTCCTCTATAAGCTGAAAGCGATGCTCGCGCGCCAAGGCG
>CAYQAG010000015.1:48363-51272 GCA_964415425.1 uncultured Rhodospirillaceae bacterium | reverse complement strand
GCCGTGTAGAAGATGTTGACCTTGTGCTTGTCGATGACCTCCCAGAAACGCGACACGGTCGGATAGTTCGGCACGCCTTCGAACATCAGCGTCGTCGCGCCATTGGCGAGCGGGCCATAGAGGATATAGCTATGACCCGTGACCCAGCCGACATCGGCCGTGCACCAATAGATATCGCCGTCATGGTAATCGAAGACATAACGATGGGTCAGCGAAGCATAGACGAGATAGCCGCCCGTCGTATGGAGCACGCCCTTCGGCTTGCCGGTCGAGCCCGAGGTATAAAGGATGAAAAGGGGATCCTCGGCATTCATCGGTTCGGGCGGGCAATCGGCGGCGGCCTTGGCCTTCGCCTCGTGATACCAAAGATCGCGCCCCGCTTGCATGGCGATCTTTCCCCCGGTGCGCCGGACCACGATCACGCGGGAGACGCTCGGGCATCGGCTAAGCGCAGCATCGACATTGGCTTTGAGCGGGACGACCTTGCCGCCGCGCAAGCCCTCATCGGCGGTGATGACAAGCGTGCTCGAACAATCCTGGATGCGTCCCGCAAGCGAATCGGGCGAAAAGCCGCCGAAAACGACGGAATGGATAGCCCCGACCCTGGCGCAGGCCAGCATGGCATAGGCAGCCTCGGGGATCATCGGCATATAGATGGTGACGCGGTCGCCTTTCTTGACGCCCTCGGCCTTCAGCACATTGGCTAGGCGGCAGACCTCGCCATGCAATTCGCGATAGGTGATCTTGCGGTCCTCGCTCGGATTGTCGCCTTCCCAGAGGATCGCCACTTGATCGCCGCGTTTCTCCAGATGCCGGTCGATGCAATTGGCGGCGACGTTCAAGACGCCGTCATGGAACCAACGGATACGAATATCGCCGGTGAAATCCACATCCTTGACATGGGTAAAGGGCTTGATCCAGTCGATGCGCTTCGCTTCATGACCCCAGAAGGCATCGGGATCCTCGATCGATCGGCGATACATATCGGCATAAGTCTTGGCATCGATGAAAGCGCGCTTCGCCGCATCCGCCGGCACGTCGAAAATCAAGGATTCGCTCATGATTTCCCCTCCCCTGATGGCCGGATTCGGTTCCCGGCCTTTTGCCGTTATTGTTAACGGGATTGCCCCACCCCTTCAATAGGCCGGCGATCTTAAGCAATTTCCGCTTGCCAAGCGCCCTGAAATCGATAGCCTATCCGCCGTCGGCGCCGGGGGGCGCGAATATCGAGAGGGGAATCTCATGGCCAGTATGACTCAATCCGGCGTCCGCGAACCGACGCCTCGGGAGATGCGCACCGTCGTCTTCGCGTCCTCGCTGGGCACGGTCTTCGAATGGTACGATTTTTATCTTTACGGGTCGCTGGCGGCGATCATCGCCAAGCAATTCTTCTCCGCCGTCAATCCGACGGCGGCTTTCATCTTCGCGCTCCTCGCCTTCGCGGCCGGTTTCGCCGTGCGGCCTTTCGGCGCCATCGTCTTCGGCCGGATCGGCGATATCGTCGGCCGCAAATATACCTTCCTCATCACCATTACCTTGATGGGTCTTTCGACCTTCATCGTCGGTCTGTTGCCGGGCTATGAGAGTATCGGCATCGCCGCGCCGGTCATCCTGATCGGGCTCAGACTGCTCCAGGGCCTGGCGCTCGGCGGCGAATATGGCGGGGCCGCGACTTATGTCGCCGAACATGCGGTTTCGGGACGGCGCGGCTATGCGACGAGTTGGATTCAAACGACGGCGACGCTCGGCCTCTTCCTCTCGCTGCTGGTCATCCTCGGCACCCGCACCTGGATGGGCGAGGAAAGCTTCGCCGCTTGGGGTTGGCGCATTCCGTTCCTGATCTCGATCGTCCTCTTGGCCTTCTCCGTCTATATCCGGCTGAAACTCAACGAATCGCCGGTCTTCAAGAAGATGAAGGAAGAGGGCAAGGGATCGAAATCGCCTTTGACCGAATCCTTCGGCCGTTGGTCGAATCTGAAAGTCGTGATCCTGGCGCTGCTCGGCCTCACCGCCGGTCAGGCCGTCGTCTGGTATACGGGACAATTCTACGCCCTCTTCTTCCTGACCCAGACGCTGAAGGTCGATGGCGCGACGGCGAATATCCTGATCGCTCTATCGCTCCTCATCGGGACGCCCTTCTTCATCGTCTTCGGCGCGCTTTCGGACAGGATCGGTCGTAAGCGGATCATCATGGCGGGCTGCATCATCGCCGCCTTGACTTATTTCCCGATCTTCAAGGCGATCACGCATTACGCCAATCCGGCCCTGGAAGCGGCGCAGGACAACGCGCCGGTTACGGTCGTCGCCGATCCCGCGACCTGCTCCTTCCAGTTCAATCCGGTCGGTACGACGAAGTTCCTCTCGTCCTGCGATATCGCCAAGAGCTTCCTGGCCAGGAACGCCGTGAATTATTCGAACGAAGCGGCGGCACCGGGCAGCGTGGCGCAGATCAAGGTCGGGGAAACCGTGATTCCGAGCTTCGAAGGCACCGGTCTCCCGGCCGAGGAGCTGAAAGCCAAGACCGAGGAATTCACCAAAACCATCACGGGGGCGATCCGTGCCGTCGGCTATCCGGAAAAGGCCGATCCCACGGCGATCAATAAGCCGATGGTCGTGCTGCTCCTCGTCATCCTGGTCCTTTATGTCACCATGGTCTACGGCCCGATCGCGGCCATGCTGGTCGAACTTTTCCCGACCCGCATCCGCTATACCTCGATGTCGCTTCCCTATCATATCGGCAATGGCTGGTTCGGCGGCTTCCTGCCGACAATCAGCTTCGCCATGGTGGCGGCTCAGGGCGATATCTATTACGGTCTCTGGTATCCGATCGTGATCGCCGCCATGACAGCCGTGATCGGAATCTTCTTCATTCACGAGACCAAGGATCACCGCATCGACGTCTGGTGATC
>CAYQAG010000015.1:39031-48263 GCA_964415425.1 uncultured Rhodospirillaceae bacterium | reverse complement strand
TCGGAATCTTCTTCATTCACGAGACCAAGGATCACCGCATCGACGTCTGGTGATCGTCTAAGGACTCCACGAAAGCGACGGGGCCCTGCCTAACGGCAGGGCCCCGATTTCTTTTCTCCTAACCCCGCGTTACCGTTCCGCCCGGCGCGCCTTTGTTTGTCTCTTGCCTCGGTGCCTGACCGAAGGCTCGGCGGCGAATCTCGATTGCCTGACGCAAGGCTTCCGATGTCGTTCCCAGATGATCCGGAACGAGGTGCAAGGGATTATAGCCAAAGGTGCGATATAGAAATTTTAGCCACCATCCCAAACGCAAACCGCGCGTGAGATATTCGTCAATCTTCCCAACTTTCAGAACAACATGCGGCAATTGCCCCTTGAACGCCCGAACGAAAGTCCCCCCGATATCCGACCAAGCAATGGGACCGCAGGCAAAGACAGGATAATCGAGGCCCGTAGGCGCCAGGAGCAGGGCCGATCTTAATTTCCGGGTCATACGGAAGACGACAACAAGAAACGGCAGGGCCAGAAGGGCGAGAAAAACGAGCGCCAGCGCCCAATGACCGGCGCTACGAAGGCCCCCTAAAGCATAGATAAATGGCAGGATCAGTATTAATGGGACATACAAGGCAATCAGTATCCAGGATAAAATCCACAAATTTCGTTGCCAGGCCGGCGCTTGAAAAATCAAAACCGCATCATGACCTACCGCAAGATTACGCCGGCTTTCACGCCGAGAATTTACCATCATCAAAAGGCTTCTGATCCACAGAGCGCATAAAAACGCGACGAATGGAACAAGCATGTAACCCTGCATAGGCTTTGCGTACAGAAAAGCAACCGCAAGAAATCCGCAAAGAATCGACGCTAGCACAAGTTGCAGCCAAAGGCCGAAGCGGCGCCAAAGATTCATGGACAACAGACCCTTATAAGCGAGTCTATGTTTTCTAAAGAGAAAGCAATGACAAAAGCCACGGAAACGCTTTTCATGCGACCTCAATGTCTTTCGACAATGCTGCTAGGACGTGACGGCAATTGTCTCGAACCGGCTATCGCCTGGCCGAAAGCTCGGCGGCGAATCTCGATCGCATGCTCGACCATGGCCGGGGTGGTTCCTAGAAAATACGGCGAGATGATAAGATCGGCCCGATTCTTCGCCGGGAATATCCGACGAAACCAGCTACGCCGAAATCCGCGCGCGAGATAGGTATCGATGTTGTCAAGGCCGATTCTTATACTTCCCATACTGGTGAGACCAAGATCGTATCGTGGAAGAAGCTGAACCGCGTAGAGGATATTCTGCCAAGCGAAGGGGCTGCCCTTGATCGGAGGATAATCCAATCCCGCAGGCGTCAAAATCAATTGCCAAGGTCGAGCGAAGAAATGTCGCCAGATTGCCCCCACGCAAATCACAAGCCCGATTGCGACAAAAAAGGTTTGCCACTTGGTCGATATCTCCAGTTTTTCCCAAGCGAGAATTAAAAACCCGCTACCGAGAACCAAACTGCCCGCTAAACGTAGCCAATTCTGCCAAGGCGCCGTGGCAAAAATTATATCGACATAAGGATCGTCGATCTCAACGCGATTCCAATCGCGAATGACATTGCCTAGAGAGCAGAGAATGGAAAGACTCGTGCCAAAGGCGAATACCCGTATCAAAAGGATTATCGGCGGATCCTCCGCAAAGATGGGAGCGCCATAGACGACCGATAACGCAATCGCCAGAAGTATGAAATGAAATGCGATGGAAAATGCCGCGGAAACGCTTTTCATGCGACCTCAATGTCTTTCGACAATGCTGCTAGGACGTGACGGCAATTGTCTCGAACCGGCTATCGCCTGGCCGAAAGCTCGGCGGCGAATCTCGATCGCATGCTTGACCATGGCCGAGGTCGCGCCGACTCGATAAGCCGAGATGGAAAAAGAGGCTTTATTCTTATTCCCGAACAGATTTTGCCACCATAGGGGCCGAAAGCCGCGCGCGGTGTAGAGATCGACATTGCCGAACGTGATCTTGATCGCGTCTTTGGCTTTGCCGGTAGGCCCCATAACCCAATGCGCGATCTCTACGACATCGCGCCAAGCGAAAGGGCCGCCCTTGACCGGAGAATAATCGAGTCCGAAGGGCGTTAGGGTCAGGCGCGCCGACGATACGAAGAGGGTCGCCACCATATAGACGATCGGCGCGCTTATAGCGACCAGAGCCAGCATGAATACGAAAATCGGCAATTCGCCTTTCCCCCAGAATGTTAACGCCATACCGGCGCCGATCATCACCGATCCCACCAAGCGGAGGATCTTCTCGCTCGGCGAAAGCGCGAAGACGAGTTCGGGCTTCGGATCGTCGATCGCTGGGCGATTCCAGTCGCGCAGGATGCTGTATATTAGGCTCACGACGATGAGGCAAAAGCCGACCCCGATCAGGCGCAGCACCCAGATATCGCTTGGGTCCGCGAATTGGAGCGGCAGAATATCCAGGCTCGGCAAAAGAGAGATGACGCAAAAGAGCGCCCAGAAGATTATCGAAAAGAGGGCGCCGGCGCTTTTCATGGCCTTCTCTTCACGGCTTCGTTCCGCCCATCTTGCAGACGAGCTTCCACTCCGCGGCGCCGATCGGCATGACCGAAAGCCGCGATTGGCGGATGAGGGGAAGATCGCGGAGCTTGGGTTCGGCCTTGATTGCGGCAAGAGTCACCGGTTGGGGAAGCGCCCGAACCGGCTTCACGTCCACCATGACGAAGCGCCCGCTTTCGTCGCTGGGATCGGGATAATGTTCGCGGACGATCTCCATGATGCCGACGATCGCCAAGCCCTCGTTGGAATGATAGAAAAAGGCGCGATCGCCCTTCCGCATCGCCTTCAGATTGTTGGCGGCCTGATAATTGCGAACGCCGTTCCAATGCGTGCGCCCATCGGCCAGCAAGCGTTCCCAGGCGTAAGCTTCGGGTTCCGATTTCATCAGCCAGTATTTCATCGCCGCCTCACTTCGCGATGACGCGGCGGAAGGCATGGATGGCGAGGCTGCCGAACAATCCCGCTTGTGTATAGGGATCGTCGGCAAGGAAGGCATCGAGCGCCGCGCGATCGGGGAAATCGAGAATGAGAAGGCTGCCGATCATGGCGCCCTGCGGATCGAGCAAGGGCCCAGCGAGTTCGACGCGATCGCGATGGCGATCGAGATGGGCAAGATGATCCGCGCGGCGCGCGGCGCGGAGATCGCCGCTTCCCGGCTTGTCGAGACCTTGAACTGCAAACAGCATGACGCTTCCTCCCTTACCGATCATCAAGCCTTGACGCCCGCCCCGAGGGCGGATGGCGCCCGATCGTCGAGTGGCCAGCGCGGCCGGACCGGCGCATCCAGCCCCGAAACGAGGCCGAGGCGCAAGCGTTCGATTCCCGCCCAGGCGATCATCGCCGCATTATCGGTGCAGAGTTTTCCCGGCGGTATCGTGAGTCGCAGGCCGGCGGCGCCGGCGAAATCGGCCAGACGCGATCGCAAGGCGAGATTGGCGCCGACCCCGCCCGCGACGACGAGATCGCGCAAGGCCATACCCGATTCGCGGACGAGGGCGAGGGCACGGGCCATGCGATCAACGAGGCAATCGATGATGGCTGTCTCCAGACCGGCGGCGAGATCGTCGGTAAGAGCCGGATCGAGCGGGCCTCCCTCCTTGGCCGCCGTTACGCGCTGGCGAAGCGCGGTCTTCAGCCCGCTGAAGGAAAAATGCGGCTCGGCGCGACCCAACATGGGGCGCGGCAGATCGCGGATAGGATGGCGCGCGCGCGCGGCGGCGGCGGCGATGGCGGGGCCGCCGGGATAACCCAACCCCAAGAGCTTCGCTCCCTTGTCGAAAGCCTCGCCCGCCGCATCGTCGAGCGTCGTGCCCAACCGCCGATAACGCCCGACGCCCTCGACCAGCAAGGTTTGGCAATGCCCGCCGGAAACCAGCAGCAGCAGATAGGGAAAATCGACCGGCGCGATCAGCCGCGCCGACAAGGCATGGCCTTCCAGATGATTGACGGCGAGAAAGGGTTTGCCGAGGGCAAGCGCGATCGCCTTGCCCATGGTCGCGCCGACGATGACGCCGCCGATGAGACCAGGCCCGCAAGTCGCCGCCACGGCGTCGATCGCGGGGAGATCGCATCCCGAAGCGGCGAACGCCGCGCGGATCGCGCCATCCAGCCGGTCGAGATGGGCGCGGGCGGCGATTTCCGGCACGATTCCGCCGAAAGCCGCATGATCGGCGCCCTGATCGATGATCGTATCGGCACGAATCCGCCTTTCGCCGTCGACCAAGGCGGCGGCGGTTTCGTCGCAACTCGATTCCAGCCCTAAAACCAGCATGGGGACCGGCATCGCGCCTATTTGCTTTCCCGGCGCGGGAAAGTTAGGAAGATCGGGTTCGGCTGCATCGGACGAGTTATGGCAAGTTCGCGGATGGCGGGCAACCTGGAACGGGATCGGATCGCGATCGGCACGCGCGGCTCGCCGCTCGCCTTGGCGCAGGCCGAGCTCGTGCGCCAAGCGCTGATCGCCGCCGATCCCGATCTCACGGCGCCGGGTCGTCTTAGCGTCCTTCCCATCAAGACGACCGGCGACCGTATCCAGGATCGGGCCTTGAGCGAGATCGGCGGCAAATCGCTCTTCACCAAGGAGATCGAGGAAGCCCTGCTTGCCGGCGCGATCGACATCGCCGTGCATTCGATGAAGGACGTGCCGACGCATCTCCCCGAAGGTCTCGACATTCCGGCCCTATTGGCGCGGGCCGATCCCGCCGACGCCTTGATCGCCGCGCCGGGCATAAAGCGCCTCGCCGATCTGCCGCCGGGCGCCGTTCTCGGCACCTCCTCGCTCCGCCGCCAGGCCCAGGCTCTGGCGCTGCGCCCCGATCTCGTCATTCGGCCCTTGCGCGGCAATGTCGGCACGCGGCTTGCCAAAATCGCCGCCGGCGAAGCGACGGCGAGCCTGCTCGCCATGGCGGGATTGCAGCGCCTCGGCCGAACCGATGCGGTCGCCGCCCGACTCGCCGTCGAGGAGATGCTCCCCGCCGTCGCCCAGGGCGCGATCGGCATCCAATGCCGCGCGGCGGATCGCCGCATGATGGCGTTCTTGAGCGCACTCGATCACGCGCCGACGCGTTTCGCCATTACTGCCGAGCGCGCTTGTCTCGCCGAACTCGAAGGTTCCTGCCGCACGCCGATCGCCGCCTATGCCGAACTGACGCCCGCCGCTGCCGGAGCCGCCCATCTCCGCCTGCGCGCGCTTATCGCCAAGCCGGACGGGCGGGAATGCCATCGCCTCGATCAAAGCGCGCCGGCCGGCGATGCCTCGGCGCTCGGCCGCGAAATCGGGCGGCGCCTGAAAGCCGCCGCCGGACCCGATTTTCTGCTCTGAGGGCAAGAGTAGAGGGGGCGAGGTTATTCCCCTCGCCCGCCATATGATTTAGCCTGATTGCCATGCGAATCCTGATCACGCGACCGATCGACGATGCGAAGCCCCTAGCCGAAGCCTTGCGCGCGGCGGGGCACGAGGTCTTCCTCGAACCCCTGATCGCCATCGTCCCCCTTGCCGAGGCGATTCCCGATCTTGCCGACATTCAGGCCCTGCTTTTCACCAGCGCCAATGGCGTGCGCATCTTCGCCGCGAAAAGCGAACGCCGCGATCTTCCCGTCTTTTGCGTCGGCGACGGTTCGGCGGAGGCTGCGCGGCGCGAAGGCTTCGCCGAAGTCAAGAGTGCTGCCGGCGATGTCGCGGCACTCGCCGATCTCGTCATCGCCAGCCTCGATCCCCAATCCGGCCCGCTTTTCCATGGTGCGGGCACCGATTTGGCGGGCGATCTGGCCGGGCGCCTGGAACGCGCCGGGTTTTCGCTCCGCCGCCAAGCGCTTTATCGCGCACCCTTGGCCGAGCGCCTCTCGCCGGAAACGCTGGAAAATCTGGCGCAAGGCGCCATCGATGCCGCGCTCTTCTTTTCGCCGCGCACGGCCCGGCATTTCACGACGCTCTGGCGGGAAGCAGGATCGCCCGCCTTGCGCGGTATCGAAGCGCTGGGCTTGAGCCCCGCGATCTTGCGCGAAATCGCCGATCTCGGCTGGGCGCGCGCCGAAAGCGCCGAACGGCCCGATCTCGCCGCCATGCTCGCTCTCGTCGACCAGGCAAGACGCCGCCGGGAAGGAAGGGAAAAAGCCATGTCCGATTCCGCCTCGACCCCGACCGAAACCGCCCCGATCGCCTTGCCGGCGGCAAGCCTTCCCGCCACGCCGCCGCGCCGCACCGGCGCTATTGTCGCCGGCTTGCTGGCGGGCGCTATCGCAGGCGGCGCCATCGCCGCGAGCGCGCCCTATTGGCAATCGTTCCTGAATCTCCCGCCCTCGGCGGAAACGGAAAGAATGGCGCGGCTCGAAAGCGAACTTACCCAGGCGAAGGACGCAATCGCCAAACTCGCGACGGCGAAGACCGAAGCGCGCCTCGACGAACTCGATCGGCGCTGGCAGGCGGAAACGGCGGAAATTCGGGACGCGCTTTCCCGATTGAGCGCCGCCATGCCGGCGCCGGCCGATCTCGCGCCGCTGCAAAGCCGCCTCGATGGACTCGACCGCGAGGTCGCGAAGCTCGCCGACCTCGCTCAGGGGCAGAAGGCGGAAATCGATCTTGCTCCGCTCGCCGCGGCCATCGCACAAATGAAATCGGCGCTCGCCGAACAGGAAAAGCGTCTCGGCGATCTCGCCCCGCTTGCCTCGCGCCTTGCCGATCTCAAGATCGAGATCGATTCCGTCTCCGCCCGCCTAGACGGCATGGCCGGAGAGATCGCGGCGGCGCGCGCCGATTTCGCCAAGCTTGGCGATGCGGCCGGCGCGATCGATCGTGCCGCCGCCTTCGAGCGCCGCGCCGCTTTCCTGCTCGGGCTTGGCGAAATGCGCTCGGCCTTGGCGGGGAGTGCGCCGTTCCGCGCCGAATGGGACATGCTGACCCGCCTCGGCGCGGAGGATACGAAGATCGCGGCCGATCTCGCGCCGATCCTGGCGCCGCTCGCGGATCTCGCCGATCGGCCGACGCCGTCGCTCGGCGAATTGCAACGGAATTTGCCCGCCCGCGCCATCGCCCAAGCGGCCGAGGCCGAAGCCGCCGGCGACGCTTTGGGTCAGGATTCGAGCTGGTTCAATCGCGTACTCGGCGAATTGGCGAAGGGCGTCACCATCCGCCCGGTTGGCGAGGTCGAAGGGTCATCGCCTTTGGCGCGGCTCGCGCGCGCGGAAGCGCGGCTTGGCGCCGGCGATCTCGCGGCGGCGGTTGCGGAATTGCAAGGTCTTACCGATAAACCCAAGGCCGTGGCGGCCGATTGGCTGCGGGACGCCGAAGCGCGGCTCGCCCGCGATGCGGCGGAACGGAATCTGACGAAGCTCGCCCAGGACATCCTCGCCGGCGGGAGCCTTCAGCCATGACGGCCCTGCGCCTCTTGAAATGGCTGATCTATCTGGCGGCGATCGGAGCAATCGCCTGGGGCGCCGCCTGGGTCGCCAATCATCCCGGCGATATCGCGCTCACTTGGTTCGGCTATCGCATCGAAATCGCCATCGGCCCCTTCCTCGCTTTGCTGGCGATCCTGCTTTTCGCGATCTTCGCCGTCTGGCGTCTTCTCTCTTTCTTCTGGCGCCTGCCGGGCGATCTTTGGGAGGCGCGCGCGGAAGCGCGGAACCGCAAGGGTTATCTCGCTTTGTCGCGCGGTCTTGCCGCCGCTTCCGGCGGCGATGTCGCCGAAGCGCGGCGCCTGGCGCAAGCCGCGCGCAAATGGCTGGGCGAGGCGCCGCTCGTCCATCTCCTCGCGGCGCAGGCGGCACAGCTTGGCCATGACGAGGATGGCGCGGCGCGCCATTTCGCAGCCCTTGCCGAAGCGCCCGAGACGGCTTTGCTCGGCTTGCGCGGTCTTGCCGGCCAAGCCGGGAAAGCGGGCGACGACAAGGGCGCTCTTGCGCTTGCCGATCGCGCGCTCGCCCATCATCCGCAGGCGATCTGGGCGGCCGAACTCGTCCATCGCCTCGCCGCGAAGCTCGGCGATTTTGCGACCGCCGAGCGCGGGCTAAAAGCCCTGCAACGCGCCGGCGGAATCTCGGCCGAGGGCGCAAGGCGGCGGAGCGCGGCGCTCGCCGCCGAACAAGCGCGCCTCGCCTTGACGATCGAGGGAAAACCGGAAGAGGCCGAAGCCGCTTTCGCCGCTTCGCGCGCGGCCCTCAAGAAAGCCGGCGATTTCGTGCCGGCGCGATATCTGCTCGCGCGCTGGCTGATTCGTCGCGGCAAATCCCGCGAGGCGGGGCGTTTGATAGAACAAATCTGGGACGATCATCCGCACGATCTGCTCGGTCGGCTATTTCTGGAAACGCTGGCCGACGAGCGGCCGATCGATCGCGCCCGGCGCTGCGAGAGTTTGGCCCGCGCCAATCCCGATCATCCGGCGACCCACGCCTTGCTTGCCGCCGCCTCGCTCGCTGCCGAGCTTTTCGGCCCGGCGCGCCGGCACCTGGCGCGGCTCGTCGAGATCGAACGGGAAACCTCCGGCCTTTCCGCCGCCACCGCGCGGGCCTTCGCGAAATTGGAGGAGGCCGAAACCGGCCAGATGGCCAAGATCCGCCCTTGGCTGGAAGAGGCCGCCCAGGCTCTCCCCGATGCCGCCTGGATTTGCGGGCAATGCGGCGAAATCGCCGATGCCGGGCCCGAATCCGGGCATTGGCAATTGCTCTGCCGCCATTGCGGGGCGATCGACAGCCTGAATTGGCAGCGGCCGCGTTCCGGCCCCGCTCGGGAAACCGGCGATCTCCTCGCCTTGCGCCCCGCGCATTCTGCGGAACCGGCGGCTTCCCCCGCGCCCGGCCCCGGGCCTGCGGGTTCCGGCCCGGCCGACCGGCAAGGCGCCCTTTCGGTTGACGCCGCCCGGCTGATCAATTAGAGCTTGCCGCCATCCGCCGAAGGCCGCAGTAGCTCAGTTGGTAGAGCAGCGCATTCGTAATGCGCGGGTCGGGGGTTCGAGTCCCTCCTGCGGCACCAGCGCCTTTTTTATAGAGCCACAAAATCGACTATCGCGGCATCGCGATTCGGGCTTGCGGCGGAATCGAATTTGCCGATAGCAGACGAGTTTAGGAAATCGGATTCCGTCCCCGTTGTCCACATCAATCCACAGCGTTTTTCTCTTCCCGCATCGGAGAAAGCCGCTTAGGTTCGCGCCATGGAAGCGACCCAATC
>CAYQAG010000015.1:0-38931 GCA_964415425.1 uncultured Rhodospirillaceae bacterium | reverse complement strand
CTCTTCCCGCATCGGAGAAAGCCGCTTAGGTTCGCGCCATGGAAGCGACCCAATCCCAGCCGAACAATGTGACGAGGCTGCGCAGCGGCGAGACGCCGCCGCGCACGCCGCCCGTCAATTACGATGCCGAGCAGGCGCTCTTAGGCGCGATCCTCGCCAACAATCTCGTGCTGGATCGCGTCAACGAATTCCTGCGCCCCGAGCATTTCGCCGATGCGCTGCATGGCCGCATCTATGCCGCCTGCGCCAAGCTGATCGAGCGCGGGCAGATCGCCAATCCGGTGACATTGAAAAATCTCTTCGATCAGGACGGCGCCTTGGCCGAGATCGGCGGCGCGCAATATCTGGTCGATCTCGCGCAATCGGTCGTCACCATCATCAATGCCGAGGATTACGGCCGCGCCGTTCACGATCTTTATCTCCGCCGGCAATTGATCGATCTCGGTCAGGAGGTGGTGAACGAGGCCTATATCCACGACGCGGCGGCGGGCGCGCTCGACCAGATCGAGGCGGCGGAGCTGAAACTCTTCAACCTCGCCGAAACCGGACAGACGAGCGCGGGGCCGAAAGCCTTCAAAACCGTGCTCGATAACGCGCTCGCCATGGCCGAGGCGGCCTTCAAGCGCGACAGCCATATCACCGGCGTGACGACGGGCTTGCGCGATCTCGACCGCAAATTGGGCGGCTTGCAGCCTTCCGATCTCGTCATCCTTGCCGGGCGGCCGTCGATGGGCAAAACGGCGCTCGCCACCAATATCGGTTTCGCCGCCGCCCAGGCGGTGAAGGATCCCGATACCAACGAACGCTATCGCGTCGCCTTCTTCTCGCTGGAAATGTCGGCCGAGCAATTGGCGACCCGCATCATGGCGGAAAAATCCGGCATTTCCTCCGACCGCATCCGGCGCGGCGATATCAAGGGCGATGCCGAATTCATGAGCATCGTCGAAGCCGCGAAGGCGATGAGCGAAGTCGGCTTCTTCATCGACGATTCCCCGGCTTTGACGATCCCCGCCTTGCGCACGCGGGCGCGGCGGTTGAAGCGCCAATCGGGCCTCGATCTCATCATCGTCGATTATCTGCAATTGATGCGCACCGCCGCCGCGCGCGGACCGGAAAATCGCGTTCAGGAAATTTCCGAGATCACGCGCGGCCTCAAGGCGATCGCCAAGGAATTGAACGTGCCCGTCCTCGCTTTGTCGCAATTGTCGCGCGCCGTCGAAATGCGCGACGATAAACGGCCGCAGCTTGCCGATCTGCGCGAATCGGGTTCGATCGAGCAGGATGCCGATGTCGTCATGTTCGTCTATCGCGAACAATATTATCACGAGCGCGCCGAACCCAAGCAGCGCGCCGACGAACCCAACGACAAATTCCAGGAACGTTATCAGCGCTGGCAGCGCCGGGCCGAGGAAGTCCACAACACCGCCGATGTCATCATCGCCAAGCAGCGCCACGGCCCGATCGGCACGGTCGAACTTTACTTCGACGGCATGATCACTCGCTTCCAGGATCTGATCCGCGACGAGACCCTGCCCGAGCAACGCGGGTGATCTTCGTCCGATGATCGCCCATCAGGCCGGCCGACTCATCGTCGATCTCGACGCCATCATCGCCAATTATCGCGAGCTTGCCCGCCGCGCTGCGCCCGCCCAAGCCGCCGCCGCGCTCAAGGCCGATGCCTATGGAATCGGCCTCGCGCCGGTCGCCCAGGCGCTCCATCGCGCGGGCTGCCGCACCTTTTTCGTCGCTCTGATCGAGGAAGGCATGGCCTTGCGCCGCTTGCTCCCGGCGGCCGAGATTTTCGTGCTGCACGGCTTGGCGGGTCTCGATCGCGACGGGCGCCGGGCGCTGATCGCGGAAAACCTCCGCCCCGTCCTCAATTCGCTGACCGATATCGAAGCCTGGCGGGAAAGCGGCGGAAAAGGCGGCGCGCTGCATGTCGATACCGGCATGGCGCGGCTCGGCCTCTCCGCCGCCGAGGCGGAAATCCTGATCGCGCAACCGGCGCTGATCGCGGGATTGGAGATCGACCTCGTCATGAGCCATCTCGCTTGCGGCGATCTTCTCCATCATCCGCAGAACGAAGAACAGCTTGCCGCTTTTCGCCGCTTTCTCGATGCCTCGCCTTGGGCGAAGACCTCTCGACCCCGGCTGAGCCTCGCCGCTTCCGGCGGCATTTTCCTCGGCGCCGATTATGCCTTCGACCTTGTGCGTCCCGGCATCGCGCTTTACGGCGCCGCCCCGCTTTCCGATCGGCCCAATCCGCTGCGCCCCGCGCTCTCGCTGCAGGCTAAGATATTGCAAACGCGGGAAATTGACTTCGATACCCCCGTTGGTTATGGTGCGACGCATCGCGCTCGGCGAGCGACGCGGCTGGCCACGATCGGCGCCGGTTATGCCGATGGTCTTTTGCGCAGTCTCGGCAATCGCGGGGTCTTTTATCTTGAGAATCGGCCATTGCCGATCGTGGGGCGCGTATCCATGGATCTCATCACGCTCGATATCGGGGAATTGCCGCCGGATCGAGGCCGCATTGGCGATTGGGTCGAGATTATCGGCAAGGCGCAGAGCCTGGACGATCTCGCCGCCGCCGCCGGGACCAATGCTTACGAAATCCTGACCCGATTGGGCCCCCGCTGGGAACGGCATTATATCGGCGGGCAAGGAACGCCGTGACGCGTCTGTTGCAACCCCTCGGGCATAACGCCCTCCTTGGCCTCGAAGGCGCCGGGCGCTTGGCGCTTTTCGCCTTGGAGGCCCTTTGGCATAGCCTGACGCCGCGTTATTACCCGCGACTGATTGTCCGCCAGATGATCGAGATCGGCTATTATTCCCTGCCGGTGATCGGATTGACCGCCATTTTCACCGGCATGGTACTCGTCCTGCAAACCTATGTTGCCGTTTCCCGCCTCAATGCCGAATCGACCATTCCCTATGTCGTCGTCATCTCGCTGACGCGCGAATTGGGCCCGGTTCTGGCCGGGTTGATGCTGGCCGGGCGCGTCGGCGCCGCCATGGCCGCCGAAATCGGCACGATGCGCGTCACCGAGCAGATCGACGCCTTGCGCACCTTGAGCACGCACCCCTTCAAATATCTGATCGCGCCGCGCCTCGTCGCCGCGCTCGTCATGCTGCCCGTTCTTGTCGGCATCGCCGATGTCATCGGCATTTTCGGCGGCTATCTCGTCAGCGTCTATCGCCTGGATTTCAATCCTTCGATCTATCTCAAGAACACGGTCGATTTCGTCGAGACGGTCGATATCGTCTCCGGCCTGGTCAAGGCGGCGGTCTTCGGCTTCGTCGTCGCCTTGATGGGCACTTATTGCGGCTTCCATTCCAAGGGCGGCGCGCAAGGCGTCGGCAAGGCGACGACGGATGCCGTGGTCGGCGCCTCGATCCTGATCCTTGCCGCCAATTTCGTCGTCACGGGATTGTTCTTCACGCGATGAGCGACATCAAGATCAAGGTGCGCGGCCTCAAAAAGGCGTTCGGCCCCAAACAGGTGCTGAACGGCATCGATCTCGACGTGCCGCAGCGCCGATCGCTGGTCGTGATCGGCGGCTCCGGCACGGGGAAATCGGTCCTCATCAAATGCATCATCGGTCTGATGGAACCCGATTCGGGGTCGATCGAGATCGACGGCGAGGAAATGGTCGGCGCCGGTCGCAGCCGGCGCGAAGCGGCGATGCGGAAATTCGGCATGCTGTTCCAGGGTTCGGCCCTGTTCGACAGTCTGCCGGTTTGGGAAAATGTCGCTTTCGGCCTGATCGCCGGGCGCGGCATGGGGCGGCGCCAAGCGCGCGAAGTCGCCTTGCGCAAGCTCGCCGCCGTCGGCCTCGGCCCGGAAGTGGGCGAGCTTTATCCCTCCGAATTGTCGGGCGGCATGCAGAAGCGCGTTTCGCTCGCTCGCGCCATCGCCGCCGAGCCGGAGATCATCTTCTTCGACGAACCGACGACCGGCCTCGATCCCATCATGAGCCAAGTCATCAACGAATTGATCAAGAAATGCGTGAGCAGCCTGGGCGCGACCGCGCTTTCGATCACCCATGACATGCATTCTCTGCGCGCGATCGGCGATGTCGCTGCCATGATTCACGAGGGGCGCATAGTTTGGTCGGGACCGGCCGGCGCGATCGACCGATCGGGCAATCCTTACGTCGATCAATTCGTCGCCGGCCGCGCCGAGGGGCCGATCCGCATGCCTGTGCGGCCGCTTTAGGAAAGAGGCGCCGCCGATGGCCAAGCCGGCACCGCGCTATGTCTGCCAATCCTGCGGCGCGTCTTTCCCGAAATGGAGCGGGCGCTGCGAATCCTGCCAGGCTTGGAATTCCATCATCGAGGAAGCGCCGCGTTCGGCGCCGCCCGGCGGTCTTGCCGGACGGCGCGGTCGCGCAATCGATTTCGTGGCGCTCGACGGCAAGGCGCCGGCGGCGATCCGCCGACCGACCGGCATCGCCGAATTCGATCGCGTGACGGGGGGCGGCCTCGTCAAGGGTTCGGCGATCCTGATCGGCGGCGATCCCGGCATCGGCAAATCGACCCTCCTCCTCCAGGTCGCGGCGGCTTTGCGCGATCAGGATTGCGCCTATATCTCGGGCGAGGAATCGATCGAACAGGTGCAATTGCGCGCGCGGCGCCTGGGCCTCAGCGGCAGCCGGACGCGGCTCGCCTGCGCCACTTCCTTGCGCGATATCGTCGGCGCGCTCGATACGGCCGAGCCGCCCGAGGCGGTCATCATCGATTCGATCCAGACCCTCTATCTCGACAGTCTGGATTCGGCGCCCGGCACCGTCGCCCAAGTGCGCGCCTCTTCCGCCGAACTCATCCGCCTCGCCAAGGCGCGGGGCTTTACCCTGCTGCTGGTCGGCCATGTCACCAAGGACGGGCAGATCGCGGGCCCCCGCGTTCTCGAACACATGGTCGATACCGTGCTTTATTTCGAAGGCGAGCGCGGCCATCAATTCCGCATCCTGCGTTCGGTCAAGAATCGCTTCGGCCCCGCGAACGAGATCGGCGTCTTCGAGATGAGCGATGCGGGCTTGCGCGAAGTCCCCAATCCCAGCGCGCTTTTCCTCGCCGAACGGCGCGGCAATGTGGCGGGCGTCGCCGTTTTCGCCGGGATCGAGGGAACCCGCCCCGTTTTGGTCGAGGTTCAGGCCCTGGTCGCTCCCTCGCCCCAGGCGACGCCGCGCCGCGCCGTCGTCGGCTGGGACAATAACCGCCTCGCCATGATTCTGGCCGTCCTCGAAAGCCGCTGCGGCCTCTCCTTCTCCGGGGCGGAGGTCTATCTCAATATCGCCGGGGGCTTGCGGATCGGCGAACCCGCCCTCGACCTCGCCGCCGCCTTGGCGCTGGTTTCGGCGCTGAGCGATCGGCCGATTCCCGCCGATCTCGTCGCTTTCGGGGAAATCGGCCTTTCGGGCGAAATCCGCCTCGTCGCCCAGGCCGAATCGCGCCTGCGCGAGGCGGCCAAGCTCGGCTTCCGCCGCGCCCTCATCCCGGAACGCCCGGCCAGCGCCGCAACCGGCGGCAAACGCCCGGCGGCGACCGGCGCGGCGACGCACGAAATCGGACACCTGCAAGACATGATCGATTGGCTCTATAATGAGTCGCGGGCGAATCCCGTAAGAGCGAGGAGTGCCGGGTCGTGAATTTCGTCGATATCATCGTCATCGGCATCATCGGGCTTTCCGCCTTGCTCGCCTTTTCGCGCGGCTTCGTCAAGGAAGTGCTCTCGATCCTGGGTTGGGTGGGCGCGCTGATCGCGACTTTCCTTTTCTTCCCCAGCGTCGAGCCGATCGTCGCTCAGTTCATCGGCGAACCGCTGCTCGCCAAGATCGCGACCGGGGCCGGTATCTTCATCCTGGCGCTGGTTTTATGCGGCGTCATCAATCATTGGATTTCCGAAAAGGTGCGCGGTCATGGGCTTTCCTCGCTCGACCGTTCCTTGGGATTGCTGTTCGGCTTGGCGCGCGGCGTGTTGATCGTCGGCATCTGCTATATCGTCTTCGCCTGGGCGCTGCGCGATCCCAATGATTGGCCGGCAGCGGTCAAGGAAGCCCGCGCTTTGCCCCTGGTCGCGCGAATCGCGACCCTCATTCAGGAACGCCTGCCGGAAAATCTCGTCGAACAGGGGCAATCGGCGATCGGCCAGGGCGTCGACCAGGGCAAAGCCATCCAACAGATCATGCCCGGCCTCGGTTTCCCCAATACCGGCACGACCCCGGCGCCCGCGCCCAATGCCGATCCCGCCGCCCCGCCGGCGCCCGCCGATGCCAATGGACAGACGCCGGAATCGGGGTATAAGGACCAGGAGCGCAACGACCTCGACCAATTGATTCAGGGAACGCAGGGAACGCAATGACCTCGCTCGCCGCCAGCCCCCGCTTCGGTCATCCTTTCGACGACGACCATCTCAAGGAGGAATGCGGCATCATCGGCATCTATGGTGCCGATCAAGCGGCGACTTTGGCCGTTCTCGGCCTGCATGCCTTGCAGCATCGCGGTCAGGAAGCCGCCGGCATCGTCAGCTGCGACGGCCGGGTTTTCCATCAGCATCGCGCCATGGGCCATGTCGCCGATAATTTCTCGCATCCGGCCGTGATCGACACGCTGCCCGGTCATGCCGCGATCGGCCATACGCGCTATTCGACCACGGGCGAGACGGCCTTGCGCAACGTCCAGCCGCTTTTCGCCGATTTCGCCTTCGGCGGATTCGCCATCGGGCATAACGGCAATCTCACCAATGCGGCGGCCATCCGGCGCGAACTCGTCAAGCGCGGCTCGCTGTTCCAATCGACCACGGATACCGAAATCATCCAGCATCTGATGGCGACGCATCTGCGCGGCAATGTCGTCGATCGGCTGATCAACGCGCTGCATCAAATCGAAGGCGCCTATTCCCTGGTGGCGCTCGCCAAGGACATGACGATCGGCGTCCGCGATCCTTTGGGCGTCAGGCCGCTCGTGCTCGGTCGGATCGGCGATGGGCATATCCTGGCGTCCGAAACCTGCGCGCTCGACATCGTCGGCGCGCAATATATCCGCGATATCGAACCCGGCGAGGTCGTGATCCTCGATCGCAACGGCGTTTCCTCGCTGAAACCCTTTTCCACGGCGCCGCAGCGATTCTGCGTCTTCGAATATATCTATTTCGCTCGACCCGATTCCGTGATCGAAGGGCAAAGCGTCTACGAAGCGAGGAAGCGCATCGGCGCGGAGCTGGCCCGCGAAGCCGGCATCGCCGCCGATGTCGTGATTCCGGTGCCCGATTCGGGCGTGCCGGCGGCCTTGGGCTATGCCGCGCAATCGGACATCCCCTTCGAATACGGCATCATCCGCAATCATTATGTCGGCCGCACCTTCATCGAACCCGCCGATCATATCCGCCATCTCGGCGTCAAGCTGAAGCACAACGTCAACCGCATCCATGTCGCCGGCAAGCGCATCGTCTTGATCGACGATTCGATCGTGCGCGGCACGACCTCGCGCAAGATCGTCGAGATGATGCGCAGCGCCGGCGCCAGCGAAGTCCATATGCGCATATCGAGCCCGCCCACGGCGCATTCCTGCTTCTATGGCATCGATACGCCGGAGCGGAAGCATTTGCTGGCCGCGCGCATGGACATTGCCGAAATGGCCGATTTCATCGGCGTCGATAGCCTCGCTTTCATCAGCATCGACGGCCTCTATCGCGCCATGGGACTAAAGGGGCGCGATCCCCGCAGGCCGCAATATTGCGATGCCTGTTTCAGCGGCGAATATCCGACGACGCTGACCGATCAGGAACCCGACGTCGCGACCCTGCCGCTGTTGGCCGAGCGCGCCTGAACGATCGCCGGAAGACCCGCTTCATGCCGCCAGCTTCCCCATCGCCGCGCCTCGCGGGGCGCATCGCCCTTATCACCGGTGCCTCGCGCGGACTGGGCCGTGCCATTGCCGAACGCTTCGCCGCCGAGGGGGCCGATCTCGTGCTGATCGCCCGGACGACCGGCGGCCTCGAAGAAACCGACGATGCCTGTCGCGCGCATTCGGGAAAATCGAGTTTGCTTGTTCCCCTCGATCTCAAGGACGGCGCCGCCATCGATCGCCTGGGCGCGGCGCTCAACGAACGCTTCGGTAGGCTCGACATCCTCATCGGCAATGCCGGAATCTTGGGCGAATTGTCGCCGCTCGCCCATATCGCGCCCGATTTGTGGGCGGACGTGATGGCGACCGATCTTACCGCCAATTGGCGCTTGATCCGCAGCCTCGATTCCTTGCTGCGGCGCTCGACCTCGGGCCAGGTTATCTTCGTCACCAGCGCCGCTTCTGCGGCGCCGCGCGCCTATTGGGGCGCCTATGCCATCGCCAAGGCCGGGCTCGACATGCTGGCCGGCATTTATGCCGAGGAAACGCGGCAAAGTTCGGTGCGCGTCAATCTGGTCGATCCCGGAAAGCTGCGCACCGCCATGCGCGCCAAGGCCTATCCCGGCGAACCGAAAGCCGCGCAGACCGACCCCGCCGCGATCGCCGATCTTTTCGTCGATCTCGCCGCCGCCGAGAATCGCCGGCACGGCGAAAGATTGAAGGCGCAATAATATGAACCTCGCGCCGCGCCGCTACGGCGCCGTCAATTGGATCGGCCTCTCGACGCTCTATCGCAAGGAAGTGCGCCGCTTCCTCGCCGTCGCGACGCAGACGATCCTGGCGCCGCTCGTCACCGCCTTGCTGTTCCTCGCCGTCTTCGTCCTCGCCCTCGGCCATGCCATCGATCGTATCGGCGATCTTTCCTATGTCGCCTTTCTGGCGCCCGGCCTCGTCATGATGGCGATGACGCAGAACGCCTTCGCCAATACGTCCTCCTCCCTGCTGATCTCCAAACTGCAAGGCAATATCGTCGATCTCTTGATGCCGCCGCTCTCGCCCTTGGAGATGACGGCGGCGATCGCGGCCGGCGGCGTGACGCGCGGTCTTCTCGTCGGGCTATCGACTTGGCTCGCCATGCTGCCTTTCGCGCCCTTCGCCTTGCCCCATCCCTTATTCGCGCTTTATCACGCCGCGATGGCGAGCTTGATGCTGGCCTTGCTCGGCATGCTCGCCGGCTTGTGGTCGGAGAAATTCGATCATCTGGCCGCCGTCACCAATTTCGTCGTGACGCCGCTCGCCTTTCTTTCCGGCGCTTTCTATTCCATCGCCCGCTTGCCCGAACCTTGGGCGGGGATCGCGCGGGCCAATCCCTTTTTCTACATGATCGACGGATTCCGCTACGGTTTCACCGATCATGCCGACGGTTCGCTCGCCATCGGTCTCGTTCTCCTGGCGATCGTCAACCTCGCCCTCTTCGTCGCGGCCTATCGCTGCTTCGCTTCGGGCTGGCGGCTCAAGGCATGATCCCGCTTGCGACCGATACCCTTGAACCGCAGCCGCGATCCCGCACCTTCGGCCTCGCGAATTGGCGAGGATTGGCGAGCCTGATCGAACGCGAAGCCAAGCGCGGCCTCCAGGATTACCATTATCAAATTCTGGGGCCGATTCTTTCCAGCCTGCTCTATCTCGCCATTTTCGGGATCGCCCTCCATCAGGCGAATACGCCGATGCCCGATCTGATCGGCTTCGTCATTCCCGGCCTCGTCATCTTCGCCGCTTTCGATAAGGCTTATGAAAGCGCCGCCGGCTCGCTGATCTTCGACAAACATCTCAGGATGATCGAGGATATCCTGATGGCGCCCTTGGGCGCGGCGGAGCGCGTTCTAGGTTATGCCTTCGGCAATGCCGCCGCCGGACTGGCGATCGGCCTTTGCGTCGCCCTCGCCGCCGCGTTCTTCGCGCCCAACGGCCCCTTCGCCATCGACATCTTCGCGCCGGCGGCGCTGCTCTATTTCGCGGCGATGGGCGTGCTGATGGGGGCCTTGATCGGTCTCGTCGCCGGTATCTGGGCGCAGAAATGGGATCATTACACGGCGATCCATACCTTCTTGCTGCTGCCCTTGGCTTTTCTTTCCGGCCTTTTCTACCCCATCGGCATTCTGCCGCCCGTGGCGGAAACGCTCGTCCGTTTCAATCCGCTCTTCTATATGATCGACGGCTTCCGTTATGGGATGAGCGGTACCGCCGCCGCCGATCCCGGCCTCGGCGCCGCGATCCTCGCGCTCTGCGTTCTGGCGCTCGGCTTTCTCGCCTATTGGCGCCTGAAGCGCAGTTCGCGCCTGCGCCCCTGACGCCCGATTGACAGAAAGATCGGCAATCTCGATATTGCCGGCGATCCTCTCTTATCGTTTCCAGGATTCCGATCGGACGAGCCAGCCATGACGATGACGGCGACGAAGACCGCCCCGATAGCGGCGCCAGACGCGAAACCCGCTTTGATGAATACCTATAACCGCGCCGATCTCGCCTTCGAGCGCGGCGAAGGCGCTTGGCTCGTCACGGCGGAGGGACGGCGCTATCTCGATTTCGCCAGCGGCATCGCCGTGACCGCGCTCGGCCATTGCCATCCGCATCTCGTCGCCGCGTTGAAGGCGCAAGGCGAAAAGCTTTGGCACACCTCCAACCTCTATCGCATTCCCGGCCAGGAGAAACTGGCCGAGCGCCTCGTCGCCCATTCCTTCGCCGATAGCGTTTTCTTCGGCAATTCCGGCGTCGAGGCGATCGAATGCGGGTTGAAGCTCATCCGCAAATATCACGACGATTTCGGCGATCCCGCCCGCTATCGCGTGATCGCCTTCGAAGGCGCGTTTCACGGCCGCACCCTGGCGGGGCTGGCGGCGGCCGGCAATGCCAAATATCTCAAAGGCTATGCGCCCGATGTCGAAGGCTTCGACCATTGCGCCTTCGGCAATGCCAACGAAGTGCGCGACCGCATCGGCCCGGAAACCGCCGCCATTCTGATCGAACCCGTTCAGGGCGAAGGCGGGATGCGCGCGGCGACGATCGAATTCTTGAAGGATCTGCGCGCCATCGCCGACGAATTCGGCCTGCTGCTGATGTTCGACGAGGTGCAATGCGGCATGGGCCGCACCGGTCGGCTGTTCGCACATGAATGGGCCGGCGTCGCGCCCGATATCCTGGCGACGGCCAAGGGCATCGGCGGCGGATTTCCCTTGGGCGCCTGTCTCGCCACGGCGAAGGTCGCGGCGGCTTTCGGCCCCGGCAGTCACGGCACGACCTATGGCGGCAACCCGCTCGCCATGGCGATCGGCAATGCGGTGCTGGACGTGATCCTGGCGCCGGGCTTCCTCGACGATGCGGCCGCCAAGGGCGCTTATTTCGCCGCCGGCCTCGACGGCCTTTGCCGCCGCTTCCCGCAGCGTTTCCTCGAAGTTCGCGGCAAGGGGTTGATGCGCGGCCTCAAATGCGCGCCCGATATCGCCAATACCGAGATCGTGGCGGGATTGCGCGGCGCCGGATTGCTGAGCGTCGGCGCCGGCGACAATGTCCTGCGCCTGCTCCCGCCTTTGATCGTAAGCCGGGCCGAGATCGACCAGGCGATCGCGATCATCGCCGATCTTGCCCAGCGTCTCGAAAGCGGAGCGGGAACCCCATGACGCCCCCCGCCGGCAAGGCCGGAGCGATCCGGCATTTCCTCGACCTCGATCGCTTGCCGGCCGAAGCATTGCGCCGGATCGTCGATGTCGCGCACGAATTGCGGATGGGCACCTGGGCGGGTTCGACCCGACCGCTTGCCGGCCGCGCCTTGGCCATGATCTTCGAGAAGCCCTCGACGCGAACCCGCATCTCCTTCGAATTGGCGATGAAACGCCTCGGCGGCGAAGTCACGGTGCTGGAGCGCGAAAGCTCGCAGCTCGGCCGCGGCGAGACCGTCGCCGATACGGCGCGCGTGCTTTCGCGCTATGTCGATTGCATCATGCTGCGCACGACCAAGGAACATAAATTGCTGGAAATGGCCGAACATGCCGGCGTGCCAGTCATCAACGGCCTGACCGACCGCACCCATCCCTGCCAATTGATGGCCGATGTCATGACCTTCGAGGCGCATCGGGGGCCGATCGCCGGTCGGCGCATCGCCTGGTCGGGCGACGGCAATAATATGGCGACGAGCTGGATTCACGCGGCGCAGCGTTTCGGCTTCGCGCTCGATATCGCTTGCCCCGCCAATCTCGCCCCGCCGCAAGAGGTCATCGCCTGGGCGCAGCGCGAAGGCGCGAAGCTGCGTATTCTCGCGGACCCCCGCGAGGCCGTGCGCGGCGCCGATGCCGTCGTCACCGATACTTGGGTCTCCATGGGCGACGAGGATACGCTCGACCGGCACGAACAATTGCGCCGCTTCCAAGTGGACGAGGGCTTGATGGCCTTGGCCGGGAAGGAGGCGATCTTCATGCATTGCCTGCCCGCCCATCGCGGCGACGAAATGACGGCGAGCGTCATCGACGGCCCGCAATCGGTCGTCTGGGACGAGGCCGAGAATCGCCTCTACGCCCAGCAGGCGATCCTGCTCTGGTGCCTCGGCGCGATTTGACCCCGCCTTTTCCGATCGAGGGCGATTCCCATCGGCCGGATGGCGCTTTAGAATAAGCCCATGTCGCGAACCGAATCGGATGCAGCATCGGGCGATTTCGTCCAGCCTTTCGAGATCGAGGGGAAGGGCGTCGCCTTGCGCCTCGTGCGCGGCCGGTTCCTGCGCCTCGATCGCGCCTTGAGCGAAATCCTCGGCAAGCACGATTATCCGCCGCTCGTCGCCGGATTGCTGGGCGAGACGTTGTGCCTCGCCGCCCTGCTCGCCGCGGCGCTCAAATATGACGGCATCTTCACGCTTCAGGCGCGGGGCGCCGGCCCCGTCAAGCTGCTGGTCGCCGATGTCGCGAGCCACGGCGCGCTCCGCGCTTATGCGCAATTCGACGCCGCCGCCATGGCCGCACTCGGCTCCGGGCCGGTCAGCCTGCCGCATCTCCTCGGCGCCGGGCATCTCGCCTTCACCGTCGATCAGGGCGAACATACCGATCGCTATCAGGGCATCGTCGAATTGATCGGCGCCAATCTGGTCGAATGCGTGCAGCATTATTTCCGCCAATCGGAACAAATCGCCGCCGGATTCCATCTTGCCTTGCGCCGCACCGATGCGGGTTGGCAAGCCGGCGCCATCATGCTGCAACGCCTGCCGGCCCCGCCGACGGATGGCGGCGATACGGCGGAGGATATCGACGATGCCTGGCGCCGCGCGATCGCCTTTCTCGCCAGCGCGCGGGAAGCGGAATTGCTCGGCCCCGACCCGGCGATGAACGCGCTGCTCTATCGTCTCTTTCACGAGGATGGCGTGCGGGTTTCCCCGGGCCACGCCTTGCGAGCGGAATGCCGCTGCTCGGCCGAGCGGGTCGAGCGCATGCTGCGCAGTCTGCCCGAAGCCGATCTCGAAGACGTCGTTGCTGCCGGTTTCGCGGAAGTCACCTGCGAATTCTGCGCGGCGATCTATCGCTTTTCCTCCGATGCGCTGCGCGCGGAAAGGGCCGCATCATGATTCGCCGCCACGCCCTGGCCTGGATCGCCGCCGCGCCCTGGGGCTTTCTCCCGCTTGCCGCTTGTTCGACCCCGCCCAAGCGGCAGCAATTTCCGAATATCACCTACGAACATTTGCCGCCTTTCCGTCTCGACGTGGCGACGATCGGGATTATCGCCGCCGATTCCGACCCGAATATCGAGGATGTCGGCGGGGAATTTCCCCAAGCGCCCCGCGCGGCGCTCGAAACCTGGGCGCAAGATCGCTTCCAAGCCGTCGGCAATGCCGGCCAGGGAACGATCACCCTTCTCGAAGCGAAGGCCGTCAACACGCCGCTGCCGCGATCCCCGGCCTTGAGCGCGGTCGATCTTTCCGACCAATACGAATTGACTTTCGCGGTCAAGATCGCGGTCGAGAATCCCCAACTCGGCCGCAGCGCCGAAGCGAACGCCAAGGCGCGGCGCACGCAGACGATCCGCGAGGACATGACGATCAATCAGCGCGAAGGCGTGCTTTTCAGCTTGCTCGATCAATGTCTCAAGGATCTCAACGCCGAGATCGAGAAATTGATGCCGCGCTATTTTTCGGCTTTCCTGCGCTGAGCGCGATGGGCGATTTATTCGCGCCGGATTTCAAGACCGAACCCTATTGGCGGGAGGGTGTCGAACGGCCCGATCTCGCCGCCGCTTCGCTGCCCGCGAAGATCGATGTCCTGGTGATCGGCGCCGGCTATACGGGGCTAATGGCCGCGCGGGCGACGGCATCCCACGGCCGATCGACGCTGGTTCTGGATGCCGCGCCCTTCGGTTTCGGTTGTTCCAGCCGCAATGGGGGTCAGGTTTCGACCAGCATCAAGCCGAGCTTCGCCGCTTTGTCCGGGCGTTACGATGCGACACGCGCCGCCGCCATCAGGCGCGAGGGTTTTGCGGCGCTCGATTTCATCGGCGACCTGATCGCCAAGGAGAATCTCGATTGCGATTGGCAAATAGCCGGGCGCTTTCACGGCGCGCATAATCCCCGCCAATACGAGGCTCTCGGCGCCGCCTTGCGCGATCAGCCGAAAGGCCTCGCCCAACCCTATGTCATGGTCCCGCGGGCGGAACAGCACCGCGAAATCGGCAGCGATTTCTATCATGGCGGCTGCCTCTATCCGCGCCATGCGGCGCTGCATCCGGGGAAATACCATCTCGGCCTGCTCCGCCTCGCGCGAGCGGCCGGCGCGGAAATCGTCGCGCCTTGTTCGGTCGAGGGCCTGACGCGCGAAGGCGACGGCTTCGTCGCGACGACGAAGCTCGGCCGGATCAAGGCGCGCGATGTGCTGATCGCGACCAATGGCTATACCGGGCCGGGCTTTCCCTGGCAGCGCCGCCGCGTGATCCCGATCGGGTCCTATATCGTCGCGACCGAGACCTTGCCGCCGGGAATCGCCGATCGCCTGCTGCCGCAAAACCGCGTTATCAGCGATACGCGCAAGCTGGTCTTCTATTATCGCCTATCGCCGGATCGCCGCCGCCTCATCTTCGGCGGCCGCGTCGCCTATCGCGAGAACGATCCTCGCCAAAGCGCGCCGAGGCTGCGCCGAGCCATGGCCGCGATTTTTCCCGAACTTGCCGGAATCGGCCTTTCGCATAGCTGGATGGGCTATGTCGCTTATACTTTCGATACGATGCCGCATCTCGGCCGGCAGGATGGAATCTGGTATTGCCTCGGCTATTGCGGTTCGGGCGTTTCGCTCGCCACCTATTTCGGCGATCGCATCGGCCGGCAGATTCTGGGTCGCACCGAAGGGAAGACCGCGCTCGACGATTTGCCCTTTCCGACGCGACCGCTTTACGGCGGCAATCCCTGGTTCCTCGCCCCGGCGATTCTTTATTACCGGCTGCGCGATCTTCTGCCGCTATGATTTCGGCCCGCGCCGGGCCTTGAAAAAATCGCGCAACAGAGCGGCGCTGCGCGCGGCGCCCTCGCCACCTTCGATAATTTCGGGGCGATGATGACAGGTCGGCTGCAGGAAAATCCGCGCGCCCTGTTCGATGCCGCCGCCCTTGGGATCGGCCGCCGCGTAATAAAGCCGGCGCAGCCGCGCGAAGGAAATCGCCGTCGCGCACATCGGGCAAGGTTCCAGCGTCACGTAAAGATCGGCTCCCGGCAGGCGCTTTTCGGCGCGATCCGCAGCGGCGGCGCGAATGGCCAGCATTTCGGCATGAGCGGTCGGATCATGCAACGCCTCGACCCGATTATGCGCGGCCGCCAGGATTTCCCCGGTTTCGCCATCGACGAGAATGGCGCCGACCGGCACTTCGCCGGCCTCGCGCGCCTTTTCCGCCTCGGCGAAGGCCAAGGCCATGTAAGCGGCGGTATCGGATCGGCTCATTTCGGCCTCGCGAGCGGGAAAATGACCCCAGGCTTATAAGCCATTCGCGGCGGCGCGCAATCGGCGTGGCTGCGCGGACTTGAGCGCGACCCGCGAATATGGGATAGCAGAACCATGAAGCCGCAGATCGGAATCACGCTGGATATCGAGGAAAAGACCGGGCCCGCCGCCCCGCGCTATCTCCTGCGGTCGGGCTATGCCCGCGCGATCGAGGCGGCGGGCGGATTGGCCTATGGCCTCCCTCATGTCGCCGCCGAGGCCGAAACCTATGCCGATCGCCTGGACGGCCTCGTCATCACCGGTGGCGCCTTCGATATCGACCCCGCTTTGTTCGGCGCCGAGGAACGTCATGCCTCGATCCGCACCAAGGCCGAGCGCACCCGCTTCGAAATGGCCATCGCCAAGGCCATGCTGGCGCGGAACAAACCCATCCTCGGCATTTGCGGCGGCGAGCAATTATTGAACGTGATTTTCGGCGGGACGCTCATTCAGCATATCGAGGACGAGATCGCCGATTCCCTTTTGCACGAGCAGCCCAATCCCCGCGACGAGCCCGGCCATAAGGCGCGGATCGTCCAACCTTCCTTGCTTCATCGCATTGTCGATGCGGAGGAAATCGCCGTCAACAGCGCTCATCATCAGGCGGTGAAGACGATCGGCAAGGATTTGCGCGTCAATGCGATCGCGCCCGACGGCGTGATCGAGGGCATCGAATCCACTGCGCATCGCTTCTGTCTCGGCGTGCAATGGCATCCCGAATTCGCGGTCTCGGCGGCGGATCGCCGGATTTTCGCGGCTTTCGTCGCCGCCGCCCAGTGACGCGCGCATGAGCGATCCAAAAGGCGAGCGGATCGCCAAGATCATGGCCCGCGCCGGATTGTGCTCTCGGCGCGAGGCGGAAGATTGGATTCGCGCGGGCCGTGTCCGCGTCAACGAGGCGGTCCTATCGGAGCTCGGCTATCGCATCGGCGCCGAGGATCGCATCCTCGTCGACGGCAAGCCCTTGCCGCTCGCGGAGCGCACGCGGCTCTGGCGCTATCACAAGCCCAAGGGCGTGCTGACGACGCGGCGCGACCCCGAAGGCCGCCCCACGCTTTTCGATCGCTTGGCCCCCGATCTGCCGCGCGTTATCGCCATCGGCCGCCTGGATTTCAATTCCGAGGGCTTGCTGTTGCTCACCAATGACGGCGCGCTAGCGCGGCGCTTGGAATTGCCGGCGACCGGCTGGATCCGCCGCTATCGGGTGCGCGTCAAGGGCCGCATCGAGCCTACGGCGCTCGCCAGCCTCGCGCGCGGCCTCGTCATCGCCGGCGAGCGATTCAAACCGGTCGCCGCAACGCTCGATCGCCAGCAGGGCGACAATGCCTGGCTCACCATGGCCTTGAGCGAGGGACGCAATCGCGAGATTCGCCGCCTCGCCGAACATTTCGGCTGGCAGGTCAATCGCCTTATCCGCATCGCTTACGGCCCGTTTCAGCTCGGCCATCTCGCCAAGGACGAGGTCGAGGAAGTGACGGGCAAGGTACTCAAGGAACAACTCGGCATCGCGCAACCCAGCCGGCGCGACAAGGATCGCGCGAAGCCCCATGCGCATAACCGCCGGCCGACATAAGGGCTTAACCCTCGAAGTTCCGCCGGGCGAAAGGCTGCGCCCAACCGCCGATCGCGCGCGCCAGGCGATCTTCAATATCCTCATTCATGGCTACGATGCCGTCGCTAGCGCCCGCGTTCTCGACGCCTTCGCGGGATCGGGTGCGCTTGGCATCGAGGCTTTGTCGCGCGGCGCGATCAGCCTCGTCGCCCTCGATAAGGACCGCGTCGCCGCGACGATTATCGCCCGCAATCTCGCCCGTGCGGGAGAACGCGAGCGCGGCCTTATCCTTCCCCATGACGCCTTAACCCCGCCGCGCGCCGCGGATTATCCGCGCTTTTCGCCCTGCTCCCTCGTTTTCCTCGACCCGCCTTACGGATCGGGGTTGATCGCGCCGGCTTTGGCGAGTCTCGGTCGGCAAGGCTGGCTCGCCCCAGGCGCGCTGATCGTCGCCGAAATGGATCGCCGCGAATCCTTCGCGGTACCCGAAGGTTTCGCCCTGCTCGACGAGCGGCGTTACGGGCGGGCGCGCCTCATTTTTCTGCGGGCCGCCACAGAAGAAAAAGCAGAAGCGCCAGCAGCGTGACGCCGGCAGCGATCAGGAAAGCCGTTGTCCCATCGAAGCCATCCCAGATCGCGCCCAATCCCCAGGACCCCAGCAGAATGGCGATTCCGGCGAGGAGATTGAAAACGCCGAAGGCCGTACCGCGCAGATGGGCGGGCGCGTAATCGGCGACGAGCGCCGAAAAGATGCCTTGCGTGAAGGCGACATGCAGACCCCAAAGGGCCGAACCCAGCCAGATCCAGATCGGCGCCTCGGCATAGGCGAAGGCGAGATGGGCGAGAATCAGGAACAGAAAGCCGATCGCGATCAAGCCGCCGCGACCGTAACGATCCGACCATAATCCGGCGATCGGCGTGAAGGGGACGGAGACCGCGCTCATGATGACGAGGGTGAGCGGCGCCCAGGCCGGCGCGATGCCGGCATCGTCGGCGCGCAGGATCATGAAGGCTTCGGTGACGCGCGGCAGCAGCATGAGCGCGATCAACCCCATGGCCAGCCAGAAGGCGGGCGGCAAAGCGCGCAATTCGTCGGGGCGCAAGGGAAAGGGGCGCTTTTCGGCGCGTTCGGCCATCTCCGGTTCCTTGACGCCGATCGCCATGACGACGACCGAGATGACCGCCGGCAGGATCGCCCACCAGAGAACGGGACGGAATTCTCCGGCATAGAATTGCAACAGCAAAACGGCGATGAGCGGCCCGACGACGGCGCCGATATTGTCGAGCGCCTGGCGCACGCCATAGGCATAGCCGCGATGCTCGGGCGCCACCCAATCGGCGATCAGGGCATCGCGCGGCGCGCCCCGCACGCCCTTGCCGAAGCGATCGAGCAAACGGCCGAAAAGCACGAGGCCCGAGGTCGCCGCCAAGGGGAAAACGAGTTTCGATATGGCGCTGATCGCATAGCCCAGCGTGCTAATCGGCTTGCGGCGGCGCCAATAATCCGAAATCGCGCCGGAGAAGATTTTGGTGACGAGCGCCATCGACTCGGCCAGGCCGTCGATCAGGCCGATCGCGGCATTGCTGGCCATCAGGGAATGGGCGAGGAAGAGCGGCAGGATCGCATGCACGATCTCGGACGAGGAATCCATAAAGAGCGAAGTGAGGCCGAGCGCCCAGATCGTCCCCGGCAGGCGGATGGCGCGCGCGCGATTGCGTTTCATCGCCGACCGAATAGGCGCTCGATATCGGCGAGCTTCAGCTCGACATAGGTCGGCCGGCCGTGATTGCATTGGCCGGAATGCGGCGTCGCCTCCATCTGGCGCAGCAGAGCATCCATCTCGGTAAGGTTGAGGCTGCGTCCCGCCCTGACCGAACCGTGGCAGGCGAGCGTGCCGCAAATATCCTCCAGCCTTTCCTTGAGGCTCAATCCGTCGCCGAATTCGGCGATCTCGTCGGCGAGGTCGCGAAGCAAACCCTTGGCGTCGCTCTGACCGAGCAAGGCTGGGACTTCGCGGATGACGAGCGCGTTTTCGCCGAAGGGTTCGATGACGAGGCCGAGTTCCTTCAATTCCTCGGCGCGCGCCAGCAAGCGCTCCGCCGCCGCCTTTTCGAGTTCGACGATTTCGGGGATCAGCAAGGCTTGGCGCGAAATGCCGCCCGCCGCGAGCGCCGCTTTCATGCGTTCATAGACGAGGCGTTCATGCGCGGCATGCTGATCGACGATGACGATGCCCTCCGCGCTCTGCGCGACGATATAGGTCGCATGAAGCTGCGCGCGGGCAGCTCCCAGCGGATAGGCCGTCGCGGGAGAGGAATCGGCCGATGCCGCGCTTTCGTGGCGCGCCGAAGGCCGGGCAAGATCGGGCGCCAGCGGCGCGAAAGCCGAAACCGCCGCCGCAAGACGCGCGGCATTCGCACGCGGCGGCGCGCCATAGGTCGCGCGATCGCTGGCAAGACCCGGCGGCGCGCTCCATCCGGCGGCCGGCGCGGATGAAAGCGGCGCCCCGCCGGGCAGGAAGGCCGCCATCGCGCGGTCGGCGATATGACCGGCGGCGCGATGGCCGGCGGCATCGAGCGCGCGACGAATGGCGCCGACGATAAGCCCGCGGACAGCGGCGGGATCGCGGAACCTGACTTCGGCCTTGGCGGGATGGACGTTGACATCGACCTCTTCCGGCGGGCATTCGACGAAGAGCGCCAGAACGGGATGACGATCGCGGGCGAGAAAATCCTGATAGGCGCCGCGAATGGCGCCTTGCAACAGGCGATCCTTCACCGGCCGATTGTTGACGAAAAGATATTGCTGAGCGGCGGTCGCCCGGTTGAAAGTCGGCAGGCCGGCAAAGCCGACCAGACGCAATCCCTCGCGCGCGATATCGAGCGGCAGCGCATTCTCGACGAAATCGCGACCGATGACGTCGCCGAGTCGTCGCCCGAGGAGATCGCCGTTTTCCGCCAACAGGGCCTCGCTCGCCGCCTCGAAGCGCAGGATCGATTTGCCGTCATGGACGAGGCTGAAGGCAACGCGCGGATTGGCCATGGCGAGGCGTTCGACGATCTCGACGATCGCGTTCAATTCCGAGCGCGCCGATTTCAGGAATTTGAGCCGCGCCGGAACGGCGTAGAAAAGATCGGCGAGTTCGACGCGGGTCCCTTGCGCCAGCGCCGCCGGTTCGAGCGCGGATTTGGCGCCGCCTTCGATCGCGATCGACCAGGCCGTAGCACTTCCCGCTTTGCGGCTCGTCAGGGTCAAGCGCCCGACGGCGCCTAAAGAGGGCAAGGCTTCGCCGCGAAAGCCGAAAGTGGCGATATGGACGAGATCGTCCTCGGGAAGTTTCGAGGTCGCGTGGCGTTCGACCGCCAGCGCCAATTCCTCGCGCGAGAGGCCGCCGCCGTCATCGGTCACGGCGAGATAGGACTTACCGCCGTCGCGCAATTCGATGGCGATCCGCCGCGCGCCGGCATCCAGGCTGTTCTCGACCAATTCCTTGACGGCGGAAGCCGGCCGCTCGATGACCTCACCGGCGGCGATCTGATTGACGAGATTGGGCGGCAGCAGACGAATCGGCATGGGCAAAGTCTAGAACCGAACGGGTTTCGGGGGAACCTTTATCCGCTCCGCCCCGTTGCGACAAAAGCTCGGTCTTGCCGAAACCGCCCCGGCCGTGGCTTGCTGAAACGACCCGAAAAGGAGGGGAGAGAATCATGGCGACCGAAAACCCCGGCTTCATGAGCGCCGATGCCTATGGAAGATCGCTCAGCGGCTTCGGCATCAATCTGCTGGTGCGCGATATCGCGCGATCGCTGGCCTTCGCCCGCGACGTTTTGGAGGCCGAAATCGTCCATGCCGAGCGCGATTTCGCGGTTTTGCGGCGCAAGACGGGATCGGGATCGCCGATCGAATGGATGCTGCATGGCGATGCGACCTATAGCCGTCATCCGCTGCTCGGCCTCATCGAGGATTCGGCCGTGCGCGGCGGCGGAATCGAATTGCGGCTTTACGATTGCGATCCCGATCTCGCCGTCGCCCGCGCCGAGGCCGGGGGCTATACGATCCTCGCCCCCGCGCTCGATAAGCCGCATGGCCTGCGCGAGGCCTATATTCTCGACCCCGACGGCTATTGCTGGGTGCCCTCGCGCCCGAAATAAGGCTCACGCCAAGCGATAATAATCCCGGACCCAATCGACGATTCGGGGGATGCCGATTTCGAGCGGCGTTTGCGGCGAAAAGCCGAGATCGCGGCGCGAGGCGGAAATATCGGCCCAGGTCGCGGAAAGATCGCCCGGCGCCGTCGGCAGATACTTGATCCGCGCCTTTCGGCCGCAAGCCTCGGCAATCTTTTCCAAGAGATGCGCGAGGCTCGACGGCCGATCGCCGCCGAGATTGTAAAGACGATGCGGCGGATCGGCCGCGACCGGCGGCCGGTCGAAGGCCGCCAGCAAACCGGCGACGATATCGTCGATATAGGTGAAATCGCGCGATTGCGTGCCGTCGCCGAAAAGCTCGACTTGCGCATCGGCGAGGATCGCGCGCGCGAATTTGATATAGGCCATGTCCGGTCGGCCCCAGGGACCGTAGACGGTGAAAAAGCGCAACCCGGTCAAGGGCAGGCGGTGCAGGCGCGCATAGGATTCGCTCATCAATTCCGCCGCGCGTTTGGTCGCGGCGTAAAGCGAATTCGGCCGGTCGGCGGGATCGTCGAGCGCGAAGGGAAGACGCTGGCTCGCGCCATAGACGGAACTCGAACTCGCATAGACCATGTGCCGTAGGGCCGGAAGATGGCGCGCGATTTCGAGCATGTTGAGATGGCCGAGGAGATTAGCCTGGCCGTAATCGAGCGGATGGTCGAGGGAATGGCGGACGCCCGCCTGGGCGGCGAGATGCAGCACGCCCGCGATCTCGCCCCAAGGCTTGGCCAAGGCGGCGCGCAACGCCTTGAAGCGCGCGATATCGGCAAAGACGAAGGAAAAACCCTTTCGGCCTTCGAGCCGGGAAAGCCGCGCCGCTTTCAACGCGGGATCGTAATAGGCATTGAGATTGTCGAGGCCGATCACCTCGTCGCCGCGCGCGAGGAGGGCCTCCGCCGCATGATAGCCGATAAAGCCGGCGATCCCGGTGACAAGGACGAGCATCGCCTCAGGCCTTGACGATGCGGTCGTGGACGATGCCGGCCCGCGCCATGGCGTTGCGCGTATCGACGACGAGGCGCGCCCGGCGACCGATCAGCGCCCAATCGACGGCATCGTGATCGGTGACGACGAGGACGAGATCGGCGGCGGCGATCGTCCGCGCCGAAAGGGCGATGGAACGCCGCCCGGCCAAGGCGCCATGCGCGCGCGAGGGCTTGATGCGCGGAATGAAAGGGTCGTGATAGCGAACCCGCGCGCCTTCGGCCTCCAACTTCTCGATCAAAGCGAGAGCCGGGCTTTCGCGCATATCATCGACGTTCTTCTTATAGGCAAGACCGATCATCAGGATGCGCGCGCGGCGAAGCCCGCGCCCCGTCGCCGCATTGAGCGCCCGCGCGGCGCGCGCGAGAACGTAATGCGGCATCAGCGTATTGATCTCGCCCGCCAGTTCGATGAACCGGGTTTCGATTCCGAATTCCCGCGCCTTCCAGGTGAGATAAAAGGGATCGATCGGGATGCAATGACCGCCAAGCCCGGGGCCGGGATAGAACGGCATATACCCGAAGGGCTTGGTCTTGGCGGCGTCGATGACTTCCCAGATATCGATGCCCATGGCATCGAAAACCATCTTCAATTCGTTGACGAGGGCGATGTTGACGGCGCGGAAGATGTTTTCGGTCAGCTTGACCGCCTCGGCCGTTTCCAGCGAGGCGACGGGAATCGCCGCGGGCACGATGGTCGCATAAAGCGCCTGGGCCAAATCGCGCGCTTTCCGGCCGTCGCCGCCGACGATGCGGGGAATGGCGGCGCTCGCGAAATCGCGATTGCCGGGATCCTCGCGCTCGGGCGAATAAGCGAGGAAAAAATCGCGGCCGCTGCGCAAGCCCTTGGCTTCGAGTTTAGGCTGCAGGATTTCCCGCGTCGTTCCGGGATAGGTGCTGGATTCGAGGACAATCAATTGCCCCCGGCGGAGATGCGCGGCGACGCTGTCCGCCGTCCGCGCGACGAAGGAAAGATCGGGTTCGCGCTGGCGCGAGAGCGGCGTCGGCACGCAGATGATGACGATATCGGCCTTGGCGAGCGCGCGAAAATCGTGCCCGGCGCTAAGCCGCTCCGCAGCGACCAGCGGCGCGATGCGCTTTCCCGGAATATGGCGGATATAGGAACGGCCGCGATTGAGCTTCGCCGCCTTGGCGGGGTCGATATCGAGGCCATGCACCCGAAATCCCGCTTCGGCGAGGAGACAAGCCAGCGGCAGGCCGACATAGCCCAAGCCGATGACGGCGATGGCGGCGCTTTTGGCGCGGATCGCCGAACGCAAACGAACGGCGGGGGATTGGCGCGGCGGCATGATCCGTGATCTATCTGTTGGCGTTCCTCGTCACCCTAGCAAAATGCCGGCGGTTCGGCATCACGCATTTTCCGCGAGGCACGCGATCCTTCCGGGGAGGTCTCCGATGACGGCATCCATTCCCGAGCGGCCGGTTCTCGTCACCGATCGCCTGCGCCTGCGGGCGCACGAACGGGGCGATCTTGCGCCCGCCGCGGCCATGTGGGCCGATCCCGCCATCATCCGCCATATCGGCGGCAAGGCCTTTTCGCGCGAGGAGGTCTGGTCGCGCATCCTGCGCTATGCCGGGCTTTGGGCGCTGCTCGGCTACGGCTATTGGGCGATCGAGGAACGATCGAGCGGCGATTTCGTCGGCGAGATCGGCCTCGCCGATTTCGAGCGCGACCTCGACCCTTCGCCCGGCGCCCTGCCGGAACTCGGCTATGCGATCGCGCCCGCCGCCCAGGGTCGCGGCTATGCGACGGAGGCTGTCCGCACGGTCCTCGCCTGGGCCGATGCGCATCTTCCCGATCCCGCGAGTTGCTGCCTGATCGACCCCGACAATCTTCCCTCGCGCCGCGTCGCCGAAAAATGCGGCTATCGCGAATGGCTGGCGACGCGCTATCGCGGCCGACCCAGCCAATTATGGCGGCGCGTGGCGCGCGGCGGCTGAAGGCCGGTCGCGCCGGCGATTCCCAGAACGCGAAATAGTCTCTAGAATGCGTGACCGCTCGTTTCCCATCGCCATCGCCCGGATCATGAAAAGATCGCGCCCTCGTCTGCTTCCGCTTCTGGCACTCGGCCTCGTCGCCGCCTGCGCCGAGCCGGGCTTGCGCTTCGGCGACGATGCGGCGGCGCCGGTCGCCGTTCCGGCGACGGCGGAAAAACCCGCCTTGACCCGACCGGCGCTCGCGGCCGATCTGTTGGGGGGGTGGCAGAATCTCGCTTTGCCCGTCGAACTTCGCCAACCCAGCCAGCCGCAAGGCGCGCTGGCGGCGCCCTGGCAATGGTATCTTTTTCTGCCCGATGGCCGCTTCGGCATCGTCGCCAGCGAAAGCGCGCCGCTCGGCCCCGTAACGACGACCGATCTTCGCGCGGAATTCGAAAGCGCGCCGCATTTCGATTTTTACGCCATGGGCCCGACGGGATGGGACGGTATTCCCGGGCGGTTGAAAATCGAACCCGCCAATGCCGCCGGCTATTCCTTTCGCGGTCGCCAGATTTGGCAAGTCGCTCTCGTCATGAGCGCGGGGCGCGGCCTCGGCATCGATCTCAAACCCGGCGATCTCGTCATGACCCTGCTCGATTCCGCCGGGGCGCCGCTTTATTATCGCGCCTTGCGTCGAATCGCGGATCAGGCGGAATAAAAAATCATGACGATCGCCAGCATGACCGGTTTTGCCCGCGAGGCGGGAGAGCGCGGCGATTTTGCCTGGATCTGGGAAGCGAAAAGCGTCAATGGACGATCGCTCGATCTCCGGTTTCGCCTGCCCGGCGGTTACGAAACTCTGGAACCCGCCTTGCGTCCGATTCTGGCCGAGCGCATCAAGCGCGGCAATGTGACGATCAATCTCGCGATCGAGGATAAACTCGCCGCGAGCCGATTGGTCGTGAACGAGGCGGCTCTCGCCCAGGTCATCGAACTCGCCGAACGCCTGAGCGGACGCTTGGCGGCAAGCCCACCCAGCATCGACGGCTTGCTCAATTTGCGCGGCGTTCTCGAAACCGCGATTCCGAGCCCCGATCCGGCGGAAATCGCCGCGCGCGGCGAGGCTTTGCTGGCGAGCTTCGCCAATCTCGCGACGGCGCTCGCCGCCATGCGCAAGATCGAAGGGCGGCATCTCGCCGCGACTCTCGGCGATCATCTCGCCGCCATCGAAACCCTGGTCGCAACCGCCCGCGCTCATGCCGCCGCGCAATTGCCGGCGATTCAGGCGCGCTTGGCGCGCCAGATCGGCGAATTGCTGCCCGGCGATCTCGGCCTCGATCGCGGCCTTGATCCCGGGCGCCTCGCTCAGGAAGCGGCGCTGCTCGCGACCCGCGCCGATATTCGCGAGGAATTGGATCGCCTTTCCGGCCATATTGCCGCCGCGCGCGACCTCGTGGCCATGGGCGGCGCCCAGGGGCGCAAGCTCGACTTCCTCTGCCAGGAATTCCACCGCGAGGCGAATACGCTTTGCGCCAAGGCGGCCGATATCGGATTGACCGCCATCGGCATCGAACTCAAATCGACCATCGAACAGATGCGCGAGCAGATCCAGAATATCGAATGACGCGAGGATGGCAATGCCGATGACAGCGGGCGAAGCGACGATTCTGGGCGAGGTCAAACGACGCGGATTGATGTTGGTGCTGTCGTCGCCTTCCGGCGCCGGCAAGACGACGCTGTCGCGGCGCCTGCTTGCCGCAGAACCGCAGATTTCGCTTTCGATCTCGGCGACGACGCGGCCCAAACGCCCCGGCGAGACCAGCGGTCAGGATTACCATTTCGTCGCCGCGACGGAATTCGATCTCATGATCAATCGCGGCGCCTTCCTGGAATGGGCCAAGGTCTTCGGCCATTATTACGGAACGCCGCGCGAGCCGGTACTGGCGGCGCTCGCCGCCGGCCGGGATATCCTGTTCGATATCGATTGGCAGGGCACGCAGCAATTGGCGGAAAAGGCGCGCGAAGACCTTGTCAGCGTCTTCATTCTGCCGCCCTCGACCCGCGAATTGGAACGGCGGCTCAAGGCGCGCGCTCAAGACAGCGCCGAAACCGTCGCCTATCGCATGAGCCGGGCCGCCGACGAAATGAGCCATTGGCCGGAATACGATTACGTCATCGTCAATCGCGAGATCGAGGCGAGTCTTGCAGAGCTCCGCGCCATTCTTCAGGCCGAGCGGCTGAAGCGCCAGCGCCAGATCGGGCTTGGCGAATTCGTCAAGGGCTTGCGCGCCGGTCAGTAGGGCCCGGCACTCTCGTCCCGGCATAGGCCCTGGCGAGCGCGCAGAATTGCTCGACCGAAAGCTCCTCCGCCCGCGCCGTTCCGGGAATGCCGAGCGGCGCTAGGAAAGCCTCGATTTCGGGAACGAGGCGGCGAAGCGATTGGCGCAGCATCTTGCGGCGCTGACCGAAGGCCGCCGCCACGACAATTTCCAGAATGGCGGGATCGGCGGGATAGGCGGGCCGAGCGCGCGGCGTCAGGCGCAGCACGGTCGAACTCACCTTGGGCGGCGGGGTGAAGACGCGGGGCGGCAAATCGAACAACCGTTCGATCTCGGCCCGCCATTGCGCCAGAATGGAAAGCCGCCCGTAATCCTTGGTCTTCGGCCGCGCGAGCAGGCGATCGGCGACCTCTTTCTGAAACATCAGCACCAGTTTCGAAAGCGCCGGGCCGAGGGCGAGCCAGCGGATAAGGAGCGGCGTCGCCACGTTATAGGGAAGATTGGCGATGATGGCGCAAGGCGGCGGGCCAAGCTTCGCGACATCGACGGCGAGCGCATCCTCGGCCAGAATCCGCAAGCGCCCGGGATAATGATCGGCGATCTCGGCCAAGGCCGGCAAAAAGCGGCGATCGCGTTCGATCGCGATCACTTGCCGCGCGCCGCTATCGAGGAGCGCCCGCGTCAAGCCGCCCGGGCCCGGGCCGATTTCGACGATGGTCGATTTGTCGAGATCGGGACAGGCGCGCGCGATTTTCGCGGTCAGATTGAGATCGAGCAGGAAATTCTGCCCCAGCCGCTTATCGGCGGTGAGACCGAATCTGGCGATCACCTCCCGCAGGGGCGGCAGGTTTGAGCCAGGATTCATAAACGAATATCGATCACTGCCGCGCGGCGCAGATCGGAGAGATAGCCGCGCGACAAGGTCTGCAATCGCTTGATGGCGAGATTGGCGGCGATTGCGTCGCGCGAGGGAAGCGTCGTATCCGACCCGTCGCCGCCGACGATGCGTTTATCGTCGAGACGCAATATGTAATACCCGCCGGGGCCGCGCAGGGGGGCGGAAGTTCCCCCCGGGGCAAGATCGGCGAGAGCCTTGGCGAGCGCGGGATCGAGCTGATCGGCCGTCACCCAGCCGAGATCGCCGCCCTCGATCGCGGATTGGTCTTGCGAGAATTGCTGCGCGAGCGCCGCGAAATCGGCGCCGCCCGCGATCTGATCGACGATCTGCTGCGCGGCGCGGCGCTGCGCCGCATCGTCGCCGCTGACGGCGAGATAGATTTGCCGCAACCGATATTCCGCCTGACCGCGCGTCGCGGCGAGGCGACGCAATTCGTCGTCGATATCCTTGTCGTTTGCCCGCACCGAGGCGCCGAAGCGCGCGCGCATCAGGAAGACCCAACCGAGTTCCGTACGCACCTGCCTGGCGACCATGTCGATCGAAACGCCGCTCGCCGCGAGGGAGGCCGAGAATTGTTCCAGCGACATGTTGTTTTCCTTGGCGAGGGCCTCCAGGCGCTCGTTCACCTCGCTATCCTCGGCCCCGATCCCGACGCGCCGCATTTCTTGAATCTGCAGCGTCTCGTCGATCATCGCGCGCAGCACGATCGGCACGAGGCGAGACCGCGTCTCCGCGCTATCGGAAAGGCCCGAGGCGATCATGGCGAGGCGCAGGCGCTGGACGAGATCGAATTCGGTGATAATGTCGTCATTGACGACGGCGACGATCTTCATTCCGTCCTGGGCGGAAGCGGGCGCGGATATAAGGCCGAACGCGACGACCGCCGCCATCAGGCAGGCCCAGAGACGCTGCGAGGCTTTGCCCCGGATTCCGGTCAGAAAGAAAGCGAACACGATCAGCCTCAGAAATTCGAACCGATATTGCCGAGATTGGTGAAGCGAAGCTGCAGCAGGGCGGTGAAATCGCCGGTCGAATCTGCAGCTTCGCCATTGGGCACATAGCTCGCGAAAAGGCCGAAGCCGAAACATTCGTCCTGATAACCCAAGGTCGAGCTGATGGCCACGAGATCGTCGCCGTCGAGATCGTAGGTCATGCCGGCGCCCCATTGCCAATACTGGGCGAAATGCGACTTGAAGCCGAGGTCGATCTGCTCGGCATCGCCGAAAGTCGTTTCCTTGTCGAGCTGAGCATAGCCTAAGCTGACGCGCAGCCAATTGGGTCCCGCCGTCATTTCCGCCTCGTGGCGCTGCATGTCGCCATCGGCGACATCGTAGCGGAAGCGATAGGTGAAATCGAGCCACTCGCCGGGAATGAGCGCCAGGCGGCCGACGAGGTCGGAAAGATCCTTATCGATACCGCTCCCGGGGCGTTGAGTCTTGTCGTCGTCGAGAATGCGCAGACTTTGTCCCAGGAAAAGATCGAGGCTGCCGCCGTTGCGTCCATAAGCCTGCCATTCCACGCCATAATTGAACCGCGATCCCGTATCCAGGCGATCGAAGCCGGCGAAGCGATCACGATCGAAGACCTTGATGTCGTCCCATTCGAAGCTGCGGCTGTCGTCGTTGGGCGCCTTGCCGGTCTTGCAGCAATCGGGCGCGAGGACAATCTGGGAGATGGGCTGCACGACATGGGTGATCGCGCTGCCCTCGTTCACGAAGGGATAGCGCCAAGTGAGGCTTGCTTGCGGCAAAAGACGGCCGACGGAACCCGAAAACCCGCCATTCTCGACATCGTCGCTCAAGGGATCGACATCGGAAACTTTATAGAAATCGCCGGTCAGCGAAAGGTCGAGCTGCCAGATATCGCCCCAATTCGAGGTATAGGGCAAGGTCCAGCTGGGCCTAAGCGAAATCAGGAGCGCGTCGCGCTGATCGCTGCGGCGGATATTGCGCAGCGCGAAATCGGCGCCGAAATAGCCGCCGAAATCGCTGGGCTCGCCGACATAGCTATAGGTCAAAGCCGGCAGCACGAAGGGCGCGTTGTCGTCGCGGAAATCCTTATCCGTCGTCTGGAAGGCGAAGGCGCGCGCATCGAAATAGGAGCGCCCGAAAAAGCCTTCGGCGAAGATTTGATTGTCGAGCCAGGTCGAACTGCCGAAATGATATTGCCTGAGATAGGTCTTGTCGGTCGCGGTCTTCAGGTTGAACCCCCAGCGCCAATCGTCGTTAAGCGCGAAGAGGCCGTCGCCTTCGAGATGGCCGCGGAAGCTGTTATCGACCGTGAGCTTGCGGTTATTGTCGCCGACGCGATCCTCCGCCGTGCCTGAGGCTTCGACGCGGAACACGCCATCTTCCAAGCGTTGGCGATATTCGAGATCGAGCAAACCGGCGGCGGGATCGGGGTTGCCGGCGACGCGCAAGACGGGCGTGATGGTAAGGTCCTTATCCGTGCCCAAAGTCAGAAAATAAGGCTGCCGGTATTGCACGCCGGCGCGGCCCGAGGAAACGTTGATCTGCGGCGCGAGCAGACCCGATTGCCGTTCGACGCCGACATCGGGATGGCGGAAATAGGGCGTCCACAAGACCGGAACGTCGAACATTTCGAGCCAAGCATTATGATAGGTGATGGTCTCCGCCTCTTCATCGCGCACGACCTCGCGCGCCTTCACCTGCCAAAGCGGCGCGCGTTCGGGATGTTCCTTGCAGGGTTCGCAGGGCGTATAGACGGCATCGGCCAGGATCGTTCGCGTTCCCCCTTCGCGCTTGGCCGATTGGGCGGCGAGGCGGGATTTGTCGCGCAGCAGCGCCTTGAACCCCTCGACGACGCCATTGTCGAAATCGTCGCTGACGTCGAGATAAGAGCCGAAGATCGTATCGCCCTTGGGCGTCAGCAGCGAAACGTTGCCGCTCGCCGTCACGCGCCCCGTGCGTTCGTTATAGGTCAGGATATCGGCCATCAGCACCTTGCCGTCGCGCTTCGCCTCGACATGGCCGCGCGCGACGTAAAGCCCGATCTCCTCGTCATAGCCGACTTCATCGGCGAGCAGCGTAACGGCATCCTCCGCCCATGCCGCCGGAACCGGCGCGAAGGCGCCGGCCCATAGGCCGAGCGCGAGGGCAAGCCCCGCCAAGCCCTGTCGCCAGCCGGCTATCGTCACGCGCAGATGCAAATCGCTTCCCCCTTCCGATCCCGCGCCATCTTACACGGGACGGCCAGACGGTCCAACCAGGGATTAAAGCCTAGTTTATCAATATCTGGCAATAGGTTATCGCGCTTTCCTCAGAAACCCACCCATTCCCGCTTGCCGCCGGCAAAGCGATTGTCGAACAAGGAAAATCTGTCATAGTGACGAAATCGAGGGAATCGCCGCAGAGGGAGCGAGAAATCCATGAAAATCGTCTTTGCCAAATCCCGCGCGCGGGCGAGCGGCGCGGCTGTCGTCTTCGTCGCCGAAGGCCGCAAATTGTCTCCCGCCGCGCTGGCGCTCGATAAGGCGAGCCAAGGCGCGATAAGGCGCGCGCTCGCCGCCAGCCGTTTCAAGGGCGAGGCCGGCGAATGCCTCTCGATCCTGGCGCCCAAGGGCTTGCGCGTGCGGCGCGTCGTCCTGCTCGGCAACGGAAGTCCGGAAAAGCTCGATCACGCCACGGCCGAACGCATCGGCGGCAGACTCGTCGCGCATCTGAATGGCGATGGCGAAAGCGAAGCGACGCTTGCTGTCGCGACCGGGCGGCGGGAACCGATCGACGAAGCGGCTCTTGCGGCGGCGATCGCGGAAGGCGCGACATTGCGCGCCTATCGCTTCGACAAATACAAGACCAAACAGAAACCCGAGCAACGCTTGAGCTTGAAGACTCTCACCCTCGCGCTCGAAGATCCCGATTCCGGGAAACGCCTCTTCCAGCCGCGCGAAAAAGTCGCCGCCGCCATCGCTTTCACGCGCGATCTCGTCTCGGAACCCGCCAACGTCATCTATCCGAAGAGCTTGGCCGAGGCAGCGAGCCGCCTCGAATCCCTCGGCGTCAAGGTTACGATCCTCGGCGAAGCGGAAATGAAGGAATTGGGCATGGGGGCGCTGCTCGGCGTCGGCCAGGGCTCGGCTCAGGAAAGCCAATTGGTCAGCTTGGAATGGCAGGGCGCCGCGGATTCCGACCGGCGCCCCATCGCCTTCGTCGGCAAGGGCGTCACTTTCGATACCGGCGGCATCTCCCTGAAACCGGCGGCCGGCATGGAAGATATGAAATGGGATATGGCCGGCGCCGGCGCGGTGATCGGCACCATGCGCGCGCTCGCCGCCCGCAAGGCGAAAGTCAATGCCGTCGGAATCGTCGGCCTCGTCGAAAACATGCCTTCGGGAACCGCGCAGCGTCCCGGCGACATCGTCACCACCATGTCCGGCCAGACGGTCGAGGTGCTGAATACCGATGCCGAGGGAAGGCTCGTTCTCGCCGATGCGCTCTGGTATGCGCAGCAGAATTTCAAGCCCAGCGCCGTGATCGACCTTGCCACCCTAACGGGCGCCATCATGGTGGCTTTGGGCGAGGAATATGCCGGCCTTTTCAGCAATAACGACGAATTGGCGAACCATCTGATCGCCGCAGGCAGCGCGGTCGACGAGAAGCTCTGGCGGATGCCGCTCGCCCGCGCTTACGACAAGCTGCTCGATTCGCCCGCCGCCGATATCAAGAATATCAGCAACGGCCGTTATGCCGGCGCCATCACGGCGGCGCAATTCTTGCAGCGCTTTATCCGCAAGGGCACGGCCTGGGCGCATCTCGACATCGCCGGCATGGCCTGGAATTCGCGCGAGCGCGCTTTGACGCCGAAAGGCGCTTCGGGCTTCGGCGTGCGGCTGCTCGATCGCCTCGTCGCCGATCGTTTCGAGGAGAAGTGATCCCCTTTCCGGCATGAGCGAGATTCGCTTTTACCATCTGCAAAGCGCCCGGCTGGAAAACGTTCTGCCCGTCATGCTGGAACGCGCCTATCGCCAAAACGAGCGTGTCCTCGTCATGGCGGGATCGGCCGAGCGCGTCGAGGCTTTGAACGCGCATCTTTGGACCTATCGGCCGGATTCCTTCCTGCCGCATGGCAGCCGGCGCGACGGCGAGGAAAAGGAACAGCCGATCTATCTGACCGATCGCGCGGAGAATGCCAATGCCGCCGGCATCCTGATGCTTTGCGACAATGCCGAATATCCCGCCTTCGACGAATTCCGCCTGATCTGCCTGATCTTCGACGGCCGCGACGAAGCGGCGCTCGGTGCGGCGCGGTCGCGCTGGCGCGATCTCAAAGCCGGCGGCGGGCATCGCCTGCTTTATTACCAGCAGGACGAAAGCGGCAAATGGCAGGAAAGAGCGGCGGCGTGAGCGATCCGCTTTTTTCGCCTTACCGGCTGAAGCATCTGACGCTCAAGAACCGCATTATCTCGACGGCGCACGAACCCGCTTATACCGAGAACGGCCGCGCCGGCGAGCGCTATCGCCTCTACCATCTGGAAAAGGCCAAGGGCGGCTTGGCCATGACCATGATCGCCGGCTCGGCCGTGATCGCCCGCGATTCGCCCCAGGCCTTCGGCAATCTGCGCGTCGATCAAGACGAGGCGATCGCGGATTTCCGCGCCATCGCCCGCGCGGTTCATGCCGAGGATTGCGCGATCATGGCGCAGATCACGCATCTCGGCCGGCGTACGCATTGGCATAAGGAAGATTGGCTGCCCGTCATTTCCGCCTCGCCGATTCGCGAACCGGCGCATCGCGCCTTTCCGCGGGCGATGGAGGATTTCGATATCCGCCGCATCGTCGCCGCCTATGGCCAAGCGGCGCGGCGCTGCCGCGAAGGCGAACTCGACGGCATCGAGATCGAGGCTTACGGCCATCTCTTCGATTCCTTCTGGTCGCCGCGCACCAATCGGCGCACGGACGAATATGGCGGGAGTTTCGCCAATCGCCTGCGCTTCGCCGAGGAAGTCTTGCGCGAAATTCGCCGCGCGGCCGGCGCCGATTTCCTGATCGGCCTCAGAATGGCGATCGACGATAAGGCGGAGGGCGGAATCGGCGAAGCCGAAGGCATCGCCATCGCCCGCCATTTGCGCGATGCCGGCCTCGTCGATTTCGTCAACGTGATCGTCGGCCTGATCGAAAGCGATCTCGAACTCACGCGCGTCATTCCCGGCATGGGCACGCCGGCGGGGCCGAATTTCGCGATCGTCAAACGCGCGCGCGAGGCGCTTTTCCCGCTCCCCATCCTCCATGCCGCCCGCATCAACGATCCGGCAACGGCGCGCCATTGGCTGGAAGCGGGTGCCGTCGATCTCATCGGCATGACGCGCGCGCATATGGCCGATCCCCATATCGCCGCCAAGATCGCGCGCGGCGAGGAAACGCGGATTCGCCCCTGCGTCGGCGCCGGCTATTGCATCGACCGCATCTATCAAGGCGGCGAGGCGCTCTGCCTCCATAATCCGGCGACGGGGCGCGAGGCGAAAATTCCCCATATCGTTCCCAAGAGCCCCGATCCCGGCAAGCGCATCCTCGTCATCGGTGCGGGCCCCGCCGGCTTGGAGGGCGCGCGCGTTTCCGCCTTGCGCGGCCATCGGGTCAGCGTCATCGAAGCCGCTTCCCGCCCCGGCGGGCAGATCGTGCTGGCGGCGCAAGCGCCGCGCCGCCGGGAATTGATCGGCATTGTCGATTGGCTTTACCGCGAGGCCGAATTGGCAGGCGCCGAATTCCGTTTCGACCATCTGGCCGAGGCGGCGGATATCCTCGCCGCCGAACCCGATATCGTCATTCTGGCGACGGGCGGCTTGCCCAATCCCGGCGAAATCGCCGCGGGCGGCGAATTCCTGACGACGGGCTGGGACATTCTCGCCGGCCAAGTCGCCATCGCCCCCCAGGTGATCCTTTACGACGACGAAGGCGGGCATGAGGGCCTGTCGACGGCGGAATTCGTCGCCGCTTCCGGCGCGAAGCTCGAAATCGCGACGCCCGAACGCATGATCGGCATCGATGCCGGCGGGCTCAATTATCCGGGCTATTACCGGTCGCTCTATGCGGCGGGTGTCGGCATGTTGGTCGATCGGCGCCTGCGCCGCATCGAGCGCATCGGCAATCGGCTGCGCGCGGAATTCGTCAACGATTATACCGGGCGCAGCGAATGGCGCGAGGCCGATCAGATAATCGGCATCCATGCCAGCCTGCCCAATGACGCGCTCTATACCGAGCTCAAGGAAAAATCCCTCAATCGCGGCGAGATCGATCTCGATGCCCTGGTCGATCTCAAACCGCAGAATCTGACCGGCAATCCGGCCGGGCGCTTCCGGCTCTTCCGGGTGGGCGATGCCTTGGCCGCCCGCAATATCCATGCGGCGATTTACGATTCGCTGCGCCTCGCCTTGGCACTCTAACGCGGCGTCCTATCGCGCGCCCCATAAGTCGATCGCGGGGCCTTGAAGATTGCCGAGGGCTACCTATGTCTTCCTTGGCGTGAGGATCGCCGTGCCGAAATCGGGCGGCGAATCCTCACCATCGCTCAACGCTAGGAGGATGACATGACGATTAAGTCCCTGATTCCCTTTACGCGCCTCGCCGGACGCGAGGTCGCCGATCCCTTCTTTTCCGGTTTCCTGCTCGGCCGGCGCGATATCGATCGCGTCTTCGAGGATTTCTTCAAGACCGGCAATGCCTGGAAGGATGCGGAACTCGCCCCGCGCATCGACGTCAAGGAAGTCGAGAACGGGTTGGAAATTTCCGCCGAATTGCCGGGCGTCGAGGAAAAGGATGTCGAGATCGAACTCGTCGAGGACATGCTGACGATCAAGGGCGAAAAGAAGCTGGAAAAGACCGAGGACGATAAGGCCAGCGGCTACCATGTCCGGGAACGCGTCTATGGCAGCTTCCTGCGCCAGGTGCAATTGCCCTTCGCCGCCGATCCCGCGAAGGTCGAGGCGCAATTCGCCAAGGGTATCTTGACGGTCACCTGCCCGCGCCCCGAAGCGGCCGCCGAAAAGGCGCGCCGTATCGCCATCAAGAGCAACGGCCACTGATCGACCGATAATCGTTCGGCGCTGCGGGCGAATGCCTTTGGATTTTAGAGCGAGAGCGTTCGCGCGGTTGGCAAATTCCCCCTCACCCCGACCCTCTCCCCCGCTTCGCAGGGGCGAGGGGGGAGTGAGCGCGATATCGCAAACCCCTTCTCCCCCATTTCATGGGGGAGAAGGTCGGGATGAGGGGGCGTTTCCGATCGCTTGGCGGCCATTCTGTATCTCCGCATCGGAATCCTTTTCTTGCGAAGGCAACGCTCCGCATTCGCTTGGCTCCTGCTGGACGGTTCCCCAACCCATCGGCTAGAAATCGAGATCGCCGCCAAGGGGGGAGACCGATCATGGGCGAGGTTCTGTCGTCGCCGCGCGTTTTGCCGATTCTGCTGCTGTTGGGGTCCAATCTTTTCATGACCGTCGCGTGGTACGGGCATCTCAAATTCAAATCCCTGCCGCTGGCGCTCGTGATTCTCGCCTCTTGGGGCATCGCCTTCATCGAATATTGCTTGGCGGTCCCCGCCAATCGCATCGGCCATGGCGTCTATTCCGCCGCCGAATTGAAGACGATTCAGGAAATCGTCACTTTGCTGGTGTTCTGCGGCTTCTCCTGGCTTTATCTCGGCGAGGCGATCCGCTGGAACCATCTTGCCGGCTTCGCTTGCATCGCGCTGGCGGCTTTCTTCATTTTCAAGCGCTGGTGAGGCTTGACGTGACGAGCGACAGCTTCGACGATGGCGTTCGGAGGGGATCGATGCCGGTGAGTTCCATCTCGCCCAGCCTGCGCCAAGTCTGCGCGCTCGGTCACGAGCGGCAAAGCGCCTGCACGGCCTGCGCGGTGCGCGATATCGCCATCTGCACGTCGCTGACCGGCGCGGATCAGGCGAAATTGCGCGACATGGCGACGATCCGCCATTTCGCGCCCGGCGAGATCATCCTCGCCGCCGAGGAAAGCCCGGCTCTCCTCGGCACCATCGTCAAGGGCACCGTCAAAGCCTATAAGCTGATGACCGACGGTCGGCAGCAAGTCGTCGGCTTTCTTTTCCCTGGGGATTTCCTAGGCTCGATCACGGCGGCCGCTCAGCGCAGCTTCGCCGAGGCTATCGTCCCGGTCGAGCTTTGCGTCTTCCCCCCCCCGGCCTTCCAGCGTCTGGCGCGCGAAGCCCCGCAACTCGAACGCCGCCTCTTGGAAATGGCGACGGCCGATCTCGACCTCGCTCAGGAATGGATGCTGCTGCTCGGCCGCAAGACGGCGCAAGAACGCGTCGCCACTTTTCTCATGCTGCTGATCGATAAGGCGGATCGCCGGGGCTTCGCCGATTGCCCGATCGCCTTGCCGATGAATCGCAGCGAGATCGCCGATTATCTCGGCCTCACCATCGAGACGGTGAGCCGGCAATTGTCGAAGCTGAAGAATGCCGGCATCGTCGATATCCGCAATGCGCATGAAATCGGCATTCTCGACCGCCCCCGCCTCGCTACCTTGGCCGCCGGAGAGGCTTAGCGCATCGCCGGATCGTTCCCCCTTTTCTCAGGCAGCGTTTTCCTGCGCCACGGGCGCGCCGGCGATGGTGAGGCCCGATTTCCCCGCCGAAACGCGGACCATTTCGCCCGGCTTGAATTTCCCTTCGAGCAAGAGATGGGCGAGCGGGTTCTGCAAGCTGCGCTGAATGACGCGCTTCAGCGGCCGCGCGCCATAGACGGGATCGTAGCCGGCCTCGGCGAGCCAGGCCTTGGCCTTGGCATCGAGATCGAGGCCGAGCTTGCGATCCTCAAGCAGTTTCGCGAGCCGCGCGATCTGGATTTCGACGATCCCCGTCATATGCGACCGGCTCAAGCGATGGAAGAGGATGACCTCGTCCAGGCGATTGAGGAATTCGGGACGGAAGGCGCGGCGCACGATTTGCATGACCGCCTCGCGCGCTTCGTTCGAATCCGCGCCCTCCTTCAAGGCCGCGAGCGGCTCGCTGCCCAGATTCGAGGTCAGGATGATGATGGTATTGCGGAAATCGACCGTGCGGCCTTGCGAATCGGTCAAGCGCCCGTCGTCGAGCACCTGGAGAAGCACGTTGAAGACGTCGGGATGGGCCTTTTCCACCTCGTCGAACAGCACGACTTGATAGGGGCGGCGACGCACCGCCTCGGTCAGGACGCCGCCTTCCTCGTAGCCGACATAGCCCGGAGGCGCGCCGATCAACCGCGCGACGGAATGCTTTTCCATGAATTCCGACATGTCGATGCGGACCATGGCCTGATCGTCGTCGAACAGGAACCCGGCCAGCGCCTTGCAGAGCTCGGTCTTGCCGACGCCGGTCGGCCCCAGCATGAGGAAGGAGCCGATCGGCCGCTGGGGATCCTGCAATCCGGCGCGCGCGCGGCGCACGGCATTGGCCACGGCCGCGATCGCTTCCGCCTGACCGATGACGCGCGCGCTTAAAGCCGTTTCCATTTTCAACAGCTTGTCGCGCTCGCCTTCGAGCATCTTATCGACCGGGATTCCCGTCCAGCGCGAAACGATGGCGGCGATATCGCCCTCGTTCACCACCTCGTTCAACAGGCGATGTTCGGAAGACGCGCCGGCCTTTTCCATCTGCTTCGTCAATTCGGGGATGACGGAATAGGTGAGTTCGCCGGCGCGCGCGAAATCGCCGCGCCGCTGCGCCTGTTCGGCTTCGAGGCGCGCCTGATCGATCCGCTCCTTGAGTTTCTGCCCTTCGTCGAGCGATTTCTTTTCCGCTTTCCAGATTTCCGTCAATTGCCGGGATTTCGCCTCCAACCCCTCGATCTCCTCGACGAGATGGGCAAGACGCTCCTTCGAGGCGGGATCGGTTTCCTTCTTCAGCGCCTCGTTCTCGATCTTCAACTGAATGAGCTTGCGGTCGATCTCGTCGATCTCCTCGGGCTTGGAATCGACTTCCATCCTGAGGCGGGAGGCCGCCTCGTCGACGAGGTCGATCGCCTTATCGGGCAGGAAGCGGTCGGCGATATAGCGATGGGAAAGCGTTGCCGCGGCGACGATGGCGCCGTCGGTGATGCGCACGCCGTGATGGAGTTCGTATTTCTCCTTGAGGCCGCGCAGGATCGAAATCGTATCGGCGACATTGGGCTCAGCGACGAAGACCGGTTGGAAGCGCCGCGCCAGCGCCGCGTCCTTCTCGATATGCTTGCGATACTCGTCGAGGGTCGTCGCGCCGACGCAGTGCAATTCGCCGCGCG
>CAYQAG010000014.1:0-56129 GCA_964415425.1 uncultured Rhodospirillaceae bacterium | reverse complement strand
TTTCACCTCGCCGATCCGGCGTTATGCCGATCTCGTCGTCCATCGCGCGCTGATCGGCGCCTACGATCTCGGCGAGGATGGGATCGACCGCGAACCTCGCGAGGATTTGGCGGAAATCGCTCAGCACATCTCCGCGACCGAGCGCCGCGCCGCCACGGCCGAACGCAATGCGGTCGATCGCTATACCGCCGCCTATCTCGCGAAACGCGAAGGCGAGGTCTTCGCCGGCCGCATCAGCGGCGTCGCGCGGTTCGGCCTCTTCGTCAATTTGGACGAAACCGGCGCCGACGGCCTCGTGCCGATCGCGCTCCTGCCCGGCGATTTCTACGACCATGACGAAGCGCGCCATGCTCTGATCGGTCGGCGCCACGGTCAAATTTTCCGGCTGGGCGATGCCGTTGAAATCCGCCTGCTGAAGACCGATCCTCTGACCGGCGGCCTCACTTTCGAGATCATGAGCGGCGGGTCTGCCGCCACCGCCGACCGGAGCCAGAGCCGCCGGCCCCGCGCATCGCGTAAGGTGCCCCCTGCCCGACCCCGCCCCGGCCAAGCGAAATCGCGGAAAGCGCGGTCGCGGTCCGCGCCGAAACGAAATAAATAATCTTTGATTTTCAGATTATTATAAGGCAATCTGCGCGTCTTATCTTAGGAATTGCGCGGCGATTGGGGGCAGCGAGACGGTAAGATGCGGCGGGAAGGATCGAGAACCGGAAGGGATGATGCGGCTTTCGCAAGGCGGCTCGGTCGGCATCTGATCGCGCTTGCCTTTAGCTTAGGGATTGCGGCTTGCGTGGCCGCGCCGCCGCCCGAGCCGCAAGACCCGCAAGCCAAGCTCGATCGGCATATGCTGGCAACCGGACTTGGCGAGATCGCCACTTATTATGTCGATAATCCGAAGATCGAGACCATTGCCCTTGCCGGCCTCGCCAAGCTTCACGATCTCGACCCCGAAATCGCCTTCGCGCTTTCATCCGACAAGCTGGAATTGTCCGTCGCCGGAAAAGTGGCGGAAACGCAAAATCTCGACGACCCGACCGCAGCCGCCGATTGGGCCATCGCCAGCGCCGATCTCCTGGCGGCGGCGCGCAAGGCTTCGCCCAAGCTCGCGACAACGGATGGGGATGCGATCTATAGCGCGATCTTCGCGGGCTATACCGGCGAGCTAGACCCCTATTCGCGCTACGTCAATCCGACGGCCGCCAAGGATGTGCGCGCTTATCGCGATGGTTTCGGCGGGATCGGCGTCACCATCGCGGTCGCGGACGGAAAAGTCAGGATCGAATCCGTCACGCATTACACCCCGGCCGAGCGGCGCGGCCTGATGAAGGACGATCTCATCCTCGCCATCGACGGGGAACCGATTGCGGAACTCACCCAAAAGCAAGTCGTCGAGCGCGTGCGCGGCCCGATCGATAGCTGGGTCAAACTCAGCATCGCCCGGCCGGGGCGCGCCGCGCCTTTCGATGTCGATATCCAGCGCGAACTCGTCGTGCCCGAAAGCGTCACCTATCGCCGCGAAGGCAATATCGTCTATCTGCATATCCTCGGCGTGAATGCCGAAACCTCGGACAGCGTGCGGCGCAAGATCGAAAATGCCAAAGCCGAAATCGGCGAAGCGGGCATTGCCGGTTATATCCTCGATCTGCGCGGCAATCCGGGCGGCTTGGTCGATGAGGTCGTTTCGCTCGCCAATCTCTTCCTCGACGAGGGGCGGATCGTCTCGATCAACGGGCGCCATAGCGACAGCAACGATTATTTCGAGGCCAGCGCCGGCGATATCGCGCAAGGCAAGCCCATCGTCGTCCTAGTGAACGGCGAATCGGCTTCGGCGGCGGAAATTCTCGCCGCCGCCTTGCAGGATAATGGCCGCGCCGTTCTCGTCGGCAGCAATTCCTTCGGCAAGGGTTCGGTGCAGCGCATCTTCACTATGCCCAATGCCGGCGAGCTTGACCTCACCTGGGCGCGGTTCCATGCGCCTTCGGGCTATACGTTGCACGGTCTGGGCGTGCTTCCCTCGATCTGCACCTCGACCGGCCGGAATGCGAAAGACTTGCTTGCCGCCCTGCAAGCCGGAAAGCTGCCGCCCTTGCCCATAACGGCGCGCAACCGGACCGATCCCCAGGATAAACCCGCCATCGGCGCTCTTCGCGCCACCTGTCCCGCCAATACGGCGGAAGCGACCGCCGATCTCGATATCGCCCGGCTTCTCCTCGCCGATCCCAAGCTCTATGCCGCCGCCGCGGATTTGGCGGACATTCCGCAATCCGCCATATCTTATTGATATAATTTATATTTTAAGCGCTCGTGGCCGCTGCCGCTGGGCCGATCGGCGGCTTGACTTTCTCTTCGCGCACGGTATTTTGCGCGCTTCGCGCCCAACCGACAAAGATTGCAGAGATTATCATGGCTAAATCAGCGACAATTCTGGTGAAATTGGTGAGCTCGGCCGATACGGGCTTCTATTACGTCACCAAGAAGAATCCGCGCTCGACCACGGAAAAGCTGGAATTCAAGAAATACGACCCGGTGGTCAAGAAGCACGTCGTCTTCAAAGAACACAAGATCAAGTAATTCCGCGGGCGCTGCGGCGCTTTCGCGAATTGCCAACCGGGCGCGCGAGGATACACTCCCGCCCGGTTTCGTTTTTTAGGCCGGCGCCAAGCCGAGAAGATCGCGCGCTTCCGCCGGGCTGGCGGGATGCCGACCGAAGGCGCCGCAGAGATCGGCAAGCTGGGCCACGAGCTCGGCATTGCTCGCCGCCAAGCGGCCCTTCTCGATATAGAGATTATCCTCGAGCCCCGTCCGCGCATGACCGCCGCGCGCCAGGGCCCAGCGCGCAACCTCGCTTTGCGCGCGGCCGATCCCCGCCGCCGTCCAAGTCGCGCCAGGCAGGATGGCCTTCAATTCCGCGATCAGGAAATCCAGCACCGTTTCGCGCGCCGGCAAGGCGCCCGGAATGCCGAGCACGAATTGCAGATGAGGCGGCGCTTTCAGCAGGCCGCGCTCGACCAAGCGCGCGGCATTATAGAGCATGGCGAGATCGAAGATTTCGCATTCGGGTTTGATATCGAAGCGCAGCATCGCGCCGGCGAGTTCGTCGATGAAGGCGGGGGGATTTTCATAGACGATGGTCGCGAAATTGACCGAGCCTGTCGCCAAGGAGGCCATATCCGGCTTGAGACCGAGAGCAGCGCCCCGCTCGGCGGCCAGCCGCCCGCGACCGCCCGTCGAAAATTGCACGATCATTCCGGGACAATGGCGGCGGATGCCGGCCAGCACGCGCTCGAAACGCGCGACGTCCGAACTTGGGCGGTCCTGATCGTCGCGGACATGAATGTGGACGAGGCTCGCCCCCGCCTCGAAAGCCGCCTGGGTGCTTTCGATCTGTTCCTCGGGTTGGGTCGGCACGGCCGGATTCTGCGTTTTGGTCGGCTGGCTGCCGGTGATCGCAACCGTGATGATGGCAGCCTCGCTCATAAAGCCCCCTTCGCCCGAACCCGCCATAACCGCCACAGATCGAGGCCCGATCGCGCTCGGCAGCGAGGATCGGCGAGATTGTAGCCGCAGCGCCGGAGGCGCTCAAGCCGAGCCGGAATCAGGGCCGAGGGCAGCAAAGCCGGCACGATCGCGCGCGGCCAAGGCCAAGCAGCCCGGCGCCAGAGAGCGCCGGCGCGTTCGGCAAGACGCCGCGCGACGGGAACGAGGCGAGGATCGCCGGGATCGCCGCCGGCAAGAAAATTCGCCGGCAAATCCGCTTCCGCCAGAAGATCGGCCGGCAGCACGAAGCGCCCTTCTCGCGCCAGGAACGGCGCCGCGCATAAAAGCCCCGTCATGGCGTGAGCGGCGGCCAGGCTTTCCAATGCTGCGTTTTCCGTCGCCGCGATTTCCCGCCGGCCGCAGATCGCGAAGGCGAGGCGAAGCAAGGGAGCAAGGCTCGCCGTCGCATAGGATTCGAGCTCGGCAAGATCGGCGAAGGGTGCGGGATCGAGATCGCGCATTCTGGCTTCGATAAGGCGATCGAAATCGGTCGCCGCGAGACCAGCCTTCCGCATCGTCGTCACCAGGACACGTAGCACGGCCTGCGGTCGCGGGTCTTTTCCGGCCGCGATCTCGGCAATCGCTTCCCGCCACCAGGCGAGACGGATATGCCCCAGCATGGGCTCGCGCACCGAAGGCGCCACGGCCGCCCATTCGGCATTCCCGGCGTAAAGCGCCACGAGACCCGCCGCCAGCCGACGCGGCCCGGCCAGGATCGCCAAATAGCGATCGCGATCGGCGCTTCGCAATCGCGCGAGACAGAAATCGAGATCGCGATCTTCGCTCATATCCTTATTTTCGCTGCGGATTTAGCCATCTTTATGGGGCCTGGGGCTTTGGATTAGAGTATAGTGGGTTCATCAAACCGACTCGAGGGGATCGATCATGGGAAAGTTTTTCGAAAATCTGCATAACGTTCTGGCGGCTGGGCTGGCTCTCGCCGTTCTTGTGGCATTTTGGCGGCATCGCGAATATCTCGCCGCGCCCGAATACTTGGCTGGCCTATTGCGCTGGGCCCATGTTTGGACGGGCATTCTGTGGATCGGCCTGCTCTATTATTTCAACTTCGTGCAGATTCCGTCGATGCCGAAAATCCCCGACGAGCAAAAACCGGCGATCGGCAAAGTCATCGCGCCGACCGCTTTGTTCTTCTTCCGCTGGGCAGCGGCGGGAACCGTCCTGTTCGGCCTGCTGACGGCTCTGATGAACAATTATCTCCATCAGGCTCTCTCCTTCCAGACCGGCACCGAGACGATCGGCCTCGGCATGTGGCTCGCCCTCGTCATGGCCTTTAATGTCTGGTTCATCATCTGGCCCAATCAGAAGCGCGCGCTCGGTATCGTCCCGGCCGATGCCGATGCCAAGAAGGCTTCGGCGCGAACGGCGATGATCACCTCGCGCCTCAACACTTTGCTCTCCATCCCTATGCTCTATTGCATGGTGATGGCACGGGGCGTGTAAGCCCCTACCGTTTCGTCGATCCGCGAAAGGGCCCCGATCGGGGCCCTTTCTTTTTCGCGCGGGCTGGAATCAAGAATTACGTCAGGGGAAGAAGCGCTGCCGCGACGCGGCGCCCCTCGGCCATCAGGACGTTATAGGTGCGGCAGGCGGCACCCGTCGCCATGGCTTCGATCCCGAAGCCGAGATCGCGGCAGGCGCGGCGCCATTCGGGTGCGAGGCGCAGCCCCGCTTTCCCCGTGCCCAGCAGCAGAAGCTCGATCTCGCCTTGCGCGGCGGCCGCGCCGATCGCGGCGAAATCCGCGATTGCCAAAGCCGTCGGATCGGCAGGCTGCCAGGCAAGAACGCGATCCGGAAAGATCAGGATAGGCCCTTCGAGGCGGCGGCCGGAAACACGAAAAGTCCCGGCGGCGTAGGATTCGATGATCTGTCGGCCGGCGGGAATGAGCGGCGTCAGATCCATCGGGATCAGGCGGCCGTCGCCTGGGGCGGGCTCGCGCTTTTCTTGCCGCGGCGAAGATTGGTGTAAAGCAGCAGCGGCGTCGCGACGCAGATCGTCGAATAGGTGCCGATGACGATGCCCCAGATCATGGCGATGGCGAAACCGCGCAAGACATCCCCGCCCCAGATCGCCAAGGCGATGACCGAAAGCAAGGTGAGGCCCGAGGTCACCGTCGTCCGGCTCAAGGTCGAGTTCAGCGATTGATTGATGAGGTCGCGCAGCGGCATCGTCTTATAACGACGCAAATCCTCGCGGATGCGATCGTAGATGACGACGGTATCGTTGACCGAATAACCGGCGATGGTCAGGATGGCGGCAACCGTGGTGAGATCGAATTCGAGGCCGAGCAGAGCGAATAGACCCACCGTCGTCACGCAATCGTGGAAGAGCGCCAGCAGCGCATTAACCCCGAACTGCCATTCGTAGCGGAACCAGATATAGGCCATGATCCCGGCCATGGCGAGCAGCATCGCCCAACTCGCTTTGCCGATAAGCTCCGCGCCGACCTTGGGGCCGACGGTTTCGGTGCGGCGATATTCCCAGGCCGCGCCCAGCTTATCCTTGACCTTGGCGACGGCTTCCTGGGTCGCCGTCTCGCCGCCTTCCTGTTGCGCAAGGCGGATGAGGACGGTGTCGGTCGCGCCGAATTCCTGCAGCGCCACCGAACCGAGGCCAAGACCATCGAGATCGCCGCGCAAGGCGGCGAGATCGACAGGACCCGTCGTCGAACGCGCCTCGATGACGATGCCGCCCGCGAAATCGATGCCGAAATTGAGACCCTTCGCGAACACGAGCGCGAAGCTGCCCAGCACCATGACGAGCGAGAGGATAAAGGTCAGGCGATGTCCGCGCATGAAATCGATGCGCGTGCCGGCGGGAACGAGATGCAGGGGTCTAAACATGGCGAGCGTTCCTCAGAGCGGCAAGGCTTTGGGCCGAACGCGCTTCAGCCAGATCGACGTCATGAGGCGCGTGACCCAGACCGAGGTGAAGATCGAGGTCAGAATGCCGATCGAAAGTGTCAGCGCGAAGCCCCGGACCGGGCCGGAGCCGAAGCCGAATAGAAAGAGCGTCGAAATCAGCGTCGTCAGATTGCTATCGAGAATCGTCCGCTGCGCCTCGCGATAGCCGGCTTCCATGGCGGTCACGGCGGAACGGCCGGAACGCATTTCCTCGCGCACGCGCTCCAGAATAAGGACATTGGCATCGACCGCCATGCCGAGGGTCAGCACGATGCCGGCAATGCCCGGCAGGGTCAGCGTCGCTTCGATCAGCGATAGGATGCCGAGCAGCAGCGCCGCATTGAGAACGAGCGCGATATTGGCGAAAAGCCCGAAGAGACCGTAAAGAACCAGCATGGCCACGGCGATGAAGAGGACGGCGACGATGCAGGCAAGCTTGCCGGCGGCGATCGAATCGGCGCCGAGATCGGCCCCGACCGTGCGTTCCTCAAGCACGGTGAGCGGCGCCGGCAAGGCGCCGGCGCGCAACAGCAAGGCGAGATCGCGCGCGCTCTCGACCGTGAAACTGCCGGTGATGATGCCCGAACCGCCTAAGATAGCGCTCTGGATCACGGGCGCGCTGATCACCTTGCCGTCGAGAACGATGGCGAAGCGCTTGCCGATATTCTGCGACGTCGCCTCGCCGAATTTGCGACCGCCCGGCCCGTCGAATTTGAAGGCGACGACGGGAAGACCGTTCTCGAAACTCTGCTGCGCATCGGTCAGATTCTCGCCGGAAACCATGATCCGCTTATTGACGATCAGCTTGCCGGGCGTTCCGTCCTTGGCGACGACTTCCAGCATTTCGGCCGTCGGCGGCGCAACCTGGGCGCCATTCGCTTCCGCCGCCTCGTCCACCATGCGGAAGGTCATCTTGGCCGTCTTGCCGATGATATCCTTGAGGCGCTGCGGATCCTTGACGCCCGGCAATTGCACGACGATGCGATCCTCGCCCTGGCGGATGATGGTCGGTTCCTTGGTGCCGGTTTCGTCGATGCGCCGACGGATGATCTCGATCGATTGATCGACGGCATGGGAGGCGATCTCGCGCAAGCCGGCCTCGGTCAAGCGAATGGAAATGGCACCGCCATCCTCGATCGCCATATCCATGCCGACGGCGATTTGATTGAGAAGCGGCCGCGCGGTTTCGAGCGCGCCGGGATCGCGGAGCTTCAGCCCGACCGCCTCGCCCTTCACGCCGAGATCGGTATAGCCGATATTCGCCTTGCGCAAGGCGGCGCGCAATTCGTCGACCAGATTCTCCTGCTTTTCGCGGATGAGCGCTTCGGTATCGACCTCGAAGAGCAGATGCGAGCCGCCCTGGAGATCGAGGCCGAGATTGACCTTGCGCGCGAGAAGAACCCCGCCCCCCGCCTCGCTAAAGAGATTGGGCGCGGCGAAATAGACCCCGGCGATGAGAATCGCCAGGATGAGGGTGATCTTCCAGCGCGCGAAATAAAGCATCAGCCTTCGTTGGCGCCTTCGCTCTTGCCGGTCGCGGCCGGCGCGGCGGCAGCCGACCGATTAAGGATTTCGCTGACCGCTTGACGCAGAACCCGAACGCGAACGCCTTGGGCGATCTCGATTTCGGCCTCGGCATCGTCGACGACACGCGTGACGACACCCAGCAAGCCGCCATTGGTGAGGACGCGATCGCCCTTCTTCAGAGCGGCCACCATGGCGCGATGCTCCTTCATCTTCTTCTGCTGCGGACGGATGAGGAAAAACCAGAAGACGACGAAGATCAGAAGCAGCGGGGCCAGCCCCATGAAGGTGCCCATGATCCCGCTCCCGGCGGCATCGCCCGCCGCCTGGGCCCAGGCTTGCGAAATCCACATCATCCGTCTCCCTTGGCGTTAAATCGGGCGGGACTATAGATAAGCGCGATTAAAAAGCAACATATATAGCCCTCAAAGCATAACCCCGCCGGGGCCTTGCGGCATGTCCGCAGGGGCTAACAATGGGAGGCAATAGGTGCATGCCAATGCTCGCTAACCCACAGTTGGGATTATAAAATCTAGCCAAGTTGCTAAAATAGGCGCTCAGGATCACCAACGACGCGACAAACAATAAACGGAGTGACTATGGAATATTCAGAGGCCTTCAAAAAACTCGGCTATGACCTCGGTAACCCCCGGCAGGACTGGAGTGCCAGCAACGACACCGGAGTATGCCTTGCGATCTGGCGCGATGAGCTAATCAAAACTTCCGCCGGACTGCCCATGCTCGACACCCGTAAGGTGGCCGCGCCTATCGAAATTTGGGGTCGCAAGCCGGGCAACAAGCTTCGGATCAAACATTTAGCCGAGGCGCGCGACCGCTTCGCCGGTGTTGTTGACGTGCTGATTGTAGCCGGGGCCGTCGGGATATCCTATGACGATGCTGACCCTTGGATTCCTGCTCAGCGCAAAGGCGCGCGCTGGCATCTGACGTATTTCGACGAGACCACCGGGCATTATGCCGTTGAGGTTAGGAAAGCCTAGCGGTGAAACTGTTAAAATCTTGTACGTGGGACCGGCTGACATCTATACGTCTACAAAACATCCGCTAAAGATGGCGGCAAATTAGCCCGCCTTGCGCATGGCGGCGAGCAGCAGGGAAGTCGGAAAACCGTCTTCGGGCCAGCCGATTTCGTGCTGGAAGAGCCGAAGGGCCTTGCGGGTTTTGAGGCCGATCACGCCATCCGCCTCGCCCGCGAGATAGCCGCGCGCGATTAGGAAGTTTTGTATTTCGACCCGCTCGGCGAGCGAAAGCGGTGGCTCGCTTTCCGGCCAGCGGCCGCGAATATCGGGACCGCCCATGACGCGCTGGGCGATCATGCCGACGCTCAAGGCATAGGAAGTCGAGAAATTGTATTTGAGCAGCGTGCGGAAATTCCCCGTGATCAGGAAGGCCGGGCCGCGATAGCCGGCGGGGAGCAGGATCGAAATCCCGCCGGGCAGCGCTGGCAAGGGCGATCCGTCGATGCGCCGCACGCCGCGCTTCTGCCAATGGGCGATCGGCTTTTCGATATCGATCTCGGCCTCGTCGTAGCGGAAATTGGCCGGCAGCTTGACCTCGAAGCCCCAGGGAATGCCCCGTTGCCAGCCGTCCTTGACGAGATGATTGGCGGTCGAGGCGAAGACATCGGGCAGCGATCCCCAGAGATCGACATCGCCCGATCGATCGCGATCGATGCCTAGGCTCAGATAATTCGACGGCAGAAATTGGCTATGGCCCATGGCCCCCGCCCAGGACCCGATCATGCGTTCGGGCGGGATATGACCGCGCTCGACGATGGTAAGGGCCGCCAGCAATTCCCGGCAGGCGAAATCCTTGCGCTTGGTGCCGTAGCCGATATTGCCGAGCGCCGTGAAGACGTCGATATCGCCGAAATTATCGCCGAAATCGGTTTCGATGCCCCAGATGCCGATCAGGATTCCGGCATCGGTGCCGAAATCGCGCTCGATCTCGCCGAGCAAGGCGCCGTGGGCGGCCAAACGCTCTTGCCCTTTCTTGACCCGCGCGCCCGAAGCCGCGCGCTCCATATAGGTCCAGATCGGCGTCACGAATTCCGGCTGTGCCTTGGCGCGATCGCGGATTTCCGGATTCTCGCGCGTATCGGCGAAAGCCTGGGCGATGACTTGCGCATCGTGGCCCTGATGATGGGCATAGGATTGGAATTGCGCGATCCAAGTCGGGAAATCGGGCGCTTGGCCGGGACAAGTCTTCTGGTCGAGCGACAAGAAATCGGGCTTCGGCAACAGGGCGGTTCCGCTAGTCGCCGGGGCCGCGCCGCCTTCCGCATTGGCCGCCGACCCCTGAGGAGCGGGAGAAAAGGCACAACCGGCCAAAACGAAAGCCGTAACCAGGGCGATAAAACCGCCGCCGCGATGCGGATTCATCCGTTACCTCCGAGTCGCTGGAAAGTCAGGATATCACGCCCAAGCCAGTTGCAAACCGCGCAGCAGATAAACGCCGCCGATCACGAGAACGAGCCGGCGCGACCAGATCTGGAACGCGCGATTGGACATGCCTTCGAGAACGAACCGAGCCGAAGACGTGCCGATGATCGCCGCGGCGATGGCAAGGCCATAAACGAAAAGCGGGATCGATCCTGCCCCTTCGCTCGGCGCGGCTATCGCAAATCCCGTGAAATAGACGAATTTCAGCAAATGGCCGATCGTCTGGGTCATGGCCTTGGTCGCCACGATCTGCCGACGGTCGAGATCGGTGCGGACGAAAAAGACATCGAGAACCGCGCCCGAAACGCCCGCCATGACATGCAGCGCCATGACGAGGAAGCCGAGAACGAGCGGCGCGAAGGGCCGGCGGATATCGGGCGCCCAGCGCGCGGGCGCCAGCACGGCGAGAAACGGCACCCCGCCCAAGGCGAGATAAACCGCCGCCTTGGGTGGCGATAAGGCGGCCCAGGCTAAGATCGCGAAGGCCAGCAGCGATCCCAGCAGATAGAGCGGCAAAACCGACCCGCGCACATAACGCAGCCATAAAAGCGCGCGCCAACCGTTCGAGGCCATCTGCGTCACGGCATGGAGCGCCATCGCCGCCGGCACCGGCAGGATGGCGAGCAGCAAGCCCATGAGGATGAGCCCGCCCAACATGCCGAAAATGCCGGAGAGAAAGGAGGTCGCCAGAACGGCAACGGCAAGACCGAAAGACGCGAGCGCCGAAAACATAAGAGAGACCGATCCGAAGCGCATCGAGAGCGTAGGACTGTAATCGATTCGCCGCGGCCGGAGAACCGATCGCGTCCGCGATCCGACTTTCCCGCATGGCCGCTATGCCGAGCCGGATTCCCCATTTCCGAGGGGCGGCGCTCTGATATGCTCGCGCCGCTTTGGGGGAGCATCCATGACGGATATCGAGGCTAAGGCCCATCGCCGCGGCGTTCTGCTGGTCCTGCTGGCCGCCACGTTCTGGAGTTCGGGCGGCCTCATCGCCCGCCAGATCGAAGCTGGCCCCTGGACCATTATCGCCTGGCGCGGTCTTGCCGCCTTCCTCACCCTGCTCGTCTTTCTCCTGCTGCGCGATGGGCGCGGAACCTGGCGGCTCTTTCGCGATCTGGGGCTGCCGGGCTTGACCGTCGCCGCCTGCTTCGCCGCCGCCTCGACCGGTTTCGTCATTGCCCTGCAGCATGCCAGCGTCGCCCTCATTCTGACGGTGCAAGCGACCTCGCCGCTGATCGCCGGCATCGTCGCCTGGTTCTGGATGCGCGAGCCGATCGGCTGGCCGCGCGCCTTGGCGATGGGCGCCGCCTTATGCGGCATCCTGCTGATGGTCGGCGAGGCGCGCGGGAACGATCTCCTCGGCATTCTGCTTTCCGGCATGATCGCCAGCGTCTTCGCGCTCGCGACCGTGACCACGCGGCGCTATCGCCATATCCGCATGACGCCGGCTTGTTGCCTCGCCGCCGCCGTCATGAGCCTGATCGGCTTCGCTCTCGCCGATACCTGGGCCGCCGGCGCCGCCGATCTCGTCTACATGTTTCTCTTCGGCGCTGTGCAATTGGGCTGCGGACTCATTTGCTTCACCATCGGCGCGCGTCATGTGCCGGCGGCGCAGACGACCTTGCTGGCCCTGCTGGAAACGGTCCTCGGCAGCCTGTGGGTCTTTCTCTTCGCCGGGGAAAATCCGGGCTGGGCGGCCCTCTATGGCGGCGCGCTGGTGATCGCTGCGGTTGCCGCCAGTTCCTTTTACGATCAGCGCCGCATGAGCCGGATTCCCGTGGGCGGGGCATGAACGAAAATCGGCGCAAGGCGCGCCTTCTCCCTTTGCTCGCCGCGCTTGCGCCCTTTGCCGCCGGCTATTTCGCCTCTTACCTCTTTCGCGTCGTCAACGGCGCGATCGCCCCATCGCTGATCGCGGAATTCGGGCTCGACAACACGCAGCTCGGCTTGCTCACTTCGGCTTATCTCTATGCCTTCATGGCGTTTCAACTGCCGCTCGGCCTGCTGCTCGATCGCTTCGGCCCGCGCCGCGTTCAGGCCGGCCTCTTGACGCTCGCGGCCTTGGGCGCCATCGGCTTCGCTCTCGCTCATTCCGTTCCCGGCCTCATCCTGGCGCGCGCCTTGATCGGATGGGGGCTTTGCGCCGGGCTGATGGCGGCCTTCAAGGCCAATGCGCTTTGGCTGCCGGTCGAACGCTTGGCGCTCGGCAATTCGCTGGTGCTTGCCTGCGGCGCGCTCGGCTTCGCCGCCGGCACGGCTCCCGCCTACGAATTGGCGGCGCTGATCGGCTGGCGCAGGATGTTTCTCGGCATGGCGGCGATGACGGCGGGCATTGCGCTGCTGATTCTTCTGCTGGTGCCGAAATCCGCGCCGACGGCTACGGATCGGAAGGATGCGGGAACCTCGGCCGACGGTTATGCGCGCATCTTCGCCGATCCCGTTTTCTGGCGGATCGCCCTGATGGTGGCGACGGTTTCGGGCACCTTCATCGCCATGCAATCGCTTTGGGCGATCCGGTGGCTGAGCGATGTCGCGGGGCTCGATCCCGCACATGCCGCCGGCGAGATGCTGATCATGGCCTGGGCCTTCGCCATCGGCGCCGTTGCCACCGGATTCCTGGCCGATCGCCTGCAACGTTTCGGCATCGCCTTGCCGATGATCGTTCTTGGCGGCTTTCTTCCCTTCGCCCTCGCTCAAGTCGCGCTCGTTCTGGATTGGCCCTGGCCGCCGAGCGCGATCTGGATCGTTTTCGGCGCGGCCGGACAGATCGCCAATCTCGGCTATGCGACGCTCGCCGCCCATTTCGGGCGCGCTCTCGCGGGGCGCGCGCAATCGGCCGCCAATCTGCTGCTCTTCTTCGCCTCGGCGGTTTTCCAATCGGGGCTGGGTTGGCTGCTCGATCGCCTCATCGCGGATTTCGCTCTCGCCGCGGCGGATGCCTATCGCTGGGCTTTCGCCTTGCTGCTCGGCCTGCAGGCTCTGGCGATCGCTTATTATCTTTTCCCCGCGCGCCGAAAATAATCGGCCGCGACGGCCATTTCCCGGATTGCGGCTTAGGCGATTGGCCCGGGCCGAAAAACCGATTATGATGCCGCCATGACCAGTTCCTTGCATCCGGCCGGGCGAAGTCTGCGTTCGATCCCCCTGCTTGCCAGTATCGGCGAAGGCGAATTGCGCGCCATCGAAGGGAAATGCCGGTGGCGGAGCTACGATCCCGATTCGGTAATCCTCGATAAAGGCGCGAATTCCCGCGAGGTTTTCTTCCTGACCAAGGGACAATTGGCCGTCGTCACCTTTTCGCCTTCGGGCAAGGATGTGACCTTGGCCATTCTTCATCCCGGCGAATTCTTCGGCGAATTGGCGGCGATCGACGAGCAGCCCCGCTCGGCCAGCGTCACCGCTTTGACCGAATCCGAATTATGCGTCATGCCGCACGATGTCTTCCTCGAATTGGTGCGCGGCAAGGCCGAAGTCGGTTATCAATTGCTGCTGCGCTTGGCGAAGCTCATCCGTCTTGGCGATTTGCGCATCCTGGAAATCTCGACGCTCCCCGCCGCGCAGCGCGTCTATTGCGAGTTGCTGCGCATGGCCAGGCCCGATGCCGCCACGCCCAATCTCTGGGTCATCGCCCCCATGCCGCCCATGCAGGATATCGCCAGCCTGACCAGCACCAGCCGCGAAACGGTAAATCGCGCCATCAGCCAGCTTTACCCCAGCGGCTTGCTGCGCCGGAAAGGCCGCAATCTCTATATCGGCGACCGGCAGAAGCTGGAAGATTTGGTGCGAACGATCGACGCCCATTACAGCCGCCGCGCCTGAGCCCTGCCGAAAGAAGGATCGGCTATGCAAAAAGCCGGCCTCTCGCGGCTTGCCATTCCCATACGCCTGGGGATAATCCGCGCCGACGGGCTGGAATCGGCGCATCGCAGCGCCCATTTCCGCTCTGCCGGCCAAGCCACCGGAAACCGTGACGCGCAACCCCGCTAACTGACGATCGAGCGAAGATGAAAACTTCCTACCTCATTGCCGGCGCCATCGCTCTGGCGACCCTGGCTTGGATCGGCTCGGGCTATCTTTTCCCGTCCGGCGAAAAGAGCGCCAACGGCGAAGCGGCGGCCATGCCGTCCGCCGGCGATGCCGCGTCGGCACCGGCTTCGCCCGAAAGCGCCGCGGAAACGCCGTTAGTGGGGATCTTCGAATCCGTCGCGCAGATCCGTTCGCGCGCGCTCACCTTGCGCGGCCGCACCGAGGCTGACCGCATGGTCGTCGTCAGCGCCGAAACCTCCGGTCGGATCGAGGAAATTTTCGCCGAAAAAGGCCTGCCGGTGAAAACCGGCGATCCCATCCTACGGATCGACGGCGCCGATCGCGAGGCGCGCCTCGCCGAAGCGAAAGCGCTCCTTGCCCAGCGCCAGGCCGAACTCAAAGCCTCGGCCGCCCTAGAAGCCAAGGGCTATACGCCGAAACTCAACATGGCCGATCTTCGGGCCAAGCTCGCCTTGGCCGAAGCCGAATTGACCGGCATGGAGGTCGAGATCGCGCATCTGACGGTGCAAGCGCCGATCGACGGGATTCTCGATCAACGCCCGGCCGAGCGCGGCTCTTACTTGCAGATCGGGACGCCCATCGCCACCATCGTCGATCTCGATCCCATTCTGCTGGTCGGCAGCGTCGCCGAGCAGGATTTGGGGAGACTGAAGATCGGCGATACCGCCAGCGCCCGGTTGATCGATGGTCGCGAAATCACCGGCAAGGTGCGTTTCATCGCCGCGACCGCCGAGGAAACGACCCGGACCTTCCGCATCGAAATCGCCGCCGCCAATCCCGATTATGCGGTCCGGCAAGGGATATCGGCGGAAATCTCGATCCCGATCGAGGAACGACCGGCGCATCGTATTTCGCCGGCGATCCTGACCTTGGCCGAGGACGGCGCGATCGGCGTCAAATCCGTTGCCGATGACGGAACCGTCGTCTTCCACGCGATCGATATTCTCGGCGAGGATGCCGAGGGGCTCTGGGTTGCCGGCCTGCCCGATCGCTTGCGCCTGATCGTGCGCGGCCAGGAATTCGTCAAGGCCGGCCAGCGCGTGCGCGCGCAAGCGATCGTTCCCTGAACGATCGCCGCTCGGAACGCAAACCCATGCGCGCCTTCGTCACCGCCATTCTCGCCGGCAAGCGCGTCGTGCTCGCCTTGCTCAGCGTGCTGCTGGTCATGGGCATAATCGCTTATATTCAGATGCCCAAGGAATCCTCGCCCGACGTGCAGATTCCCATCGTCTATGTCCTGACGGGGCTCGAAGGAATTTCGCCCGACGATTCCGAGCGATTGCTGGCGCGCCCGATCGAGCAGCGTCTGCGCGCCATCGAGGGCGTCAAGGAAATGCGCTCTCTCGCCTATCTCGGCGGCGCCAGCACGATCCTGGAATTCCAGGCCGGCTACGATATCGCCAAGGCGCTCGACGATGTCCGCGCCGAAATCGACCTCGTCAAGCGCGATTTGCCCGAGGATGCCGACGAACCGACCGTGCACGAGGTCAATTTCAGCCTCTTCCCCGTCGTCGTCGTCACGCTATCGGGCGATGTGCCGGAACGTACGCTGATGCGCCTCGCCGAGCGGCTGCAGGATCGCGTCGAGGCGATCGGCAATGTCCTCGAAGCGCGCCTGACCGGCAAGCGCGATTCTCTGGTCGAATTGGTGATCGACCCCTTGCGCCTCGAAAGCTACGGCCTCGTCTTCGACGATATCGCCTTGCTCGTCGGTCGCTCCAATCGCCTCGTCGCCGCCGGCACGCTCGATACCGGTCAGGGGCGCTTCGCCATCAAGGTTCCCGGCCTGTTCGAAACCGCCGACGATATTCTCGACATGCCGCTCAAGGTGAAGGGCGATACCGTCGTGCGCGTGCGCGACATCGCCACCCTGCGTCAGAGTTTCAAGGACGCAAATTCCATTGCGCGAATCGACGGCCTGCCGGCGATCGGCCTCGAAGTCTCGAAGCGCAGCGGCACCAATATCATCGAGACCATCGCCGAAGTGCGCAAGGCCGTCGCCGCCGAGCAGGCCTTCTGGCCGCCGCAAGTGAAGGTCACCTTCTCCCAGGATCAATCGCAGCAAATTCGCGATATGCTGAACGAATTGCTGAACGGCTTGCTGCTGACCATCATTCTGGTGATGATCGTCATCGTCGCGTCGCTGGGTCTGCGCGGTGGCTTGATCGTCGGCTCGGCGGTGCCGGGCTCGTTCCTGATCGGCATCCTGGCGCTCGGCTTTTTCGGCGTCACCATCAATATCGTCGTCCTTTTCAGCTTGATCATGGCGACCGGATTGCTCGTCGACGGCGCCATCATTCTGGTCGAATACGCCGATCGACGCATGCTCGACGGCGCCGATCGCGCTCAAGCCTATGCCGATGCGACGCGGCTCATGGCCTGGCCGATCTTTTCCTCGATCGCCACGATCATCGCCGCTTTTCTGCCCATGGCCTTCTGGCCGGGCGTCGTCGGCGGATTCATGAAATATCTGCCGCTGACCTTGACGGCGACGCTCACCGCCTCGCTCGCCATGGCGCTCGTCTTCATCCCGGCGATCGGCGCGCTCATCGGCAAGCCGAATGGCGAGGCGATGGAAAGCCTCGCCGCCGAACGCTTGTCGCCGGAAGAGCAATTGGCGCGCGCGCGGGGCTTCGATCGCTTCTATCTTGGGCTTCTGCGGCAAGCGTTGAAAGCGCCGCTGCTCGTCGTGCTTGCCGGCATCGGCATCCTTATCGCCACCTTCTTTTTCTACGCCAAGCACAATGCCGGGGTCGAATTTTTCCCGACCATCGAACCCGATACCGCGCAATTGCAGATCCATGCGCGCGGCAATCTTTCCATCAGCGAGCGCGACGGAATCGTGAAATCGGTCGAGCGCATCGTCCTCGACCTGCAAGCCGAAAAACACGAATTCAAGACCATCTACTCCGTCGCCTTGGCCGGCGATGGCGGCCAATCCCAGGGCGAGGAGATGACCGACGACGTCATCGGCTTTATCAGTCTGGAATTCGCAGATTGGCAGGAACGCCGCAAGGCCGAGGCCATCCTCGCCGATCTTGAACGGAAGACCCGGCAATTGCCCGGCATCGTCGTCGAAACGCGCAAGAACGAGCCCGGCCCGCCCGGCGGCAAGCCGATCCAATTGCAACTGAGCGGGCCGGATTACGCGCGCCTCGGCGAAGCCGCTTTGCGCATCCGGCAACATCTCGAAAGCCTGCCCGGCCTTGTCTCGATCGAGGATTCGCTTCCCGTCCCCGGCATCGAATGGCGATTGGGGATCGACCGCGCCGAGGCCGCGAAATACGGCGTCGACGTGACCTCGGTCGGCAGTTTGATCCAGATGGTGACGCGCGGCCTCAAATTCGGCGATTACCGACCGGATTGGGCCGACGACGAAATCGACATCGTCGCGCGCTTCCCGACCCAGACCCGCACCATCAGCGAGATCGATCAATTGCGCTTGCCGACGCGCGAGGGGATCGTGCCCTTGAGCAATTTCATGACTCGCCAAGCGACCGAACGGCAAGGCTTGCTGCGCCGGGTCGATGGCGAGCGCGTCATCAATATCAAGGCCGATGTGGCGCCGGGCGTTCTGCCGGATACGAAATTGCAGGAAATCCGCGACTGGCTTGGGAAAGCCGGGATCGACCCCGATATTGTCGTCAAATTCCGCGGCGAGAACGAGGATCAGCAGGAAACCGGGCAATTCCTGATGGGCGCCTTTTCCGTCACTTTATTCCTGATCGCGCTCATCCTGCTGCTGCAATTCAACAGCTTCTTCCGCATGATGCTGGTCTTGAGCGCCATCGTCATGTCGACGATCGGCGTCATGCTCGGCCTCATGATCATGGGCCAGCCTTTCGGCATCGTCATGAGCGGGATCGGCGTCATCGCCCTTTCCGGCATCATCGTCAATAACAACATCGTCTTCATCGATACCTATCAGCATTTGCAAAAGGCGATCGGCGATCGCCGGCTCGCTTTGCTGGTGACCGGCGTGCAGCGCCTGCGTCCCGTCATTCTGACCAAGCTCACCACCGTGCTCGGCCTGTTGCCGATGATTTTCGGTCTCAATATCGACTTCATCGAACGCAGCCTGACGATCGGCGCGCCTTCGACGCAATGGTGGACGCAATTGGCGACCGCCATCGCCTTCGGCGTTCTCTTCGCCTCGCCCTTGACCTTGATCTTCACGCCTTGCGCGCTGGCGATCGAGGGCTGGCTGCGCGATCGCCTATCGCGCTGGCGGCAAAAGCCGCAAGGCCGCGCGCAGGCGCCCGAAAGTCGTCAGCCAGCATAAGCCGCCGAAGATCCAGGCGATCGTCGCGAAACTCTCCGGGAAGAGGCAGAAGAGTATAAAAACCGCGATCGTCTCGCCGCCTTCGGTCAAACCGCCGAGATGAGCGAAGCCTTTCTTGGCATCGCGCGCGGGCGCGAAAACGGCGAAAGCGAGAAAGCTCGCCCCCGTGCCGACGAAGCTGAAGATCAGGAAAGCGGCGGCAAGCCCGCGATCGGGCACCGCCCAAGCGAAGGCGAAGACGAAGCCCGCATAGATGAGAAAATCGAGCAGGATATCGAGATAGGCGCCGCGATCGCTGGGGCCGCGGCCGAAGGCGCGCCCGGCGCGCGCCACGGCGCCATCGAGGCCATCGAGCAGGCGATTGCCGAGAAAGAACGCGAGGCCGCATAGGTAAGCCGCATTGGCGATCGCCAGCATGGCGAGGAGGCCGAGCGCGAAGCCCGCCCAAGTCAAGCCATCCGCCGGCCAGCCGCGCGCCGCGAGGATCGCGGCGAAGCGATCGAGCGGCGGGTCGCAATACTGGCGGAGGCGGCGATCGAACATGGCGCGGAATCGCCGAACCGGACGGGGTCAGGCCGATTCGTCGCCTTCGGCCGGCGCCATTTCCGGCGCGGCGGGCGGTGCCGATTGCAGGCGCCGATGCGCGCGATAGGCGAAAGGCAAGCTGGCAAGATAAAGCGCGAGGGTCCCGAGCAAAGTCAGCCAAGGCTCGCTCAGGATCAGCGATAGGAAAATCGCGACGGCGATCATGGTCGGAAGCACGAGATGCTGCGGCACCTTCACGCGCTTGAAGGAAAAGGTCGGCCAGCGGCTGACGAGCAGCCCGGCGATCGCGATCACGACGAGGCCGACCAAAGCGGGATGGCGCAGGATCGGCGCTTGCCATTCGACCCAGGCGATCAACGGCATCAGCACGAGTCCCGCCCCGGCCGGCGCCGGAACGCCGGTGAAGAAACGCCCCGTCCAGGCGGGAAGATCGGTATTGTCGATCTTGGTATTGAAGCGCGCGAGCCGCAGCGCCATGCAAGCCGCGAACAACAGGGTCAACCCCCAGCCGATACCTTTCACGTCTTGCAAGGTCCAAAGGAAAAGAATGGTCGGCGGCGCGATTCCGAAACTGACGAAATCGCTCAAGGAATCGAGTTCGGCGCCGAATTTGCTGGAGGAATCGAGCAAGCGCGCGATACGTCCGTCGAGCGCATCGAAGGCCGCCGCGATCAGGATGGCGAGAATCGCATGTTCCCACCGCTCGGCGAGCGCGAAACGGATTCCCGTCAGCCCCGCGCAAAGCGCCATCAGCGTCAGGATATTGGGGATGAGCCGATTGATCGAATGATCGCGCAATCGGAGATCGCCGCGTTTCATGTCATCTCTCCTCCGCCAGCCGCGCCGGTTCTTCCGATCTGAGATCGGCGATCACGGTTTCGCCCCCGACCATGCGCTGGCCGATAGCGACCAGCGGCGCGATGCCGTCGGGCAGATAAAGATCGACCCGACTGCCGAAGCGAATGAGGCCGAAGCGCGCGCCGGCCCGCAAGCGATCGCCGGGTTTGGCCTCGCACAGAATGCGCCGGGCGATCAGTCCGGCGATCTGCACGACGCAGAAATCGTGCCCGTCCTCGCTACGGAGATGCAGCGATTGACGCTCGTTCTCGTCGCTCGCCTTGTCGAGGGAGGCGTTCAGGAATTTCCCCGGCCGATAGGCGGCGGCGATCACCGCCGCATCGACGGGCGCGCGATTGATATGCACATCGAAGACGCTCATGAAAATGCTGACGCGGATGCGGGGTCGCTGATCGAGGCCGATTTCGAGCGGCGGAACGGCGGGCTGAATCGATTGCACGATGCCATCGGCCGGAGCGAGGACGAGATCGGCGCGGATCGGAATCTGGCGCGGCGGATCGCGGAAGAAATAGGCGCACCAAGCCGTCAGCAGGGCGCCCAGGACGCCGAGCGGCGACCACAACCAGCCGAGCAGCAGGCTCGCCACGGCGAAAGCCGCGATGAACCGCCAGCCCTCGCGATGGATGGCCAATCGGTCGAGGAAATTCATGGCTCAGTTCGCCTGGGGCAATTGGAAAACCTGGCCGGGATAGATGAGATCGGGATCGCGGATCGCTTCCTTATTGGCTTCGTAGATCAGCGTGTAGCGCACACCCTCGCCATAAACGTGGCGCGCGATGCGCCAGAGCGAATTGCCGGGTTGGACGATGAAGGTATCGGCGCCCGCGCCGGCCAACGCCGCGCCGCTCGGCTGTTCCATGGGTTGCGCGATCCGCGCCAGAACCTTGCCGGTCGAATCGACCATGTCGATGCGCAATTCGTGCTTGCCCTCGCCGAAAGGCGAGGTCGGCGCGAAGCTCCAGGCGCCGGTCTCGTCGGCCGTGATCGCGCCGATCAGCGCGCCGTCGAGATAAAGGCGCAGCTCGGCCTTGGCCGGCGCGCGACCGGAGAGATGGATTGTGCCATCGGCGTCGAAATCGACGGCGTCGAGACTGGGCGCCGTCGCCGCATCGGCAAGACCGCCCGGCGCGGCGAGGACGCGGGTCGCTCCCTCCCCCGTCATCGGCACTTCGATCGCCAAGGGGCCGGCTGGCGCCGCGGCCGGCGCGCCGGCGATATCCTGAGCCGGATTGGGCACGACGACGATGACCATTTTTTCGGAAGCGAAAACCTGAGGGACTCCGGTCAGGGTCGCCGTGAGCGTAAATTCGTGCCGGCCCGGCGCCAGCGCGCCATCGGGCAACAGCACCCATTCGCCGCGATCGTCGGCGATGGCTTGGCCGATCGGCTGGCCGTTATCAAGCAGCGTAACGGTAAACCCCCGCGCCGCACGTCCGGCAAAGACGGCATCGCCATTGGGATTGACGCGGACCACATCGAAGCTCGGCAGAACCGCATTGCTGGGTCGAGCCTCGGGATTGGCGGCGATTTCGGTTCCCACTTCGTCGCCCGTCGCCGGGGGAACGGCAGCCTCGGTCGTCGCCGAAGTAGCGGGCGTCGCCGGAACGGTTGTCGCGGGGCTGGCCGGCGTCGCTGGGCTTTCCGGGCTGGCCGGTGCCGTCGCCGCGACCGGCGTTTCGTCCTTGTCCTGGCGCGCGACGATATAGGCGAGGCCTAAAGCCGCCAGAAGCAAGGCGGCGCCCGCCGCTCCGATCACGCTCATCCGCGTCATGGCTTTCTCCCGCCTTCGGCCTGTCGGTTTCGCCATAATGTCGCAATTTATCGGCTTGCAATCAAGCGCGGCCTATGAGAAAAGCCGCCATGTCTATCGTTAAGTCGCTATGCGTCTATTGCGGCTCCGGCCGCGGTTCCAACCCCGAATTCCTCGCCACCGCCCAAGCCTTCGGTCGCCATATGGCCGAACGCGGCATCCGGCTCGTCTATGGCGGGGGCAGCAACGGCCTCATGGGCGCCGTCGCCGATGCCGTTCTCGATGGCGGCGGGAAGGTCCTCGGCATCATCCCCGAACATCTCCAGGCGGCCGAAATCGGTCATCCGGGCCTCACCGAGCTGGTCGTCGTCGATTCGATGCACACTCGCAAAAGATTGATGTTCGAGGCCGCTGACGGTTTCGTCATCCTGCCCGGCGGGCTCGGCACGCTCGACGAATTTTTCGAGATCGTGACCTGGCGGCAATTGCGCCTGCACGATAAGCCGGTCGTCGTCCTCGACGTCGCCGGTTATTGGCGAAAGCTGATCGACCTCGTCGATAGCGCGATCGCCCATGGCTTCGCCCAGCCCAGCGCGCGCGGCCATTTCTCGGTCGCCTCCACGATCGGCCGCGTTTTCGACCTCCTCGCCTTGCCGGCCGACAGCCTCGCCCCCGATCGCCCGGATCGCCTCTAACCTCCACAGCGGAGATTTCCATGGCCAAGATCAAAGTCAAGAATCCGATCGTCGAACTCGACGGCGACGAGATGACCCGCATCATCTGGCGCTTCATTCGCGAGAAGCTGATCCTTCCCTATCTCGATATCGATCTCCGCTATTTCGATCTCGGCATCGAATCCAGGGATCGCAGCGAGGATCGCGTGACGATCGAGGCGGCGGAGGCGATCAAGCAGCATCGCGTCGGCGTCAAATGCGCGACCATCACGCCCGACGAGGCGCGGGTCAAGGAATTCGGCCTGAAGCAGATGTGGAAATCGCCCAACGGCACCATCCGCAATATCCTGGACGGCACCGTCTTCCGCCAGCCGATCCTCTGCCGCAACGTGCCGCGCCTCGTCCCCGGTTGGACGGCGCCGATTGTCGTCGGCCGTCACGCTTTCGGCGATCAATATCGCGCGACCGATTTCGCCATTCCCGGCAAGGGCAAGCTCACCATCCGCTTCCAACCCGAGGGCGGCGGGCCGGCGATCGAAAAGGACGTCTTTTCCTTTCCCGGCAGCGGCATCGCGCTCGCCATGTATAATCTCGACGAATCCATTCGCGGCTTCGCGCGCGCCTGTTTCAATTACGGTCTTGGCCTCGGCTGGCCGGTTTATCTCTCGACCAAGAATACGATCCTCAAGACCTATGACGGCCGCTTCAAGGATCTCTTTCAGGAAATCTTCGATCGCGAATTCAAGGCGGAATTCGCCAAGCGCAATCTCGTCTACGAGCATCGCCTGATCGACGACATGGTCGCCTGCGCGCTGAAATGGTCGGGCGGCTTCGTCTGGGCCTGCAAGAATTACGACGGCGACGTGCAATCGGATTCGATCGCGCAAGGTTTCGGCTCGCTCGGCCTCATGACCTCCGTCCTGCTCACGCCAGACGGGAAGATCGTCGAGGCGGAAGCCGCCCACGGCACCGTCACGCGCCATTACCGCGAGCATCAGCAGGGCAAGGCGACTTCGACCAATCCCATCGCCTCCATCTATGCCTGGACGCGCGGTCTTTGGTATCGCGGCCAATTCGACGGCACGCCGGAATTGCAGCGTTTCGCCGAAGCGCTGGAACAGGTTTGCGTCGAAACCGTGGAATCTGGCGCCATGACCAAGGATTTGGCGCTTCTGATCGGCCCCGATCAGAAATGGCTGACGACGACGGCTTTCCTCGACGCGCTCGATGCCAATCTCAAGCGCAAGATGGCGCTGGCGTGACGGAACCGCGCTTTCCGGTTTCCGTAAAGGGCGTAATCGCCATCGCTGGGGAGATTCTCCTCCTCAAGAACGAGCGCGACGAATGGGAATTGCCGGGCGGCAGGCTCGAAGCTGGGGAATCCTTGCGCGAATGTTTGGCGCGCGAGATCGCGGAAGAAACCGGGTTGGCGGTCGCGATCGCCGATCTGATCGATACCCGGCTCTTCGAGGTGATCGCCGGAAAATCGGTGCTGATCGTCACTTACCGATGCCGAGCCGAGGATTGGCGCGGCTTGCGGATTAGTTCTGAGCATAAGGAAATCGGCCGCTTTGCTGTCGCCGGCCTTAATTCCCTGGCTTTGCCCGAGCTTTACAAAGAGATCATCCGCACGGCCTTGCCGCAAGGATGAGTTTCCGCAAGAACGCGGGCGATCTTCAACTGGCCGTCACATTGGCGAAATCGGTATCCACGGCGATGCGGATCGCGCCATAAAGATTAGGGAATGTGTTAACTCTAGCCCAGAGCTGCCTCGATCGCCGCCAGGGCCGCCGGGGCGCGGGCGGAATCGGGGCCGCCGGCTTGCGCCATATCGGGACGACCGCCGCCGCCCTGCCCGCCCAAGGCTTCGGCGCCCTTGCGCACGAGTTGAACCGCATCGAAGCGCCCGACGAGGTCGGGCGTCACGCCGACGACCAGCGAAGCCTTATCCGCGCTCGTCGCCACCAAGGCGACGATGCCGGAACCCATTTTCTTTTTCCATTCGTCGGCCATGCCCTTCAATTCCTTGGCGGGCACTTCGGCCAGCACCAAACCGACCCAATTGATGCCGTTGACCGATTTCATCGCCGGCGCGGCGCCCCCGCCCCCCGCCACGGCCGCGGATTTGCGGGCCTCGACGAGATCGCGTTCGAGGCGCCGTTTTTCCTCGGCGAGGACGTGAATCCGCGCGGCGAGTTCGCTGGGCAGAGCCTTGGCCGCTTCCGCCGCCGCCAGCAATTGCCGCTGCAATTCGGCGACATGACGCTCGGCCGCCGCGCCGGCGACGGCCTCGATACGGCGCAAGCCGGCGCCGATCGCGCTTTCGCCGATGATCTTGAAGAATCCGATATCGCCCGATCGCGCGACATGCGTGCCGCCGCATAATTCGGTCGAAAAGACGCGTGCCTCGCCCGATAATTGACCGCCCATCGAGAGAACGCGCACTTCCTCGCCATATTTTTCGCCGAACAGCGCCATGGCCCCGGCCGCGATCGCCGCATCGGGCGTCATCAGGCGCGTTTCGACGGCATCGTTATGGCGGATGCGGCGATTGACCTCGGCCTCGATCGCCGCGAGATCCTCGGGCGCGATGGCCCGGCCATGCGAGAAATCGAAACGCAGGCGATCCGGCGCGACCAGCGAACCCTTCTGCGTCACATGCGCCCCCAAACGCCGCCGCAAGGATTCGTGCAGCAGATGAGTCGCCGAATGATGCGCGCGCAGCCCCGCGCGGCGCTCGGCATCGATCGCGGCCTCGACGGCATCGCCACGCGCGATCCGACCCTTCGTCACTTCGCCGATATGGACGTGGAGATCGCCGAGTTTTTTCTCGGTATCGGCAATCGCGATCTCGGCGCCATTGGCGGCCATGAGGCGGCCGCTATCGCCCATCTGCCCGCCCGATTCTCCATAGAAGGGTGTTTGATTAAGAATGAGGGCGATACGATCGCCGGCTTCCGCCGCCTCCACCTCGACGCCGTCCTTGACGAGAGCGAGAATCTGCCCCTCGGCCTTCTCCGCGACATAGCCGAGAAATTCGGTGGCGCCGAGGCGATCGCGCAAGGAAAACCAGATGCGCTCGGTCGCCGCTTCGCCCGATCCCGACCACGCCTTGCGCGCGATTTCGCGCTGGCGCTCCATCGCCGCGGCGAAGCCGGCCTCGTCCACGGCGCGGTTCTGGCCCTTGAGGATATCTTGCGTGAGATCGAGCGGAAAACCGAACGTGTCGTAAAGCCGGAACGCGATTTCGCCGGATAATTTCTCGCTCGCGCCGAGGCGCCCCGTCTCCTCGTCGAGCAATTTCAAGCCGCGATCGAGCGTCTGCTTGAAGCGTTCTTCCTCAAGGCGCAAAGTTTCGACGATGACGCTTTCGGCGCGCAAGAGTTCGGGATAGGCCTGCCCCATCTCGCGCCCCAGCACCGGGGCGAGCCGCCAGAGCAAAGGCTCGCGGCAGCCGAGCTTATGGGCATGGCGCATGGCGCGGCGCATGATGCGGCGGAGAACATAGCCCCGCCCCTCATTGGTCGGCATGACGCCGTCGGCGATCAGGAAGGCGCTGGAGCGCAAATGGTCGGCGATGACGCGATGGCTGACTTTGAGCGCGCCATCGGGATCGGTACGGCTGAATTCGGCCGAGGCCTCGATCAAGGCGCGCATCAGATCGATATCGTAATTGTCGTGATGGCCCTGAAGGATCGCGGCCAAGCGTTCCAGCCCCATGCCGGTATCGATCGAGGGTTTGGGGAGGGCGACGCGCTCCTGCTTCGTCACCTGCTCGAATTGCATGAAGACGAGATTCCAGATTTCGATGAAACGATCGCCATCGGCTTCGGGCGAACCCGGCGGGCCGCCCGCGATGCCCGGCCCATGATCGTAAAAGATTTCCGAACAGGGACCGCACGGCCCGGTATCGCCCATGGCCCAGAAATTGTCCGAAGTGGCGATACGGATGATGCGCGAATCCGAGAGGCCGGCGATTTTCTTCCAAAGCGCGAAGGCGTCGTCGTCATCGACGAAAACCGTGACGCAGAGGCGGTCCGCGGGCAATCCGTATTCCCGCGTCACGAGGCGCCAGGCGAGATCGATCGCGCGTTCCTTGAAATAATCGCCGAAGGAAAAATTGCCCAGCATCTCGAAGAAGGTATGATGGCGCGCGGTGTAGCCGACATTTTCGAGATCGTTATGCTTGCCCCCGGCGCGCACGCATTTTTGCGCCGTCGCCGCCCGCCGGTAATCGCGCTTTTCCTGGCCGGTGAAGACGTTCTTGAATTGCACCATGCCGGAATTGGCGAACATCAGCGTCGGATCGTTGCGCGGCACGAGCGGGCTCGAGGCGACGATCTCGTGGCCCTCGCGGCGGAAATAATCCAGGAAGACTCGGCGGATTTCATTGGCGGTCGGCATGGGGATCGCGTCGATCGGTTATGTTGCGCTGCGAAATTCGGATTATTCCTTGAAATCAGGTGGGTTACAAGGGTTTTTCACCTATCTCCAAAGAGGAAGGCGAGCAGGACGAAACGCTCGCCCGCCGTCACCTGCAAGGGCTCGTGCAGGAGAGAACAGGAAAAGACGATGGCGGCGCCCGTTTCCGGGCGATAGCGCTGATCGCCGAATTCGGGAAAGCGAATCTCGCCGCCGGCGAAATCGGGCGTGTTGAGATTGATCGAACAGGCGAAACGGCGATGCGCGACATTCGGTTTGGTATTGTCGCGATGGCCATGCGATTCCCCGCCGCGCTCCCCTTCGTAGCGGCCGATCCGATAGGTCTCGCGCCGGGTGATGCGGTATTGGAAGCATTTCTCGATCTCGGGGAAAAGGCGCCGGCGCAGGCGGTCGTCGATCAAGGCATTGGTCTCGGGATTTTGAATCCAGTGATCGATACGATCCTTGCGGCCGTATTCGGGAATCCGCATCTTGTAATCGGCCTTGCTTTCGCGTAGCGCGGCCTCCTCGGCCTTGCTATGGCCGGGTTCGACGAAACGCTGACCTTGCAGCGCGAAAATCGCCATCAGGCGCTGACAATCCGCCGCCGAAAGAACATCGGGAAGGATCAAGACGGGAGGATGCGGCGGCGGGACGATCGTCCGCCTTGCGGCGGCCAGGCGATCGACCAGGTCAGCAGCCTCCCGCGCCGCGCCCGATCCGACGAAAACTCCGGCGACATGCCCGTTCGGCGCGACGATCAGGATTCGGCTTTCCTCGGCGGCGCCATAGGCCGCGCGGAGGCGGCCCTCGGGATCGGCGAGATCGGCGAGCCCGGCAAGGTTCGACCCCCGCTCGGCGATCGCAAAGCCGTGGCCATCGGCATCCTTGAGGCTTCGGGCCAAGCCCTCCACCCCGGCCGGAGGATGGCCGCCGGACGCGATCAAGACGAGCCCGATCGGATGCCCCGCCAGGGTATCGGAGCGCAAATCGATTTCGCCGCCGGCCAAAGTGCCCAAGGCCAGGGCCGGCATCGGATCCCCGATTTCGAGTTGATGGGTCGCCATATCGTCCGCCTCGTCAAAACCCCAGAGACAATAGGGAAGACAAGGCGAAGCCGGCAACCTATATTCCGCTCATGTCAACCCTCGCCGCTTCCGCATCCCCGCCGCCCCTGGTCGATCCCTTCGGCCGGCGTATTTCCTATCTGCGCGTTTCGGTAACGGATCGCTGCGATTTTCGCTGCGTCTATTGCATGGCGGAGGATATGACCTTCCTGCCCAAGGCGGAAATCCTCAGCCTGGAAGAGCTCGACCGCCTCGCCAGCGCCTTCGTCGCCCTGGGGACGCGCAAGCTGCGTTTAACGGGCGGCGAGCCGCTGGTGCGCCGCGACATTCTGCGCCTGATCGGCTCGCTCTCGCGCCATCTCAAGAGCGGCGCGCTCGAGGAATTGACGCTCACCACCAACGGTTCGCAGCTCGAAAAGCATGCAACCGCCCTGGCTGCCGCCGGCATCCGCCGCATCAACGTCTCGATCGATTCGCTGCAGGCGGAAAAATTCCGCCGCATCACGCGCTGGGGTCGGATCGAGACGGTGCTGGCCGGCCTTGCCGCCGCCAAGGCGGCGGGGCTCGCCGTTAAGATCAACACGGTCGCCTTGCGCAGCGTCAATGACGACGAATTTTACGATCTCGTCGAATTCTGCGCGACGGCCGGATACGATCTTACCTTCATCGAAGTCATGCCGATGGGCGATATCGGCGGTGAGAATCGCCTCGATCAATTCTACCCGATCTCGCTGCTGCGCGCGCATCTCGCGCGACGCTGGACCTTGCAGGAAAGCGATCATCGAACCGGCGGACCGGCGCGCTACGTGCGAATTGCGGAAACCGGGCAGCGCATCGGCTTCATCACGCCGCTGACACATAATTTCTGCGAATCCTGCAATCGCGTGCGCCTCACCTGCACCGGCACGCTCTATATGTGCCTCGGCCAGGACGATGCCGCCGATCTCCGCCGACCCTTACGCGAAGGCGCCGACGATGCGACTTTGATCGCCGCGATCCGCGAAGCGATCGCCCGCAAACCGAAGGGCCACGATTTCATCATCGACCGCCGCCGGAGCGAACCTGCCGTCGCCCGGCATATGAGCGTCACCGGGGGCTGATCCTTCGCATCATGACTGCCGATCGCATCGCCTTCGTCGCCGGTCCCTCGCCCGAAGCCCGCAGCGCCTTCGCCGAACTGACGAAACGCTATGGCGCCGGCGATCCCACCAAGGCGGATATCCTGGTCGTCCTCGGCGGCGACGGGACGATGCTCGCGACCCTGCACGAGACCATGGATCGGCGACGGCCGATTTTCGGCATGAATTGCGGCACGATCGGTTTTCTGATGAACCGGTTCGATCCCGAGAACCTGCCCGAGCGCATCGCCAGAGCGCAGCGCGTGATCCTGCACCCCTTGCGGCTCGAAGCCAGGAGCAGCGATGGCGAGCGCCATACCTTGCTTGCCATCAACGAGGTTTCGCTGCTGCGCCAACGTGCGCAAACCGCGAAGATCGCCATCGAGATCGACGGCGTTCTGCGCCTGCCGGAATTGATGTGCGACGGCGTGATCGTGGCGACGCCGGCCGGCAGCACGGCCTATAATCTTTCCGCCCAGGGGCCGATCCTGCCCTTGGATGCCGGCATCCTCGCGCTAACGCCGATCAGCGCCTTCCGGCCGCGGCGCTGGCGCGGCGCGCTGTTGCCGCGTCAATCGCGCATCCGGTTCCGAATTCTCGAATCCGATCGTCGGTCGGTCAGCGCGACGGCCGATTTCGCCGAAATCCGCGACGTCGAGGAAGTCTTCGTCCATGAGGACCCCAGCATCGGCCTCACGCTGCTCTTCGATCCCGAGCATCATCTCGAAGAGCGCATCCTGCGCGAACAATTCGCCGTCTGATAGACGCGGCGATTGATCTATGCTTGTAAGAGGCACCACCGCGCTTTTGTGATTTTCCTTTCGGAACCGACCGCGCATGTCTTCCTACACAGAAACCGACATCGCTTCCCGACAGCCAGCGCTCGGACGCCGGCGCCTAGCCCGCTATTTCGCCGCCTTCCTTATTCCGGGCATTGTGACGGCGATGGCGTTCTTCGCCGCTTATGCCTTTCTGCGCCATACCGGCGAATTCATGGGACCGAAAGAAGCCGCGCAATTCCAGGAAAGCCAGGATGCGCTTTATGGATCGGCGCTCGAGTTCAGGCCCTATGCCTACAAGCTCGAGCGCTATCGCCTGACTCGACCCGAAATCCTGATCGTCGGCTCTTCGCGCGTTCTCGCCTTCCCAGGACAAGCTTTCGGCATTTCCGTGCTGAACGCCGGCAATGCCAGCAATTCCTTGGCGCAGGCACGCGCCTTCATCGAGGATGCGACGGCGATCGCGAAACCGCGAGCAATCCTGCTCGGAGTCGATTTTTGGTGGTTCAATCCGGCACGCGACGAGGAAAGCCTTGCTGCGCAAAACGATCCCGATGTCGATGTCACGCTCAATCGCTTGTTTGCTCCCTATCGGTGGTTATTCGAAGGCAGCCTGCCGGTTTCGGTTTTTTTGAACGGCGCTCTATCGGCCCGCAATCTACCGCCGGGAATCGGCGTGTTCGCAAAACTCAACGGCCATGGCTGGGATCGCTTCGGGCGGCTCGATTACGGCGACTTATTGACTGGCGGCAGCCCAAGCCGTGATCCACGATTTTTCCGCACGATCCGACGCTTCTCGACCGCTGAAGCTGACAGCAAAATGTATATTGGTGCTATGCCTTCGACCGCAGCTCTGGCCAATCTCGACGACCTGATCGCCGATCTCCGACGACAGGGAATTGAAATTGAGATTCTACTGGCCCCATTCCCGCGCCGTGTCCTCACAGCGCTTGCTTTCGAGGACAGTGACAATCTTGTTAGTCGCGTACAGCGCCACATCCGATCGTTAGATGTGCCCATCTACGATTTTACCGATCCGATGATCCTCGGTTCCGACGATTGCGAATTCGTCGATGGCCTTCACGGCGGCGAAGTCACTTATTTGCGGATTCTGGACCGTATTGCCGATGGCGAAGGAATCCTGGCGCGTTCGATAAATCGCGATTGGGTCCGAACTGAAATCTTGGCCAATGCCGGTTATGCCCGCATCCGAGATTTGCGGCCAAAGACCGCAGCGCCCGAGATCGATTTCCTCGATCTCGGCTGCCCGAAATAATCGCTATCGGCAATCTTCCGGTATTTCTTCATTCTCCGGAAAAACCGGCCAGGGCGGCGATCAGATTCCGCCCTAGATTCGGGCTGACATAACCGCCTTCCTGGACGATGACGCTGGGGAGGCCGAGCGCGCCCAGCCGGACGCCGATCGCGTGGAATCCCGCCTCGTCGAGGCTAAGGCCCGCGAAGGGATCGTCGGCCGCGGCATCGAGGCCGAGCGCGATGACGATGGCGCCGGGCGCGAATTCCCGCAAGCGCGCGAGGCCGCCATCGAGCGCCTGAAGGAAGGCGCTATCGCCGCTACCCAGCGGCAGTGGCAAATTGAGATTGGCGCCTCGCCCCTCGCCTTCGCCGATCTCGCCGGCATAGCCCCAGAAGAAAGGATAGAAATGCGCGGGGTCGGCGTGAAGGGAAAGCGTGAAGACATCGCCGCGACGATAGAAGATCGCTTGCGTGCCGTTGCCGTGATGGAGATCGACATCGACAATGGCGACGCGCGCGAAACGACGGCGCAATTCCTGAGCGGCGATCGCGCTATTGTTGAGATAGCAGAATCCGCCGGCGAGGTTGGCGCTGGCGTGATGGCCGGGCGGTCGGCAGAGCGCATAGGCGCTGGAGGCGGCACCGCTCGCCACATAACGCGCGGCGGCGATGGCGGCTTCGGCGCTCGCCCGCGCCGCCGACCAAGTGCCGGCATCGATCGGGCAGGCGGTATCGGCCATGTGATAGCCAGCGCGCCCGACAATGGAATCGGGATAGCCGCCGGCCGCGATCCGATTGGGATGCATATTGGCGATCATTTCCGCTCCCGCGCCCGATAAGGCGCGCCAAGCGGCATGCCCGCGTTCCAAAAAATCGAGATAGCGCGCCTCATGCACGGCGCGAATGGGCGCAAGATCGCAAGGCGGCGGCGAAGCGATCTCATGCCCGGCCGCAGCCAGCGCCGCGCGCAAAATCGCCGCGCGTTCGGGCGTCTCGGGACAAGGCCGCCATTCGCCGCGCACCAGAAAGCGCGTCGGCGCATGTTGCTCGTGATGAGACGTGACGAAAGCAAGCATGGAACGGTGGGAGTCAGATGTCAGATGTCAGATGTCAGATGTCAGATGTCAGAAAGCGGATCACAAATAACCTCTAAGATCAACAATTCCTTGGCATGATTTCTCATGAAAATTAAGCTGTCGAGCGCCAATCTGTCATCTGTCATCTGCCATCCGCCTTTCCCATCACGATCAAGGCATCGGCGGCGATGGCGCCCGTCGGCGTCGCCATCAGCGGATTGACGTCGAGTTCGACCAGGGAGTCGCGATGCGCTTCGGCGAAGGCGGCAAGGCTCATCGCCGCACGCAGAATAGCCGCGCGATCCGCACCCGGGCGACCGCGATAGCCGGCCAAAACCTTGCCGATTTTGAGACGCGACAGCGCCGCCTCGATCTCGGCCGCCGATGTCGGCAAGAGCAAGGTCACGGAATCTTCGACCATCTCGACCAAAATGCCGCCGGCGCCAATGACGAGGATAAGGCCGAATTGCGGATCGCGTTTAATGCCGAGGATAAGCTCGGCCACGACATCGCCGATCATCCTTTCGACAAGAACGCGCTCGATCCGGGCGCCCGGGCGATAGGCGGCCAAGGATCGTCCCATGCGCGCCAACGCCGCTTCCACGGCGGCGGAATCGCTAAGATTGACGGCAACCGCACCCGCTTCCGTCTTATGGGCGATGACGGGATCGGCGATCTTGAGGACGACCGGGAAGCCGATCTCGCGCGCCTTGGCCGGCGCATCCTCGGGCGGAACGATCGCGCCTTTCGGGATAGCAAGGCCATAGGCGGAAAGTTTGGCCTTGGCCTCGGCCTCGCCCAACAGCAAGCGCTCTTCCCCCAGGGCCGGAAGATCGGGAAGGTGCAGCGCCGTCATCGGCTCGGCCGCGATCTTCCGGCGATAGGCGGCGAAGCGGGCGGCGGCGGCAAAAGCGGCCAAAGCTTCGGGCAGACCCTGCAGCGGCGCGCCCTGTCGGGCGATGATCCCGTCCCGCACCGCCTTGGGCAGCAATTCGGGCAAAGTCGCCGTGACGATCGGCATTTTGCCGTGGCGCCCGGCAGCCGCGATTAGCGCCGAAACGGCGATATTGCAGGCCCGTTCGCTAGCGGCGCCGTCGATGACGAAGTCGAGGATCAGCATGCCGGCGTCGTAAGCTCCCGCGAGAACGGTCGAGAAGCATTCGGTGAGCTTATCCTCATGCCCCCAAAGCGAGGTGTTGTAGTCGAGCGGATTGGCGATGGTCGCGAAATCCGGCAATTGCCGCCGGAGATCGGCAATCTGATCGGGGCTATGAGGCTTTAAGACAAGGCCAAGCTCCTCGGCGATATCGGCGGTCATCAGGCTGTCGCCGCCCGAACAGGTGAAAACCGCCAAACTGTCGCCGGCGGGCAGGCCGGCGCTGGAGACGAGCTTCATCGTTTCCAGCAATTCCGGCAAAGAGCGCGCCCGCATGATGCCGAGCCGGGCGAAGAGCGCGTCATAGAGTCGATCGTTGCCGGCCAGGGAAGAGGTATGGCTCATCGCCAATTCCCCGCCGAGCTGCGACGATCCCGCCTTCAGAGCGACAATCGGCTTGCCGGCGGCCAAAGCCTTGGCGGCGGCTTGCGAGAATTCGGCGACATTGCCAATGCCTTCGATATAGAGGCCGATGACGCTGACCTTGGGCTCGTCGGCCAAGGCCGAGACATAAGCGGCGACATCGAGTACCGTCTGATTGCCCGACGAGATCACATAGGCGAAAGGAACCGAGCGGTCATTGGCGGTGAGGTTGAGCGCGATATTGCCGCTTTGCGCGACAAGGGCGGCGCCGCTCGTCACCCGCCGACCGATATGGCCCGTCGGCCAGAGCGCCAAGCCGTCCAGATAATTCAGCATGCCGTAGCAATTCGGCCCGACGAGCGCGAGATCGCCGGCAGCCGCGATCAGGCGGCGTTGCAAATCGTCGCCGATCCCGCCGACTTCGGCGAAACCGGCCGCATAGCAGATCGCGGCCCCCGCTCCCATCGCCGCCAATTCGCCGACGAGATCGACCGTCGCCTCGCGCGGGACGGCGATATAGGCGATATCGGGCGGCGCCGGCAAAGCGGCGAGGTTGGGATAGGTGCGCCGGCCGCCGATTTCGGCATGTTTGGGATTGACCACCCAGATATCGCCGGTAAATCCCATATCCGCGCAATGGCGGATCGCCTCCGCCATGCCCTGGCCGCCGAGGATGCAGACGCTCCGGGGGTGCAGCAGGCGGTCGAGATTGCGCGCGCGCTTTTCCGATATCCGGTTCATGGCCCCTCCTCCCGCCTTGCCGCCGATCGCGTCATGAAGCCAGGGCGAAGCTGTCAGTTTTGCCGGAAATCGTCCAGTCCATGATCGAATCCGCCGTCAAGTTCCGATGGCGATTCGCGCGTCCGGCGATTATCATCGGCCATCCCGGCGGAGAGCGATATGAGCCTGGCTTCGATTTCCTGCTCGCGACGAGCTTGGCTGCAAGGCCTGGGCTTGGGATTGGCGGCGGCTTCGCTTTCGCCCTTCCGCGCCTTGGGCCAGGATCTCGCCTATTTCCGTATCGCCGCGGGCTTGCCGGGAACGCCGATTTACGATCTGACCGGTCTCATCAGCGGCGCCATCAGCAATCCGCCCGGCGCCCGGCCCTGCGAGGACGGCGGGTCCTGCGGCGTTCCGGGATTGATCGCCCTGGCGCAGACTTCGACCGGGTCCTTTGACAGCCTGCGCCAATTGCAGGCCGACCTCGTCGAAGCCGCCATCGTCCAGGCGGATTCCGCCTATCTCGCCTTTCGCGGCCTGGCGCAATATCAGGGCAAGGCCGCCAATCCGCATTTGCGCGCCATCGCCGGATTGGGCGGCATGACGGTCAAGATCGTCGTCCCCGCCGCTTCGTCGATCCGGCAAATCGCCGATCTCGCCGGCAAGCGCATCGGCATCGGACTCAGGGGCAGCGACAATTCCATTTCGGCGCGCTTCCTGCTGGCGACCTATGGGCTTTCCGGCAAACAAGCCCAACTCCTCTTCGTCGATATACCGGCCGCGATCGATGCCTTCATCGCCGGCGATCTCGATGCCCTCGTCGTGATCGATCCGCAGAACAGCCAGGATGTCGGCGAATTGGCGGCGCGCAGCATCATCCGCATCCTGCCGATCGCGGGGGATGCCCGGCGCGATCTCCTGCATCGCTATAATTTTCTGACGCCCGTCACGGTCAAGGCCGGCGCCTATGTCGGCGTTCCCGAAACCGATACGATCGGCATGATCGCCCTCTGGGTCGTCGAGGAGAAAGCCGATCCCGATTTGATCTTCGCCCTCACCCAGGCGATCTGGCGGGAGAATACGCGCAAGCTGCAGAATTTAGCCTCCGCCGGCGGCCAGGCGCTCGATCTCAATCTCTCTTTGGCGGGCGTCAGCCTGCCCTTTCACGAAGGCGCGCTGCGTTATTACCAGGAGCGCGGCGCGCTCCCCGATCTCAATCCGACTTGATCGCCAATCGGATGGCGACGGCGCCTGCGCCATCGGGTTCGGCGGCGAGGAAAAGATGCCCGCCGAGATCGCAGAAATGCCGAAAATCCTCGGGCGCGCCGGGATCGGTGACGAGGATTTCCAGAATATCGCCGGGGCGCATTTCCTTGACCCAGCGCCGCGCCTTGAGGACGGGAAGCGGGCATTTGAGACCGCGCGCATCTTCCCTGCGGGTTTCGCTCATGCGCCGTCTTCCTTCCTAGCCTGTTCCTGCGGCGCCAAAGTATCGAGGGCGCTCGCGCCCAGGATGAGCGCGCCGCCCAACGCGACCTGCCAGCTTAACGTTTCGCCCGCCAGCCAAGCGGCGGAGACGATGCCGACCAGAACCTCGACCATCATCAGCATGCCGGCGCGCCCCGGCGACATCCGCGCCGCGCCCCAGAGGCTCAAGATCAAAGCGGGCAGCAGCCAGATGACCGCAAGCGCCAGCAGCCAATCGGCGCTGGCGAGAAGGGTCGATATCGAGGGCATGAGATCGATCTGACCGATGATGGCGAGAATGACGAGGCCGGCGGGAAGCGCCGTCAGGAATTGCACGACGCTTTTATCGAAGACCGAAACGTCGCGGCAGAAGCGCAGAGCGATCAGCGCGATCGACCAGAAAAGGCCGGCGATCAGACCGAACCATTCGCTAAGATGCGCCGGCACGGGCCAGCGCGAGCCCATGCCGGTTAAGGTGACGAGGCCGGCCAGCGCCAGCGCGATCGCCACCCAGCGCAAAGGCGAGATCGGCGATTTCAGGACGATGCGTTCGAGCAAGGTCGTCCAAATCGGATTGAGATAAAAGAGCAGGATGATAATCGCGACCTCGCCGATAACGACGCCGGCGGCGAAGAGGACATTGCAGATCGCCGTCGCCGCTCCTGTCACGAAGAGCGCAATCCCGCCGGCGCGCAACCGCCGCCAGCGCCAGAGCGCGATCGGGATCAACGGAATTCCGGGCAGACCGTAAGCGAGTGCGCTACCCCAAGCGCCTTCGATGTCGCCAGCGGCGATCGCGCGCAAGGGATACCACATCGACCCCCAGAAAAGGCAGGACAGCAGAACAGCGATGACGGGCGCCGCCGGATGCCGATCGAGAAAGGCGCGCATGCTGTTCCCCACTTTCAAGCCGCCATGGCCGTCGCCACGAAGCGTTCCTGATCGAGAATCGCCTCGTAAGCGGAAACATCAAGACTCTTTGCGCCCCGTAACCGTAGGGCGCGCCGGCTTTCCGCCAAGGCCGGGTCGGCCAAGGCAGCAGCCAAAGCGCGACGCAAAGCCTCGATCCGCGCCGCGCCGCCGGCGGCGCTCGTCACGAAAGGGAGAGCCGGCGCCAATGCGGATCGGCCGATGACGCGAAGCCCCGCGCATTCCTCGGGCGCGACATCGCCGATCAACGCCCAACTCACGCAATCGACGGCGCAAAGATCGGCCGCGCCGGATTTGACGAGATGCAAGGAACGGCGATGGGCGCCGCTTTCCGACAATCGGGAAAAATCCCGCCAGAAGAGCCGACGCCGCGCCAATTCGTAAGCGAGGACATGATAGCCCGATTGCGAATCCGTCGCGTTATAGGCGATTCTTCGCCCGGCGAGATCGGCAAGATCGCGCGCCGCCTCTTCCGCCCTGACGACGAAGACGCTGCTATAGGAAGTTTCCTCGCAGCCCGGCGCGTCATAGATGGGCGTCGCGATCGGCAAGAGCGCGCCCGCCAGATTATGCGTCAACGGATAGCCGCAAGTTTGGCTGAAGACGAGAGCGGAATCCCGCCAATGCCGATCGAGATCGCGGGGTCGGGTTAGCGTTGCGGGCGCTTCGGCTAGGCCTGCTTCGCGCATATGCGCGCGCAAGCCCCGCCAGAAATTCTCCGTCGCCGCGGCGAGTTCCGGCAAATCGTACATGGGCAAGCTGGCGATCATGGTTGCAACGTCTCAACGCGAAGAGCCCGCCACTTGCGGCAGACCGTCGGCGATCCGGTAATAATCGCTCTTATCGGCAACGTAGATATGCTGGATTTCCCGCAAGCCCGTCGGCGCCTCAAGCGCGCCGGCCGCGATCGAGACGCGATTTTCGCCCATCGGTTCCCAGAAGAGAGAGGCGCCGCAATCGCCGCAAAAACCGCGCCGCGCGCCGGCGGAGGATTGATACCAGCGCAAACCCTCGCGACGGGCGAAGGTCACGGCGGCCCAAGGCGCGGAACTATATCCGGCGACATGGCCATGCCAGCGCAGGCATTGCCGACAATGGCAAACGAGAATATCCCGCATTGGCCCGGCGATGCGGAAATCGACGGCGCCGCAGAGGCAATGGCCGCGACGATCGGCAAGCGGCCTTGCCGACCGCGCGGGCAGCGGCGGGACCGGCGATATCGGCGAAACGCCCGCCTTCGAGGATTCCGCATATTGGGGCAGACCGTCGGCGATATCGTAATAATCGCCCTTATGCGTGACCCAGATATGCCGATCGACGGCAAGCCCCGTCGGCGGGTCGATGACGCCCATGGCGATGTCCAGGGATTCGCCGCCGCGCCGGCGCCAAAACAATTTCGACCCGCAATCCCGGCAGAAGCCGCGTTCGGCCTTGGGCGAGGACGCATAACAGCGGATGCGATCCTCGCTTTCGATACGGCAATCCGCGCGGGAAATTCCGGCATAAACGCCGAGCGCCCCATGCCAGCGCCGGCACATGCCGCAATGGCAAGCGGTCGGGGTCGAAAGCGCGCCTTTCAAGGTCAACCGCACGCCCCCGCATAGACATCGCCCCGTCAGCATCGCGCCCTCCCGACCCCATCGGCCCCGCACTCTATCCCGCCTTCGCCCTGCGACCAAGCCGCCTCTTGTCAGTCCGGCGGCAGACGATTACACATCGCTGCGGACGATTCGGCATTTTTCATGACGACTGACGGCATCCCCCATTTCGCGGCGAATAAAGGCGATCTCGGCCGCGAGGATTACTGGATCGACGGGCCGACCTTCGCCCTTGCCGTCGCCGTTTACGCGCTCTTCCTAACCCTGACGGCAACCTATGCCTATTGGCCGTGGTGGCTCATCCTGCCGCTCGGCGCGGCGACGATCTGCCTTCATGGATCGCTGCAGCACGAAGCCGTGCATGGCTATCCCTTCCGTTCGCGCTGGCTCAATCGCCTCGTCATCGGCTGGCCGCTCTGGCTGTGGCTCCCTTACGATCATTACGAACGCTCGCATCTGACGCACCATATCGACGAAAACCTGACCGATCCCCGGCTCGATCCCGAATCGAATTACCTCGCCGCCGAACAATGGCGCAGCCTATCGGCGCCGCATCGTTTCTGCCGCCGCATCATGGCGACGCTTGCCGGGCGCCTTCTGATCGGGCCGATCTATTACGCCGTCTTCGTCTGGCGCGATCTTCTGCGCGAGATCGCGCGCGGCGACCCGAAGGCGATCCGCCTTCTACTTTGGTATATCCCGAGCCTCGGCCTCGTTCTCTGGTGGACGATCGGCTATTGCGGCATTCCGTTCTGGGATTATCTGCTGTTCTTCGCCTATCCGGGATCGGCCATGACGCTGCTGCGCTCCTATGCCGAGCATCGCGCGATGCCGAAAAGCGCCGAACGCAGCGTCATCCTGGAAGCCGGATTCTTCTGGCGCCTGATGTTCCTCAACAACAATCTGCACGCCTTGCATCACGCGGAGCCCGGCCTTGCCTGGCATCGCCGCCCGGCCCGCTATCGCGCTCGCAAGGCCGAATGGCTGGCGGCGAACGGAAACTATTTCATGCCCGGCTATTTCTGGCTCGCCGCGCGCTATCTCGCTAAGGCGAAGGAACCGATCCTCCACCCCGATTTCCCCTGAGCGTGGAGATTGCGGCTTCAGGCCGGCGGCGCGCCGCCCTCTTCCCTGCGCTTCGCGACATAGGCTTCGAGTTCTTCCCGGATGGCAGGATCGAGCGGCGGCGGCTGATATTCGGCGAGCGCCGTTTTCCAGAGGCGATGCGCGCGCGTCGCCGTGTCCTCCGCGCCGGCCAAGCGCCAAGTCTCGTAATTCCGCCAATCGGAGAGAAGCGGCGCATAGAAAGCCCGCTCGTAGCGCGCCAAAGTATGTTCCGAGCCGAAGAAATGCCCGCCCGGCGCGATCTCGCCGATCGCCGCGAAACCGAGGCTATCCTCATCGACGACCAGCGGCTGCATGAATTCGCCCATCGCCTGGATCATTTCGGCATCGAGGACTATTTTCTCGAAAGACGCGACAAGGCCGCCTTCCATCCAGCCGGCGCCGTGCAGGATGAGGTTGGCATGGCCCATGACGGCGCCCCAGAGCGACATTTGCGATTCGTAGGCCGCCTGGGCATCGACGGCATTGGCGGCGCAGGCATTGCTGGAGCGATAGGGGATTTTGAGATGCCGCGCCAATTGTCCGCCGGCCAAGGCGGCGCGGGTATATTCCGGCGTGCCGAAAGCGGGCGCGCCCGTTTTCATATCCACATTCGACGTGAACCCGCCATAGAGACAGGGTGCCCCCGGCCGCACGATTTGAATGAAGGCAAGCCCGGCCATGGCTTCGGCATGTTGCAAGGCAAGCGCGCCCGCGATCGTTGCCGGTGCCATCGCGCCCGAAAGGGTGAAGGGCGTCAGCGCCACCGCTTGACCGTTCCTGGCCATGGCCATCAAACCCTGCAGCATCGGCCCGTCGAGACGGCGCGGCGAATTGCTGTTAACGACGGAAAAGAGGCTAGGCTCCGCCGCCAATCTTTCGGCATCGATGCCGCGTGCGATGCGCGTCATCTCGATTCCGTCCAGAATGCGCTCGCGACCCAGCGAATAAGCATGGCAGATTTTGTCGGTCAGCGTATAGGCGGCGAAGAGCGCATCGAGATGCCGGGTCTGGGGCGGAACGTCGATCGGCTCGACCGGATAGCCGCCGATGAATTGCACGGCGTTCAGGCTTTGTGCGAGGCGCAGCAGATTGGCGAAATCGGCGAAATTGCCGGGCCGGCGCCCGCCTTCGAGATCGGAAACATTGGGAGCGGACGCGACCGATCCGAAATTCACATGATTGGCGCCGAAGGTCAGATTGTGTTCGGGATTGCGGGCATGAAGCGTGAATTCGGCCGGCGCCTTGGCGAGAGAGGCCGCGATCAAACCGCGATCGAAGCGAACGATGGGGCTGCCGGGCGCGATATCCGCCCCGGCCGCGGCCAGAAGCGAACGCGCTTCCTCGTCCATGAATTCGAGACCGAATTCTTCGAGAATGCGCAAGGCCGTATCGTGAATCGCCGCGACGTGATCCTCGCTCAAGGCGCGGATGGGGTCGTAAGGATTGCGATGCCGCCGCCACGGCAATTGATTGAGGCCCTGCTTCTGCCGGCGCTCGCGGCGCGGCCGCGCCTCTCTCGAAGAACTCGCTGCGATCACCATAGGCCATCCCGCCTCTTTCGCCTCGCGCCAATCTAACAAGTGCCGGGCTTGGGCGCGCTACGAAAAACTCATCCCGGCATTCCCCGACCCCTTCTAACGCGGCCGGGGTTGGAGAAAGGCGCGCATATGGAAAGCCTGCTGCGCCGGGCCATAGCGATAATCCCGGCCGATCGGGCAGGCGCGGCGCGCAAGGCAGCCGCGATCGCGGCACTCGGCGCCCTCGGGGGCGAGCGCATGGGCGCGACAGATATCGGCCCGGAAATCAGTGGGTCGGATCGCCCCTACCGGACAGGCCGTCAGGCAAGGCTTTTCGGCGCAGCTTTCGCAAGGACTGGGCCGATCCGCGCGCGGCGGAAATTCGATCCGCTCGGTAAGAGCGATCGCCCCGCGATAGGCATGCCAGAGGCCGAATTCGGGATGGATGAGGATTTGGAGCGGCGAAGGATAAACGGCCTCGGCGCGCCGCGCCCAAAGCTGGAACGGCCAATGCGGCGGGCCGCCGAAGGGATAAAGCGCCACGCCGCCGAGCGCCTGTGCCAGGGGATCGAGAATCCGCCGCGACCAGGAATCGAGCGGATGGGGATCCTCGCCGGTCGCGAAAGGCGCGAAGGCCGGCCAGAAATCGCCGCCGCCATGGCCGATCAGGACAAGGCTTCGCGCCGTGCGGCCATCGGCAAAAGCGGGAATCCCATCTTTCGCGCGCACGAGAAAACCGCCACGCGGGATGAGGCCATGCGGCGCCAAAGCCACGCGCAATCCGGCGAGGATCGTGGCACCCTCATCCTTGCCCGTCATGGGATCGATCCAGGGTTGAGACGAAGGTCAGCGCCGCAAGGCCGGCTGAGCGCGTTCGCGGCGCGGCGTCTTGCCGAAGAAATCGCGATAGCATTTGGAGAAATGCGAGGCCGAGACGAAACCGCAGGCCAAGGCGACGTCGATCACCGACATATTCGTCTGCTGCAACAGCAGGCGCGCGCGATGGAGGCGCAGTTCGACGTAATAGCGCGCCGGCGAGCGCCCCAGATATTTGGCGAAGAGCCGTTCCATCTGCCGGCTCGATAAGCCCGCCGTCTTGGCGAGATCGGCGCGCGACAGCGGCTCTTCGAGATGGCCTTCCATGCGTTCGATCACCTGAATAAGCTTGGGATGGCGGACGCCGAGTCTCGCCGTCAGTCCCATGCGCTGATGGTCATGCGCATCGCGGATGCGTTCGTGGATGAATTGTTCGGAAACGGCGGCGGCCAATTCCTGGCCGTGCTGGCGCGCGATCAGATTGAGCATCATATCGAGCGCGGCTGTCCCGCCCGAACAGGTGAAGCGATTGCGATCGATTTCGAACAATTCCGAACTCGCCTCGATATCGGGAAAATGTTCGGAAAAGCTCGCGAGATTTTCCCAATGGATCGTGCAGCGATAGCCGTTCAGGAGATTGGCCTTGGCGAGGATATGCGCGCCGGTGCAGAGCGCGCCGATATCGGCGCCCTGCCGATCGGCGCGGCGCAATTGCGCGAAGACCTGCTTATCTTCGTAAAGATGGCCGTCGATGCCGCTGCACAGCACGACGGTCGAAAAATCGGCGACGCCCTCGATCCCGCCTTCGGGCGAAAGGGCGATACCGTTCGAGGCGGCGACGGGCTTGCCGTCGGCGGAAAAAAGCGCCCAGCGATAAAGCGTCTTCCCCGCCGCGCGATTGGCAAGCCGCAAGGGTTCGATCGCCGAGGTGAAGGCGATCATGGAAAAATTCGGCACCAGCAGGAAGGCGATGGCCTGAGGCAATTTGGCCGGCAAATCCCCGAACATGTCATCCCTCATTCCGCGTCGGAACGCCCTCGATTATTCTATTTCCGACATGGCGTCCAGGGGGAAAGCGTCGACTCAAGGCGCGGATAGGCGGCTTTTTCTTCCTAGAAGGATGCCGCAATCTCAATAGGTTACCGCCGATCCCGCTTGACCCTGGGCGCGAACGCGACAATAGATGGCGGGCGCCCGTTGGAATCGACGGCCGGGATCGGCATCATGCCTTGCGCGGCGGATGGGTTAGGAAAGCCAGATGAAACAGCGTTATTCGATCTTCTCGCTCCTGCGCAACGCCCGCAATTATCACCGCGATTGGCAGGCGGCTTGGCGCAGCCCCGAGCCGAAGCGCGATTACGATATCATCATCATCGGCGGAGGCGGACACGGACTGGCGACGGCCTATTACCTCGCCAAGGAACATGGGCTGCGCAATATTGCGGTTCTGGAAAAGGGCTGGCTGGGCGGCGGCAATACCGGTCGCAATACGACGATCGTGCGCTCGAACTATCTTTGGGACGAATCCGCCTTCCTCTATGAGCATTCGCTGAAGCTCTGGGAAGGGCTGACCCAGGAACTGAATTACAATCTGATGTTCAGTCAGCGCGGTCTCCTCAATCTCGCTCATACGACCCATGACATGCAGGCGACGCGGCGCCGGGTCTATGCGATTCAGCTGAACGGCATCGATAGCGAAATCCTCGGCCCCGCCGAGATCGCGCGCTTGGTGCCGATCCTCGATCTTTCGCCCAAGGCGCGCTATCCCATTCAGGGCGCCAGCCTGCAACGCCGCGCCGGCGTCGCTAGGCACGATGCCGTCGCCTGGGGTTTCGCGCGCAAGGCCGACGAATACGGCGTCGATATCATCCAGAATTGCGAAGTGACGGGTTTCCGCATCGTCCAAGGTCGGGTCGAAGGGGTCGAAACGAATAAGGGGCCGATCGGCGCGAAGAAAGTCGGCATCGTCGTCGCCGGCCATTCGGGCGTGCTCGCCGGCATGGCGGGATTCCGCCTACCCGTCGAAAGCCATCCCTTGCAGGCGCTGGTCTCCGAACCGATCAAGCCCGTTCTCGACGTCGTCGTCATGTCGCCCCAGGTCCATGTCTATGTCAGCCAATCCGACAAGGGCGAATTGGTGTTGGGCGCCGGTATCGACGCTTATAATTCCTACGCGCAATCCGGCTCGCCCTTCGTCATCGAGAATCAGCTGAACGCACTCACCGATCTCTTCCCGATTTTCAGCCGTCTGCGGATGCTGCGCCAATGGGCCGGCATCGTCGATACCTGCCCCGATGCCAGCCCGATCATCGGCAAGACGCCGATCGAGAATCTGTTCATCAATTGCGGCTGGGGAACGGGCGGCTTCAAGGCGACGCCGGGATCGGGCCATGTTTTCGCCGCCACCATCGCCAAGGGCGAACCCCATCCCTTGGCCGTGCCCTTCTCGCTGGATCGCTTTTCCAGCGGCTATCTCATCGACGAGCACGGCGCCGCCGGCGTCGCGCATTGAGACGAACGAGGTCTTTTCGCCATGTTCCTCATCCCCTGCCCCTATTGCGGCCCGCGCGACGAATTGGAATTCGCTTACGGCCACGAAGCGCATATCGCGCGCCCTAGCCTGGAGCGCCAAAAGACCATGAGCGATGCCGAATGGGCGGATTATCTTTTCATGCGCAAGAACCCGAAGGGCGTGCATTTCGAGCGCTGGGTTCATGCGCGCGGCTGCCGGCAATGGTTCAACATGGCGCGCCATACGGTGACGCACGAAATTCTCGCCGTCTATAAAATGGGCGAACCGGCGCCCGAGTTACGGGAGCCTACGAAGTGAGCCGACAATCGCATCGCCGCCCCGAAGGCGGCCGCATCGACCGCCTCCGGCCGATCGATTTCACCTTCGACGGCCGCACCTATACGGGCTTCGTCGGCGATAGCCTCGCTTCCGCTCTGCTCGCCAATGGCGTGCGCCTCGTCGGGCGCAGCTTCAAATATCACCGGCCGCGCGGCATCATCGCCGCCGGCAGCGAGGAACCGAATGCCCTCGTTCAACTGGGCGAAGGCGCGCGCTCGACGCCCAATCTGCGCGCGACCGAAATCGAACTTTATGACGGCCTCGTCGCCCGCAGCCAAAATCGCTGGCCCTGCCTCGCCTTCGATATCTTCGCGATCCATGGCTGGATGCATCGCATCCTTCCCTCCGGCTTCTATTACAAGACCTTCATGTGGCCGCGCTCGGGCTGGCTCGCTTACGAGAAATTGATCCGCCGCGCGGCGGGCCTCGGCAAGGCGCCGAGTGCCGCCGACCCCGATCGCTACGAGAAGGTCTATGGCCATTGCGACGTTCTCGTCATCGGCGCCGGGCCGGCGGGAATCGCGGCGGCGCTGGCCGCCGGGCGCAGCGGCGCCCGCGTCATGCTGGTCGACGAAGGCGCCGAACTCGGCGGCTCGCTCCTCGCGGAAAGCGCGGCCGAGATCGACGGCCGCAAAGCCGGCGATTGGCTGGCGGCGGCGATCGGCGAACTCGCGGCCATGCCGGAAGTCGCGCTCCTTCCCCGCACTACCGCCTGGGCCTATTTCGATCACAACATGATGAGCCTCTTGGAACGCGTCAGCGATCATCTGCCGCCGGGCGCCAAGGGGCCGCGCCAGCGTCTATGGCGCGTGCGGGCGAAGGAAATCGTCCTCGCCACGGGGGCCCTCGAACGCCCGCTCGTCCATCGCGACAACGACAAGCCGGGCGTGATGCTGGCCGATGCGGCGCGCGTCTATCTGCAACGCTACGGCGTCAAGCCGGGTCGCCGCGCAATTCTCATGACCAATAACGACAGCGCCTATCGCGCGGCGTTGGAACTCGCCGAGGGCGGGGTCGAAATCGCCGCCCTCCTCGATCTGCGGCCGCAAGCGGAAGGCCCGCTCGCCGAAGCCTGCCGCCGCGCCGGAATCGAAATCCTGAACCGCCAAGCGATCGTCGCCGTTCACGGCCGCGAGCGCGTTTGCGGCGTCTCGGTCGCTTCGCTCGATGGCGAAGGCAAAACCGTAACCGGCGAGGCGCGGCGCATCGCCTGCGATCTCGTTCTCACCTCGGGCGGCTGGCAGCCGAGCCTGCATCTTTCCTCGCAGACGCGCGCCAAGCCGATCTGGGATGAAGCCCTGCAGGCTTTCCTGCCCGGCCCCACGGCGCCGGGACAGCGCAATCGCAGCCTCGGCGGCGCGGCTGGGCGTTTCGCGCTGGCCGATTGCCTGAAAGACGGTCACGAGGGCGGCAAGGCGGCGGCCGCGGCCTGCGGCTTTGCCGTAACTGCCGCCGGCGAGGCGCCGGTAAGTGCGGATGCGTCCGAATCCCAGCCTCTCCAGCCTTGCTGGGTCGTGCCCTCGACCCGACCGATCGGCGAAGGCGGCAAGCATTTCGTCGATTTCCAAAACGACGTAACCGCCGCCGATGTCATGCTCGCTCATCGCGAGGGCTATCTCTCGGTCGAGCATTTGAAGCGCTATACGACGATGGGCATGGCGACCGATCAGGGCAAGACCAGCAATGTCAACGCGCTCGCCATCATGGCCGAACTCAGGGGCTTAAGCATTCCCGAAGTCGGCGTCACGACTTTCCGGCCGCCTTATACGCCGGTCACCTTCGGCGCTTTCGCCGGCCCCGATAAGGGCGATTTCCTCGATCCCATCCGCACGACGCCGCTGCATCAATGGCATGAGGATCGCGGCGCGCTGTTCGAGCCCGTCGGGCAATGGCGCCGCGCCTGGTATTACCCGAAAGCCGGCGAGAGCATGAGCGCGGCGGTCAATCGCGAAGTCTATGCCGCGCGCCATGCGATCGGCATTTTCGATGCCTCGACGCTGGGCAAGATCGATATCAAGGGCAAGGATGCGGCCTGGTTCCTCAACATGGTCTATACCAATGCCTGGACCAAGCTAGAGGCCGGGCGCTGCCGTTACGGGCTGATGTGCGGCGAGGACGGCATGGTCTTCGACGACGGCGTCACCAGCCGATTGGCCGAGGATCATTTCCACATGACCACGACCACCGGCGGCGCGCCCCGCGTCCTCGGCTGGCTCGAGGAATGGCATCAATGCGAATGGCCGGAACGCGAAGTCTTCTTCACCTCGGTGACCGAGCAATGGGCGGTCATCGCCTTGAACGGCCCCTATGCGCGCCAGGCGCTGGCCAAGCTCACCGAGGATATTCCGCTCGACGATGCCGCCTTCCCCTTCATGAGCTTCCGCGACGGCCATGTCGCCGGCGTCAAGGCGCGTATCTTCCGCATCTCCTTCACCGGCGAGCTTAGCTTCGAGATCAACGTTCCGCCCTCCTTCGCCCGCCATGTCTGGCAGGCCCTGATGCAAGCGGGCGAGGAATTCGGCATCACGCCTTACGGGACCGAGGCGATGCATGTGCTCCGCGCGGAAAAAGGCTTCGTCATCGTCGGTCAGGAAACGGACGGCACGATCACGCCCCAAGACCTCGGCATGGATTGGATTATCGGCAAGGCGAAGCCCGATTTCATCGGCCGACGCTCGCATCTCCGCAGCGATACGGCGCGGAGCGATCGCAAGCATCTGGTCGGCCTCTTGACCGAAGACCCGAAAATCGTTCTGCCCGAAGGCGCGCAGATCGTCGCCGAAACGAAGCCGAAGCCGCCCATGGCGATGATCGGCCATGTCACGTCAAGCTATTGGAGCGCCAATCTCGACCGTTCGATCGCGTTGGCTCTCGTCAAGAACGGCCGCGCGCGTCTCGGCGAAACAATTTATCTGCCCTACGACAATCGTATCGTCGCCGCGAAGATCGTCGCCCCGAAATTCCTCGAAGATGGAGCGGCCAGCCATGGTTGAAGCCTATCGCCGCCGCAGCCCGCTCGCCCATTTCGGTCTCGCCGCCCGCATCGCCGCGAGCCGACCGGCCGAGGCCGATATCGTCCTTGCCGAGCGGCCGCATCGGGCCATCCTCAGCCTCCGTGCACGGCCGGATGACGAATCTCTGCGCCAAGCGATGCTGGCCGTGACCGGCCTCGATCTGCCGCGTCGCGCCAATACCAGCGCCGCCGGCCAATCCTGGAAGGCCTTCTGGATGAACCCCAGCGAATACTGGCTGACGGGCGAACCGGACACGCAGCACGACACGGCCGAACGCTTGCGCCGCGAATTGGCGGACCGCCATGCCGCCATCGTCGATCTTTCGGAAAGCCGGCTCGTTCTGACCTTGCGCGGCGCCCGCATCCGCGATTTCATGGCCCGCGCGACCTCGCTCGACCTCCACCCCCGCGTTTTCGCGCCCGGCCAATGCGCGCAGACGGTCTTCGCGCGTATCCCTGTGCTTCTCGATCAGGTCGATGCCGCGCCGAGCTACGAAATCTATATCCTGAAAAGTTACGCCGATTATCTCTGGCGCTGGTTCGAAACGCTCGGCCGGGATTTCCGCCTCGCCGTCGTCAGCGCGCCTTGATCGCGCGCGCCGCCGCGAAACCCGACCGGATGGCGCTTTCGATCGTCGCCGGCCAACCCGTCGCCACCCAATCTCCGGCGAGGACGAGATTGCGCCAGCGCGTCGCATTCCCAGGGCGCAGCGCGATTTCCGAAGGAATTGCGGCGAAGGTCGCGCGCTTTTCCTTGACCACGCGCCAGGGCGGCATTTTTCCTTCGGGGAGATCGTAGGCGGCAAGGATATCGCGCCAGAGGCGTTCGGCCAGGATCTCCGCTGGCTGGTCGATATGGGGATCGGCAGCGCTGGTCGTCGTCGAAATAATACCGGGCTTCAGGAAAATCCACTCGGCCAAGCCGCCGATCAGTCCGCGAAACGTATAGGCGCGATCGGGCAAAGCCTCGACGGCGAAATGCGCGTTCAAGATGGCGCGGCTTTCCCTCGGCACGACGAGGCCGGGCAGCAATTCCGCCGCGATCGGCGCCGGAACGGCGAGGATGACACGATCCTCGGGCGCGAGATCGATGCGCTCCCGGCCGAAATCGAGCGCGGCGATGCGATCCTCCCCGGCAAATTCGAAAGCGCGGAGGCGACGGCCGAAGCGAATCTCGACCCCCGCCGCCATGAGTTTCGCCAGAGCGGGGTCGATCAGGCTCTCGCTCAAGCCCACACGCGGCAGAAGCGGCCGCAATCCGGCGCCGCCCGCCAAGAAGGTTTCCGCGAAGAGATTGGCGAGCAGCTTAGCCGAAGCGGCTTCGGGTTCCGTATTCAGCGCGGCGGCGCAAAGCGGCGCCCAGAACCGGCGATAAAGCGGAGACCGACGATCCAGCCATTCCGCGACACGCGCCGTTTCCGGTGCCGCCCGCAGGCGCCGCCAATCGCGATAGTAATCCAAAGGCCGAGAATCCGCGACGCGCCGATCGCGACAAAAGACCCACCACGGCCAGGCGCCGTCATTGGGGCGCAAGGTCCAGCTCGGCCCCGTCGGCAATTCCCGGAACGGATATTCGGCGCGCTCGGCGGCGACGAATTCGCCGCCGGCGCCGATCTCGGCGATATAGGCCATGGCCGCCTTGTTCGCGCCGACCAAAAGATGATTGCCGTTATCGATGCGCCGGCTGAGTTCGGCATCGAAATAGGATCGGCAGCGGCCGCCGGCATGGCCGGCCGCTTCATGGATCGTCAGGCGATAACCCGATGGCCGCAGATGCAACGCCGCCGCCAAACCGGCGAGGCCGGCGCCGACGATATGGATATGGCCGCGCGTCATCGCCAGAATCGCGCGAGAACGATGGCAAGCTTGCGCCCAGCGGAAAGGCGCGGCGGCCGGGCGAGATCGCGCCACTTCCCGGCGATCAGGCAATCGAGCTGCGCGCGATAGAAAGCGCTCATGATTCGAGCGGGACGCATCGCCGCCTTCGCGCAATCGCGCATCGCCCGCTCGGCAGCGGCGAATTCCGCCAAGGCCGAGTTCGCAAGATCGCCGCAGATCGCCGGCAAGACGGGATCGGCGAGAATCGCGGCGATATTCGTATGCGGCGCGGCGATGCCGTGGCGGATCAGCAATTCGCGAGGAAGATAAAGCCGATGGCGATCGCCATCCTCGCGAAGATCGCGCAGGATATTGGTCATCTGCAACGCACGGCCGAGATGATGTGCGACGAGATCGGCGGCCGCTTCTTGCGCGCCGAAAATACGGACGGAAATGCGACCGACGGCCGAGGCCACGCGATCGCAATAAAGGTCAAAGGTCGCGAGATCGGGCGCGACGATATCTTCCGCCGCATCCATGGCCATGCCGTCGATAATCGCCAAGAAATCCTCGCGCCGGAGCGAAAAATCGCGGATCGGCCCCATCAAGGCGCGACCGATATCCGTCCGCGCCTGGCCGGCAAAGGCAGCCGCGATCTCTACCCGCCAATCCTGCAAGCGCTGCTGCTTTTCGTCGCTCGGCCCGAAATCGTCGGCGATATCGTCAACCGCGCGGCAAAAGGCGTAGAGCGCGAACATGGCCTGCCGGCGAGGCTGCGGCAGCAGGCGCATCGCCCAATAGAAGGATGTGCCGGAACGCTTAACCGCAAGCGCGATATCCTCGGCGCCCGTCATCGCCGCCCCCGCGCGCGCAAGGCTAGGATAAGGCCGCGCCCGAGCGCGATCAGCGCCTCGCTTTTGCGCAAGCGGACGCGGCCGGCCAAGGGATCGCGGCGGCGCAGTTTCGCGACCAATTTCTCGGCGATGACCAGGATGGTGGCGGCTTCCGCGCGCAGGCGAAAATCGCGAATGCCGCCCGGAAGATCGCGCGCGATGGCGAGCAAATCCGCGCAGCGATCGAGACAGCGATCGAGAACTTGGCGAAGCGCCGGATTCGCCACCGCCGCGCCGAGATCGGCGATCCGCGCCCCCGCCTCCGCCATCAAATCGAGCGGCAGATAGATGCGATCGAGGACGCGGAAATCCTCGCCGCAATCCTGCAAATGATTGATGACCTGCAAAGCGGCGCACAGCGCGTCGCCCGCCGGCCAGGTCGCGCGTTCCTCGCCATGCAGATCGAGCAGGAAGCGCCCCACGGGCGCCGCGGAATAGCGGCAATAATCCATCAATTCGTCCCAATCGGCATAGCGCGTCTTGGTCGCATCGCGGCGAAAGGCGATCAGCAATTCGCAGCAGAAGGGCGCCCCGGAATCGTCATCGGCAAGATCGCGTTCCATCAGATCGAGGCGGCGGATTTTCTCCTCGGGCGCCAGATGCGGCGCATCGGCGATATCGTCGGCCATCCGCGCGAAGCGATAGAAACGATGCGTTGCGGCACGGAGATCGGCGCGGATGAGCCAGGAGCCGACGGGAAAATTTTCCGTCGCCGCGGATTTCCCGGAGGGCGCGGCAATTTCGGAATCGGCCGAGCGGTCGCTCATGCGCGGCTCCGCCGCTTGCCGGCGCTCGCGGCGGCTTGCGCGCGCCCTTTCCATTGCCCGCCTTGGCCCGAGACATGCCGTCTTGCGGAAGCGAAAGTCGCCCAGAGATAAAAGGCGGCGATGCCGGGAAGCGCCAGCGCCCAGAGCGGCGCTTGGCGATAGAAAGCGAGGATCGGCAGATAGGCGAAGGCCATCATCGCCCAGGCGGCCAAGCCGAACCAGCGCAGAATCGGGTCGGGCAGAAAAGTCAGCAAGACGGGCGCCAGATAAGTCGCGATCATGCCGAGGGCCGCCAGCCCCAGAAAAGCTAGCGAATAGCGCAATTGCGCGAAGGCCGAACGCGCGATGAGATCGCGGATTTCGCCCCAGCGGCGATAGGCGCGTAGGCTGCTCGCCTTTTCGGTGAGGCCGAGGAAGATGCCGCCCTGCGGCTTCAAAGCCCGCGCGAGAGCGCAATCGTCGATGATCGCATCGCGCAATTTCGCCAATCCGCCGGCCGCCTTCAGACTTTGCCGCTTGACCAGCATCGCCCCGCCGGCCGCTGCCGCCAGAAGATGGCCGGGATCGCGGACATAAGCGAAGGGATAGATCATCATGAAAAAGAAGATATAGGCCGGAATGAGCGCCTTTTCCGGCCAGGAGACGCAATTCAGCTTGGCCATCGCCGAAACGAGCGCCAGATTGCCGGATTCCGCCCGGGCGACCAGCTCGCGCAGGTGATCGGGCGCGTGAACGATATCGGCATCGGTCAGGAACCAATAGCGCGAAGGATCGCCGCGCCTCTCAGCGGCGGCGATGCCCTGCTGCTGCGCCCAGAGCTTGCCCGTCCAGCCGGGCGGCAAAGCCGTTCCGGTCAGAATCGTCAGGCGATCGCGATGGCGCGCCGCGACCGCGCCGGCTTGTGCCGACGTCGCATCGCGGCTGTCGTCATCGACGAGAAGAATGGAAAAGGGTCCCGGATAATCCTGCGCGCAAAGGCTTTCCAAAGCCGCGCCGATCGTCTCCGCTTCGTCGCGGGCCGGAACGATGACGGTCACGGATGGCCAGGAATCCGGCGCAGCGACAGGCGCCGATTGCGGGCGTTCCAGCCAAAACCGGCCGCGCAGGAAGAGGAGATAGACCCAGATACCGACGGGAATCCCCGCAAGGCCGGCCAGGATCTCGGTCATGAATCAGAAATAGCGGGAAAGATAGCCGAATTCCGCCTGGCGCTGACGCCAATCCTCGGCCGGATCGCCGATTTCCGGCATCGGCCAGGGATTATCCATGCCCTTGGGCAAAGCGAGGGCATTGAGATCGCCGGTCATGCCGCCTTTCGGCAAAGGCTTGTTGCGACGATTCTTAGCCGTGACGAACGGAGCGAAGAACCAATAGAGCCGGTAATCGAGCTGGCGCAGAAGCGCGATCGCCGCTTCCGTCTTCTTTCCGGCCTTGGATTCGAAGAGAACGGCCGGGCGCTGGGTCTTGAGAACCGTTGCCGCGCCCTGCAGGACTTCGAGATCGAACCCTTCGACATCGATCTTCAACAGGCGCACGGGATCGAGCTTGAGATTGTCGAGCGCGATCATCAAAGCGGGTAGCGTATTGGGGGATTTGAAGTCGCGCCCGACCGCGCCGGAATTCAAATTGCGAATCGGCGGCGCCGGGAAATCGACGATGCCGGGCTTCTCGCCGACGCACCAGGGGAAGAGCGCGACATGCTCCAGCCCATTCAGCGTGGCATTGGCGGCGAGCAGACGGAAAATCGCGGCCTGCGGTTCGAAAGCGGCGAAGCGCCATTGCGGGAAAGCCTTGGCGAGCGGCAGCGAAATCGTGCCGAGATTGGCGCCGACATCCAGCATCCAGCCGGATGCCAGGCGCTCCATCAAGGCCGCGCAAAGATCGACTTCGGGCTTTGCGAATTCGCCGAATTCGACCAAGGACCGCGCGATCGCCGTATCGCCGGTCGGCACGAAGAAGCGCAGGCCGAGCGCCTCGGTGATCACGACGGGCGGGATCGGTTTTTTCGCCGGCTCGCCTTGCGCCTGGTCCGCCATGTCAAACCTCCCCGCTAATCGCCGGCGGGAGCGCGCCGCCGCGCCCCCGCTCCGCGTTTTACGCCACCTTGACTTCGCTTTGATCTGCGATCGCCGCCATCGCTTCGGCCTTTTCCGCCGCGATCGCGCGATCGCGCTCGGCCGCGATATGCTTCAGCCGCGCCATGACCGCGCCGGTTCCGGCGGGGATCAGGCGGCCGACGATCACGTTTTCCTTGAGGCCGATTAGGTTATCGACGCGACCCGAGACCGCCGCTTCGGTCAGCACGCGCGTCGTTTCCTGGAACGAGGCGGCCGAGATGAAGGAGCGCGTCTGCAAGCTCGCCTTGGTGATGCCGAGCAGAACGGGCTTCGCCGTGGCGAGGCGACCGCCTTCCTTCAGCACCTTGGCGTTCTCGTGCTCGAATTCGCTGCGATCGATCTGCTCGCCGGCGAGGAAGATGCTATCGCCCGGATCGGCGATTTCGACCTTCTGCAGCATCTGCCGGACGATCACTTCGATATGCTTGTCGTTGATCTTCACGCCCTGCAGGCGATAGACCTCTTGAATCTCGTTGATGAGATAGGAAGCTAAGGCCTCGACGCCCAGCACGCTCAGGATGTCGTGCGGCACGGGATTGCCGTCCAGCAATTGATCGCCGCGCTGGACGAAATCGCCTTCCTGCACGGAAATATGTTTGCCCTTCGGGATCAAATACTCGACCGGCTCGGCCGAGGCATCCTCGGGCACGATCACGATGCGCCGCTTGGTCTTGTAATCCTTGCCGAATTCGACGCGGCCGGCGATATCGCTGATGATCGAGAAATCCTTGGGCTTGCGCGCCTCGAAAAGCTCGGCGACGCGCGGCAGACCGCCGGTGATGTCGCGCGTCTTCGAGCTTTCGCGCGGGATACGCGCCAGCACGTCGCCGGCCTTGACCTCGGCGCCGTTCTCGACCGAAAGAATGGCATCGACCGAGAGGAAATAGCGCGCCTCGACGCCGTTGGGCAGCGTCACCACATTGCCCTTCGCGTCGCGGAGCGCGATGCGCGGCCGCAAATCCGCGCCGCGCGGCTGCTGTTTCCAATCGACGACGACGCGGCTCATGATGCCGGTCGTCTCGTCGACCACTTCGCGGACGGAGAGTCCCTCGACGAGATCGATATAATTCACGATGCCCTGCTTTTCGGTGATGATCGGCAAGGTATAGGGATCCCATTCGGCGAGCTTCTGCCCCTTCGTCACCTTGGCGCCGTGATCGGCGATCAGCTTGGCGCCATAGGGGATGCGATGGCGTGCGCGCTCGCGGCCCTGAGCATCGACCAGGACGATTTCGCAATTGCGGCCCATGACGACCGGCAGGCCCTCGCTATTGACGACGACATTGCGGTTCTTGACCTGCAATTCGCTGTCGAGCGAGGCTTCGATCGAGGATTGCTCGGCGCCGCGCTGCGCCGCGCCGCCGATATGGAAGGTGCGCATGGTCAGCTGCGTACCCGGCTCGCCGATCGATTGCGCGGCGATGACGCCGATCGCCTCGCCGATATTGACGGGGGCGCCGCGCGCCAAATCGCGGCCATAGCATTTGCCGCAGATGCCGGTCTTGGTCTCGCAGGTGAGGGCCGAGCGGATTTTCACGACATCGATGCCGGCGCGCTCGACGACATCCACCAACGCTTCGTCGATGAGATCGCCGGCAGCGACGATCGTCTTGCCGGAAAGCGGGTCCTTGATATCGGCGGCGGCGGTGCGTCCCAGAATGCGCTCGCCCAGCGTGGCGATAACCTCGCCGCCCTCGACGACCGCCTTCGCGGTCAGGCCCTTATCGGTGCCGCAATCTTCCTCGGTGACGATGGCATCTTGCGCGACATCGACCAGACGGCGCGTGAGATAGCCGGAATTCGCCGTCTTCAAGGCGGTATCGGCCAGGCCCTTGCGGGCGCCATGGGTCGAGTTGAAATACTCGAGCACCGTTAGGCCTTCCTTGAAATTGGAAATGATCGGCGTTTCGATGATTTCGCCCGAGGGCTTCGCCATCAAGCCGCGCATGCCGGCGAGCTGCTTGATCTGAGCCGCCGAACCGCGCGCGCCCGAATGAGCCATCATATAGACCGAATTGATGCCCTTGCCCGCGGCGTTCTTGGACATGACTTTCATCATTTCCTCGGCGACGCGCTCGGTGCAATTCGACCAGACGTCGACCACCTTGTTATATTTCTCGCCCTGGGTGATGAGGCCGTCTTGGTATTGCTGTTCGTATTCCTTGACCTTGCCTTGGGCTTCGGCCACCAGCTTGATTTTCGCTTCGGGGATGATGAGATCGTCCTTGCCGAAGGAAATACCGGCCTTGCAGGCCTGAACGAAGCCGAGCCCCATCATGCGGTCGGCGAAGATCACGGTCTCCTTCTGCCCGCAATGACGATAGACGGTGTCGATCACGTTGGTGATCTCCTTCTTCGTCAGCACGCGATTGATCATCGCGAAGGGCAGGCTGGGATGACGCGGCAGGATTTCCGAAAGCAACATGCGGCCGGGCGTGGTCGCGACCAAGCGCGTCACTTTCTTGCCCGTCTCGTCGACCGTCGCGAGGCGCGCCTTGACCGTGGCGTGGAGCGAAACGGCTTTCGATTCCAGCGCATGCTGGATTTCGGCGATATCGGCGAAGACCATGCCCTCGCCCTTCTCGCCCTTCCCTTCCATGGTCAGGTAATAGAGGCCGAGCACGATATCCTGGCTGGGAACGATGATCGGCTTGCCGTTGGCGGGCGAGAGGATG
>CAYQAG010000013.1:23940-57637 GCA_964415425.1 uncultured Rhodospirillaceae bacterium | reverse complement strand
CGAGATCGTCGCCCAATCCGGCGACGACGATATCGGCGCCGGCCTTGCCGACCAGAAGATCGTTGCCGGTCCCGCCCGCCAAAGTCACCGAATGCGTGAAATCCCCGCCATAAATCACATAACTTTCGCCGGCGGGTCTATAGTAGAACCCATCATCGAGAGTTATAAATACTTGTCCGACGCTTGGCGCGCCGATGACGAGGTCGTCATAACCGTCGCCGTTAATATCGCCCCCGGAAGCGACCGATCCGCCGAATCCGCTATAATCTTCCTTGCCGGAAAGCTTAAAACCCTGACCGGGAGTTAAGATATCGAGGTTTATATCCGTAGCCGTTGCACCGGCCCGACCATAGATCACATAGACGATTCCGCCATCTAAAGATTGATTGATCAATAGCAAATCGTTAATGCCGTCGCCGTTGATATCGCCGCCGTTTTTTGCTGTCCACCATTGGGATATCGTGTCTTTACCTGTGATCGTGAATCCGCTGGCCAGATGAGTTTCGCCATTGTCGATATCGACCCCCCGGCTGCTATCATAATCGATATGCAAGGGTTTTTCGGAAGACACGGCGTCATATACAGACATCGGCGGCGGCTCTTGCCAGAAGGTGTCGTCTCGACCATCGCCGTTGATATCGCCGATAGCGATTGGATTTATCGTGAACATAGAGATAATCGAGTCGTCCCAAAAATAATGAGCTTGATAGGAATCGGGAGTCATTTGGGACAGATCGATATCGGCGCGCGTACCTGCTTTCCCATAAATCGTGTAAGAAACCGTAACTGGCCAGGACCATATTGGCCACCCTATCGGGTATATGGGCATTATAGTCTCAGTCTCTAAATTAGTCTCCGCATCAAGAGTATCAGAGCTGACAAGAGGCGATATATCGCAGACAAAAAAATCATAAGCAGTATAAGCAGTGAATGTAATGGTAAAATCGCCAATGCCGTCGTGATTAACATCGCCTGCGGAACTGATCTCTTTTATTATTCCGTCGAAGATATTCCATCCATAATACCATGGCGCAACATCTTCCATATCGATGGCGAAGCCTTGACTGGGCTTCAAGGTATCGAGATCGAGGCTTGGAGCGCCGCCTGCCGATCCGTACAATACGTAAGCCCGGGGGCCGTTAGTATAAGGAAACGCCAGGCAATCGCAGGCATATATTACATTGAATAGGATCTGCTCCGGGTTGGGTCTGGCCGTAACAACGTAATCGTCGTAACCGTCGCCATTGATGTCGCCAAGAATATTGACGTAATCGCCGAGATTGCCGGTACCATCCTCGCCGGATATCGTCTTGCCGATCTTTCCGCCGATCGGCGCCTCAACGGATGGCGGCGCGACGATTGGCGGGGTCTTTATACCCGGCAGCGGCGGGGGCATGGGAATCGGTTTCTCGATGCCGCCGGTGCCGGGAGCGTTCGTCTTTCCCGGCAACGCCCCAGCCAAGTCGGGGCTTTCATCGGCCGGCAGAGGACTGCCCAGCAAATTCTCGATCGCCTGGCGATAGCTGCCGTTCAGCAGCGAATCCGCCGAGAGGAGATCGAGCGGCGATTTCTTGCCGGCCGATGAAGCGGGATCGTTGGTTCCGAAGAGATGTGAATCGCGGTTGCTGGCCATAATCGGCACCCTCGTTTAGCAACCGTCCCCATTGCCGAGACTAGTCGCCCGTAAATTGCCCGGCAAGGGAAAAATCGTCGGAAACTGTGACGGCCGTCACAATCGGGCCGGATTCTTTCCCGACCCGACGGAACGAAGGCTCAACCGGCGGCGAAAGCCGCGCCGAAAAAATCCGCCATGGCTTCGAGCCAGATGGCGCGATTGCCGGCACGATAAATGCCGTGACCTTCGTCGGGAAAGGTCAGCAAGCGATAGGGAATGCCGGCGGCATCGAGATCGCGGCAGGCAAGCCGGGTATTTTCCGGCGAGACATTGCTGTCGGCGAGGCCATGCACGATCGTCAATCGGCCCTTGATCCCGCTGATGAAATTCCTGGGCGAGGCGGCGAAGTAACGTTCCGGCTTTTCTTCGGGCGTTCCGCCCATCATCTCGATCGAATAGGCGCGGCCATGCGGCATCTCGGTCGCATGGTAATCGATGCCAAGTTCGTACATGCCGCAGATCGGCATGGCGGCGGCGACGAGATCGGCGGATTTCGTGATCGCGCACCAGGAGGAATAGCCGCCATAGGAAAGGCCGGCGATTCCGATCCGGCCTCTTTGCGCTTTGCCGGCCGCAATCAGCGCGAGCATGCCGCTGCGAATATCGTCCTGTTCGGCGCCGCCCCAGCCTTCGCGCTTGATTGCCTCGCGGAAGGGGAGGCCGAATCCGGTCGAGCCTCGATAATTGGGATCGAGTACGGTAAAGCCCGCGCCGATTAGGAATTGGATGACGGGATTGACCCAATCCTCGCTATGCCATGTCGGCCCGCCATGCACCCAGACGATCAGGCCGCGCGAGGGCGAGGCAGGTTCGTAAAGCCAGCCCTGGATCGTTTGGCCGTCGGAGGCCTGCCAGCGGAAATCCTGGGCCGGGCGGAAATCCGATAAGGCGAGGCCGATCTCGCCGATCTTTTCTAGGCTTCCGGTCAGGTTATGGAGAACGCCGCGCTCGGGATCGTAACGGATGAGATCGTGCGGAGCCCGCGCGGCATAACGCTCGGCAATCCAGGTGCCATCGGCCAGCCCGGCGATGGGGAGCAGGCTCGTGCCTTCCGCCAGGAACGGAATCTCGCGTTTATCCGCCAAGCGCAGCAAGCTCGCGCAAAGCCTTCCCTCGCGGTAATCGATCGCGGCGAGGCTCGCGCCATCGGCGCCGGGGATGATCGCCTCGATCGATCGCCCGGGATCGTCGATCAGCCAATCGATTTTCCCCGCATCGAGATCGAAAAGACCGATTCGCTCATGGCTCTCGCTTTCGGCGAGGAAGACGATGTCGTATCCTCGGCCCAGCCACTGCGCGCGGCATTTGCGATTATCGCCGAAATTCAGGATTTCGCGATCGCCGGTCCCGGTCATTGCCACGACCCAGGGCTGGCAACCGGCAGGATGGCGATCGCTGCGATGATAAAGAATGAAGCGCCCGTCGGGACTGGCTTCGGCGCCTTTATCGTCGACCGATTGCGCGCAAGCGAGAATGCGCGTCTCGCCCGTCTCGAGATCGCGCGCATAGACGCAATTTCCCGGCGCCGCCCGTTCGGCGCGGTGATCGTAATCGGCGGTGAAGAGCAAATGCCGACCATCGGGATGCGGACTGCCGCCGAAGACGTAATGATCGCGCTGCTCGGGCGTAAGGGGAATCGGTTGCGCGCCGGGTTTCGGCGATAGGCGAAACAAGCGATCGTGCTCGTCGAAATCCCGCGATTGCGCGAGGACGAGATCGCCATTGCCGAGAAAACTGCGGACGAAAAAGGGATCCGCGCTCTCGGTCAAGCGGTGCGGCGGGGCGGAAGCGTCGCTGGGCGCGATCCAGATTTGCGGCGCATCGGTCAATCCGCTCCAGCTCCAGGCGATATGGCGCCCGTCGGGCGAAAGCTTCGGCGACCACAGGATCGGATAGCGCGCCCAGGCGCGGGCGAGATCGGCAAGGGAACGATGCCGCGTCATGATTCGAAGGCTTCGGCGAAAAACTCGGCGAGGCGCCGATAGAGCAAGCGGCGATTTTCCGGCTTGGCGATGCCATGCCCCTCATCGGCGAAGGTCAGAATCTCATGCGCGATGCCAGCGCGATCGAGTTCGCGGCGCATGGCGGTTACGTTCTCGGGCGTGACATTGGGATCGTTCGCACCCTGGACGATCAGCAAACGCCCGCGAATGCGATCGGCGTAATGAATCGGCGAGCGTTCGCGATAGCGTTCGGGCGCGGTTGCCGGCGATCCTCCCATCATCTCCTCGGAATAGGGGCGCAAATCGGGTCGCGTCGTCTCGTAATCGACGACGAGATCGGTCATGCCGCAAATGGGCGCAGCGGCGGCCACGATCTCCGTCGGGAAATGCGTGATCGCCCACCAGGAAGAATAGCCGCCATAGGAGGTGCCCGTGATGCCGATCCGCCCCGGCCGCGCGATGCCGTCGCGAATGAGCGCCAGCGCGCCGGCGCGGATGTCCTCTTGCTCGGCGCCGCCCCAGCCCTCTTTCTTGATCGCTTCTTGATAGCTAAGCGAGAAGCCGGTCGAGCCGCGATAATTCGGCTGCAAGACGTTGAAGCCGCAGCGCACGTAATACTGCACTTCGGTATCGAAGGCTTCGCTGTCGTGATAGGTGGGGCCGCCATGGATGAGGAGGATCGTGCCCAAAACTTCGCCTTTGGCGCGATAAAGCCAGCCTTGGATTTCGAGACCGTCCGCGCTCTTCCAGCGATAATCCTGTGGCGCCGCCAGAGCCTCGGGCGGGATTTCCGACTTCGCGGGATGGGATAAGATAACGCTCGGCGCGTCGCCCGGCGCCCCCAAGCGCAGCAGGCGATAAGGATGCCGGGCGGAAAAATGCCCGGCAATCCATGCGCCATCGGGAGTCAGGCCGAGCGGGATCGTGGTTCCCGCCATCTTCGCCGGAAAGGGAATGAGCGCAGGATGCGCGGGATCGAGGAGATAGGCCATGGACCGCGCCGCGCGCTCTTCGATGACGACGATTCTGTCGCTGCGTTTGGGTTGAAAAGCGCGTTCGATATTGCGAGCGGGATCGTCGATCAGCCAATCGATGCGCCCATCCGCCAGATGCCAGAGGCCGAGGCAGCGGCGATCCGCGCTTTCGCCGATCAGGATGACGGCATCGCCCGTCGCCGTCCATTCGCCGTCGACCTTGCGCGCCGCGCCGAGATCGACGATTTCGCGGTCGCTACGGCCGTCGATCTCGGCCAGCCAAAGCTGCTGACCGGCGGGATCGCGATCGCTGCGGGGATAAAGCACGCGGCGTTCGTCGGGCGAAATCAGAATCCAGGCGAAAGTCGGGCGTTCCGGGCGCGCGATAAGGCGCTCGGCGCCGCTTTCGATATCGCGGCTTTGAACGAGGAAAGCCTCGGTTCCGGCGCCGCTTCTGGGGTCCCTATTGGCGGCGAAGATCAGCGTGCGATTGTCGCTCAGCAATTGGCCGCCGCGCGTATAATGATCGGCGCCTTCCGGCGTCAGGCGGCGCGCCGGGCGGCCGTCGAGGAAGACCTGGAGTAGCGAAATCCGCTCGGCGCCATCCTGGGATTGGCCGACGATCAGGGAGTTTCCGTCCCGCGCCCAGACCAGATAATCGCAATCCCGCCGCGCATCCTCGACGAGCGCGCGCGGCGATCGGCTTCCATCAATCGGCGCGATCCAGGCTTGTGCGGTCGGACCCAATCCCGACCAGAGCCAAGCGATCTGGCGGCCATCGGGGGAAAGCCGCGCGCCATGCAGCGCCGGCACGCCGAGCAGGGAATCGAGGAAATCGTCATGCCGGGAAAGATCGGTCCTGCCCATGCGTTTCATCCGACATGATGGCAGGCGACGAGATGGCCGTCGCCGCGATCTTCGAGCGGAGGCTCGATTTGCGCGCAAATTTCGCTCGCTTTCGGGCAGCGCGTGCGGAAGCGGCAGCCCGAAGGCGGCGCGATCGGCGAGGGGATATCGCCTTCGAGCAGCTGCGCGCGGCGGTGTCGCTCGATCGCCGGATCGGCGATCGGCACGGCGGCGATCAGAGCCTGGGTATAGGGATGCAAGGGCCGCCTATAAAATTCGTCGCGCGGCGCGGTTTCCATGACGCGCCCCAGATAAAGCACCATGACGCGATGGCTGATATGCCGCACGACGGCGAGATTGTGGGAAATGAACAGCAGGCCGATATCGAGATCGCGTTGCAGGCGCATCAGCAGATTGACGATCTGCGCCTGGATCGAAACGTCGAGCGCCGAAACCGGTTCGTCGCAGACGATCAGTTTCGGTTTCAGGATGATGGCGCGTGCGATGCCGATGCGCTGGCATTGGCCGCCGGAAAATTCGTGCGGATAGCGAATGGCCATTTCCGGAGCGAGGCCGACTTGGCGCATGACGCCGAAAACCCGCTCGCGCCGTTCGGCGCGCGTGAGTTCGGGATGGAAGATTTGCAGCGGCTTGCCGATGATGGTCTCGACCGTCAGCCGCGGGTCGAGCGAGGCGAGGGGATCCTGGAAGATGATCTGCATTTCCCGGCGCAAGGCGCGCATCGCCTTTTCGTCGAGGGGGCCGAGATCGCGACCGCGCCAGGAAACCGATCCCGACGTGATCGCGATCAAGCGCAGAATGGCGCGCCCCAGCGTGGATTTGCCGCAGCCCGATTCGCCGACGATGCCGAGCGTCTCGCCGGCGGCGAGCGAGAGGTCGACTCCGTCTATGGCGCGGATTGCCAATTTTTCGGCGCCGAACAGCCCGTGGCGTTTCAGGCCGAAATGAACCTTGAGATCGGCAACTTTCAACAATGTCTCTGCGGCATTCATACAGGGATCATCCGGCATTGTGACAGGCAAGGCGGCGGTCGGAGCCGGCGAGGCGGCGCAGTTCCGGCATGCTTTGCGTGCAAGGATCGGATTTGAGGGCGCAGCGCGGCGCGAAGGGGCAACCGGCAAGATCGCCGGCGGCCGCGCGCGGTTGGCCGGGAATGGTCGTAAGCTCGCCCGTCACGGCGCCATCGAGGCGCGGCGTCGCCGCCAGCAATCCTGCCGTATAGGTATGATGCGGGCGCGCGAAGAGGTCGAAACTGCCGGCTTCCTCCATGATGCGGCCGCCATAAAGCACGATCACGCGATCGCAAAGCTTGGCGACGATGCCGAGATCGTGCGTGACGAGGATGATCGCCGTCTTGAGATCGCGCGCCAATTCGGCCAGCAATTCCAAAATCTGCGCCTGGACGGTGACGTCCAAGGCTGTCGTCGGCTCGTCGGCCAGCAGCAAGGCGGGTTTGCAGAGCAAGGCCATGGCGATCATGACGCGCTGGCGCATGCCGCCGGAAAATTCGTGCGGATAGAGATCGAAGCGCCGCGTCGCCTCGGGAATGCGCACGCGCTCCAACATGGCGATCGCCGTCCGCCGCGCTTCCGCCGCCGATTGGCCCTGATGGACGATCAGGACTTCGGTCAATTGCCGGCCGACCCGCATATAGGGGTTGAGCGAAGTCATCGGGTCTTGAAAGATCATGGAAAGGCGCGAACCGCGTAAGGAATCGAGTTCGCGCGCCGGCCGGTTGAGGATCTCGCTTCCCGCGAAGCGGATGCTGCCGGCGGCCCGCCCGTTCGCGGCCAGCAATCCCATGATGGCGAGGAGAATCTGGCTCTTGCCCGATCCCGATTCGCCGACGATGCCGAGGATTTCGCCGGGCGCGAGGCTGAAATTCGCGCGATCGACCGCTGTCGTCTCCCCGCTGGGCAGGCGGAAGCGGATGCTGAGATCGCCGACCGTCAGCAGCGCCGCCGATTGCGGCATGGCCGAAGGTTCCGGCCTATCTTTCGTTGGGGTCGAAAGCATCGCGCAATCCGTCGGTGATGAAATTGAGGCAGAAGAGCGTCGCCGCCAGGAATAAACCCGGCACCAGCAGCAGACGCGCATCGCTTTCCAGATTGTCGGCGCCCTCGTTGATGAGGGTGCCCCAGCTCGCCGCCGGGAGTTGCACGCCGAGACCCAGATAGCTCATGAAGGATTCGGTCAAGATCGCTTCCAGCACCAGCAGGCTGGAATAGACGATGACGACGTTCAGCGAATTGGGCGCGATATGCTGGCGGATGATCTGCCAGGAGGTAAGACCGCCGGCGCGCGCCGCTTCGACGAATTCGCGTTGCTTCAAACTGACGGCCTGGCCGCGGGCGATGACGGCCGGCGTCAGCCAAAGGGTCAGAACGACGGCGACGAAGAGCGAGAAATTGGATCGCCCAAGCACGACATTGATGAGGATGGCGAGAAAGATGAAGGGCAGGCTGAGCAGAATATCGACCGCGCGCATCATGAAATCGTCGATGCGACCGCCGAGATAGCCGGAAGTCGCGCCGTAGAGGACGCTGATGGCGACGGAAACGAGAGCGCCGAAGAAACCGAGCGCCAGCGAGACGCGGCCGCCCTCGAACGTGCGGATGAGGAAATCGCGACCCAGACTGTCGGTGCCGAAGGGATGCAGGGAAAAAAGGTCGATCCCGGCATTGAGATTGTCGAAATCGGAATCCTCGCCCGTGAAGGGGAAAAAGAAGGGGCCGATATAGCAGCCGAACACGATGAGCAGCAGGATAATGCAGGAAAAGATGGCGGCGCGATTGGCGCGGAAGCGTCGCCAGGAAGCGCGCCAAGGCGAATTGGCGCGCGCGGGCGCCATCGTCGTTTCGCGATCGAGGCCGATCTCACTCATAGCCGACCCGGGGATCGAACAGGGCGCGCAGGATATCGGTCGCGACATTGGCGAAGATGACGAGCGCGCCATAGAGCATGGTAACGCCCATGACGAGCGGATAATCGCGACCCGCCGCGCCGTCGACGAAATAGCGGCCGATGCCGGGAATGCCGAAGGTCGTTTCGATGACGATCGAGCCGGTGACGGTTATGGCGGTTGCCGGGCCGAGATAGGCGATGACGGGCAGAATCGCGCCGCGCAAGGCATGGCGCAGGATGGTGCGGCGCTCGCCGATGCCCTTGGCGCGCGCCGTCCGCACGTAATTCAGGCGCTGGGTTTCGATCATGCTGGCCCGCATCAGGCGCGAGACATAAGCGATACCGGGCAGAGCGAGAGTGACGATGGGAAGGATTTTGTAGGGCCAGCTCCCATCCCAGCCGGCGATCGGCAAGAGCCGCCATTCGACGCCGAAACCGAGTTGCAGGATGGGGCCGATGACGAAAATGGGAATGGCAAGCCCGATCATGGCGATCGCGCCGGCGCTGTAATCGATGGCGGTATTGCGCCGGAGCGCGCCCGCGAGACCGAGCGCGATGCCGATCAGGGTCGAAAGAATCATCGCCCAGATGCCGATTTCGAGCGAGGCCGGGAGACCGATCGCCAGCAATTCGGAAACGGTGTAATCGCGAATTTTCATGGAGGGGCCGAGATCGAGATGCAGCAACCCCCAGAACCAACGGCCGAATTGCAGCCAAAGCGGTTCGTCGAGATGGAAGACCTTTTCGATATTGGCGCGCAATTCGTCGGGAATGCGCCGGTTGGCCGAAAAAGGGCCGCCCGGCGCCACCCGCATCATGAAGAAGGTGATGACGGCAAGCGCCAGCAATGTCGGCAGAGCGCCGAGCAGCCGGCGAAGGCCGTAACCGAGCAAGGCCGTCTTATTCCGTCAGCGACAGGAAGCGCGAAGGATGAACGTCGGCGGGATTTTCGGCCCAACCCTGCAATTTAGGCGAAACGAGATGCCGGCTGGGGCTGGAGGCGATGGGTGCCACCAGATAATAATCGAGCAGGACCTTCTCGGCCTCGGCCAGCACCTTATAGCGCTCGGCCTGGTCGGTGATCGTCTTCGCCTTGTCGAACAGAGCCTCGTATTCGGGACTCTGCCAATTGTATCCCGCCTCGGCGCGCGGATCCATATAAGCGAGGAAGGTTTCCGGCCCGGCGAAATCGCCGATCAGATTGTCGTTGAAGACCTGCCAACCCCCTTCGTTGAAGGTGGTCAGCCAAGCGTCGCGATCCTGGGCATTGACCTTGGCATCCACGCCCAGCACCTGTTTCCACATGATGGCGACGGTTTCCGCCTGGCGCTTATAGGCGGCATTGTTGCTGGCCTCGATGGTGAGGGAGAGGGGGTTATCGGGGCCGAATCCCGCCTCGGCGTAAAGCGCCTTCGCCTTGGCGATGCGGTCTTCGTCGCTCATCCCGGCTTCGGCGACTTTGGGCGCGTCGTAACCCGGCACCTTGATGACATAGCCGTAATTCACGACATAGCCGCCCTTGACCACCTTATTGACCAGGGTTTCGCGATCGATCGCCATGCTCAAGGCCTGACGCAGCTTGATATTGTCGAAAGGCGGTTTGGTGATGTTGAAACTCATATAGGTGGTTTCGGTCGAGGAGGCGACATGCACTTGATCGCCGTATTTAGCCTGCAAATCTTCCAATCTTTCGCTCGGGATATCGGCGGTGACATGGATATCGCCCACTTCCCAAAGCTTGACCGCCGTATTGTCGTCCTCGGTGATGCGATAGACGATTTTGTCGATCTTGACATTGGCGGCATCCCAATATTTCGGATTGCGCGCCAAAGTGACATGCGATTGCGGCACGTTCTCGACGATGACATAGGCGCCATTGCCGACGAAATTTTCCGGGCGGATGAAATCCTTGCCGAATTTGTCGTAACTCGCTTTGTGGAAAGGCGCGCAATAGAAGGAGCCCAGCAGATTGAGCGCATAAGGGGCTTGGGAGGCGAGCTTCACGACGAAGGTCTTATCGTCGGGGGCGCTGACGCCGACACTGGCGGGGTCGGTATTGGTGCCTTCGGCGAATTCGGCGGCGCCCGCGACCGGCATGGTCGAGGTGAAGATATAGCCCTTATCCGATCCCGTCGCGGGATCGATCGTGCGGAGGATCGCGTTCACGTAATCCTGCGCGACCAGGGGATCGCCGTTCGACCAAGTCAGATTGTCGCGCAGATGGAAGGTATAGGTGAGGCCGTCATCGCTGATCTCCCAACTCGCGGCCGCGCCGGGAATGTTGTTGCCGGCCGCATCGCTGGCGACCAGACCTTCGTAAACGTCGTCGAGGATCCAACCCTCCCAGGCCAGGAAATTGATCTGGGGATCGAGCGTGCCGATGGTCGAGCCGATACCGCGCACCAGGGTGCTTTCGGCTCGGGCCGAGCCGACCGGCGATAATAGGATGGCGAAAGCAAGGCCGAGGCCCAGCGTGGCGCCGAAGATGGATCTGGCGATGGATGACATGATCGTTCTCCCCCGATTTGCCGGTTTCCGGCTTCTTTCCTTGAATGCAGACTAGGCCCGGAAACCGACCGACGGCAAGACGGCAAATCGGGGGTTCGGATTTCAATCGCCCAAATAGCCGCGGATCGCGGTATCGGGATCGGCGAGAACGGCCGCAACGGGGCCCTGGCGCAGGATGCGCCCAGCCGCGACGAAGGCCGCTTCGTCGGCGATCAGGCGCGCATCCTCGGGATCGTGAGTCACCATCAGGATGCCGAGGCTCTGCCTATCGCGCAATTGCCGGACGAGGTTCAGCATGTCGCGCCGTTGGCCGGGGCCCAAGGCCGCGAAAGGCTCGTCGAGCAGCAGGATCGGCCGCCGCCGCATGAGGCAGCGCGCGAGCGCGACGCGCTGGCGTTCGCCGCCGGATAATTGCCCCGGCAAGCGTCGCTCGAACCCGGCCAGGCCAACCTCGTCGAGGGCGGCGCCGATCGCCTGACGGTCCGCGCGCGACAATCGGAGATCGGGGCGGAGGCCGAGGCCGATATTATCGGCGACGTTGAGATGGGCGAAAAGATTGTGATCCTGGAAAAGCGAGGTGACGGGCCGGGCCGCCGGCGGAAGCGCTAGGATATCGAGGCCGTCGACATGGATCGTGCCGCTTTCCGGATTTTCGAAACCGGCGATCAAGGCGAGGAGAGAGCTTTTGCCGGCGCCGCTGGGGCCGATCAGCGCGCAGATTCGACCCGAAGCGAGGTCGAGATCGAAGCGCATGATCATCTCTTCGTAACGAAAGACGAGATCGCGAATCTCAAGCCGGGCCATGCGCAACCTCCCGGCCTTGAGCCGCGCGGAAAAGGACGACGATCAGCAGAAGCAGGCAAAGCGCCGTCCCGCCCGCCGCCTCCAGACGATAGGCGGAAATCTGCCGATAAAGCAGCAGAGGTAGCGTCACGAGATCGGGATTGCCGAACAACGCGATCGCCGTCAGATCGCCGATCGCGACGGCGCCGGCGAAAGCGAAAGCGCGCCGCATCGCGGGTTCCAGGATCGGCCGGTCGATCCGCCAACGCTGCCGCCCAGCGAGGCCGAGCGATAGAGCCAGCCGATCATGCGCGGCGGCCGCGCGCCGCAAAGCCGGCCGCCAGATGGAAACGGCATAAGGCAAAGCGAGAATCGTCGTCAGGATCAGGATACCGCCGAGCGCGAGGCGCGCGAGATCGATCCTCCCGGCGGCGAGCGCGATGAGGGCGGCGCCCAACGCCATGGGCGACAAGAAAAGACCGATCTCGCCGGCAAGGCGCAATAGATTGGCAAGACCGGAAAGGCGACGGGTTTCGGCGGCGAGTTCGGCCCTGGCGAGGAGATAGCCCAATCCCGTCGCCAAGCCGCCCGTCGCCAAGCCAAGACCGAGGCTGGTGGCGATGGCGCGCGGCAATTCCGACCAGGGATAATCGCCGAGCCAGGCGCCGATGCCATCCCGCAACAAAGCGAGGATCGGCGCGCCGACGAAAAGCCCGCCGATGGCGATGATCGCGCCATCGCTTATCTTGGCGAAAGAGGATTGACCATCGGCGCGCCAGAATTGCCGGCGGAGCATGGGTTCGATCGGCATTTCCTGGCGCCGTCGCCAGATGAGGAAACTCGCCGCCGCGCAACAGAAAATCTGCAAGGCGGCGAGCGTTGCCGCGAGCGGCAGATCGAAGGAGAAGCGCAAGGCTTGATAGATCGCGAGTTCGAGCGTGGTCGCCGCCGGCCCGCCGCCCAGCAGCAAGGCGACGACGAAACTCGTGAAGCAAAGCTGAAAGACGAGAATGGCGATTCCCGGCAGGCGATCCTTGACGAGCGGCCATTCGATCAACCGCCAATGCGCGCGGCCATCGAGGCCGAGCTGCGCGGCAAGGCGCCAGCTTTCGACGGGAAGATCGCGCCAGGCCGGCAGCAGCAAAGCGACGACCAGGGGAAGATTGAAAAAGACATGGCCGAGGAGCAAGCCGACCCAGCCGTAAAGCGGAAACCGCTCGCCGAGACCGAGATCGCGCCAGAGCGCGGCGATCGGCCCTTGCTGGCCGTAGATCGCGATCAATCCGTAAAGACCGATCAGGCTCGGCATGGCGACGGGGAGCGCCATCACACGCAGGAAAAGGCGCCGCCCGGGAAAATCGACCTGCCGCGCCAGCGCCCGAGCGAGGATCGTGCCGCCGAGGCAAGCGAGGACGGTCGAAGCCAGCGCCTGCCAAGCCGTGAAGAAAAGAATATGACCGATATAGCCGTCGAGAACCGGCCAGGCGAGATGGCCCTGGCGCATCAGAACGAAAAGCGTCAGCGGCGCCAGAGCGACAAGGCCGAGGCCGAGGATCGATCCGGAAAAGGCGCCGGCGCCTAGCGGGCGAGAATATCCAGCCATTCGGCGATCCAGGCTTCGCGATGGGTTTTCGCGTCTTCGGGCGGCAAGACCAAGGTCTTTTCCGGTTTCGGCAAGGCGGAAAATTCCGGCGGCAGATCGGGCCCCAGATCGATCGCGGGATACATGTAATTGGCCGTCGCGATGATCTTCTGCGCCTTGGGCGTCAGCAGGAAGGCGAGGAATTGCCGCGCCTGATCGTTCCCGGCCGCCTTAATCGTCAAAGCGGCGAGTTCGATTTGCAGAAGATGGCCTTCGGTAAACAGCGCCGCCGGATAGCGATCCGATTTTTCGACGATCGCATGATAAGCGGGCGAGGTCGTATAGCTGAGAACGAGCGGCGCCTCGCCTTTCAGGAAAAGGCCATAGGCTTCGCCCCAACCCTTGGCGACGGTCAATATCTTCGGCTTCAGTCCGGCCCAGATTTCCGGCGCGCGATCGCCGTAAGCGAGGCGTATCCAAGCGAGGAGGCCGAGGCCCGGCGTGCTGGAGCGGGGATCTTCGATGATGATCTTCGGTTCCGTCTTGCCGTCGGCCAATTCGGCGAGACTCGTCGGCGCTTTCGGCAGGGATTGGCGGTCATAGACGAAGGCGAAATAGCCCCAATCGAACGGCACGAAATCCTTATCCGGCCAGGCGATCGGCAAAGCGAGCGGCGGCAAGTTTAGGCCATGCGGCGCAATAAGACCGGTCGCTTCGGCTTCCGCCATCAGATGCCCGTCGAGGCCGAGGATGAGATCGGCCCGTGTCGTCCGGCCTTCGAGTTTGAGGCGCGCGAGCAAGGCGGCGCCGTCCTCGACGGTTTGCCAATCGATCCGGCAGGCGCATTGCGCTTGGTAGGCTTCGGTCAAAGCCGGGCCCGGGCCCCATTCGCCGACGAAGGAATCGTAGGTGTAGATCGTCAGGGTTTCTTCGCCGCGCGCCGGGAAGATCGCTAGGCCGGAAAGGATCGCGAAGAGAGAAAGCCAACGCATTTTGCCTCCTTGAAGGCGGAGGCGAAAGGTCGGGCCATGGATCGGCTAGACTCATATCCCTCCGCCGGTATCAACCGGATCAGGTTCCGCGGGTTGAGGCGGGATCGCCTCTCTCAGTCCCGATGGGACACCCCGTTGAGCGAGGACGAGTTTCGCCAGCGGCGGCGGCGAAGTCAAGCGCGGCGCAAGAGGCTTCCGAGATGGAAGATTTCGCGCGACGCGCGCTCGGCAAGTGCCTCGTCGCCGCCGCGTCGGCGCGATTCCGCCACGGCCCAGGCGGCGATGACGAGGCGAAGCGCAATCTTGTAATCGGCGAGGCGCCAGCGATCCTCGGGGCTAAGCGTCCGGGCGGCGAATTCCGCCTCGTCGGCGGGATCGAGTTCGGCCTCGATCGCGAAAACGGCGACATCCCAAAGCGCCTCGCTCATCGCCGAAAATTCCCAATCGACGAGATAAAGCCGGCCCGTCGCATCGGCGAGGACATTGCCGGGATGAGGATCGATATGATTGGGAACGAGCGGGCCGATCGCGCGCGCCAATCTATCGAAAAGCGGTACGAAAGCCCGGCGCAAGGAAAAAAGCGATGGATCCGCCGCCGCGGCGAGATAGATTTCGGCCATGCCGCTCGGGTGACGTAGGCCGCGAAAGACGGGATCGCTTCGGTGCAAGGCGTTCAGCAATTCCGCCATCCGCCGGAGCCTTGCGCTTTCGGCGAAATCCGCGGGCGTAAGCGGACGTCCGGGAAGAAATCGGGTCAGGCGCCAAGCCCCATCGCGACCCTCGGCCAGGATAGCGGGAGCGAGGCCAAGATTAGCGGCCACGGTCTCGTTTTCGTTTTCGCCGGTTCCGGAATTGCCGAGCGTGCGGGCGGCAAGGCGCAGCACGCTTTCGCCATCTTGCCCCGAAAGACGGTAACTGCGTCCCGTCGAACCGGCGAGCGGAAAGACCTGCCAATCTTCCGGGCGACGGCCGCCGATCGCCGCCAATTCGCGCAAGGCGGCGGCAAGATCGGCCGCTCGATCGGGTTCGGAAAGGGTCATGCGCTCGGCCATCCTATGCCGCGCATTGCGTCGCGGCGAGATCGATCCTATATGCTGCAGCGATCCCGTGGAAAGCCGCGAGCGAGGAAAAATGCCGAAACCCCTGCGATGGATCGATACGCGCGAGATCGCCATCGCGCTCGAAGAGGCGCATCCCGATGTCGATATCGTCAATCTGCGCTTCACCGATCTGTGGCGCTGGGTCCAGGAATTGCCGGGCTTCGCCGACGATCCGCAACGATCCAACGAGAAGATTCTCGAAGCCATCCAAATGGCTTGGCTCGACGAAAGATAAGCCGTCGTCATGGCGATCGAAAATGCCTTCGCCTGGGCCTTCGCCAAGCCTTGGGTCGATCCTCTCTGCCTCTGGGGTCTGGGGCGCCTCTTGCCGGCCGCCAGCGCCTGGGCGGCGGCGGGCCTCGCTGGGGGCGATCCCGATTCCTTCGCCGCGATTCTGGGCCTCGATCGCGCGCCCCGGGAATTGACGCCGCGCTTGATGCGGACGCGCGATCTCCGCCAGCAACACGAAGCGGCGATGGTGCGTTGGCAAGACGCCCTTTTCGGCGGAAAGACGATGGCTGCCGAGATCGCGCGTCGCGAAAGCGAACGGCGCCGCGCCGCTCAGGATTATCTCGGCCAGCGTTTCGCCTATCTCGGCTTCGCCCGAAGACAGCGATTGCCGATGGCGCGCTTTACCATCGAAACGCCGGATCGGGTTCTGGCCGATCTCGCGCCCGCTTTGCGCGATCCCGAATCCTGGCTGCGCGGCAGCGATCTCCCCTCGGGCCTTGCGGCCAGCGATTTTACCGGAGATGGGACGGTGCGGGAATATTGGCTCAAATTTTCCTCGCCGATCCCGGCAAAAGACGATGCCGATATTGGCTGGGTTCGCGTTCTCGAATCCGCCGAGGCGTGCAACCCGCCGGCTTTGATCTTCGGCCATGGCCTCGCCATGGAGACGGAGATGACGAAATTGGCCGATCCGCGCGGCCTCCGCGATCTCGCGGCCTCGGGCTGGCGCATTCTGCTGCCCGATGCGCCGGGACATAATCGGCGCTGCCCATTGGGCCGCTATGGCGGCGAATCCTTTCTCGCCGAGGCGCCGCGTTCCGGCCTCGATCATTTTTGGCAGGCGGCGCGGGAATTCGCGGCGCTCGCCAAATGGTGCCGCGATCGGGGCTCGCTTTCCGTCGCCTGGGGCGGGATCAGCCTCGGCGCCTTGACGGCGCAAGCGGCCGCGACCCGCAGCGCGGCCTTTCCGCCGGAAGCCCGGCCCGATGCCTTGCTGCTGTTGACGACGACGGCCGATATCGCCGCTCTGGCCTTCGATTCCGCCATTGCCGGGCTCGGCCTACGCCAAGCCTTGATCGCCGCCGGTTGGCAGGCTTCGCATTTCGCGGCCCTTGCCGGGCTGTTCGATGCGCCGCCCGCGCCGCCGATCGATCCCGGGAAGATCGTGATCCTGCTCGGCGAGCGCGACACGGTCACCCCCTATGACGGGGGCGCGCGATTGGCGCGGGATTGGCGCCTGCCGCCGGAAAACGTTTTCCGCCGCGATCTCGGGCATTTTTCCGCCGCGATCGGCTTGGGCCTCGATCCTTCGCCTTTCCTGCGCTTACGGGCCCTCTTGTCCTCCGGCCCCGGCGCGCTATAAGCAGGCCCATGAATTCCCTCGGTTTCGATAAGCCGCCTGCGGCTACGCGGGTCGTCGTCGCCATGTCGGGCGGCGTCGATTCCTCGGTGACGGCGGCCCTTCTCAAGGAACAGGGTTTCGATGTCGTCGGCATCACCCTGCAGCTTTACGATCACGGCTTGGCGCTGGCGAAAAAAGGCGCCTGCTGCGCGGGGCAGGATATCTACGATGCGCGCCGCGTCGCCGACCGCCTCGGCATTCCGCATTTCGTGCTCGATTACGAAACGCGCTTTTCCGAAGCGGTGATGCAGGAATTCGCCGATTCCTATCTGGCCGGCGAAACGCCCATTCCCTGTATCCGCTGCAATCAGCGCGTCAAATTCCGCGATCTTCTGGCGCAAGCGCGCGATCTCGGCGCCGAAGCGTTGGCGACGGGGCATTATGTCCGCCGCTGCGTCGGCGCCGATGGCAAGGCGGAATTGCATAGCGGTCGCGATCCCGCCCGCGATCAGAGCTATTTCCTATTCGCGACTTTGCCCTCGGAGCTCGATTTCCTGCGCTTTCCCCTGGGCGATCTCGACAAGAGCGAAACGCGGGCGCTAGCGCGGCGCTTCGATCTTCCCGTCGCCGCCAAGCCCGACAGTCAGGATATCTGCTTCGTGCCCGACGGCGATTATGCGGCTGTCGTCGAGCGCCTGCGCCCCGGCGCGGCGGCGCCGGGCGATATCGTCCATGTCGATGGACGCATCCTCGGCCGGCATCGCGGCATCGTGCATTTCACCATCGGCCAGCGTCGCGGCATCGGCATCGGCGCCAGCGGCCAAAACGAGGAACCGCTTTACGTGACGGGAATCGAGGCCGCTGCGCGTCGCGTCATCGTCGGCCCGAAATCCGCGCTAGCGCGCCGCTCGGTCGATCTGCGCGACGTGAACTGGCTGGGCGCGCTTCCGCTTCCCGAGGCGGGGATGGAGATCGAGGTCAAATTGCGCTCGGCCAGCCGACCCGTTCCCGCTTTCCTGACTATCTCGGAAAAGCCGGGCGCCGAGGCGCTGACCGCCCGCATCGAATTGCCGGAAGCGCAATTCGGCATCGCCCCCGGCCAGGCTTGCGTTTTTTACCGCGACAGCCAGGTTCTGGGCGGCGGCTGGATTGGGCGCGAAGCGGCGCAAATCCAAACCCATCAAGAGCTTGACGGCCATTCGGCGTTGTCGCGCAGCGCGCGCGATTCTTGACAGGGCCGGGCCCTCGGGTTTATAGCCCCAGCCCCGAACCTCATGGCGATACGGCACCGTAGCTCAGCGGTAGAGCAGGGGAATCATAATCCCTTGGTCGGCGGTTCAAATCCGTCCGGTGCTACCATGATTTCAAGTGTCCGGCCCGGAGCGATGGGTAACGGAATGTCCCGGAGAGATGGGTTACACTCTGTGACCGAAGGGGTTGTCTGTATGTAGCGCGCCACTTGGTTCCGGAGCCAGCGCCACTTGATTCCGGAGTGCTTTGAGAATTGCCCATGATAGTTCTTTCAATCCCGATACGCCGACCGGGGCCGCGGGGCATTCCGGCGGCCCCGCAGCGCTCAGATCGGGACGATCTCCGTCTTGGATAGGCAATAAGCCTGGACGCGGTAGATATAGAGCGGCAAGGCGAAGCCTAAGGTTACCAGCACCAGCAGCGCCCAGAGGAAGCCGTGACCGATGGCAGCCGAGACGTCGAGCCGGCAGACCAGCTTGCCGATGACGTTGCCGGTGCGCTTGTCGACCAGGACGCCCTTATTGATGACATAGCGCAGCCGCATATACTGGAAGATGAAAAAGGCCGTTCCCAGCGTCACGATGACGAGGAAGACCCACAGGATCACGTGGCCGATGGTCTCGCCTATCGAGAAGTCCATCCGGATGCCGGCAAGCGCCATCTGCGGCGCTGACGATGCGGCCGCAGTCTGCGGACGAAGGATTTCCGGCGCCGCCGGCGCCGGGGTCGGATCGGTCATGCTGTCCCCCTTATCGATGCTCATAGGGCGAGGATTCGCCCTATGGTGGAATCCCGAGCATCTATCGCAGGTTGTCAAGCCGGCAGGGCTTCTCCAGCCGGGCCCATGATCGCGTAGTGCTCGACCCAGCCGGTAAGATAGGGGAGCCCGGCCGGGATGCCGTGCTCGCGCGCGATCCGGCGGGAGATGCGCCAGCCCATCCAGCGGCGGGTCGCGGCGGCGATGGCGGCCGCGAGGTCGAGGCCGCTTTCGATCTCGCAATGGACGTCGTCGGCGAAGTGCTGGCCGTCGCGCTCGTCGAGGAAATCGCGGACGGCCTCGCCCTCGCTGCCGGTCGCGGCTGCCTATGGATTGACTATATTCATAGGCATTGCTTACCCTCCGTGATCGACCAAGCTCGGAACGGAGTAGACAATGACCCGGCTGGCATTGCTTTTCGTGGCTGCGGCCGGAATCGTGGCGGGGATCTATTTTTTCCCTTTCTTCACGGCCCAGGGGCGATTGCAGCGCGAGGCCGAGGAGGCCGTCCGGGCAAGGCTCAAAGACCCAGGTTCGGCGGAATTCTCCGGCTGGATTTTCAATGATCATAATGGCGATATCGCCTGCGGCGAGGTCAACGCCAAGAACAGCTATGGCGGCTATACGGGGGCGCAGAAATTCATCTATACAAGAGGGATGTCGCCAGAAGTGGTGCTTGCAGACGATATCCTCCGAGACGTTTTCGAGACGCTCTGGTCGATCTGCCGGTAGTCAGCTGGCCATACTGACGGCTGTCGGGAAGACCGGTGGCCACGGTTTAGCGTCATGAGACGAGAGGTCTATTATGGCACTTCCCCAAAGCACTCCGGAATCAAGTGGCGCTGGCTCCGGAACCAAGTGGCGCGCTACAGTTGAGGAGAACCGATCATGGCTCATCATTCCGCTGCCAAACTCGCCATGCCGAAAGCCGGCGAGGCGCTGGCCGGCCGCACGGAACCGATCCTGACGGCGGAGCGCCATGCCGTGACGGGCGCGCGGCTGACGCCGCCTTATCCCGCCGATCACAAAATCGCCGATTTCGGTCTCGGCTGCTTCTGGGGCGCCGAGCGGAAATTCTGGGTGCTGCCGGGCGTCTTCGTGACCGCCGTCGGCTATCAGGGCGGCGCGACGCCGAATGCGACCTATGCGGAAATCTGTTCGGGGCGCACCGGTCACGCGGAAGTCGTGCGGGTCGTTTACGATCCCCGGCGCATTGCCTATACGCGCTTGCTGCAGGTCTTCTTCGAATCCCACGATCCCACGCAAGGCATGCGCCAGGGCAACGATATCGGCACGCAATATCGCTCGGCGATCTACACCCATGATGCCGACCAGCACCGCCAGGCGATCGCGGCGCGCGATCTTTATGCCGGCATTCTCGCCAAGGCGGGTTACGGCCCCATCACGACCGAGATCGCGCCGGCCGATCCCTTCTATTTCGCCGAAGCCTATCATCAGCAATATCTCGCCAAGAATCCGAACGGCTATTGCGGTCTCGGCGGAACGGGCGAGGCTTGCCCGATCGGTCTCGATCTCGGCCCAGGCGAATAGCGGAAGGCCGGAGAAACGATCTAGAACCGATCCTTCGCGGCGCGTAAGGCCGCGAAGACGGCGGCATCGGGATCGGCGATGCCGAGTGCCGCCGCTGCCGCGCCGAAACGGCGGTGGAATTCCGGTCGATCGGCGCGCAGGAAGGGATTGCAGGCCAATTCGCGATCGAGCCTGGTCGGGATCGTCGCTTCGCCTTGGCGGCGCTTGGCCGCGACTTCGCCGGCATAGGCGATTAGATCAGCATTTTCGGGATCGACGGATAAGGCGAAGCGGCAATTGGCTTCGGTATATTCATGCGCGCAATAAATCCGCGTCGCCGCCGGCAAGGCGCGAAGTTTCCGCAGCGAAGACCATAAATCTTCCGCGCGGCCCTCGAATAGGCGGCCGCAGCCGATCGAAAACAGCGTATCGCCGCAGAACAAGGCGGCGCTCGCCGGCAGCCAATAGGCGATATGGCCGCGCGTATGGCCGGGCACGAAAAGAATTTCGACGCGATGATCGGCGAAATGCCAGCCTTGGGTTTCCTCGACGGTGATATCGAGGCCGGGAATGCGCGCCTGGTCGTAAGCGGGGCCGATTATCCGGCAGCCGGTCGCCGATTTGAGTTCGAGATTGCCGCCGACATGATCGGCATGGTGATGCGTGTTGAGGATGTGCGACAACCGCCAACCGCGCGCGGCCAAAGCGGCGAGGGTCGCCGCGATATCGGCGGGATCGACGGCGAAGGTCAAGCCGCTCGCGGCATCGTGGCCGAGAAAGCCGAGATTGTCCGCGAACATGGGATAGACGTGAATTTCGATCTGCGCGATCATTCTTCCTGTCTCGCTCTCGTGCGCGGAAGCGGGATCATGGCATAATGGCGGCGGCCTTCCTAGCCGACGCCGTTCCAAGGAGAGAATCCTGTTTCCGGACGTAGCCGATCTCAACGCCTATTACCGCTCGCCTCTGGGGGAAACCACGCAGGCGCTGCTCGGCGCGCGGCTGCGCGAATTATGGCCCGATCTTCGCGGGCAATCCTTGCTCGGCCTCGGCTATGCCTTGCCTTATCTCGATCTCTTTCGCGCCGAGGCCGAACGCGTTCTCGCCATCCTCCCCGGCGCCTTCGGCCTTGCGCCCTGGTCGGGAGCGGGACCGGCCGGCATGGCGCTCGCCGACGAGACGGAATTGCCCTTGCAGGATTTTTCGATCGATCGCGTGTTGATGGTGCATGCGCTCGAAGCCTCGGACCATCCCGGCGACATGTTGGACGAATCCTGGCGCATCCTCGCCGGCGGCGGTCGCCTGCTGCTGGTCGTGCCCAATCGGCGCAGTCATTGGGCGATGACGGAACGGACGCCGTTCGGCTCGGGCCAGCCTTATTCCGCCGGGCAATTGACGCGCATGCTGAAGAGCCATTCCTTCCTGCCGGAGCGCCAATCGCGCGCCTTGTTCTTTCTGCCCTTCGCCTTTCGCTCCTGGCTGCGGGCGGCGCCGGGCTGGGAACGGATCGCTCGGCATGTCCTGCCCGGCCTCAACGGCGCCGTTGTCATCGAAGCGACGAAGCAGCTTTATGGGGCTATCCCCGCCGGCGCCAAAAGACGCCGTCAGGCGCTGCGCCTGTTGCCGATGCCCGGCCATGCCGCGATCGCGCGGCCGAGTGCGCGCATCTTATAAAGCGGGCCAACCGAGAATCAGCGAAAGGCCGAGTAGGAAAAAGCAACCCGCCGCCGCCCAGCGTATATAGCGGACCGGCAAGCGGCGGGCGATGTGATCGCCGAGAAAGACGACGGGCGCATTGGCCAGCATCATACCGCATGTCGTGCCGAGGATGACGGCGAAGAGCGAATCGAAGCGGGCGGCCAAGGCGATGGTCGCGATCTGGGTCTTGTCGCCCATCTCGACCAGGAAGAAGGCGATCGTCGTCGCCAGAAAGGCGCGGCTCGCTTTCGCGCCGGACCATCCCGCTTCCGATTTTTCGTCGAGCTTGTCGGGCACGAGCGCCCAGATCGCCATGATGACGAAGCCGAGGCCGATCGCGCGGCTTAGCCAATCGCGATCGATCTGCGAGCCGAGGTAATGGCCGAGCCAGTTTCCCACCCAGCCGGCGCCGGCATGATTGGCGAGCGTCGCCACGAAAATGCCGGCGACGATCGGCCAAGGCCGCTTGAATTTCGCCGCCAGCAGCAAGGCCAGCAATTGCGTCTTGTCGCCGATCTCGGCCAAGGCGACGAGGCCGGTCGCGACCAGGAAAGCGTGAATCATGCAGGCACCGGCGTCGGGATTTTCAGGATTCGCTGCCGGCGAAGATATCGATAGCGACGATTTCGCGGAAGAGGGGATCGCCGATCAGATTGCGGATCGCGGCGATATCGGGCGCCATGGCGCGATCCTTGTCCCAGAACGCGGCGCGCGCGCGGATCGCCTGCATCAGGCGCTGCAAATCCGGGCTGGTCGCGAGCGGGCGGCGCAGGTCGATGCCCTGGGCGGCGGCCAGCAATTCGATGGCGACGATGCCGGCGCAATTCTCGGCGATGTCGAGCAGGCGCCGCGCGGCATAGGTCGCCATGCTGACATGGTCTTCCTGATTGGCCGAAGTCGGCAGGGAATCGACGCTGGCCGGATGGGCGAGCGATTTGTTTTCGCTGGCGAGCGCGGCGGCGGTCACATGGGCGATCATGAAGCCGGAATTCAATCCCGGCTCGGGCACCAGGAAGGCCGGCAGATTGCTCATCTTGGCATCGGTCAGAAGGGCGATGCGCCGCTCGCTGAGCGCGCCGATCTCGGCCATGGCGATGGCGAGGGTATCGGCGGCGATGGCGACGGGCTCGGCATGGAAATTGCCGCCGGAAAGAATGTCGCCGCTATCGGGAAAGACGAGGGGATTGTCGCTGACGGCATTCGCCTCGCGCGCGATCACGTTCGCGCCATGGCGCAAGGCGTCGAGAATGGCGCCCATGACTTGGGGCTGGCAGCGCAGCGAATAGGGATCCTGCACGCGATCGCAATCGAAATGGCTGGCGCGCAGGCCGCTTCCCTGCATCAGGCGGCGCAAGGCGGCGGCGACTTCGATCTGACCCTTCTGGCCGCGAATCGCATGGATGCGCGGATCGAAGGGCGCATCCGAGCCGAGATCGGCATCGGTCGAAAGCGCACCGGCGGCGATGGCGGCAAGGAAGACGGTTTCCGCGCCGAACAAGCCCGTCGCCGCGAGGGCCGTCGATATCTGCGTGCCGTTGAGAAGCGCCAAGCCTTCCTTGGCGGCGAGCCGGATCGGGCGCAAGCCGGCGAGTTCCAAGCCCGCGGCGGCGCTCATGCGGCGGCCGCGCTGCTCGACCTCGCCGAAGCCGAGGAGCACCATGGCGAGATGCGCGAGCGGGGCGAGATCGCCCGAGGCGCCGACCGAGCCCTTGGCGGGGATGACGGGCGTGATTTCGGCATTGTAAAGCGCGATCAGCACCTCGATCGTCGGACGGCGAATGCCGGAATAGCCGCGCGCGAGCGCGTTGATCTTGAGCAGCAAGGCCAGGCGCGAAACGGCTTCCGGCAGATTGGCGCCGGTGCCCGCGGCATGGCTGAGAACGAGGCGGTGCTGCAATTCGCCGACTTCGGTATCGGCGATGCGCGTATGGGCGAGCGAGCCGAAACCAGTATTGATGCCATAGGCCGTCGCCCCCCGCGCGATGACGTCGCCGACCACGGCCGCCGAGCGATCGATCGCGGCATGGGATTGGGGATCGAGGATGAGGCGATGCGGCGTAAGACCGAGGCGCTGAAGATCGCGCAGGGTCAGCAAGCCGGGTCGAAGGTGGAAATCTGGCATGAGAGACCCCTCGGATCGCGCCTGCCGGAAGGGGCAGGGTCTTCGCTTGTATAGACAAGCTGCCCCGTCTCCGTCCAGGGGACTCGGGCCGGAGCGGGTTCCGCTTTGCGAACTTGTCATCCGGCCATCGGATCGCCTCATAAGGGGCGAAGCGAAGGCGCCTTCTGTCGCTTACGGCATGGCCTTTGTCGTTAATGCGTCAATCAATGTCGCGCGAACGCGACCCCGCCGGGCGCGGATTTTCTATCTCTCCGGCATACCCTCTGGCCAGGGACGCCCGCTTCAGGCAGTCTCGCGCCGGATCACTTTGCGAAGGGGACGGTCATGGCGAGCGACGGCGGCGATCTCGATCTCAATACGCTGAACGACGAAGATCTCGTGCAACAGATGCATGACGATCTCTATGACGGCCTCAAGGAGGAGATCGAGACGGCTGTCCGCATCCTGCTGGGTCGCGGCTGGACGCCCTATGACGTTCTGACCAAGGCGCTGGTCGAGGGCATGCGCATCGTCGGCATCGATTTCCGCGACGGCATTCTCTTCGTGCCCGAAGTGCTGCTCGCCGCCAATGCCATGAAGGCGGGAATGTTCATTCTGCGGCCGCTGCTCGCCGAAACCGGCGCGCCCAAGGTCGGCAAGATGGTGATCGGCACGGTCAAGGGCGATATTCACGATATCGGCAAGAATCTGGTCTCGATGATGATGGAAGGCGCCGGTTTCGAGGTGATCGATCTCGGCATCAACAATCCGGTCGAGAAATATCTCGAAGCCATCGAAAAGCATCAGCCCGATATTCTCGGCATGTCGGCGCTGCTGACGACGACCATGCCTTATATGAAGGTCGTGATCGACGCCATGATCGAGAAGGGCATCCGCAACGACTACGTCGTGCTGGTGGGCGGCGCGCCTTTGAACGAGGCCTTCGCGCAATCGGTCGGCGCCGATGCCTATTGCCGCGACGCGGCCGTCGCCGTCGAAACCGCCAAGAGCTTCATGGCCAAGCGTCAAGGCTCGGCGCTCGCGAAAGCTTGAAAGCCTAATTGCCGAAGAGTTCGGCGGCGGCGAGCCGGCGGATGCGGCCGAAGCCGGCGACGAAATAGGCTTCCGCGATCGCGCAGCGATAGATTCGGAAATCGCCGAACCCCGCATAGCTTTCCGCCTCCGGCCTTTGCCGGAGATAGAGGGCGCGGTCGCTTGGATCGACGCTGGGGCGCGCCTCGCCCAAAAGCGTCACGCGCGGACCGGCCAAGGGCTGGGCGCGAGCGACGGCCTCGGTGAAAAGCAGGCTCATCTCGGGCGCGGCGGCGAGATTGCGCGCATGGTCGGAAAGATCGGAAAGTAGGAGGAGCGGTCGCCCGTCCTCGCCAAGAGCGGGAACGACGAGCGAGACGAAGGGATAAGGCGCGCTTCCCTCGCGCCGGGCCCAGGTGCCGAGCGCGGCGGAGCGCCCGCCGGCCAAGCGACCGATCTCGCGCCGCAATTCGTCGATTTCGTCAGGCGCCGCCGCCATCGATCGCTCCCCATTCTTCCGCCGCGTCCGATATTGCCTTGCGCGCGGCCTTCCCGCAAAGCCACGGCAATGCGGCAATTTCGCCCCATTTCGGCCAAGATCGCGGCCGAACTTGGCAGGCGGGGGCAAATTCTATAGATGTTCTCTTGAGGATGAAGGAACCCGAACGTGCCACAGACGATCGCGCTGGTCGATGACGACCGCAATATCCTGACCTCGGTTTCGATGACCTTGGAAGCCGAAGGTTTTACCGTCCGCACCTATATCGACGGCAGCGAGGCCCTGCGCGCGCTTAGCAGCCATCCCGCCGATCTCGCCGTACTCGACATCAAGATGCCGCGCATGGATGGCATGGAATTGCTGGAAAAGCTGCGCAAGGTGAGCGCCATGCCGGTCATCTTCCTCACCTCCAAGGATGACGAGGTCGACGAATTGATGGGGCTGCGTCTCGGCGCCGACGATTACATCACCAAGCCCTTCTCGCAGCGTTTGCTGATCGAGCGCATCCGCACCATCCTGCGCCGCGAGCTCAATCGCGGCGGCAAGGGAACGGGCGGCGAGCCGCCGCTGGTGCGCGGCGATCTGATGTTGGATTCCGTGCGGCATCTTTGCGCCTGGAAAGGCCGGCAGGTCGAATTGACGGTGACCGAGTTCCTGCTGTTGAAGGCATTGGCGCAGCGGCCCGGCCATGTCAAAAATCGCGATCAGCTGATGGATGCCGCCTATGGCGAGAATATCTATGTCGACGATCGCACCATCGACAGCCATATCAAGCGGCTGCGCAAGAAGTTCAAGGCGCAGGACACCGATTTCAATCAGATCGAAACCCTCTATGGCGTCGGCTATCGCTACAAGGAATAGGATGGCCGAGGCGCCGCGCCGGGCGACGTGACCCAGATCGGCGGCGAAACTTCGCTGGCCGATTGGCGTCTCCCCCTGTCCAGCGGCGGCGACAGGACGCCGCGCGATCGTCAAGCTGCGGTATCGGAGCCGCGTCTTGACGCGCCCGAACCGCGCTTTCGCCCCGAAATCCTCGACGAGGCCCGCGACGAAGCGCGCGTGCGCGTCGATGCCGATCCGGGCCTGCGGCCGCGTCGGCGGCGGCAATGGCTCTCGCCGATCACGCGGCGCATCCTGTTGCTCAATATCCTCGCCCTCATCATTCCTGTCATCGGTCTGCTTTATCTGCCGACCTATCGCGATTCGCTGGTGGCGGCCGAGCTTGACCTGCTGCAAAGCGAAGCGACGCTTTTCGCCGGCGCTCTTTCGGCCGGCGGCATCGTCACGACCGCCGGCGGAGTCGAGCGCCTGGATGCCGAAACCGTGCGCCAGACCCTGCGGCGCCTCGTTCTCGCCTCGCATACGCGGGCGCGGCTCTTCGCGCCGACGGGCGCCCTGATCGCCGATTCCCAGCGCTTGCCCGGTTTTCTGGGCGAGATCGAAGTCTATCCCTTGCCGCCGATCGGCCCCGGCGCCAATCCGATCAAGCTCTGGGCCGCGCATGTTTACGATTGGCTGTTCGAGCATCTGCCGAGCTATCGTTCGCTGCCGGCCTATACCGAATCCGTCCTCCCCAATGCCGGCGATTATTGGGAAGTGCCCAAGGCTCTGGCCGGCGATTCGGCGCGCTTCGTGCGCGACGGCGGCAACGGCATCATGATCCTCTCCGCCGCCGTTCCGGTGCAGCGTTATCGCCAGGTCCTGGGCGCGCTTTTCCTGACGCGGCCGGCGACGGGGGTCGAGGAAACCTTGCGCGAAACGCGCCTGGCCATTCTCGGCGTTTTCGCGCTGGCGCTCAGCGTCACGATTTTGATTTCCCTTTATCTCGCCAGCACCATCGCCCTGCCGATCCATCGCCTCGCCGATGCGGCCGAACGCGTGCGCCGCGCCAAGGGCAAGCCCGGCATCATCCCCGATCTTTCGCGGCGCAACGACGAGATCGGCGATCTTTCGCTCGCCCTTCAGGAAATGACCGAGGCCGTCTGGCAGCGCATGGGTGCCATCGAACGCTTCGCCGCCGATGTCGCGCACGAGCTCAAGAATCCGCTGACTTCGCTCCGAAGCGCGGTCGAAACCATCGCCAGAATCGAGGATCCCGAGCAGCAGAAAAGATTGATGTCGATCATCAAGGACGACGTGCAAAGGCTCGATCGCCTGATCTCGGATATCGCCGATGCCTCGCGCCTCGACGCCGAATTGTCGCGCGCCGAAATTCGCCCCGTCGATCTCCGCGCGCTTATTCTGGCCTTGATCGACATTCACGGCGCGACAGCCGGTGAAAATGCGCCGCGACTCCTCGCCAATCTCCCCGGCGATGTTTCCCTCGTCACGCTCGGCCTCGAAGGACGTTTGGGTCAGGTCTTCCGCAATCTCATCGGCAATGCCGTTTCCTTCAGCCCGCCCAAGGGTGCGATCTGGCTCTTGGCCGAACGGCGCGGCGATACCTTGCGCATTCTCGTCGAAGACGAAGGACCGGGAATCCCGCCCGACAAGTTGCAGGCGATTTTCGATCGCTTCTATTCGGAACGGCCGCGCGGCGAGAAATTTGGCACGCATTCCGGCCTCGGCCTCTCGATCTCCAAGCAGATCGTCGAGGCGCATGGCGGTCGCATCGCGGCGGAAAATCGCCTGGATGCCATGGGCCGCATCCTGGGCGCGCGCTTCATCGTGCTTTTGCCGGCCGCATGATGCGCGATCGTCAAGGGCAAGCGGCGGAAAGGCTCGTCGTCGACGGCGTCGGCATCGCGCTCGGCGATCGCGGGATATTGCTGCTCGGCGCTTCGGGTAGCGGCCGCTCGGACCTCGCCTTGCAGATGATCGATCGCGGTGCGCTTCTCGTTGCCGACGAACAGGTGGAGATTTTCCGTCGCGCGGGCGATCTCTGGCTGCGCCCCCCCTCGGTTCTGCCGACGCATCTCCATGGCCGCATCGAGGCGCGCGGCATCGGCCTCTTGCGCGTGCCAGCGACGCCGGATCCCGTGCGGCTTGCCTGGGTCGCGGAAATCCGTCCCGGCGCCGGAATCGAGCGAATGCCGGCCCCGCCGCCGTGCCGTTTCCTCGGTTGCGATATTCCCGTGCTGCGGCTTTCCGCCTTCGAGGCTTCGGCGCCGGCCAAGCTGCGCCTTGCTCTCGCCAACGGTCCCGGCCTTATAATGGGTCGCGATGAGCCCTGATCCCACGAAATCGCCGCGCCTTTTGCTGGTTACCGGCCTTGCCGGCGCCGGTCGGTCGAGCGCGCTCAAGGGCCTCGAAGATATCGGCTACGACGCGATCGACAATTTGCCGCTGCCGCTGATGCCCAGCCTCGTCGCCGGTTTCGGCGAAACGAGTCCCGCGACCGGGGCAGGCGGTCTCGCGCTCGGCCTCGATTCGCGATCGCGCGGATTCACGCCGCCGCAATTGCTGGAAGCCCTTCGTGCCTTGCGGGCAGAACGGGGATGGCGCGTCGATCTCATTTTCATGGATTGCGACGACGACGTCCTCTATCGGCGGTTCACCGAAACGCGCCGTCGGCATCCCTTATTGCCCGATCGTTCGGTGCGCGACGGCATCGCGGCGGAGCGCCATCTGATGGCGCCGGTCAAGGCCGCGGCCGATCTTGTCGTCGATACCTCGCAGCTTTCCCCGGGCGCCTTGAAGACCTTGCTCGGCGGGCATTTCGCCTTGGCGAAATCGCTGCCGATGGCGATCTCGCTCGTCTCGTTTTCCTATCGCGCGGGATTGCCGCGCGAAGCCGATCTCGTTTTCGACGTGCGCTTTCTCGCCAATCCGCATTACGATCCGGTTCTGCGGCCGCTTTCGGGCGAAGACGATCGCGTGGCCGCCGCCATCGCCGCCGATCCGGCCTATGGCGAATTTTTCCACCGCCTGACGGCATGGCTGCAGCCGCTCTTGCCCTTCTACGAGCGAGAGGGCAAAAGTTACCTGACCATCGCCATCGGCTGCACGGGCGGACGCCATCGTTCGGTCTTCGTCGCGCGGCAATTGGCGGCTTGGCTGCGGGAAGCCGGCCATCGGGTTCATGTGACGCATCGCGATCTCGACCGGGCGGGGTCCGGCGAAACGCGCGGCGCTTGAGGAAAGACGAAAGAGGGGGGAATTCGTGGCGCAAGCATCCTTGATCGGCATGGTTCTCGTCACGCACGGGAACCTCGCCACGGAATTTCTGGCGGCGCTGGAGCATGTCGTCGGCAAGCAGACGCAGACGGCGGCGATCTGCATCGGGCCGGATGACGATATGGAAAAACGGCGCGGGGAAATTCTGGCCGCCGTCGCGCGCTGCGATTCCGGGCGCGGCGTCGTGCTGCTGACCGATATGTTCGGCGGGACGCCCAGCAACCTCGCCATTTCGACCTTGGAAAAGGCCGCGGTCGAAGTCGTCGCCGGCGTCAATCTGCCGATGTTGATCAAACTCGCCAGCGTGCGCGGTTCGGCCTCGCTGCCGGCGGCGGTCGCGGCGGCGCAGGAAGCGGGGCGCAAATATATCAACGTCGCTTCGCAATTGCTGAAAGCGGCGGAGGGGTAAGCGCATCATGACCGAGATCGCGCCCGTCATCGTTCGCGCCGAAATCAAGAATCAGAAGGGCCTGCATGCGCGCGCCGCCGCCAAATTCGTGAAGGTGGCGAACGGTTTTACCGCCGATATCCGCGTCGCCAAGGGCGAAATGAACGTGAGCGGCGGATCGATCATGGGGTTGATGATGCTGGCGGCGGGAATCGGTTCGGAACTCGAGATTCGCGCGAGCGGTCGCGATGCCGAAGCGGCGATTGCCGCGCTCCTCGATCTGATCGAACGGCGCTTCGATGAAGAGTGACGCGAAGCCAAGGCGCCGCCGCCGCCCGACGACGGAGGCCAAAGCGGAAATCCGCCTCGAAGGTCTGGGCGTCGCGCCCGGTATTGCTATCGGCGAGGCGCATCTGGTCGAAGCCGGCGCCGTCAATATCAGCGAATACGCCATTGCCGAGGCGGGCATCGAGGCCGAGATCGAACGCTTTCGCGAGGCGCTCGCCAAATCGGATAAGCAGCTGAAGAAACTGAAGCGCAAGAGCGCCGAACTGCACGGCGCCGCCGCCGAGGAATTGGGCTTTCTGCTCGATGCCCATATGCAGATGCTCTCGGGTTCGCGCGTGGTGCGCGGGGTCGAGGATCGTATCCGCAACGAATTGCGGAATGCTGAATCGGCGGTGCAGGCCGAAATCTCCGCAATTGCCGCCGAATTCGATTCGCTCGACGACGCTTATCTCGCCGCGCGCGGCAAGGATGTGCGCGAGGTCGGGGATAGGCTGTTGCGCAATCTGACGCGCACGCCTTACGAAGCCTTCAAGAATCTGCCGGCGGGCTCGATCGTCATCGCCGAGGAATTGACGCCCGCCGATACGGCCTTGCTCGATCCCGAATTGATTCATGGCTTCGCCACCGTTTTCGGCGGCGCCGCCAGCCATACGGCGATCATGGCGCGCGCTCTGTCGCTGCCGGCGGTGCTGGGCCTCGCCGGGCTGCTGGGCGCCGTCAAGACCGGCGATACGATCATCGTCGATGGCGGGCGCGGGCATGTCTATGTCAACCCGACGCCGGCGCGATTGGCGGAATTCGCACGCCGCCAGGAAGAATTGGCGCGCACCGAACGGCAATTGGCGCGACTCAAAAAACTGCCGGCGATCACCCATGACGGCCAGCGCATCGGCATGCTGGCCAATCTCGAATTGCCGCGCGAAATCGATATCGCGCTCGCCAACGGGGCGGAAGGGGTGGGCCTGTTGCGAACCGAATTCCTGTTCATGAATCGCGACGATACGCCCGACGAGGACGAGCAATATGCCGCCTATCGCGAGATCGTGCAGCGCATGGGCGGCCGGCCGGTCACGATCCGCACGCTCGATATCGGCGGCGACAAGCTCGCCCCCGCCTTGCGCGATCGCATCGGCGAGACGCTTAACCCCGCGCTCGGCTTGCGCGCCATTCGCCTCAGCCTCAAGGAACGCGACCTGCTTGATGCCCAATTGGCGGCGATTCTGCGCGCCAGCGCCCATGGCCCGGTGCGCATCCTGCTGCCGATGATTTCGACGACCAGCGAAGTTCGCCAGGTGCGCGAAGCCGTCAAGCAGATCGCGCAGCGCCTGAAGCGGCGCGGCGTCAAAATCGCCGATCCCTTGCCGCCGCTCGGCATCATGATCGAGATTCCGGGCGCCGCCTTGGCGGCCGACGCCCTGGCGCAGATCGCCGATTTCTTCGCCATCGGGTCCAATGATCTCACCATGTATACCTTGGCGATCGATCGCGGCGAGGAACAGGTCGCGCATCTTTACGATCCCCTGCATCCCGCCGTTTTGCGCCTCGTGCAATTCGCGACCGAAGCCGCCTTGCGCGCGCGGATCGGCATCTCGATTTGCGGCGAAATCGCCGGCGATCCGCGCTTCACGCCGCTGCTGCTCGGCCTCGGCATTCAGGAACTCAGCATGGCGGCCGCCAATCTGCCGCGCGTCAAAAGCCGCATCCGGTCCATGGATTTTCTGGCCGCGACGCGTTGCGCCCGATTGATCATGGAACAGGCGGATTCGGGCCGTATCGCCATGCTGCTCGACGATTTCAACGGCCTTTAGCGCGAAGGCCGCCGGGTCTTGCCGCTGCCCTCCGGGGCTGCTATAGCCCCGGGCCGATATCGACCCCTTGCCAGCCGGAGATTGCCATGGCCGCGATTGCCCAGGATTACCAGGTGAAGGACATTTCGCTCGCCGATTGGGGGCGCAAGGAAATTGCCATCGCCGAGACCGAAATGACGGGCCTGATGGCGCTCCGCCACGAATTTGCGAGCCAAAAGCCCCTCGCGGGCGCGCGCATCGCCGGCTGCCTGCACATGACCATTCAGACGGCCGTCCTGATCGAGACCCTGCGGGCGCTGGGCGCCGAACTGCGCTGGTCTTCCTGCAATATCTTCTCGACCCAGGATCATGCCGCCGCCGCCATCGCCGCCGCCGGCATTCCCGTCTTCGCCTGGAAGGGCGAGACGGAGGAAGAATACTGGCAATGCGTCGAGCGGACCATTCGCGGGCCGAACGGCTGGACGCCCAACATGATTCTCGACGATGGCGGCGATCTCACCATCGTCATGCATGACAAATATCCCGAATTGCTCGCCAAGGTGCGCGGCATTTCCGAGGAAACCACGACCGGCGTCCACCGCCTTTACGAAATGCAGAAGGACGGATCGCTGAAAGTGCCGGCGATCAACGTCAACGATTCCGTCACCAAATCGAAATTCGACAACAAATACGGTTGCCGCGAAAGCCTGGTCGACGGCATTCGCCGCGCCACCGACGTGATGATGGCCGGCAAGGTCGCGATGGTCTGCGGCTTCGGCGATGTCGGCAAGGGCTCGGCGGAAAGTCTGCGCCATGCCGGTTGTCGGGTGCTCGTCGCCGAGGTCGATCCCATCTGCGCGCTGCAGGCGGCGATGGAAGGTTACGAGGTCACGACAATGGACGAGGCGGCGCCGCGCGCCGATATCTTCGTCACCGCCACGGGCTGCGTCGATGTCATCACCGTCGCGCATATGCGGCAGATGAAGGATCGCGCCATCGTCTGCAATATCGGCCATTTCGACAGCGAGATCGAAGTCGCCGGCCTGCGCAATTTCAAATGGCACAATGTGAAGCCGCAAGTGGACGAGATCGAATTTCCCGGCGGCAAGCGCATTCTGCTGCTGGCCGAAGGGCGCCTCGTCAATCTCGGCTGCGGCACCGGCCATCCGAGCTTCGTCATGTCGGCTTCCTTCACCAATCAGGTGCTGGCGCAGATCGAACTTTGGACTAATCACGGGCGCTATGAGAACAAGGTCTATGTCCTCCCCAAGCATCTCGACGAGAAGGTCGCTGCGCTGCATCTCGATAAGGTCGGCGCCAAACTGACCCGGCTTAGCGAGAAGCAGGCG
>CAYQAG010000013.1:0-23840 GCA_964415425.1 uncultured Rhodospirillaceae bacterium | reverse complement strand
GCTGCATCTCGATAAGGTCGGCGCCAAACTGACCCGGCTTAGCGAGAAGCAGGCGGGCTATCTCGGTCTTGCCGCGAGCGGCCCCTTCAAGCCGGAGCATTATCGCTATTGATAACGCTCGCGGCCGGCGGACTTATTGCCCCGGCACGCCTTTCGATGTCGAATATTCGAAATGCAGCGCCTCGCCCGGATGGACGAGGCCGTGAATCGCATGAGCGGCCATGGCCGCCTCGGCGAAGCCGCAAAGAATGAGCTTCAGCTTGCCGGGATAAGCGACGATATCGCCGATCGCGAAGATTCCGGGTTGGCTGGTCGCGCAGGTCGAAGGATCGACGCGGATATGATGGCGTTCGAGATCGAGCCCCCAATCGGCGATCGGCCCCAAGGTCATGGCAAGCCCGAAGAAGGGCAATAGGATATCGGCGTCGAGGCGGCGGGTCGCACCCTCCAGCGTCGCGACGGTAACGGCTTCGAGACGGCCCCCCTGGCCTTCGAGGCCATGCAGTTGATAGGGCACCACCAATTCGACGCGGCCGGAATCGGCGAGCCGTTCCAATCGCGCCGCCGATTCGGGCGCGGCGCGGAATTTCGCGCGCCGATGCACGACCATGACCTTGGCCGCGATATCGGCGAGCGCGATCGCCCAATCCACGGCCGAATCGCCGCCGCCGGCGATGACGACGCGCTTATCGCGAAAATCCTCGCGGCGCTTGACCAGATAGAAGACGCTGCTTCCCTCGAAGGCTTCGAGCCCGGCCAAGGGCGGTCGATTGGGGCCGAAGGCGCCGCATCCGGCGGCGATGATGACGGCCTTGGCGGCGATCCTGGTGCCGGCGGAGGTTTCGAGATGCCAAAGCCCATCCTGGCTTGCCAGTTTTTCGACGCGCTGGCCGAAATGATAGACGGGGGCGAAGGGCGCGGCCTGGGCTTCGAGCTTGGCGACGAGTTCGGCGGCGTCGATCGCCGGATAACCCGGAATGTCGTAGATCGGTTTTTCCGGATAAAGCGCCGCGCATTGCCCGCCGGCGCTTTCCAGCGCGTCGATCACATGGCAGCGCATCTTCAGCATGCCGCATTCGAAGACGGCGAATAATCCGGTCGGCCCGGCGCCGATGATGGCGATATCGGTGGTAAGGGTTTGGGACATAAGCCGGCCTCCATTCTCCGCGCCATCCTGGCAAGCCGCGCGCGCGGGGGCAAGGTGCGGCGGTTGCCGATCTTTCGCCTTCAGGATAGAAGCCCGGCATGACTGAGGAGCCGATTCTCCGACTGGCCGATCCGATGGCGACGACCAGATTGGCGCAAGCGATCGCCGGCGCTTCGCGCGGCGGCGACGCGATCGCGCTTTGGGGCGACCTCGGCATGGGCAAGACGCATTTCGCGCGCGGATTCGTCGCGGCCTTGAGCGAAACGCCGGATTTCGTGCCGAGCCCGACCTTCTCCCTGGTGCAAACCTATCCCGCCCGAATCGCCGGCCAGCCGGTCGAAATCTGGCATTTCGATCTCTATCGCCTCGAAAAAGCGGCGGAGGTCTATGAATTGGGATGGGAGGAGGCTTTATCCGGCGGGATCGCGATCGTCGAATGGCCGGAACGCCTCGGTGGCCTCTTGCCGAAACGGCGGTTGGACGTGATCCTTCGGACGGGAGCGGGTCCCGAGTCGCGATCGGTGCGGCTTGTTGCCGGCCCGGGATGGGAGGAGCGCTTGCCGGCAATCTTGCAAGCCTGGCGCCGATGACGATCGCACCGGCGAAAAGCGAAGCGGCGTTATCGGCGCGCGAAGCGCGGATCGGCGCTTTCCTGCAAAATTTGGGCTGGGGCGAGGCCCGGCGCGCGCCGCTTGCGGGCGATGCCTCGTTCCGGCGCTACGAGCGCCTCCATCGGGGAAAAGAGGCCGCCATTCTCATGGATGCGCCGCCGCCCATGGAAGACGTGCGGCCCTTCGTCAACATTGCCCGGCTGCTCTTCGGCCTCGGCTTCAGCGTGCCCGAGATTCTCGGCGCGGATGTCGAGGCGGGATTGCTGCTGCTCGAAGATTTCGGCGATGCCACCTATACGCGCGAATTGGCGGCCGGCGCCGACGAGTCAGCGCTTTATGCCCTCGCCGTCGATGCGTTGATCGCGCTGCATCGCGCTTTGCCGGCTTCGGCCGTCGCGACCCTGCCGCCGCATGACGACGAACGCTGCCAGCGCGAAGCGGCGCTTTTGCTCGATTGGTATTGGCCGGCGCATTTCGGGAAAGCGGCTCCGGACCCGGTGCGCGCCGCTTTCCGCGAAGCCTGGGCCGAAGTGCTGCCGCTCCGCCGTCGCATTCCCGAATCCATCGCCCTTTTCGATTTTCATGTCGATAATCTGATGCTGCTGCGGGGCCGCCCCGGCATGCGCGCCTGCGGCCTGCTCGATTTCCAGGATGCCGTTTGCGCGCCCATCGCCTTCGATCTCGTTTCCCTGCTGGCCGATGTGCGGCGCGATATCGCCCCCGATCTCGTCGCGGCGATGATCGCGCGTTATCTCGCCGCCAATCCGCAGCTCGATCGCGGCGCCTTTCTCGCCGCCTATCGTATCCTCGGCGTCCAGCGCAATTCGCGCATCGTCGGCACATTCGCGCGCCTGCTGAAGCGCGACGGCAAGCCGCGCTATCAGGCTTTCATGCCGCGCGTCTGGCGCTTGATCGCCGCCGATCTCGACGATCCCGCGCTCGCGCCGGTCGCCGAATGGTATCGCCGCTTCCTGCCGCCCGAGCATCGCCGGTCGCTGATAGCGGGGGCCGTATGAGCGCGATCGGCATTCCCTTGCCGAAAACGGCCATGGTCATGGCCGCCGGCTACGGCAAAAGGCTGCGCCCGCTTACTCAAACCATCCCCAAACCCATGGTGCCCGTTCTCGGTCGGCCGATCATCGATATCGTCCTTGATCGCTTGGCGGCTTCGGGTATCGAGCGCGCCATCGTCAACCTGCATCATTTGGGCGATATTCTGCGCGATCATCTCGCCCAGCGGCAAAGGCCGAAAATTCTCTTCTCCGAGGAAACGGAAATTCTCGAAACCGGCGGCGGCATCGTCAAGGCGCTGCCGTTGATCGGCGAGGATCCTTTCTTCGTCGTCAATGCCAAGATCGTCTGGTTCAACGGCAAGGAGGATGCGTTGCATCGCTTGGCCGCCGCTTGGGACGATCGGCGTATGGATTCGCTGCTTCTCCTGCATCCGACGGTGACGGCGGTCGGTTACGAAGGGCGGGGGGATTTCGACCTCGACCCTTCCGGGCGCGTGCGACGGCGGCGCGAATGGGCGGTTGCGCCCTTTCTTTATGCCGGCATTCAGCTTTGCCATCCGCGCCTTTTTCGCGCGGCGCCCGCCGGGGCCTTTTCCACCAATCGGCTGTGGGATCGCGCCATCGAGGAAGATCGGCTTTACGCGCTGCGCCATGACGGGGAATGGTATCACGTCTCGACCCTGAAGCATCTCGCCGATGTCGAGCGGGTCTTGCGCGAGCGCGGCCTCGCCGTCTGAGATTGCGATGACGCCATCTCTTTTCGCCGCCGCTTGCCCTATCCGTTCGATTCCCAGCGATCTCAGTTTCGTCGATGCCTTGGCCGGCGGCTTGATGGCCGAAATCGGCGCGGATCATTTGGCCTTGAGCGAAATGCTGATCCTGCTGCCCAATCGGCGCGGTTGTCGCGCCTTGCAGGAGGCTTTCTTGCGCCTTGCGGGAGAACGCGGCGGCGAAAATGCCGCTCTGCTGCTGCCGCGTTTGCTGCCGATCGGCGATCTCGACGAGGAGGAGATCGATCTGCGCGAAGCGGCGCTCGGCGATACGCTGGGTCTCGCGCCGGCGCTCGCGCCTTTGCGTCGGCAAATGCTGCTGGCGCGGCTCATCCAACAGAAATCGACCGCCGAGGGCGGCATGGCTTTCGCTCAGGCCCTGCCTTTAGCCCAGGAATTGGCGCGGCTTTTCGATCAGATCGAGACCGAAGGATTGGATTTTGCCAATTTCGATCACTTGGTCGAGGATGCCGATCTCGCGCGGCATTGGCAGACGACGCGGTCCTTCCTCGCCATCGTCGCCGAGCATTGGCCGGCGATTCTGGCGGCGGAAGGCGCGATCGATCCCGCCCGGCGGCGCAATCTGCTGCTGCGCCGTCAGGCCGAATTGTGGCGCAAGGATCCGCCCGCGCATCCGGTGATCGTCGCGGGGTCCACGGGCTCGATTCCGGCTAGCGCCGAATTGATGCAGGCCGTGGCTGGGTTGAAACGCGGTCTGATCGTCCTGCCGGGATTGGATCGCGCGGCGGCGGCGGAAGTCTGGACGGCCATCGCCGAGGATCCCTCGCATCCCCAATTCGGCCTAGCGGCGCTGCTGGCGAAACTCGGCGTCGCGCGCGAGGATGTCGGCGAATGGCCCTATCGACCGATGGAATCGGAACCGCGTCGATCCCATTCCGCGCGATCGCGGGTCGTTGCGGCGGCCATGCTGCCGGCGGATTTGACGCGCGATTGGCGCCGCGAAGCGGAAGGGATCGACCCGCAAGCCGGAATGCTCGCCATGCGATCCGTTATCCGCATCGATGCGGAGAGCGAACAGGACGAGGCCGGGATCATCGCTCTGCGTCTGCGCGAAGCGGCGAAGGAACCTGCGCCTTATCGCGCGGCCTTGGTGACGCCCGATCGCGCGCTCGCGCGCCGCGTCGCGGCGGAGATGAAACACTGGGGCATCGCGATCGACGATTCGGCCGGTCGCCCTTTGAGCCTTACCGGCGCGGGTAGTTTTTTCCTCGCCATCGCTCGGGCGGCGGCGGAGGATTTGGCGCCCTTCGCCTTGCTCGCCATGCTGAAGCACGAATTGGCCGGTGCCGGCTTGGCGCCGGATCGCTTCCGGCAAGAGATCGCCGCCTTGGAAATCGCTCTGCTGCGCGGCCCCCGGCCGCGACCTGGGATCGACGGGCTGAAGGCCGCTTTCGCCGCGCTGGGAGACGAGGCTTCGCCGCTGACCGGAAGCGCGCTCGATCGCGTGGCGCGGCTATGGCAGCCGATCGCCGATTTGCCGCCGGATGCCGATCCTCGCCGCAAGCTCTTCGCGCATATTGAAGTCGCCGAGAATCTGGCGGCCGATGCGGCGATGGCGGGGGCGGATCGGCTTTGGCGCGGCGAAGCGGGGGAGGGCTTGGCGCAATTCGTCGCCGATCTCGATGCCGCGTTGGTCGGCGCGCCTAGGCTCGATTGGTCGGGCTATGCCGATCTCCTCGTGGCCAGCCTCGCGGCGATCGCGATCCGGCCGCGTTACGGCCAGCATCCCCGGCTTTTCATTTGGGGACCGCTCGAAGCGAGGTTGCAGCAGGTCGATCTCATGATCCTGGGCGGCCTCAACGAAGGCACCTGGCCGAGCCTGCCGCCGCCCGATCCCTGGATGAACCGCACCATGCGGAAACGTTTCGGCCTCGCTTCGCCGGAACGCCGCATCGGCCTCTCCGCGCATGATTTCGCGCAAGCCATGAATGCCCGCGATGTCGTGCTGACCCGCGCCTTGCGGACCGAGGGGAAGCCGACGGCACCCTCGCGCTGGCTTTCGCGCCTCGATGCCTTCGGCAAGATTCTCGGCCTTGAGGCGGCGACGACGGAGGCCGCGCGCTATCGCGGTTGGCAGGTTCGGCTCGATCGGCCACAAAGCCCGGCGGCGAGGGCGACGCGGCCGGCGCCCTCTCCGGGCGGCGCCTTTTTTCCCGATCGCCTATCGGTCACGCGAATCGAAATCCTGCGGCGCGATCCTTACGCTTTCTATGCCGAGAAGATTCTGCGCCTCAGGAAGTTGCCCGAGATCGACGAGGCGCCCGGCGCCGGCGATCTCGGCACTTTCTTGCACAAGATTCTGGCCGAGTGCGCGAAAGCCTGCCCGGCGGCCTTGCCGGACGATGCCGAGGCCATCTTTCGCGAGATCGGCGAAGCCTATCTCGCCGATTCCGCGACCGATCCGGGTCTCGTCGATTTCTGGCGGCAGCGTTTTCTGAAGATAATTCCCTGGCTGGTCGAGGATTGGCGCACGGGCGATATCGTCCGCCGTCATCCCGAATGCCGAGGTGGGATCGAAATCCCCGGCATCCTTCCCTCCTTTCGTTTGGAGGCGCGGGCCGATCGCATCGACCTTTTGCAGGATGGCCAGCTTAGGATCGTCGATTACAAGACGGGAAGCTTGCCGAGCAAGGGCGATATCGAGGCCGGTATCGCCCCGCAATTGCCGTTGGAAGCCGTCATCGCCCGAAACGGGGGATTTCTCGATTTGCCGGCGGCCGAGATCGCGGAGCTTCTTTATATCCGCTTTCCTAGCGGTCGCGACGATCCCGAGACCAAAGACATATCCGTCGCATTGGCGGAAAAGGCGGCGCGCGATCTCGCGCGTTTGATCGCCCTTTATCGGTCGCCCGGCGCGAGCTATCCGGCCGTACCCGATGAGCGTCGCTATAATGATTATGCGCATCTCGAACGGATCGGCGAATGGCGGATCGCCGATGACGAGGGCTGAGATGAGCGCGAGCCCAGCCGATAAAGCGACGCGATCGCAGCGGGAAGCGGCGGCGCCGGATATCTGCGCCTGGGTCTCGGCTTCGGCCGGATCGGGCAAGACGAAGGTGCTGGAGGATCGCCTGCTGCGCCTGATGCTCGACGGGACGGCGCCCGAGCATATCCTCTGCATCACCTTCACCAAGGCGGGCGCCGCGGAAATCCGCGCCCGCGTCGCCAATCGGCTGGCGCGTTGGGCGATCGATCCCGAAGCAGAATTGCTCGCCGATCTTCGGAAATTGATGGGCGGAACGCACTTCGGAGAATCGCTGATCGCCAAGGCGCGCGGTTTGCTCGCGCATTCGCTCGATGCGCCGGGCGGCCTTCGCATCGAGACGATCCATGCCTTCTGCCAATCCGTCCTGCGGCGCTTTCCCTTCGAGGCCCGTATCTCGCCCTATTTCGAGGTTCTCGACGAATTGAGCGCGAAAGCGTTGCTGGATGAAGCGCAACAGCATGTCTTCGCCACGGCGAAGGGATCGCTGCGCGCCGCGATCGCGCATATCGCCAACGGGATCGGGCAAGAGGGTTTTCAGAAATTGCTCGGCAGCCTTCTGGATCAGCCCAGTCATCTCGCGGGCTTGCGCGCGGCTAGCGGCGGTTCGCGCGCCTTGGAGAAGGCTTTTCGCCGCCTGCTCGGTCTGCCCGCGACCGGCGATAATGAGGATTATCTGCGTAAGGAATTGGCGGATAAAAAATTCGCCAAAGCCGATTTGCGGAAAGCAGCGGAAGCACTACGCATTGGCGAAAAGAAGGATAAGCAAAGTGCCGAAAAACTAACCGCATGGCTTGCCGCCGATCTCGACAGGCGGGTTGCTGATTATCCGGACTATTATGGAATCTTCTTTACGCAAAAAGATAAATTCCGTGAATCCCAATCTCTCGGCAGTCAGTCGGCGCAAAAAGCTCTGCCGAACTTGCGCGCAATTCTGGAAGAAGAAGCGGAGCGCTTGCAGCAGGTCGAGGATAACCGCCGCGCTTTTCGTACCCTCGAAAATTCCCGAGCCTTGACCGAGATCGGTTTGGCCGTTTTCGATCGTTATGCCGCGCTGAAGCGCGGTCAGGCGCGCCTCGATTACGACGATCTCATCCTCGGTGTGCGCGAATTGCTGCATCGGCCCGATTTCGCGCCTTGGATTCTCTATAAGCTCGATCGCGAGGCGGATCATATCCTGATCGACGAGGCGCAAGATACCAATCCCGCGCAATGGGAAATCGTTAAGAAACTGACCGAGGATTGGGTCGCCGGGGAGGGCGCCTCCGCGGCGCGCGAGCCGGAACGGCGGCGGACGATTTTCGTCGTCGGCGATTACAAGCAATCGATTTTCAGCTTTCAGGGCGCCGATCCCGAATCCTTCCGCGCCGCCGGCGATTATTATCGCAGTGCCCTTTACGACCATCGCGCCGCCAACGATTCGCGTCCCGAATTTCGCGATGTCCCGCTCGAGATTTCCTTTCGCTCGACCCGAGCCGTTCTCGCCGTCATCGATGCGGTTTTCGCCGGGGCGGCGAAATCGGGCGTCGTCGTGGCGGGCGATACGATTCGCCACGAGGCCAATCGCCAAGCGGCGGGCGGCGAGGTCGTGCTATGGCCGAAACTCGTGCCGATCAAGTCCGAATCCGATGTGGCGAAAAATTCGGAAGCCGACGATATCCGACCCCAAATCGTCGAGGATCAGATGGCGCCTCGATTGCGTTTGGCCAAGGAAGTCGCGGGGGAGATTCGCCGATTGATCGCCGAGGAACGCCTGCCGGCGCGCGATCGGCCGATCCGCGCCGGCGATATCCTTGTCCTGCTGCGCACGCGCTCGGTCTTCTTTCCGGCCTTGGCGCGCGAATTGAGGGCACGGGACGTAAGCGTTTCCGGCCTGGACCGCCTGCGTCTGCTCGACGAAATCGCCATTCAGGATCTGATCGCCGCCATCGAGTTCCTGAATCTGCCCGAAGACGATCTCAATCTGGCGGCGCTTCTGAAATCGCCGCTTTATGGGATCGACGAGGAAAGCCTGTTCGATCTTGCCGCCAAGCGCGGCGAGCATTCGCTCTGGGAATATCTGAACGAATTGGCCAAGTGCCATTCCCGGTGGGCCGAAATCGCTAGGCATTTGCATGAATTTCGCCAAGCGGCGACGGGGAAGACGCCCTATGAAATTCTTGCCGATCTCTTGCAGGCGAAGGGCGGCAGGCGGCGGATGAAGGCGCGTCTCGGCGAGGAGATCGACGAGGCGCTCGACGAATTGCTGAACCTTGCCCTGTTCTACGAGCGGGAACCCTCGCCCTCGCTGCAAGGATTTCCCGCTTGGCTGCGCGCCAGCGAGGCCGAGGTGAAGCGCGAGGCGACCGAAGAAAACGCCGATCACGTGCGCATCATGACCATTCACGGCGCCAAGGGGTTGGAAGCGCCGGTGGTTTTCGTGATCGACGACAAAATGAAAAAAACGGATGACGATAAGATTTTCTGGAAAAAACTCGATGCCTATTCGCTGCCGCTCTGGAGCGAAAGCGGCACCGCCGATTGCGCTCATCTCCGCGATCTTCGCGAGGCGGCGGCCGAAAGGCGCCAGCGCGAGGAAAACCGCTTGTTCTATGTTGCGCTGACCCGCGCCGCCGATCGGCTTTATCTCTGCGCCTGTCGCGGCCGCATTAAATTCTCCGGCGAGACGTGGCACGATATGGCGGCGGCGGCGATGGCGCAAATGCCCGATATCCGCCGCCGCGCCGCCGCGGATTGGCGGCCCGGCGAGGCGGGATGGGAAGGCGATCATCTTGTTTATGCGATCGCCCAAGACGGCCTTGGCGAAAAGGAACCGAAGCGCGCGGCTTTGCCCATCGACCTGGAGACGAGCTTACCGGATTTCGCCGCGTTTCCTCCCGCGCCGGAACCCGATCCGCCGCGCCCTCTCATTCCCTCGCGCAGGGCGGAGCCGGAACCGGCCATGGCCTCGCCTTTGTCGGGCGATGGCGGCGATGCTTTCCGGCGCGGTCTTCTAATCCATAAGCTTTTCCAAATCCTGCCCGACCTTCCGGTTGCGACGCGGGCGGCAACGGCGCGGGCTTGGCTCGACCGTCAAGGCTTCGGCGGCGAATCGGGAGCGGCCATGATTGCCGAAATCCTCGCCGTTCTCGATCATCCCGATCATGCCTTGCTCTTCGGTCCCGGCAGTCGCGCCGAGGCGCCCATCGTCGCGCGTCTCCGGGATCGAGCCGGTCAGTCGCGCATTCTCTCCGGCCAGATCGACCGCCTGGTCGTGACGGAGACGCGGATTCTGATCGTCGATTACAAGACTCATCGCGTGCCGCCCATGCATCCCCAGCAGGTGGCCCCTGCTTATCTTGGGCAGCTTGCGGCTTACGAATCGGCGCTTGCGGAAATTTATCCAGGCCGGCCAATCGCTTGCTATCTTCTCTGGACCGCGGTGCCGAAATTGATGGCTATGCCCGATCATCTCCTCGCGCCCTATCGCGCCGCGTCGCGGTCGGCCTCGCCTTGACGTTGCCGCCCTCGATTCATAGATTGCGGAAGAGAGCTTTCCAATCTCCGTCCGATTCCTTTCACGATGTTTTCGAGGTCGAAATGAGCGCCCAACCCAGCAGCAACACGACGCATGTCAGCGATGCCAGCTTCGAGGCCGAAGTCCTGAAATCGAGCCAGCCGGTGCTGGTGGACTTCTGGGCCGAATGGTGCGGCCCCTGCAAGATGATCGCGCCCGCGCTCGACGAGATCGCCGGCGAATTGAAGGGCAAGATGACGGTCGCCAAGATCAATATCGATCAGAATCCGCAGACGCCGAAGAAATACGGCGTACGCGGCATTCCGACGCTGATGCTCTTCAAGAACGGCCAAGTCGCCGCGACCAAGATCGGCGCTGCGGCGAAGCGGCAATTGCTCGATTGGGTCAATTCCTCGCTCTGAACGTCAGGGCGGCTTATCAGCCGTTTTCCGCGAGCACCGATCCCGCGAGATAAAGCGAGCCGCAGATCAGAACGCGGCGCGGACGATCGCGACCAGCATCGATGATGGCGCGCAAGGCGGCTTCGACCGAGGCGAAGCCTTCGGCGAAAAGGCCCGCTTGCGCGCCGGCCGCGACGACCTCTTCCGCCGAAAGACTGGCATGATCGCCGGGAATGGCGATCGCGGCCATGTCCTCGATATGGGGGGCGAGCTGGCGCAGGAAGGCGACGGGATCCTTGGTATTCAGCATGCCGAAAATGAGATGCGCCGTCTTGCCGTCCTTGGCGCGCCAATCCTGCAGCATGGCGGCGATAACCTCGCCGGCTTCGACATTGTGACCGCCATCCAGCCATAATTCCCAATCCTCGGGCAGCATCGCGACGAGGGGACCTTGGCGCAGACGCTGCATGCGCGCCGGCCATCGCACTTGGCGCAGACCGGCTGCGATCGCGGCCGGCGGCACGGTAAAGCCTTCGAGCAAAGCGGTCGCGGCGATGGCGCAGCCGGCATTGCGGTATTGATGGCGACCGAGCAAGCCGGGCGGCGGGTAGAGGCGGGGGCCGCGCCGATCGCGGAAGCGCAAGGCCGAGACCAGATCGTCGTCGACATGCCATTCCCGGCCGAAACAATGCAAGGCGACGTCGAGCGCGCGCGCCTTGGCGCGGAAGACCGCCATCGCCGCTTCCGGCTGCGGCGAAACGACGGCCGGTCGGCCGCGCTTCAGAATGCCGGCCTTTTCGCCGGCGATCTTTTCCAGCGTGTCACCCAGATATTGCATGTGATCGAAGGAGATCGGCATCAGAAGGCAAGCCAGCGGCTCCGCGACGACATTGGTCGCATCGAGCCTGCCGCCGAGCCCGGTTTCCAACAGCAGGATATCGGCCGGGTGGCGCGCGAAGGCGAGGAAGGCGGCAGCCGTCGTGATTTCGAAAAAGGTGATCGGCGCCTCGCCATTGGCGCGTTCGCATTCTTCGAGCAAGGCGATCAATTCCGCGTCCGCGATCAGACTTCCGGCCAGGCGGATGCGCTCGTTGAAGCGGACGAGATGCGGCGAGGTATAGACATGAACGCGATAGCCGGCGGCTTCCAGCATGGCGCGCAGATAAGCGATCACGGAACCCTTGCCGTTGGTGCCGGCGACATGAATGACGGGCGGTAGGCGATCCTGCGGCCGGCCGAGGCGATCGAGCAGGCGCTCGATACGCCCGAGATGGAGATCGATGATCTTGGGATGCAGGCGATTGAGGCGGTCGAGGATGATGTCGGGTTTTGCCGTCACGCCGCCGCGGCCTTGTTCGTCAGCAGGGAAATGACGCGGGCTAGGCGTTCTTTCAGCTCGCGGCGCGGCACGACCATATCGACGATGCCGTGTTCCAAGAGATATTCGGCGCGCTGAAATCCGTCCGGCAGTTTTTCGCGGATCGTTTCCTCGATAACGCGCGCGCCGGCAAAGCCGATGATCGCACCCGGTTCGGCGACATGAATATCGCCCAGCATGGCGAAGGAGGCGGAGACCCCGCCCGTCGTCGGATCGGTCAGCAGAACGATGAAGGGCAGGCCCGCTTCCTTCACCTGATCGATGGCGATGATCGAGCGCGGCATCTGCATCAGCGAGAGGATGCCTTCCTGCATGCGCGCGCCGCCGGAAGCCGGAATCGCGATCAAGGGCGCGCGGCGATCCATGGCGAGGCGCGCGGCGGCAACCAGGCCCTCGCCGACCGCCATGCCCATCGAACCGCCCATGAAATCGAAATTGAAGGCGGCGATCACGGTCTCGATGCCGAGCATCCGACCCTGCGCGACGATGATGGCATCCGCTTCGCCGCTTTTCGCCTGCGTATCCTTGAGGCGGTCGGCATAGCGCTTGCGGTCCTTGAAGCGCAGGGGATCGACCGGCGGTTTGGGAAGATCGAGGCGCTGATATTTTCCGTCGTCGAACAGCAATTCCAAGCGGCGCTTCACGTCGATGCGAAGATGATGGCCGCAATGCGTGCAGACATGCAGATTGGCGGTGAGGTCGCGATGGAAGATCATCTGTCCGCAGGCCGGGCATTTGTCCCAAAGATTGTCGGGCACTTCCGAGCGCTTGACGAGCGCGCGGATTTTCGGGCGCACGAAATTGGTAAGCCAGCTCATGACGGCCTCCCTGTCGCAATCGGTGTCGTCGAACGCGCTTGGCGCATGCCGGCGGCAATTTCGCGCACCAAAGCCAGCGTCTGCTCGGCGGCGTGGAGATGCGGCCTGCCGGCGGCATCGACGGCAGCGGCGATCCGATCGACGATGGCGGAACCGACGACGGCGGCATCGGCGATCCTGGCGATCGCGGCTGCCTGCTCGGCATTGCGGATGCCAAAGCCGACGGCGATCGGCAGATCGGTCGCCCGGCGCAATCGTCCGATGGCTGCGGAAACATCGTCGATGCTGGCCGATTTCGTGCCGGTGATACCGGCGATGGCGACGTAATAAAGGAAGCCGGAGGTATTGGCGAGCACCGTCGGCAAACGCCGATCGTCGGTCGTCGGCGTCGCCAAGCGGATGAAATTCAAGCCTGCCTTGATCGCCGGTAAGCACAATTCGTCGTCTTCCTCGGGCGGCAGATCGACGACGATCAGACCGTCGATCCCCGCCTTGACGGCATCCTTGAGGAAGGCGGCGACGCCATAGGCATAGATCGGATTGTAATAGCCCATGAGAACGAGGGGCGTGCGCGGATCGAGCTTGCGGAATTCCGCGACGAGGGCGAGCGTCTTGCGCATATTTTGCCCGTTGCGGAGTGCGCGCAGGCTGGAGGCTTGAATGGCGGGGCCGTCGGCCATCGGATCGCTGAACGGCATGCCGAGTTCGATGATATCCGCGCCGGCTTCCGGCAGGTTGAAGAGAATCTCGCGCGAGACTTCGTAATTGGGATCGCCGGCGGTGACGAAGGTCACGAGGCCGGCGCGGTTGGCCGCGCGCAATTCGGCGAAGCGGCGATCGAGACGGGTTTTCATAGCGCGCGGCCCAGGCGTTCGGCGACGGCGAAGATATCCTTGTCGCCGCGACCGCAAAGATTCATGACCAGCAGATGATCCTTCGGCAATTGCGGCGCGATCTTGCGCACATAGGCCAAGGCGTGAGCGGGTTCGAGGGCGGGAATGATGCCCTCGGTGCGGGCGAGAAGCTGGAAGGCATCGAGCGCTTCCGCATCGGTCGCCGAGACGTAGAGCACGCGCTTCATCTCATGCAGCCAGGCATGTTCCGGGCCGATCCCCGGATAATCGAGCCCGGCGGAGATGGAATGCGCGTCGATGATCTGCCCGTCCGCATCCTGCAGCAGATAGGTGCGATTGCCGTGCAGCACGCCCGGCCTTCCGCCGGTCAGCGAAGCGGCATGGTGGCCGGTTTCGATTCCCTCGCCGCCGGCTTCGACGCCGACGATCTTGACCTCGGGATCGTCGAGGAAGGGATAGAAAAGACCCATGGCGTTGGAACCGCCGCCGATGCAGGCGACCAGGGTATCGGGTAGCCGGCCTTCGGCTTCCAACATCTGCGCGCGGGTTTCGATGCCGATGATCGATTGGAAATCGCGCACCATGGCGGGATAGGGATGGGGGCCGGCGACCGTGCCGATGATGTAGAACGTATCCTCGACATTGGCGACCCAATCGCGCAAGGCTTCGTTCATCGCATCCTTCAGCGTGCAGGTTCCCGATTTGACCGGCACGACTTCCGCGCCCAGCAGACGCATGCGAAAGACATTGGGCTGCTGTCGGGCCATGTCCGTCTCGCCCATGTAGACGGTGCAGGGGAGATTGAAGAGCGCGGCGACGGTCGCGGTGGCGACGCCATGCTGGCCGGCGCCGGTTTCGGCGATGATGCGCGTCTTTTTCATGCGCTTCGCCAGCAGGATTTGCCCCATGCAATTGTTGATCTTGTGCGATCCGGTGTGATTGAGTTCGTCCCGCTTCAGATAAATCTTGGCGCCGCCCAATGCCTGGGTCAGACGCTCGGCGAAATAAAGCGGGCTCGGCCGGCCGATATAATGCGCGCGGTAATAATCGAGATCGCGGCGAAATTGCGGATCGGCCTTGGCCGCCTTATAGGCGGCCTCGACGGCGAGAACGAGCGGCATTAGGGTTTCGGCGACGAAGCGGCCGCCGAAAATGCCGAAGCGCCCCCGGTCGTCGGGGCCGCTGCGATAGGTGTTGAGCTTTTGGGGCTGGGCTTGGGTCACGGCTGGGGCGCTCATGGCAAAAGAATCGTTCGCGAAGGGCGGGAAATCAATCATACCCGATCGGAAAAGGCAAAGGCGAACCCGATTATAGGCTTTGCGCCAGCGCCAGGAAGGCTTTGATTTTGTTCGGATCTTTCGCGCCTGGGGCGGATTCGACCCCGCTCGACACATCGAGGATTCGAGCGCCGCTCGCCGCCACGGCTGCCGCTAGGTTACCGCTATGGAGGCCGCCCGAAAGCATAAAGGGGCGAGCGAAACGTTGCCCGGCGAGCAGCGACCAATCGAAGCTGACGGCATTGCCGCCGGGCAAGGCATTGGCCAAGGATGGCGGCGGCTTGGCATCGAAGAGCAAGAGATCGGCGATCGTTTCGTAAGCGCGCGCGGCGGCGATATCGGCGGCATTGGCGACCGCGATCGCCTTCATGACGGGTAGGCCGAAGCGCCGGCGGAGATCGGCGACGCGCTCCGGGCTTTCGCGGCCATGGACCTGCAGCATATCGAGCGGCGCTTGCGCCAGGATCGCGGCGACGGCTTCATCCGTCGCATCGACGACGAGGCCGACCTTCTTCACGGCGGCGGGAACAAGCCTAGCGAGATCGCCGGCCGTTTCCGGCGTCACGAAACGCGGGCTTTTCGGATAGAAGACGAAGCCCACATAGGCGGCGCCGTTTTCGACAGCGGCAGCGAGGCCGAGCGGTTCCTTGAGGCCGCAGATTTTGACCTGAATCGTCATTGGCGCGGAAGATCGGCGGCGATGGCGCGAGCGGCGGCGGCAGGATCGGCGGCGGCCGTGATCGGCCGGCCGATCACCAGAACATCGGCCCCGGCGAGTGCCGCTTCGCGCGGCGTCATCACGCGCTTCTGATCGCCGATTTCCGTTCCGGCCGGACGCAAGCCGGGAACGACGAGCAGAAAATCCTTACCGCAATCCTGGCGGAGGTCGCGGATTTCGTCCGGGCTGCACACGACACCATCCAGCCCCGCTTCTTGGGCAAGGCGCGCGAGACGCCGCGCCTGATCGCGTGGGGAACCGATCTGGCCGGTCGCGGCGAGGTCCTCGGCATCGAGCGAAGTCAGGACAGTTACGCCGACGATCCGGGGGGGTGCCTTGCCACCGGTTGCGGTGCTTTCGCGCAGAGCGACGGCAGCAGCGACCATCATCGCCGTTCCGCCTCCGGCATGGATCGTGACGATGGCGGGGGCGAGCGGGGCCACCGCTCGCATCGCGCCGGCGACCGTATTGGGAATATCGTGGCATTTGAGGTCGAGAAAGATCGGCAAGCCAAGATCGGCGACGGCAAGATAGCCCGCCGCGCCTTGCGCCAGGAAAAATTCCAACCCCAATTTGATTCCCGCGACATGCGGGCGAATCGTGCGCGCCAAGGCAACCGCCCGGTCGCGATCGGTCGTGTCGAGGGCTACCCAAAGGCCGGGTCGCGGGATCATGGATCGTTTCTCCTGGGCGGCGGGAATTTTCGGCGGAGCCGCTTCTATCCCAATTTGCGCGCCGCGTCATCCGGTTAAGTTCGCCCTTTCCGAGGAAAACGCCAATCGCTAAGGTGCCGAACGACAAGGAGGCCCAAGATGCGGATGACGGGATTGGCTAAGGGATTGGCCTTGGCGGCGGCTTTGGCGCTCGGCGCCTGCGCGGCGAAAACGGCGCCGGTCAAGCCGAGCGGCCCGCTGCCCTGGTCGGCGGCCATCGGTCGTTTGGATTCTGAAGCCGAGCGGACGAGCTGTTCGGCAAGTTTGATCGCGCCCGACCTCATCCTGACGGCGGCGCATTGCGTTCACAATGCCGGACACCGTATCGCGCCGAAGGATCTTAGCTTCACGCCCAATCTCGGCGCCGGGCCGCGTCTGCCGAGCTCGACCGGAACCGATTACCTAGCGGTCGGCAATTATATCGATAAGGACGATATCGATCCCGCCGATATGGCGCCCTTCGATTGGGCAATCGTCAGAATCGCGCCGGCCATCGATTTCGTGACGCCGCTGCCGGTCGAATCGCTCGCCGCCGAAGCCATTGCGCAAAGGCTCAAGGCGGGCGGCCATCTCATCAATGCCGGCTATGGCGTCTATGGCCTGACCTCCGGCCATCGCCTGAAGGTGACCGAAAATTGCCGATCGCAACTCGATCGTTTTGCGACAATCGCCAAGACCGAGAATGTGATCGCCACCGATTGCGAGGTCATTCGCGGCGATAGCGGCGGCCCGGTTCTGTTGGTCGAAAACGGCCGCCATCGGCTGATCGGCGTCCTCAGCGGTTATTGGGCTATCGGCAATTTCAATATCGTCAGCTTCGGGCCGAGCGCCACGGCCTTCGCCGCCAAATTGCCGAAACTGGCGCAATAGGAAAACGCGATGGCGCGCCATCCGCGTTTCGATCCCCTGTTCGAGCCGGTGCGGATCGGCCCCGTCGTCGCGCGCAATCGCTTCTATCAGGTGCCGCATTGCACCGGCATGGGTTATGATCTGCCGCATTCGGTGGCGCGGCTTAGGGAGATCAAGGCCGAAGGCGGCTGGGCCGTCGTCAATACCGAGTATTGCTCGATGCATTGGTCGTCCGAAGACGGGCCTTATCGGCTCTGCGCGCTCTGGGACGATCGCGACGTGAAGCTGCAATCCCTGACCGTCGAAAAGATCAAGCGCCATGGCGCGCTCGCCGGGGTCGAATTGTGGCATGGCGGCAATCACGCGCCCAATCGCTGGAGCCGCGAGACGCCGCTCTCGCCTTCGGGATCGACCCAGCATATGGTCTTTCCGCAACAGACCCGCGCCATGGATCGCGAGGATATCCGCAATCTGCGGCGTTGGCAGGTCGCGGCGGCGAAGCGCGCGCGGAGCGCCGGCTTCGACATCGTCTATGTCTATGCCGGGCACGGCTATTTGCCCTTTCAGTTCGTCGCGCGCCGCTGGAATCAGCGCGGCGACGAATATGGGGGCTCGATCGAGAATCGCGCGCGCCTGATCAAGGAGATGATCGAGGATACGAAACTCGCCATCGGCGATCGCTGCGCCATCGCCTTGCGCTTGGCGGTCGACGAATTGATGGGGCCGGACGGCGTGACGGCGGCGGAAGAGGGGCGCGAAATCGTCGAATATCTCGCCGAATTGCCCGATCTCTGGGACGTCAATATTTCCTATGTCGAAAACGATTCGATGTCCTCGCGTTTCGGCGCGGAAGGCTATCAGGAACCCTATATCGGTTTCGTCAAATCCTTGACGACGAAGCCGGTGGTCGGCGTCGGCCGCTTCACCTCGCCCGATACCATGCTCGATCAAGTGAAGCGCGGCGTTCTCGATTTCATCGGTGCCGCTAGGCCCTCGATCGCCGATCCCTGGCTGCCGCGCAAGATCGACGAGGGCCGCGAGGCCGAGATTCGCGAATGCATCGGCTGCAATATCTGCCGCGCTCAGAACAATTCGGGCGTTCCCATCCGCTGCACGCAGAATCCGACGATCGGCGAGGAATATCGCCGGGGCTGGCATCCCGAAATCGTGCCGCCGCGCGGCGGCTATGCCGGAGATGCCGTTCTTATCGTGGGCGGCGGTCCCGCCGGTCTCGAATGCGCGATGACGCTGGCCAAGCGCGGCTATCGCGTGGCCTTGGCGGAAAAAACCCGCAGCCTCGGCGGCCGGCTCAATCGCGAGCCGAAACTGCCCGGCCTTTCCGCCTGGGTCCGGGTCAAGGATTATCGCCTCGCGCAAATCGCGGCCTTGCCGAATATCGAAATCTTCCTCGAAAGCGACCTCGATGCCGCTCAGATTCTCGAACTCGGTTATCGCCATGTCATGATCGCGACGGGGGCGGCCTGGCGGCGCGACGGCATCGGCCATAACGTCCATTTCCCGGTGCCGGGCATGGGGGCGGAGACTGTCTTTTCGCCCGACGATATCATGGCGGGCAATCTGCCGGAGGGGCCGGTCATTCTCTATGACGACGATCAATATTACATGGGCGGGGCCATCGCCGACCGATTGCTGGCGGCGGGCTGCGCGGTCACGATCGTGACGCCGGGCCTCGACGTTTCTTCCTGGTCCGCCTTGACCGACGAGCAATTCAAAGTGCAGCGCCATCTGATGCTGGCGGGAGCCTCGCTGTGCCTCGCCCATCGCCTGATCGCTTGGGAGGGCGATCGCGGTCGCTTCGCTTGCATCTATACCGGCCGCGAGATCGTCCTTCCCGGCGCTGCCCTCGTCAGCGTGACGTCGCGGGTTGCTGACGATCGGCTCTATCGCGACTTGCAGCGGGATGCGGCGGGCCGCGAGCGTGCCGGTCTTTTGACTCTGCGCGCGATCGGCGATTGCGAAGTACCGGGCGCCATCGTCCATGCCGTCTATTCCGGCCATCGCGCGGCACGGGAATTCGGCGAAACCCTCGATCCCGACCGTTTCCCCTTCCGGCGGGAAATGGTCTTCGTGCCTTAGCGCGAGGGCGAAGGGCATGGCGCCCAACCGCAATCGCCCGCGCCGCTCTTCGGGCGGCATCGCGCAACTTCCCTTCCGCGTGCCGCGCAATCTTTATCCCTCTTTCGCGGTGATGAGCGCGGACGAGATCGAGGCCATTCATCGCGCCTCGCTCAAGATTCTCGCTGAAATCGGCATGGAAGTTCTGCATGACGAGAGCCGCCGAATCCTGCGCATGGCGGGTGCCGCCATCGACGAGGGCAATCTGCGCGTTCGTCTCGATCCCGCTTTCGTCGAGGAAAAGATCGCGCTCGTCCCGCCGCGCTTTTCCTTGCGCGCGCGTTCGTCCCGCCACGATCTTTCCTTCGGCGACCATCACGTTGTCTTCGCCGCGACCGGCGGTCCCGCCTTCGCCAACGATCTCGAAAGGGGGCGCCGGCCCGGCAATTTCGCCGATATGCTCGACTTCCTGAAACTCGTGCAAAGTCTCAATATCGTCCATCAGGAAGGCGGTTGCCCGATCGAGCCGACCGATCTTCCGGCCGAGACCCGGCATCTCGATTTCTATCGCGCCGTCATCGAATTGACGGATAAGACGTGGCAATGCTGGGGCTTGGGCGCCTATCGCGTCGAGGATGCGCTCGCCATGCTGGAAATCGTCTTCGGCTGCGATCGCGCCGGATTGCGGCGCCAACCGGCGACGCTGACGATCATCAATTCCAACTCGCCGCTGCGCCTCGACATCCCGATGGGCGAGGGGCTGATCGCCATGGCGCAAGCCTATCAGCCGGTCGCGGTGACGCCTTTCACGCTCGCGGGGGCGATGAGTCCCGTCACCATCGCCGGCGCGCTCGTCCAGCAGAATGCCGAAGCTCTTTTCATGATGGCCTTGGCGCAGACGGCGGCGCCCGGCGCGCCGCTTCTCTATGGCGGGTTCACATCCAATGTCGATATGCGCTCGGGCGCGCCTGCTTTCGGCACGCCGGAATACGCCAAGGCGCAAATCGCGAGCGGCCAATTGGCGCGGCGCTACAATCTGCCCTTCCGTTCCTCCAACGTGACGGCGGCGAATGGCGTCGACGTTCAGGCGGCTTACGAAAGCGGCATGTCCTTATGGAGCACCATTCTCGGCGGCGCGGGATTGATCGAACATGCAGCCGGCTGGCTGGAAGGCGGGCTCACCGCCTCTTTCGAAAAACTGATCGTCGATGCCGAGATGCTGCAATTGATGAGCGCCTTCCTGGAGCCGATTCCCTGCGGGGAAGCGGAATTGGCGCTCGGCACCATCGCCGAAGTCGGGCCCGGCGGGCATTTCTTCGGCGTTCGGCATACGCTGGATCGCTTTGAACATGCTTTTTATAAGCCGCTGCTTTCCGATTGGCGAAATTACGAAAGCTGGGCGGAGGCGGGCGCAAAAAACGGCACCGAACGCGCGCACGGGATCGTCCGCGATCTTCTTGCCGCTTACGAAAAACCGCCGCTCGATCCCGCAATCGGCGAGGCGCTCGATGCCTATGTCGCCAAGCGCAAGGAAGAACTCGGCGCCTGAGCCGGGCGGGCGGGTCGCGCTCGGCGGGTATTCCCGTCATCCTCGTCGAAAAGCGCCGCCAATTGTTCGAGGACGGCGCCGCCCAATTGTTCGGCATCGATCAGCGTGACCGCGCGCCGATAATAGCGCGTGACGTCATGGCCGATGCCGATGGCGATCAATTCGACCGGCGATCGGGTTTCGATCCAGGCGATGACATCGCGCAGATGCTGTTCGAGGTAATTCCCCGGATTGTTCGACAACGTGAAATCGTCGACCGGGGCGCCGTCGGAAATGACCATCAGGATGCGGCGTTGCTCGGGCCTCGCCAGCAGGCGCTGATGCGCCCAGAGCAGAGCCTCGCCGTCGATATTTTCCTTCAAGATGCCTTCGCGCAGCATGAGGCCGAGATTCTTGCGCGTCCGCCGCCAGGGCGCATCGGCCGATTTGTAGACGATATGGCGCAGATCGTTGAGTCTTCCGGGATTGGTCGGCTTGCCGGCGGCGATCCAGGCCTCGCGCGATTGACCGCCTTTCCACATGCGGGTGGTGAAGCCGAGGATTTCCACCTTCACGCCGCAGCGCTCCAGCGTGCGCGCCAGGATATCGCCGGTCATGGCGGCGATGCTGATCGGGCGACCGCGCATGGAGCCGGAATTGTCGATCAGCAAGCTGACCACGGTATCGCGAAATTCGGTATCGCTTTCCTGCTTATAGGAAAGCGGCAGAGCCGGATTGACGACGACGCGCGCTAGCCGCGCGGCGTCGAGCAGACCTTCTTCAAGATCGAAATGCCAGGAGCGTTTCTGCTTGGCGAGCAGACGACGTTGCAGGCGATTGGCGAGCTTGGCGACCACGCTTTGCAGATGCGTCAATTGCTGATCGAGGAGATGGCGCAGCTTGGCGAGTTCGTCCGCGTCGCAGAGATCCGTCGCCTCGACCACTTCGTCGAATTGCGTCGTGAAGGGCCGATAGGCGGAATCGTTGCGGCGGTCGGCTTGGCGGCCGCGCATTTCCTGCGGCGGGCCGCCCGGTTCCTCATCGCCCGCTTGCGCGGGCATTTCCTCCGCGCTCGCATCCTCGCTCATATCTTCGGATTCGGCGCTGGCTTCGGCGCTGTCGGCCGGCATTTCCATCTGCGCGTCGGATTTCTGCCGCGCGCTGCTCGGCGATTTTTCCGCATTCTCTTGATCCTGACGCTCGGGATCGGGGCGGTCGTCCTCGGCTTCGCCCTCGGCCTCCTCGTCCCAGGATTCGAGATCGAGATCGGCGATCAGCCGCCGCGCCGCCTTGGCGAATTCGCCCTGCCGGTCGAGCAATCCGGCCAGTCGGTCGAGATCGCCGCGAATTTTCGGCGTGAGATCGGCGCGCCAAAGATCGACGAGGCTGCGCGCCGCTGCCGGCGGCGCTTCGCCCGTCGCCGCTTCGCGCAGCAACAGGCGCAAAGCGTCGGCCAGGGTATTCTCCTGCTTGGCGGCGAGGCGCGGATAGCCCTTCTGCCGATATTGCTCGTTGAGCGCGAAGGCGAGATTGGCCTTGACCCCGTCCATGTGGCGCGCGCCGATCGCCTCGATCCGCGCCGCTTCGACGGCGCCGAAGACGTCGCGCGCCAACTGGCTTTTCGGCGCGGTCCGAGCATGCAGCCCGGCATCGTGATGGCGGAGCTTGAGGGCGATGGCATCGGCTTCGCCGCGCGCGATGGCGACATCCTGCGGCGGCAGATGGCGGGCCGGCAGGGGCAGGCGTGCCTCCGGACCGATCAAGCCGCTCGGGCCGGGCGCGAAAGCGACTTGGATATCCGGCCGCTTGGCGATGGCGCGCAAGGCGGCGCCGGTCGTGCGGCGGAATTCCTCAAGCGGTTGGCGGTCGTTGCTCACCGATCGCTTCCGGCCGTCATTGGCGCGTTGGCTTGCCCGCTCCGTCCTTGAGGTCGAAGCCGAGGCAACGCTGGAAATATTCGGCGACGATCGGCCGCTCCAATTCGTCGCATTTGTTGAGGAAGCTGACGCGGAAGGCGAAAGCGAGATCGTCGAAGATGCGCGCATTGTCGGCCCAGGCGATGACGGTGCGCGGACTCATGACGGTCGAAATGTCGCCGTTCACGAATCCCGAACGGGTCAATTCGGCGCAAGCGACCATGGCTTCGATGGTCTTGCGGTCGCTTTCGCTCGCATAGCTCGGGCATTTGGCGAGCACGATCTCGACCTCGTCGGCGAAGGGCAAATAATTCAGCGTGGCGACGATATTCCAGCGATCCATCTGTCCCTGATTGATCTGCTGGGTGCCGTGATAAAGGCCCGTCGTATCGCCGAGGCCGACGGTATTCGTCGTCGAGAACAGGCGGAAGGCGGGATGCGGCCGGATCACCTTGTTCTGGTCGAGCAGGGTCAGTTTGCCCTCGACCTCCAGCACGCGCTGAATAACGAACATGACGTCGGGGCGCCCGGCATCGTATTCGTCGAAGACGAGCGCGGTCGGATGCTGCAAGGCCCAGGGCAGCAGACCCTCGCGATATTCGGTTACCTGTTTGCCTTCGCGCAGCACGATCGCGTCCTTGCCGATGAGATCGATGCGGCTGATATGGCTGTCGAGATTGATGCGGATGCAGGGCCAATTCAGCCGCGCCGCCACCTGTTCGATATGGGTCGATTTGCCGGTGCCGTGATAGCCCTGGATCATGACGCGCCGGTTGAAGGCGAAGCCGGCGAGGATGGCCATGGTGGTATCGTGATCGAAGCGATAAGCCTCGTCGATTTCCGGTACATGCTCGTTCTTCTGGCTGAAGCCCGGCACCTGCATGTCGGAATCGAGGCCGAAGGTTTGCCGCACCGACAGGGTGAGATCGGGCAAGGCGGATTTTTCCGCGCTGCCGACGGCCAGATTGGCGGCGATCGGGGCGGCCGATTTGGCCGGAAGGGATTTATCGGGGGCGGATTTGGCGGAAGGCGGTTTCGTCATGGAAGGGAATCCGAAGCGGCTGGCGGTTTTCGAATAGGAAAGGCGATTGCCTTTCTAGACCAGATCGCGCCGCTTGGCCAGCCGCCAGCGCGCGCAAAAGCCGCAGGGGTGGCTTGCGTGCCGCTTGGGCGTCAGCCGAGTGCTGCGAGTTTCAGTCGGCTATAGGCCTGATTGACGATCTTCAGCTTTTCCTCGGCGCGACGGTCGCCGCCATTGGCATCGGGATGCA
>CAYQAG010000012.1:0-60726 GCA_964415425.1 uncultured Rhodospirillaceae bacterium | reverse complement strand
ATTTGGCGGAGAATTGCTGAAAGCGCGCCTGCATGGTGGTGATGCCGTTGAGATAGGCCTCGATGCGGCTTATATCCGCGCGATCGGCGTCCGAAAGATCGGCCGGGACGGCATCGGCCAGCGCATTGCGCCGGAAGGGGAGGGCGCTCAAAAGCGCGAGGCCGAAACCTTGCAACAGGCGGCGGCGGGTCGATAGCGACGGCATGGCGATCCTCGTTCGGAAGACGGGGGTTAGGGCCAGTCTATCCGATCACTCGATTGTGTCGATATTGCGGCCGAGGACTTCGCGCTTGCCGACATGATTGGCGGCGCTGACGACGCCTTCCTTTTCCATGCGCTCGACGATCCGCGCCGCCCGGTTATAGCCGATCTGCAGATGGCGCTGGACGAAACTGACGGAGGCCTTGCGTTCGCGACAGACGATGGCGACAGCGCGATCGTAAAGATCGTCGCCCGAACCGCCGCCTTCGCTTTCGAGATCGGCGGTCTCGCTCTCTTCCTCCTCGTCCACGGTCACGTCCTCGATATAGCTGGGCTCGCCCTGTTCCTTGAGGAAACGGACGACGGATTCGACCTCGCGATCGGACACGAAGGGGCCGTGAACGCGCGTGATGCGGCCGCCATTCGCCATGTAGAGCATGTCGCCCTGGCCCAGCAATTGTTCGGCGCCGGTCTCGCCCAGGATGGTGCGGCTGTCGATCTTGGTGGTGACGTGGAAGGAAATGCGGGTCGGGAAATTGGCCTTGATCGTGCCGGTGATGACATCGACCGAGGGGCGCTGCGTCGCCATGATGATATGGATGCCGGCGGCGCGCGCCATTTGCGCCAGGCGCTGGATCGCCGCCTCGATATCCTTGCCGGCGACCAGCATCAGATCGGCCATTTCGTCGACGATGACGACGATATAGGGAAGCGCCGTCAAATCGAACGGCTCTTCCTCGTAAACCGGCTGGCCGGTTTCGGGGTCGAAGCCCGTCTGCACGCGCCGCGTCAGCGTCTCGTTATTCTGCCGCGCTTGTTCCAGGCGCTGATTGAAGCCGTCGATATTCCGCACACCCAGCCGCGACATGGCGCGATAGCGGTTTTCCATCTCGCGCACCACCCATTTCAGGGCGACGACTGCCTTCTTGGGCTCGGTGACGACGGGGGCGAGCAGATGCGGGATACCGTCATAGACCGAAAGCTCCAGCATCTTGGGATCGATCATGATGAATTTGCATTGCTCCGGCGTCAGGCGATAGAGCAGCGAGAGAATCATCGTATTGATGGCGACCGATTTTCCCGATCCCGTCGTGCCGGCGATCAGAAGATGCGGCATGCGCGCAAGATCGACGACGATGGGCGCCCCGCCGATATCCTTGCCGAGCACGAGCGCAAGCTTGCCTTGCATGCCCTGATAGGAATCGTCTTCCAGCAATTCGCGCAAGGAAACGGTCTCGCGCTCGCGATTGGGAAGTTCGATGCCGATCACGCTGCGCCCCGGCACGACGGCGACGCGCACCGACAGCGCGCTCATCGACCGCGCGACGTCGTCGGCTAGGCTGACGACGCGGCTGGTCTTGGTGCCGGGCGCCGGTTCCAATTCGTAAAGCGTCACGACGGGGCCGGGGCGCACTTTCTCGATCGCGCCTTTGACGCCGAAATCCTCCAGCACGGTTTCGAGCAGGCGGGCGTTTTTTTCGAGGCTTTCCTCGTTGATCTTCTGCACGCCGGCATTGGCGGCGGGCCGCGTCAGCATGTCGAGCGGCGGCAGGGAAAATTCCGCATCCTCGTCGAGATCGAGCTTGGCCTGGCCCGCATGTTTGGCACTCTTGGCGGGTTTCGCTTTCTCGCGCGGTTTTGCCGGCGGCGCGACGATCACCGGCGCATGGCGTTCGTTTTCGCCCTCTCCTTCGGATCGTTCGAATTCGCCGACGCTCGAATTCTCGCCGGGACCGGGATTGGGAATGGGGCCAAGGCTGGGCTCTCGCCGTTCGCCGGTCGGCGGCGGGGGCGGCGGCATGTCCTCGGCGGGCGCGCGGCGCCCGAACCAGGAGCGGAACCGGGAAAGGCGACCGGCGCCGGAAGCCGCCTTATCGAGGCCGGCGCGGCCGCGATCCCAAACTTCGCCGACTTGGCGTCCGGCCTTGGCGAGATTGCGGCCGAAGGCGAGATAACCGCCGATCCCGATGCCGAGCGCGAAATAAAGCGCGACGAGGCCGAGCAAGGTGAGGCTCATCGCCGTGGCGCGCGCTACGAAATCGATATCGCCGCTGCTCGACCAAGCGATAATCAACCCGGCTAGACCGCCTTGCCGATCGGCGCCGACCAGAATCATATGCCCGGCAAGCCCGCCCAAGCCCTCGATCCAGGGCCAGCCGCCCGTGCCCGGCAATCCGGCGAAGCCGCCGGCCAGCAGCAAAGCCGCGACCGGCAGCAACAGGCTTTTCAGCCAGAAGCGGGGAAGATGGCGATCGCGGATCAGGCGCCAACCCCAAGCGAAGAGCGCCGCCGCCGGAACGAGCGCGGCCAAGCCTAAGCCCTGCAGCAGGAAATCGGCGATATAGGCGCCGAACGCGCCCAGCAGATTGCCGGCCGCCTCGCCGGTTGCGCGATTGAAGCTGGGATCGGCGCTATCGGCCGAAAGCAGGGCCAGCAAATAACAAAGGCCGGCAAGACCCAGCCCCGCGCCGAGGATTTCCATCAATCGGCGTTTCAGGAAGGGGAGGAGCCGCTCGCTCCAGGATCCCTCATTCGTGCCGCTCATGAGCGCCATGCTTCCCGGATCTCCCGCCATCGCTCCCCGCCTATCTCGTCAGTCTAACCCGCCTAATGGCCCGCGCGCCTGGATTTCCGCGGAATACGAGAAAGGCGTATTCCCGGAAATCGCGGGGAGCGCCGCCAATCCCGAGCGATTCTCCCGATTCGATCCCGATCCATTCCTGCCCGCCGGCATCGCAACCGGCGAAAACGCAATCGGATCAAGCCGCGACTCGGGCGCCGGCGAAACGTTGCCCAAAACCATATCGACCGGCACAAAGCAAAAACGCAAGTCGTTTCTTAAGAGACTCATGCCAAGCCATTGTATTTGGCCGGCTTCGCCTCTACAAGCGCGTTCTCATTCGCAAGACGGCGCCCAGGCCGCGATATTCGAGTTTCGTTCTTGCCTCGCTCGCGTCTTTTCTGCTGCTGGAGGCTGCAATTTTACGCATTATACGGCATGATGAATTTGGGATTGGCGGCCGGATCGCTCGGTTTTCCTTCTGCCATCTGACTTCTACCCCCGATAAAAATCGTCGATGGCTTTCGCCATGGCGGCATCGCGCGCCGAAAGGCCATGGCAATCATGCGTCGTCAGCAGAATATCGACGCGGTTATAAACGTTCGCCCATTCGGGATGATGATCGAGGCGTTCGGCGAGTAGCGCGACCCGGCTCATGAACGCCCAAGCTTCGCCGAAATCCTTGAAGACGAAGCGGCGCCTTATGGCCTCGCGATCCTCGACCATCGACCAGAGCGGATGCTCGTCGAGTAGGCGCGCGCGTTCCTCGGGCGTCAGTTTGGCGATTTTCGGCATGGCCGCCTCTTCCTTCGTTTCAATGCGCGCTGCCCCAATCCGCGCCCATTCCCGCTTCGGCGATCAAGGGAACCGAAATCGCCCGCGCCGGTTCCGCCGCCTTTTCCATGATGGTCTTGACGAGGGCCGCGCAATCGGCGGCTTCGCCCGCCGGGGTTTCGAACAGCAATTCGTCATGCACCTGCAACAGCAAACGCGCCTGCAATCCCGCAGCCTCTAGGGCCGGAGGAATGCGGATCATGGCGCGCTTGATGATATCGGCGGCGGTGCCTTGCAGCGGCGCATTGATGGCGGCGCGTTCCATGAAACTCCGCCGCGCCGGATTCTTGTCGGCGATGCCGGGCATGTGGCAGCGCCGCCCGAACAGGGTTTCGACGAATCCGTGCTGGCGCGCGAAAGCCTTGGTTCGCTCCATGTAATCGCGAATGCCGGGATAGCGCCGGAAATAGGATTCGATATAGGCCTTGGCCTCGCCTTGCGGAATGCCGAGTTGCTGGGCAAGCCCGAAGGCCGAAATGCCGTAGATGATACCGAAATTGATGGCCTTGGCTTGGCGGCGGATCATGGGATCCATGCCGGCGATGGGCACGCCGAAGACTTGGGATGCCGTCAGCGCATGGATATCCGCGCCCTCGCGGAAAGCCTCTTTCAATTGCGGGATATCGGCCATTTCGGCGGCGAGGCGCAATTCGATCTGCGAATAATCGACCGAGAGTAGAAGATGGCCGGGTTCGGCGACGAAGGCCTTGCGGATCTTGCGGCCCTCTTCGGTGCGGATCGGGATGTTTTGCAGATTGGGATCGGTCGAAGCGAGCCTGCCCGTCGAGGTCGCGGCCAAGGCGAAGGACGTATGGACGCGGCCGGTCTTAGGGTTAATCGCCGCCTGCAGCGCGTCGGCATAGGTGCTTTTCAATTTCGCCAATTGCCGCCAATCGAGAATTTTTTGCGGCAGAGGATGGCCGGAACTCCCGGCCAAGTCTTCCAGAATATCGGCGCCCGTGGAATAGGCGCCGGTCTTCATCTTGCGCCCGCCGGGAAGCTTTAGATGGTCGAACAGAACCTCGCCCAATTGCTTGGGCGAGGCGATATTGAAATCGAAGCCGACGATATCGTGAATCTCGGTCTCGATTGCCTGCATGCGAATCGCGAAATCGGCCGAGAGGCGCTGCAATTCCCCGGCATCGACCTTGATGCCGGCGCGTTCCATGGCGGCGATGACGGGGATAAGCGGCCGCTCGATCGTTTCATAGACCGTCAATAGGCTTTCTGCGATCAGGCGCGGCTTCAATTCGCGCTGCAGGCGGAGCGTGATATCGGCATCCTCGGCGGCGTAATCGCGCGCGCGATCCAGCGGCACGCGATCGAAGGTGACTTGCGTCTTGCCGCTGCCGGCGACCTCGCTAAAAGCGATGGTCTTATAGCCGAGGTGAAGCTCGGCCAATTCGTCCATGCCGTGATTATGCTTACCGCCGTCGAGAACATACGAAATCAGCATCGAATCGTCGATCGGCGCGATGGCGATGCCGTATTTCGCCATGATGGCGATATCGTATTTGATGTTGTGGCCGATTTTCAGGATGGCGGAATCTTCCAGCAGCGGCTTCAGCATTTCGAGCGCGCGCGCCATGGGAATTTGCGTCGGCCGCGTTGTCCCGTCGAGCAGATCGCCGCCGCCATGACCGAGCGGAATATAGCAGGCCCGGCCGGGGGTCAGCGCGATGGAAATGCCGACGAGATCGGCCTTCATGATATCGAGTCCCGTCGTTTCGGTATCGAAGGCCATTTCGCCGGCTTCGCGCGCTTTCGCGATCCAATAGGCAAGATCGTCTTCTTGCGTCACCAGCGCGTAATCGGCCGCAATGGCCGCCGCCGCACCGAGCGCGGCAGCATTATCCTTGGGCTGCGTCGTCGCCTTCATTAGCGCGGCGCCGAGCCGGGCTTGCAATTTCGTGGCAGTGCTGCGGAATTCGTTTTCCTGCAGGAAGGCGAGCGCCTTCGCCGCATCGATCTCGTGCCGCGCGAGGTCGTCGAGCGGAACCGGCAAGGGCACATCCTGGCGGAGCGTCACCAATTGCCGGCTGACGCGCGCAAGATCGGCATGTTGGATCAGGCTTTCGCGGCGCTTGGGCTGTTTGATCTCCCCGGCGCGGGCGAGCAGGGTATCGAGATCGCCATAGGTCGCGATCAATTCGGCGGCGGTCTTGACGCCGATCCCGGGAACGCCCGGCACGTTATCCGAGGAATCGCCGGCCAGCGCCTGAATATCGATCACATGTTCGGGGCCGAGGCCGAATTTCTCGATCACCGCTTGGCGGTCGATGGGGCGATTCTTCACGGGGTCGTAAAGCTTCACGCGCTCGCCGACGAGCTGCATCAAATCCTTATCGGAGGAAACGATGGTAACCTCGGCGCCCGCCGCCAGGGCGGCCGACGTATAGCTGGCGATGAGATCGTCGGCCTCGTAGCCGGCGATTTCGATCGCCGGCAGGTTGAAGGCGCGCGTCGCCTCGCGGATCAAGGGGAATTGCGGCGCGAGCTCGGGCGGGGCTTCCGGCCGATGCGCCTTATATTCGGGATAGATATCGTTGCGGAAATTGCGCCGCGCGGTATCGAAGAAGACGCCGATATAATCGGCATCGGTATCGTCGATGAGTTTCGTCAGCATGTTGACGAAGCCGAGCACGGCATTGACCGGCGTGCCGTCGCTGCGCGAAAGCGGCGGCAAGGCGTGGAAAGCGCGGAAGATGTAACCCGATCCGTCGACCAGATAGACGTGACGCGGAGGCGTCTTTTCCATGGCGCTCAATGCGCCGGCGCTTTCGCCCCGGCGCCGAGACGGAAGCGGCGACCGCAATAGGGGCAAGTCGCCTCACCGCTTTTATCGGCCGTGAGGTAAATGCGGGGATGGCCCGAGATTTCGCTCTCGCCGGCGCAGGCGATGGGCGTCTTATCGACGGTAATGACGGCTTGGCGATCCATGAAAACATCCCGTTCCGCTGCGATCGATGGGGCGAGATTGATCCCGCCCGGCAATGATGATAGGCAATCGAGCCTAAGGATTGCAACCCGCGCCATGACAACCGCCGCAGCTCATTCAATCGCTCCCTCTCCGCTGCCCGATCTGGCCGTTTCCGTGAAGGGCCTGGTCAAGGTCTATGGATCGGAAAAGAGTGGCAAGCGCGCCTTGGATGCGGTCGATCTCGACATTCCCCGCGGCAGCATTTTCGGTCTGCTGGGCCCGAACGGCGCCGGCAAATCGACCCTCATCAACATTCTGGCGCAATTGGTGCGGAAAAGCGCGGGGACAGTCAGAATCTGGGACATCGACCTCGATCGCGATCCGCGCCATGCGGCGGCGGCGATCGGCATCGTGCCGCAGGAATTGAATATCGATCCCTTTTTCACGCCTAAGGGCCTGCTCGATCTCCAGGCCGGGCTTTACGGCGTGCCCAAGGCCGAACGCCGGACGATGGAATTGCTGGCGGCTTTGTCCCTGACCGATAAGGCGGATGCCTATGCGCGCGCGCTTTCGGGCGGGATGCGGCGGCGGTTGATGGTGGCGAAGGCGATGGTCCATAACCCGCCGGTCCTCGTCCTCGACGAGCCGACGGCGGGCGTCGATGTCGAATTGCGCCAGCAACTTTGGGCTTATGTGCGGCAGCTTCATCGCGACGGCGTCACCATTCTTCTCACCACGCATTATCTTGAGGAAGCGCAGGCGCTCTGCGATCGCATCGCCATCATCGATCATGGCCGCGTCATCGCCAACGAATCGAAAACGGCGCTGCTGGCACGGCTCGACAGCAAGGACGTGACGATCGAACTCGATCGCGACTTGGCGACGATCCCGGCGGCGCTCGCCGAATTTTCGCCCGAACTCCCGAATCCGCGCCGTTTGCGCCTCCGCTATCGGCCAAGCGTCACGGGGATCGGCGAAATCCTCGAACGTTTGCGCCAAGAGGGGCTGGGGATTCGCGATCTATCGACGGCCGAGGCCGATCTCGAGGATGCCTTCCTCGCCTTGACGCAAAAGACATGAGCCATGCGCCGGTCGCCGCCTCTCGCGATCCTCGCCTTTTTCCTCGCCGCCTGCGCGCCGCAATTCCAGGAAATCGGCCCGCCGATCGATAAGCCGGCGCTTGGGCCCACGGCTTTTCATACGCCCGACGGAATCGATTTGCCCTTGAAGCGCTGGCTCCCTTGGGACCAGCCGGCCAAGGGCGCGATCCTCGCTTTGCACGGCTTCAACGATTACAGCAATGCCTTCGCCGCTTCCGGCCATGCCTTGGCGCGGCGCGGCTATATCGTCTATGCCTTCGATCAGCGCGGCTTCGGCGGGGCGCCGCAGCGGGGGATTTGGGCCGGCGCGGCGCCAATGGCCGAGGATGCCAATCTTGCCTTGCGGTTGATGAAGGCCGAGCATCCCGATCTGCCGCTTTATTTGCTGGGCGAAAGCATGGGCGGCGCCATTGCCCTCGTCGCCGCGACCGGCGACGATCCGCCGCCGCTTGCCGGTCTCATCCTCGTCGCGCCGGCGATCTGGGGCTGGGAAACGCAGAGCGAAACGAATAAGAATTTGCTCGATTTCGCCTATCGCGTCATGCCGCACGTCACCGTCTATCCTTCCGCGCCGCGCCGCGCCAGCGACAATCGGCGCGCGCTGATCGCGCTCGCCCGCGATCCCTTGGTGCAGCGGGGCGCCAGGGTCGATACCGCTCATGGCCTGGTCGATCTCATGAGCCTCGCCTATCAAGCGGGCGCGAAACTGAAGACCCCGCCCTGGCTTATCCTCTTCGGCGCGCGCGAGGATATTTTGAACGATGCCGCCATCGCCGATTTTCTCGCTCATCTGCCCCCGCATAGCGAGGAAGAGGGCCGCGTCGCGCTCTATCCGACAGGGCATCATCTGCTCTTGCGCGATCTCGACGCCGAAACCGTCTATAACGATATCGCGGCTTGGCTCGCCGATCCCGCATCGCCGCTCCCGAGCGGCGCCGACCGGGCGCCGGGCGTCACTCCCTAAGGGGCTCGCCCGGAAAATGCCGGCGGATGGCGGCGATCGCATTCGGTTTTTCGCCGATCTCCGCCGCGAAGGCGAGCAGCCAAGGCTCCCAAGCCAACAGGTGATCGAGGATCGCGCCCAAAATCGCCGGCCGCTTTGCGGGATCGGCGATTCCGTCGCGCAATCGAGCAAGGTCGAGACCGGTGAGGCCGAGAAACCGCGTCAGCCGATCCTCGTCCGCCAGCACGAAATTGAGGGCGGCGAGGGCAATCGCCTCGGCATCGATTTCCGGCGCCGCGATCGGCATGGCGGGCGCTAGAGAATGAATTTGGAAAGATCGGCGTTCTTGGCCAAGGGCGCAACGCGCGTCTCGACATAAGCGGCGTCGATCTGAATGGAACGCCCCTCCATTTCCGAGGCGGCGAAGCTGACCTCCTCGAGCAGGCGTTCCATCACCGTCTGCAAACGCCTGGCGCCGATATTCTCGACCTGAGCGTTGATCGCGGCAGCGAGATCGGCCAAGGCGGTAATCGCGGAATCGGCGAAATCGAGCGTGACGCCCTCGGTCGCCAGCAAGGCGACATATTGCTTGATAAGGCTTGCTTCGGGTTCGACCAGAATGCGTTTGAGGTCGTCCTTGGTCAAAGCCGATAATTCGACGCGAATCGGCAGGCGTCCCTGCAATTCGGGCAGAAGATCGCTGGGCTTGGCGATATGGAAGGCGCCCGAGGCGATGAACAGAATATGATCGGTCTTGACCGGTCCGTATTTGGTCGCGACCTGGGTGCCTTCGATCAGCGGCAGCAGGTCGCGCTGCACGCCTTCGCGGCTGACATCGGCGCCGACCCGTTCCGAACGCGCGCAAATCTTGTCGATCTCGTCGAGGAAGACGATGCCGTTTTCCTCGACCGCCGCGATGGCATGGCGGCGCATTTCTTCCTGGTCGAGCAGCTTGTCGCTTTCCTCGGCGATCAGAACCTCATGGGATTGCGCGACGCTGAGACGGCGCGGCTTGGTGCGGCCGCCGAACGCACCGCCCAAAGCCTGGCCCAGCATTTCGTTGAGATTGATCATGCCGATGCCGGCGCCGGGCATGCCCGGAATCTCGAAGCTCGGCATCGTTGCCGATCCCGAATCCTTGAGCGCGATTTCGATCTCGCGTCCATCCAATTCGCCGGCGCGCAGCATGCGGCGGAATTTGGCGCGGGTCTCGGCACCGGAATCGGCGCCGATCAGGGCGTCGAGCACGCGCTCCTCGGCCAGGGCCTCGGCCTTGGCGCGCACTTGGCGGCGCAGTTTCTCGCGCGACATCGCCAGCGCGATTTCGACGAGATCGCGCACGATCTGCTCGACGTCGCGGCCGACATAGCCGATTTCGGTGAATTTCGTCGCCTCGACCTTGAGGAAGGGCGCTTCGGCGAGCTTGGCGAGGCGACGGGCGATCTCCGTCTTGCCGACGCCCGTCGGACCGATCATCAGAATGTTTTTCGGCATGACCTCGTCGCGCAATTCGGGCGCCAATTGCCGGCGCCGCCAGCGATTGCGCAAGGCGATGGCGACGGCGCGTTTCGCTTCCTTCTGGCCGACGATGAAGCGGTCGAGTTCGGAAACGATCTCGCGCGGCGTCAAAGCGGCCATTTCCGGCGCGGGTCGATCCGCGCGGGCCTTGGGCTCGGGCGCGTTCATAGCTTTTCCAGGGTCACTTGGCGATTGGTATAGACGCAGATATCGGCGGCGATCGCCATGGCGCGCCTTGCGATCGCCTCGGCATCGAGGTCCGGGCGATCGATCAGCGCACGCGCCGCCGCTAGGGCGAAATTGCCGCCCGAACCGATGCCGATCAAGCCGTCCTCGGGTTCGAGAACGTCGCCCGTTCCCGTCAGGATCAAACTGGTCGAGCGATCGGCGAGCGCCATCATGGCTTCCAGTCGGCGCAGGTAACGATCCGTCCGCCAATCCTTGGCGAGCTCGACGCAGGCGCGGGCCAATTGTCCGGGATATTGTTCGAGCCGGGCTTCCAGCCGCTCGAACAGCGTCAGCGCATCGGCCGTCGCCCCGGCGAAACCGGCGATGACCTCGCCCTTTCCCAAGCGGCGCAATTTGCGGGCCGTCGATTTGACGATGGTCGATCCCAGCGAGACTTGACCGTCGCCGGCCAGAACGACCTCGCCGCCCTTGCGGACGAGCAGGATCGTCGTGCCGTGCCAGAGCGGAAAGGAATCGCCGCTTTCGGGGGTCGCTTTCGTCATGGCAGAGGACATAAGCGCTGCCCGACTTTCCCGCAAGTCCGGCAAAAGCGATATTGGCAAGGTCGCGGCCTAGCTGCTAAGAACATTCGCCGAAAATCCCTCGGCATTGCGGGCGGCGAGGACGACATGCGCAAAGCCAAAATCGAGCGCAAGACCAAGGAAACCGAGATTGCCGTCGAGCTCGATCTCGACGGCGAGGGCCGCTCGCGGATCGCGACCGGCATCGGCTTTCTCGATCATATGCTGGAACAATTGTCGCGCCATTCCCTGATCGATCTCGATGTCGCCGCCAAGGGCGATCTCCATATCGATTTCCATCACACGACCGAGGATACCGGCATCGCCATCGGCCAAGCGGTCGCGCGCGCTTTGGGCGAGCGGGTCGGCATTCGCCGCTACGGCGCCGCTCTGACGCCGATGGACGAGGCGCTGACCCGAGTGGCGCTCGATGCCTCGAACCGGCCTTATCTCGTCTGGAAGGTGCAATTCAGCAAGCCGAAACTGGGCGAGATGGATACCGAATTGTTCAAGGAATGGTTCCAGGCCTTCGCGCAGCAGGCGGGTCTGACGCTCCATGTCGAATCGCTCTATGGCGAGAACAATCACCATATCGTCGAAAGCTGTTTCAAGGGTCTGGCGCGCGCCTTGCGCGAAGCGATCGCCATCGATCCCCGTCAAGCCGGTTCCGTGCCCTCGACCAAGGGCCGCCTTTGACATGAATTTGGCGGTCATCGATTACGGCGCCGGCAACCTGCAATCGGTCGCCAAGGCGCTGATCGCTTCTGCCGCGGGATCGGGCGCGACCATCGAAGTGACGCGCGATCCCGAGCGCGTGCGCCGCGCCGATCGCCTCGTCCTCCCTGGCGTCGGCGCTTTCGCCGATTGCCGGCGGGGCCTCGCCGCCATTCCCGGCCTCGAAGCCGCCTTGCGGGAAAGCGTCCGCGAGAAGGGCCGGCCCTTTCTCGGCATTTGCGTCGGCATGCAATTGATGGCCGGGATCGGCGTCGAATACGGCGAGCATGCCGGGCTCGATTGGATCGCCGGGGAAGTGCGCCGGCTGACGCCTGCCGATCCCGCGCTCAAAATTCCGCAGATGGGCTGGAACGATCTTCATCTCTTGGCCCCCGCGCATCCGCTTTTCGCCGGGATCGGCGAAGGCGCGCATGTCTATTTCGTGCATTCCTTCGCCTTCCATCCCGAATGCGAGGACGATCTTCTGGCGAGCGTCGATTACGGGGGTAGGGTCGCTGCCGCCATCGGCCGCGACAATCTTTTCGGCGTACAATTCCATCCCGAAAAAAGTCAAGCGATCGGCCTCAAGCTGCTCGGCAATTTCCTCGCCTGGAGACCTTAAGCGCGATGGCCGATATCGATGTCGCGCGCGCCGCCGCGCTGAAACGCGGCGAATTGGCCGAACTTTGCGACGCCGCCGATGCGGCGATCGCGGCCGGCGGCGGATTCGGTTGGGTAAAGCCGCCGCATCGCAATGTCCTGGAAGCCTATTGGAAAGGTGTCCTTCTGGTGCCGGATCGCTATCTGCTGATCGGTCGGCTTGACGGCACCATCGCCGGCTCGGCGCAATTGATGCGTCCCACCCGCAATAACGAGGCGCAAGCCCATTCCGCCCAAGTGACGACGAATTTCGTGGCGCCCTGGGCGCGCGGCCACGGCCTCGCCCGGGCTTTGGCGCTCGGCATCGAAAATCTGGCGCGCGAGCTTGGCGTCCGCGTCCTCACCCTCGACGTTCGCGAAACGCAAAGCGCTGCCGTGGGCCTTTATCGTTCGCTCGGCTATCACGAAATCGGCCGGCATCCCCGTTACGCCAAGGTCGATGGCGCCTATGTCGCCGGCCTCTATTTCTGGAAGGAGGTCGGCGCGTGATTCTCTTTCCGGCGATCGACCTCAAGGGCGGGCAATGCGTGCGCCTGCGCCAGGGCGACATGGCGCAAGCGACGATCTTCAATCCCGATCCCGCCGATCAGGCCGCGCGCTTCGCCGCCGCCGGCGCGCGCTATCTCCATATCGTCGATCTCGACGGCGCTTTCGCCGGCCGTTCGGCCAATGATCGCGCGGTCGAGGCCATCCTCGCCGCGACGGGGCTGCCCTGCCAATTAGGGGGCGGCATTCGCGATCTCGCTGCCATCGAGCATTGGCTGGGGCGCGGCGTTGCCCGCGTGATCCTCGGCACCATCGCCTTGAAAGCGCCCGACCTCGTGCGCGCGGCGGCGCGGCTTTTCCCCGGGCGTATCGCTATCGGCATCGATGCGCGCGATGGGCGCGTCGCCGTCTCCGGCTGGGCCGAGACGGCGACGCTGACGGCGATCGAGCTTGCCCATCGCTTCGCCGATGCGGGGATTGCCGTCCTCATCCATACCGATATCGAACGCGACGGCATGGGGCGCGGCCTCAACATCGCCGCCAGCGCCGCCTTGGCGGCGGCGACCGCCATTCCCGTCATCGCCTCGGGCGGCGTCGCCGATCTTACCGATATCGATCGCCTGATCGCGGCCGCGCCGCTGGCGGCGGCCAAGGGCGGCGGTTTCATGGGCGCGATCGCGGGGCGGGCGCTTTACGAAGGCCATCTCGACCTCGCCGCCGCGCAAGACCGTCTCGATCGGGCACGGCCATGCTGAAGAAGCGCGTCATCCCCTGCCTCGACGTCAAAGCGGGCCGCGTCGTCAAGGGCGTCAATTTCGTCGATCTCGTCGATGCCGGCGATCCCGTGGAACAGGCGCGCATTTACGATAAAGCGGGGGCGGACGAACTTTGCTTCCTCGATATCGCCGCCTCGCAGGAAGGCCGCGCCACCCTTTACGACGTGGTGGCGAGGACGGCCGCCGTCTGCTTCATGCCGCTGACGGTCGGGGGCGGCGTGCGCGAGATCGAGGATATCCGCCGCCTGCTGCTTGCCGGGGCGGACAAGGTTTCGATCAATACGGCCGCCGTCAAGGATCCCGATTTCGTCCGCCGCGCCGCGCAGAAATTCGGCGATCAATGCATCACGGTTGCCATCGACGCCAAGGCGACCGGCAAGGGAACTTACGAAATCTTCACTCATGGCGGCCGCCAGGCGACGGGGATCGAGGCGATCGGTTTCGCGCGGCGCATGGCGGAAGCGGGGGCGGGGGAATTGCTGGTGACCTCGATGGATCGCGACGGCACCAAGGTCGGTTACGATATCGGCCTCACCCGCGCCATCGCCGATGCGGTTCCGATTCCCGTCATCGCCTCGGGCGGGGTCGGCGATCTCGACCATCTCGTCGCCGGCATTCGCGACGGCCATGCCAGCGCCGTCCTCGCGGCCTCGATTTTTCATTTCGGCCTCTATACGATCGGCCAAGCGAAAGCCCATATGGCGGCGGCCGGCCTGCCGATGCGGCTCTGAAAAGCGAATGGGGGAGATCGGCGCGATGGCGGAAAGCACCGAAATCTTGGATCGGCTTTATCGCCTGATCCTCTCGCGGAAGGGCGGCGACCCCGAGCGTTCCTATACCGCGCGGCTTTTCGCCAAGGGGCGGCCTAAGATCGCGCAGAAACTCGGCGAGGAAGCGGTCGAAACGGTGATCGAGGCGATGCGCGGGGATTCCGAAAAGACGGCGGCGGAATCGGCCGATCTCCTCTATTTCCTGCTCGTGCTCTGGGCCGATATGGGCGTCGCGCCGGATCGGGTCTTGCGGATTCTCGCCGAGCGCGAGGGGCAATCCGGCCTCGACGAGAAGCGCAATCGCGCTCGGTCGTGACCGATAGCGAAGAAGAAGGAAAGCTTGCGATGGCCTACGATCCCCAGAACGTCTTCGCGCGGATTCTGCGGCGCGAGATTCCCTGCGATCCCCTTTACGAGGACGATCATGTCCTCGCCTTTCGCGACATCCGGCCCCAGGCGAAGGCCCATGCCCTCATCATCCCCAAGGGCGCTTACGAATCGGCGCAGGATTTTTCGGCGAAGGCCGCGCCGGCGGAAATCCTCGCTTTCGTCCGCGCCATCGGCGAGGTTGCGCGCCGCCTCGGCCTTGGCGAAAACGGCTATCGCCTGATCGCCAATACCGGCGCCGACGGCCATCAGGAAGTGCCGCATTTCCATCTGCATATTCTGGGCGGCGAACCCATGGGACCCATGGTCAATTTGCCGGGGAAGTGATCGAAGATTCTCTTACGAAGGCGGATAAAATGACGCAAAAAAGCTCCACAAGCCCGACCGGCATTACGCGCTGGGTGATCTGACTTTGGACGATCCTAATCGTCGGTTTCGTCGTCTCTTCGATTTCCGACATCCTGGAATACCGCCTGCTCGTCGATTTCCAATCTGGCAATATCGCGGGCGATTTAATGGCGCAGACCGAGGCTAACGATCGGCGTCAGCAATTGATCGGGTATGCGGAAATCGGCCTCTACATTATTTGCCTTATCGCCTTCTTGATCTGGATTCATGGGGCTAACAGCCAAGCGCGGCGGCTGGGCGCTCTCGGCATGAAATTCACGCCGGGCTGGTCGGTCGGCTGGTTCTTCGTTCCTTTCGCCAATCTATGGCAGCCTTATCGCGTTGTCCGGGAAATCTGGCGCGCCAGCGCCGCGCCGCAGAATTGGGCGACCCAGCCGTCATCGCCCTTGATCGGTTTCTGGTGGGCGCTCTGGGTCGGCACCAATATCTATAGCTACAGCTTGCTCCGCTTTGCCATGAACACCGATACGGTTGAGGGTTTCCAATCTTTGGATATCTTCCGGATAGTCGGCAATGGCCTCAACATCGTGCTCTGCCTATTGACCATCATTCTGGTGCGTAGGATATGGGTCCTGCAAACGGCCGAGCGTATTCAATCCATCATAGAGCGCTTTTGACGCCATGAAGACGAGGCAGAGAACTGCAATCCGAGCGCGCGCGCCTTGGCGGGAACGGCTATCGCCTGATCGCCAATACCGGCGCCGACGAGCATCAGGAAGTACCGCATTTCCATCTGTATATCCTGGGCGGCGAACCCCTGGGGCCGATGGTCAATTTGCTGGGGAAACGGGGATAATCATTGCCGTCGCCGAAACGCGGAATCCCCATAGGCGTAGGATATAATGGTTGATTATAAAAAGATTATCCCATATTATGAAGTCTCGATAAACCAGAGTAACTTTCTTATAAATGGATCCGCGCCGCAATCCTTATACGCCAGGTGCCGGGACGGCGCCGCCCGAGCTTGCCGGTCGCGATGCAATCATCGCACAGGCCGAAATTGACCTTGCTCGCATCCGCGCAGGATACACCGCGCAGGGAACGGTCTTTTACGGCCTACGCGGAGTCGGCAAGACGGTTCTCCTCAATCGGATCAGCCGCGATGCCGAAGCCGAGGGGTTTGCCACGGCGTCAATCGAAGCAAGCGAGTCTCGCCCTCTTTCCAGTCAACTGATTCCCGTCTTGCGTAAGTCTCTGCTGCGGTTAAGCGCAGGGCAAAAATTGAAAGGGACGATGCAGCGGGCGATGCGGGCCTTGGGAGGCTACGTTAAGTCCCTCAAATCCATCAAAGTCGGCGATATCGAGGTTAATCTGGATTTTAGCAAGGAATTCGGCGCCGAGCGCGGTTTGGCGGATAGCGGCAATCTAAGCGACGATCTTACCGATCTCCTGGCCGCTTTCGGCGCCGTGGCGGCAGAGCGCAAGACGGCCGTCGTGTTTTTCATAGATGAATTGCAATATGTGGCCCCTTCGGAATTGTCGGCTCTGCTTTCAGCCATGCATCGCTTAGCTCAGGAAAGAGTCCCGGTGACGATGATAGGCGCTGGTCTGCCGCAGATCGTCGGGCAAAGCAGCGCGGCGAAATCCTATGCCGAGCGCTTGCTCAGGTTCATCAAGATCGACAGTCTCGATGAGACGGCGGCACGGCTTGCCTTGATCAAGCCGGCCGAGAAGGAAAACGTTGCCTATGAAGAATCGGCCATTGCGCGCATTATCGAAGAAACCAGGGGCTATCCTTATTTTCTGCAGGAATGGGGAAAACATTCCTGGGAAGTGGCGGCGCGGTCGCCGATAACGCTTGCCGATGTTAAGCAAGCAACGGAGCAGGCTATTCTCGAATTGGATAGCAGTTTTTTCCGCGCCCGTTTCGACCGTTTGACGCCGAAGGAAAAGACCTATGTTTTTGCCATGGCTCGGCTCGGCCCGGGTTCGCAGCGTTCCGGCGACATCGCCAAGCGTCTCCGAAAGCGCGTTACCGAACTCGGCCCTGTGAGAAGCAGCCTTATCAAGAAAGGCGTGATCTACAGTCCAGCGCATGGCGATAACGGCTTTACGGTTCCGCTGTTTGATCGCTTTCTGAAACGGAATTTTGCCCGCGGAACATGAAACGATCCACCTATCTCCCCGGCTGCAGGCGGCGATAGGAGAGCGCCTCGGCGATATGAATCTGGCGCACGGATGGCGCGCCTTCGAGATCGGCGAGCGAGCGGGCGACGCGCAAAACGCGGTGATAGCCGCGCGCCGAAAGGCGGAATTTTTCGACCGCCTTCGTCAATAATTGCCGGCCTTCGGCATCGGGCGCGGCGATGCGTTCCAGCATTTCGCCATCCGCCTCGGCATTGCTGCGGATGGCGCGATCCTTATAGCGTTCGGCTTGCAGCGCGCGGGCGCGCGCGATGCGGGCGGCGATCTCGGCCGAGCCTTCGGCGGGCGGCGGCAGCGAAAGATCGGCGGCGGCAACCGCCGGCACATCGACATGAAGATCGATGCGGTCGAAAAGCGGCCCCGATATCCGCGCCTGATAATCCTGCGCGCAGCGCGGCGCCTTGCCGCATCCGAGAACCGGATCGTCGAGATGGCCGCAGCGGCAGGGATTCATCGCCGCCACCAATTGCACGCGGGCAGGGTAAGTGACATGGGCATTGGCGCGCGCGACCGAAACGCGACCCGTTTCCAAGGGCTGGCGCAAGGCTTCCAAGGCGCCGCGCTGAAATTCCGGCAATTCGTCGAGGAACAGCACGCCGAGATGGGCGAGCGAGATTTCCCCGGGTCGCGCGCGCAAGCCGCCGCCGACGAGGGCGGGCAGACTCGCCGAATGATGCGGGTCGCGAAAGGGGCGATGGCGCATCAATTTCCCTTCGGGGAGCGATCCGGCGAGGCTATGGATCAAGCTGACTTCGAGCGCTTCCGCCGGCGAGAGCGGCGGCAGGATCGAGGCGAGCCGCGCCGCCAGCATGGATTTCCCCGAACCCGGCGGGCCGATCATTAGCAGATTATGCGATCCCGCGGCGGCGATTTCGAGGGCGCGCTTGGCGCTTTCCTGGCCCTTGATGTCCTTGAGGTCGAGATCGGGCCGCACGGCATCGGCGATGCGGGGCTCGGGCGGCGAGAGGACTTGCTGGCCTTTCAGATGATTGAGAAGGGCGATGAGGGAATCGGGCGCCAGAACCGCGATCTCGCCCGCCCAGGCGGCTTCTCCGCCCTGGCGCGAAGGGCAGATCAGGCCCATGCCCTGACCGGCGGCATAAAGGGCGGCGGGCAGAACCCCCGTCACCGCCGCTAGCGATCCGTCGAGGCCGAGTTCGCCCAGGACGACATAAGAATCGAGCGCGCTTTGCTCGATGGCGCCGATCGCGGCGAGGAGGCCGAGCGCGATCGGGAGATCGAAATGGCTGCCCTCCTTCAGGAGATCGGCGGGGGCGAGATTGACGGTGATGCGTTTCGGCGGTAGGGCGAGGCCGATCGCGGTCAAGGCCGCGCGCACGCGCTCTTTGCTTTCGCCGACCGCTTTGTCGGGAAGGCCGACGATGGCGAAACTGGGCAAGCCGCTCGCGACCTGCACTTGAACGTCGACGCCGAGGACGTCGATCCCCTGGAAGGTCACCGTGCGGATTTTCGAGACCATGTTTAAGCCCCCGGCTTTGCCGCCATCATGGCGGGGCGAGGGTCTCCCCGCAACCCGGTTTCAAGGCTCGCTGCGGCCGCTCCCGTCGCGATCCTTGGGGTAGCTCCGCGCGAGGTCGAAAGGCGGCAGCCAAGCCTCGCGCCGGATGGTCCAGAGTTCGTAAGTCGGCTTCACGCGATTGGGCTCGTCGAGCGAGCCGATATTGATTTCGATCTCGTCATCGCTGCGGGCGAAGACGGGCGAACCGCATTCGGGGCAGAAATGGCGACCCTTATAGGATGCGGTCTTCCCGACGATGGTCACGGCTTTTTCTGGGAAAATCGCCGAAGCGTGAAAGACGGCGCCGTGATGCTTGCGGCAATCGAGGCAATGGCAGATGCCAACCCGATAGGGCGCGCCGATCGCGGTCAAGCGCAATGCGCCGCAGAGGCACCCGCCGGTCAATTCAGCCTCGCCCATGGGTCGCTCCTTTCGCGGCCATCATGGCGGGGCCGCAAGCCTCCCGCAACTCGATTCCCGCAAGCTAGGCCTTGATCTTGCCGCAATCCTGACCGAGATATGAGAAACGCTATTCCGCGGGTTTTCTTGAGGCGAGGGTCCATGGCGCGCTTTTTCCGGTCTTCGGTCGTCGTTCTGCTGCTCGGCGTCTTCGTCTTTTCCGGCCTCGCTCGCGCCGAGGGGCGCGACAATCGTATCCCCATGGATCGCGATGCGGGCACGCCCTATGGCGCCGTGGGCCTCCTCATCAACGACGATCCGATGGCGCCCGGCCTCGGCACCGGTTTCCTGGTTTCGCCCTGCCATGTGCTGACCGCCGCCCATGTCGTCAATCTGCGCCATGCGATCGACGGCAACGAGGTGCTGCGGTTCTTCTACGGCGAAGGCAAGGCCGGCGATCCCAGTTTCGGCATCGGCGGTTTCGCCGATAGCGTCGCGGCGCGCCCGCTCGCCTGGGGCCGCTCGCTCGCCTTCAATGCCGGGACCACGCAATCGCGCGAGGATGCGACGCGCAATAACGGCTGGGGCGATTGGGCCTTGCTGCATCTCGATACCTGCCTCGACGACAAGGCCGAATATCTGCATCTCTTGCCGATCGCGACGGCGGATTTCGTCAAGCAAGGCGGCGAGGCGGAGGTGCAGATCGCCGGTTTTCCCGCCGACAAGCCGATGGATCAGTTGATCGTGCAGCCGGAATGCCGGCTTTACGGGCAGATGCAATCTTCCGGCTGGCAGAACGATTGCATCACCATGCCGGGGAATTCCGGCGGGCCGCTCTTGGCGCAGGAACCGCTCGCCGGCGAGGATTGGCCGCGCGTCATGGGCATCGCCGTTTCCTCGCGCAGCAAATTGCGCGACGAGCGCGCGATGCGCCCCACCTTGCGCGATGTCGGCGATCCCGATTATTTCGATTATATCCCGACCATCGTGCCGGTTTCCGCCTTCATTGCCGATATCGCGCGTTATCTGCCCGAGGATCCGGTCGTTCTCGATTATCTTGCCGGTTATCCGGCGCCCGATCGCGGCTACGATGTCGATCAGCCGAAAACCGCCATCGCCGATCTCACCGAGGCGATCCGCCGGCACCCCGATGACCCGATTCTGCTGCTGCGCCGAGCGGCTTGGTATCTGGAGGATAAGGCTTACGATCCCGCCATCGCCGATTACGATGCCGCGCTGAAATTGACGCCCGATTTCGCGCCCGCCTTGCGTCAACGCGCCCTCGCTCTGGCGGCGCGCGGCGACCGCCTGGCCGGCGATCTCAAGAACGCCATCGCCGATCTCGACCGGCTGGTCGAACGTTTTCCGCAGCGCATCGATCTGCGCGTCGAGCGCGGCAATCTGCTGATGGAGGAATACGATTACGAACGCGCCGTCGAGGATTTCGACGTGGTGATCGCCGACGATCCCTTGGATATCATCGCGCTGCTTTCGCGCGCCGATGCGCTCTTCGCGCTCGGCGACATGACGGGCGCGCGCGCCGATTACGATGCCGCCATCGCCGCCGATCCCGATCGCTCCTATCCCTATATCCAGCGCGGCATCTTCCTCACCAATCTCGGCGATTTCGCCGAGGCCGAGGCCGATTTCGAGCGCGCCGCCATTCTGGAGCCGGAAAATCCCTGGGTCTATAACGCGACCGCCATCGCCTATTCGAGCCGACTCGAACTCGGCCCCGCTTTGGCTGCCCAGAACAAGGCGATTGCGCTCGAAGACGAAAGCGGCGGGCTTTACACGATGCGCGGCGCCATTCTGCAGATGATGGGGCGGATGGACGATGCCATCGCCGATATGAAGCGCGGCATAGAATTATCGCCGGCGGAACCCTTCAACAAGACCATGCTGGCGGTCGCTCTTGCCCATGCCGGGCGCGGGGCGGAAGCCCGCCAAGTGCTGGTCGATTTCCGCAAATCCTGGCCGGCGGACGAATGGCCGGGACCGCTCGTGCGCCATCTCCTCGGCGAAATCGGCGAGGCCGAATTGATAAAGCGCACCCATGTCGGCAATCCGGTGCTGCAGCGTTATCAGGATTTCGATTTCAACTTCTATCTCGGCGCGCGGGATTTGGCGGCCGGCGATAAGAAGAAGGCGCGCCGGCATTTTCAGAAGGTCGTGGATTCGGGCTTTACGCAATTCATCGAATATGGATTGGCCGAAGCCTTCATCGCCGAAATCGACGGTAAGAAACTGACGCCCTGATCGGGGCGCCGCGCAAGCGCGATCATTCCGCCGTTTCGGCGAGCGCCAGGGGAAAGGCGGGGATGCGCCCCTGCCAGACTTCGGCGCCCGATTTGCGGCGGCGGCGCAATTCGCCGATCGGCGCCGTCGCGATCAGCACCGGTCCCGGCCCTTCGATCCCCGAGAAGGGGCCGACGCTATCGACAGAGCCCGACCCTTGGGCGAAGGCCATTTCGCAAGGGAGATAAAGCGCCGCGCCCGAGCAATTCGCCTCGGCGCCATTGAGATTGCCGCTATTGCCGATGCAGCCGACGGCGCCGACAGCCGCGTAAAGTTCGATCGCGCGCGCCTTGGCGCAATCGAAGACGCGATGGTAGCCGGACATTTGCGACGTCATCGAAGGCACGATCACGAGGTCGAGATTGCGTTCGATCAGAAGATCGGCGATGCGCGGCATTTCGATATCGAGACAGATGAGGACGGTAAAGCGCAGATCGCGCCAAGTATGAATGCCGATCTCCGCCCCGGTCGCGAGATGCCAACCGCGACGATCCTGCTCGCCCGGCGTCAGCACGATCTTGTCGTGACGATGGCGGCGAACGCGGCCGTCCTGTTCGGGAAGCAAAATCCAAGCGCGATTGACGAAGCCGGCGCTACCATCCGCTTGCGTGCCGCAGGCGACCGGCATCGATCCCGCGATCAGCCCCATATCGTGACGCCGCGCCAGGTTTTCGAGTTCGGGCAGAACGGAGGCGCCGATTTCCGCCATATGCGCGATGACGCGATCGGGTGCGATCGTGCTGCCGCGCTCGGCCAGCCAATGGGCCGAAACATATTCCGGCAGCACGAAAAGCTCGGCCCCGCTTCGCTTGGCCTCCGCCATTTGCCGGTCGACGAGGCCAAGCCAAGCGTCGAGACCCGCGACGGGGTGGCCGAGATTGACGGCCCAAAGCGCCAGGGTCAGGGATTCGCGCGGCATTCGAGTTTCCTTCAACCGAGATCGGGTCGCGTCGCGGATCGGCGATACCAACCGCCGCAGGCCGCTTCATAGGCCATGCCGGCACGGAAGACATCGCGATCGCGATAGGCGCGGCCGACGATCTGGATTCCGGTCGGCACGCCATTCGCGGCCCGACCCGAAGGCAGAGCAAGCACCGGCAATCGCGACAGCATGTTGAAGGGAAGCGTCATGCACCAGGCGAGAACCGGTTCCAGGGGCGAGGTTTTGCCGTTGATCCTGACCTTATCCCGAGCTTGATCGAAATCGGCCTTGATGGCGGGAAGCGCGTTGGTCGGGCAGAGGAAGATATGATGCCGTTCGAGAATGGGGCCGAGTTCGGCATACATCTCGCTCGCGACTTCCATCGCGCGCAAGATATCCTCGCTGCCGCTCTTGGCGCCGCGCCGTGCGAAGGTGCGCGCGTAATCGGTCATGTCGCGGCCATGCTTCTTGAGCGAGCGAGCAAGATAGGCGCCGAAAAGATGTTCGAGATGGCCGATCCCGGCCCGCATGACCCGGCTCGTCCAGCCGAGCTTCACTTCCTCGACCCTGGCGCCGAGAGCGCGGAAAATGTCGAGCGCGCGCTTCGTATGGGCAACGACTTCGCGATCGACCTCATAGAAACCGAGGTCGAACGAATAGGCGATGTGCCAATCGCGGATCGGCGGATAACTTTTCGGCAAGGTCAGCTTCGGGCGCAAACTGGCGATATCGGTGGGCGAAGGGCCGCACATCACGTTTTGCAGCAAAATGGCATCGCCGACCGAGCGGGCCATCGGTCCGGTATGACAATAGGGATCGAGGTTGAAGGGCGGATCGTCGGGATTGCGGCCATAAGTCGGCTTGAAGCCGACCACGCCGCAACAGGAAGCGGGGATGCGGATCGATCCGCCAATATCCGATCCCGTGGCGAGGCTCGCCATGCCGGCGGCCAAGGCCGCGCCCGATCCGCCGGAGGATCCGCCCGGCGTGAAGCGCGGATTCCAGGGATTGCGGCTAACGCCCCAAAGCCGGGAATGGGTATAGGAAGCGCAGGAAAATTCCGGCGTCGCCGTTCGCGCGAGAACGATGCCGCCCGCCTTCAGGATGCGGGCATTGTTGGTCGAGGTCGTATCGGCGACGTAATCCTTGTAGAGCAACGAACCCATCGAGGTCGGCTTGCCGGCGATGAAGCTTTCGTCCTTGATAGCGAGCGCCAAGCCTTCGAGCGGTCGCGGCCGCGCGCTTTTTCCGAGGAAGCGGCGCTCGGCCTTGCGCGCTTCGGAGAGCGCCTCGTCGAAATGGGTATAGGTGAAAGCCTTAAGGCGCGGATTGAGGGCTTCGGCGCGCGCGATCTGCGCCCTCACGAGCTCGACCGGCGATAATTTACGGGCGCGGAAAAGCGCAGCGGCCTCGCTGGCGGAAAGGTAAAGCAGATCGTCATTCGACATTGCGGGATTTCCAAAAGCAAGGGCCCGGGATTGCTCCCGGGCCCCGGATCGCGACAGATTACTTCAGCAGATTGTTCCAAATCTGCCCGTAGATTTCCATCGTCGCCTGCGGGCAAGCGGGCACGAAGACGATACTGGTCGGCGACAATTCGGGCGCGCCCTTCATGTCGTCGGGCATATAGGCGTCGCTCCCGGCGATGCCGTTGGCATAACGCGCGAAGGCGGAAATCAGCGCCGCATTTTCCGGATCCATGATGAAGTTCTGGAAAAGCTTGGCGTTATCCATATTCGGCGCATCGGCGAGAACGGCGACATTGTCCATCCAGCTCGCATAGCCTTCCTTAGGATAGGAATACTTGATCGACGGCAGCTGCAACCGAGCGCGCAAGGAAGCGCCGTTCCAGTTCATGCTGGCCGCGGCGTCCTTGGAGGTCAGCTTCTCGATCGTGCCGTATTCCAGCGTCCGCCAATTCGGCTTGGCGGCGGTCAGAAGGTCGCTGATTTTCTTCAGATGCTCCTTATCCTCCGAACAGACCGGCTGGCCCAGGTAATAGCTGGCGGCATTCATCACGTCGATCATTTCCGGCAAGACGTTGATCTTGCCCTTCAATTCCTCGGGCGGGTTGAAGAGCAGCGCCCAGGTATCGATATCGCCTTTATAAACGTCGGTATTGACCGAGATCGTCGTCGTTCCCCATTGCCAAGGCACAGTGTAATTGCGTCCGTCGTCCCAATAGGAATGCAGGAAATCCGGCGCCAGATTCTTGAAATTCTCCATCTTGTTGGGCTCGGTCTTGGCCAAGAGCCCATCGGCGATCATCGAGGGGATGACGAAGCTCGATGGCACGACGATGTCGTAGCCCGAACCGCCGGCTTTGACCTTGGCCAGCATCTGGTCGTTGCTATCATAGGAATCGAGCGTCACCTTGATGTTATAGGCTTTCTCGAATTTCTCGATCAGGGCCGGGTTGGTGTAATTGCCCCAGTTGAAAATATGCAATTCGCCGCCGCTGGGCGCGGGGGGTTGCGCGGCGGCCGTCGCATCCGGGGCAGGGGCCGGCGCCGGAGCCGGGGTGGCGGGTTGCGCCGCCGGTTCGGCCGGGGCGGCGGCCTCTTCTTTCTTTTCTTCGCCGCATCCGGCAAGGCCGGATAAAGCGAGCGCGGCCAGGATGGCCGAGCCGGACTTCCAATACTGACGCATGGCGATCTCCTTATAGGTTGCGTTGTCGTGAGCGGGATCGGTGTAAGATTAGCGTTTCTTGCTGGTAAAGAGAAAGAAGAGAGTGACGAGCAGCGCCGAAACGCCGAGAAAGATAGTCGACATGGCGTTGAGTTCGGGCGTAACCCCGCGCCGCAACTGGCCGATCATGTAAATGGGCAGGGTCTGTTCGCCCGGCCCCGCGACCAGGATCGTGATCACCACGTCGTCGAGGGAAATCACGATGCTGAGCATGGCGCCGGCGACGATGCCGGGCCAGAGCAAGGGCAGAGTGACATAACGAAAGGCCTGCCAGGGCGTCGCGTAAAGATCGGCGGCGGCGGTTTCGAGAGTCAGGTCCATGTCCTCCAGCCGCGCGCGGATCGGCATATAGGCGAAGGGCGTGCAAAACACGACATGCGCGGCGATGAGGTAGAAAAGCCCCTGAACGCCGGTCACTTGCTTGACGAGGGCGAAGAAGACAAGCATCGCGATCCCGGTCACGACTTCGGGCACCATCAGCGGCTGATTGATGACGCCATAGGCGAGGCCGAAGCCGCGAAAGGGCGGGACCCGCGTCGTTGCCAAGGCGGCGAGCGTTCCGAAGATGGTCGCAAAGACGGTCGCGATCAAGGCGACTTCCAGCGACAGCAGGGCCGCCTCGCGGATGGATTCGTTCGTCCAAGCATGGGCGTACCAATCCAGCGAGAATTCGGTCCAGATCGTGACCGAGGAATTGGCATTGAAGGAATAGATGACGAGAACGACGATCGGCGCATAAAGCGCCGCGAAACACAGCATCGCCATGGTCACGAAACCGGGCTGACGCTTGACGTCGAAATGCGCGGTCTTCGCCATCATTGGCTCGCCCCCGCGCTCGTGGCCTTGCGCACATAGATGATGAGGGCGATCATGACGATCACCATCAGCGCCAAAGCGAGGGCGGAACCCTGCGGCCAGTTGCGCGCCGTGCCAAATTGCTCGGCGATGAGGGTGCCGAACATCATCTTCTTGCCGCCGCCCAAAAGGCGCGGGATGACATAAGCGCCGATCGCCGGGATGAAGACGAGGATGGCGCCGGCGACGATGCCGGGTTTGATCAAGGGCAGAATGACATGGCGCAAAGCCTGGAAGCGGCTGGCGTAAAGATCGTAAGCCGCTTCGACCAAGCGGAAATCCAGCTTCTCCAGACTGGCATAAAGCGGCAGCACCATGAAGGGAAGATAGGCATAGACGAGACCGAAGGCGACGGCGCCATCGGTGAAAATCATCGGTATAGGTTCGTCGATCAGGCCCAGATTCATCAGCGTGCGGTTGATATAGCCCTCGTCGCGAATCAGCATCATGATCGAATAGATGCGGATCAAAAGATTGGTCCAGAAGGGAATGGTGATGAGAAAGAGCCACAGATTGCGCCGATGCGGCGGCTGCGTCGCAATGAAATAGGCGGTCGGCAGGCCGAAGATCAGCGTCAGCATTGTGGTCATCAGCGCCATGCCGACGGAGCGCGCGAAGATGGTGTAATAGGCGAAATTGGGCGCGAGCTCCCCGCTGAAGATGTCGCGCTCGAAGGCAAGATTGACCCAGGCATCGGGGCGGAATTTCCAAATCACGCCGGCATATTCGGCGGGCTGCATCCAGGAATAGGCGAAGATGATGGCGAGCGGCAGCAAGCCGCAAATGCCGATCGTCGCCAAGGCGGGCGATAGCATCAGCCAGCGCCGGATCGACTGGCGGCGCGCTCGGGCGGCGGCGATCTGCCCCAGGCGGGCTTCTTGATCGGAGGGGATTGCCGTTCTCGCCATCGCTCAATCGCGCAGGATTTGGGCGGAATTTTCGCCGATGCGGATGCCGACCCGCTCGCCGATTTGCCAATCGCTGCCGCTGTCGCGGCGGTTTTGTTGGCGCAGGATGAATTCCTCGCCGTTATCGAGGCGCAGGTAATAATGCGTGTCGGTGCCGAAATAGACGGCATTTTCCAACCGGCCGGAAAGATGCGCCTCGCCGCTTGCGGTCAGGCTCGCATGTTCCGGGCGGATGACGAGCGAGACCTGGCCCCGGGGCGCCATCCCGGCCGGCAGGCTGGCGAGGATTTCGGCCCCGCCGGCCAAGCGGATACGCGCCTCGGCGCCTGCGGCGCCGAGGATATCGCCGGTCACGAAATTGGTCTCGCCGATGAATTTGGCGACGAAGCGCTCGGCCGGGTGATCGTAGATTTCCTTGGGCGTTCCGATCTGGCGGATCTTGCCCATGTTCATGACCGCAATGCGGTCGGACATGGTCAGCGCCTCTTCCTGATCGTGGGTCACGAAGACGAAAGTGATGCCGGTTTCGAGCTGCATACGCTTCAACTCGATCTGCATGTCCTTGCGCAATTTGAGATCGAGCGCCGAAAGCGGCTCGTCGAGCAGCAGCAGCTTGGGTTGCGGCGCCAGCGCGCGCGCCAAGGCGACGCGCTGCTGCTGGCCGCCCGAAATCTGCGAGACGCGGCGGGATTTCATCGCCTCCATGCGGACAAGCCGCAGCATCGCCTCGACACGGCTCTCGATGTCTGCCGCCTTGCGGCCCTGCATCTTGAGGCCGAAGCCGATATTCTCGGCGACGGTCAAATGGGGAAAGAGCGCATAGGATTGAAAGACGGTATTGACCGGCCGGCGATTGGGCGGCAGATGCCCGACCTCTTCCCCGCCGAGCAGGATATTGCCGGCGCTCGGCATCTCGAAACCGGCGATCAGGCGCAGCAAGGTCGTCTTGCCGCAGCCCGAGGGGCCGAGCAGGGTAAAAAATTCGTTCTCGCGGATGGCGAGCGAAACCTCGTCCAGCGCCCGCACCAAATCGGGTTCCACGCCGAATGTCTTGACGACATTCCTGGCTTCGACGGCTATCGCGGACATCTCCCCTCCCGCTTCTGACGAGCGGCTGACGGCGAGCCTAGACCAAGTCGCCGGCCGAGGAAACCGTTTCCCGCAGGAAGGCCGACGGAAATCCACCCCGAACATCGGCTTGGCGCCAGATGAAAAACCCGATCCGGGGCCTATCGCCGCTGCCGGTTCCCTTCAGCCGCGATCGGCTTTAGACTTGCCGCCCTGTTCTCCTTCGCCTTGCTCGGGTCCCCGGCATGTCGCAACGTTCCTTTTCCCGCCGGCATTTGCCGGGTGCTGCACTCTTGCCGAGAAAATTCATGTCGCTCGACGGCTCGATATATCGGCTTCGAGGGCGCTGTGGAGCTGGCGGTCGGCTTTGGCAAGGGTACCTTCGGGGTCTAACCACCAATCGGTTGACCATATACGTATGATTTTCCATCCCAAATCCGCAAGAATACGCTGTCGTAGCTTATCTCGATCCCGCGCCGTGGCGGAGCGATGATAAGTAGCGCCATCACATTCGATACCGGCCAGAAATCGTCCCGGCTCTTCAGGATGAACAACGCCTAAGTCGATTCGGAAGGAAGAAACGCCGATCTGCGGTAGACATCTCCAGCCCTTGCGAGACAGGGCATCTGCGACGGCCGTTTCAAAAGGAGATTCGTGATCGCCGAGACTTCCCATATTCATTTCCGGAATGGCGCGTACACCGTACTCCGCAAACTCCAGGAAATGACGCAGATCGCGAACGCCAACGGCGGCGGTGCGCGCCAAATCGATCTCGCTAGCGCGGATAGAAGAAAATACTCTTAACCCATGTCGCGCACGCGTTATGGCGACATTGAGCCGCCGTTCCCCGCCGCGCTGATTTATGGGGCCAAAGTTCATGGAAATCGATCGGGTGCGATCGGGGCCAAAGCCTATGGAAAACCAAATATAATCTCGTTCATCACCCTGAACTGATTCGAGGTTCTTCACGAACAAGGATTCTGCCGCATCTTCCGAAAAGTAGCCGTCGACTTCAAAGTCCTTGCGCCGCTCTTCATCGAGAAGGTCGAGAATCAAGCTTTGCTGCTCGGCATTGAAGGTCACAATACCGTGTGTCATACCTCGAAAATCAGGATTCCTAATATAAGATAGCACGTCGGCAACAACGGCCCGAGCTTCTGGAAGATTCGTGCGCGCTCCACCTTTTTCGTACACGCCATCGGCAACATAATGAAATGAAACGGCCCGATCTTCGGTTGCAGGGGAAGGAAAAGTGACGAGCCGACCAGCGTAATAGCGATGATTCGAGAAGGTTATCAGGCTTTCATGTCGGCTGCGATAGTGCCAATTCAGGGAAATCGAAGGAAGATTGGCCCCCAAGCATTCGTCAAGAATGCTTTCCAGATCGTCTTCCAGATCGATTCCCAGGTCTTCATCCCCTTCCGCGCGGTTAAAGAAATTAGTGGGCGGCAATTGCTTCGGGTCACCGACGATTACGGTCTGCTTACCGCGCGCCATGGCGCCAACCGCATCCCAAACGGGAATCTGGGAGGCTTCGTCAAAAATGACGACATCGAATGGTGCGGTTTCCGGGGAAAGATATTGCGCCACGGAAAGGGGACTCATCAGCAAACATGGCGAAAGCTTGGTTAATACGCTGGGCAGGCTTGCAATAAGATGACGCACCGGCGCATGGCGCTTTTTCTTTTCCATTTCGTGGCGCAGAAAGCCCCACTCGCTTTCGCCCTTGGGTAGCGAATTGGGATGCGGCATTCCTGCGCATAGCCGCGCTTTAATGATGTCACGCGTCAGGTTAGTAAAATGGTCGTCAAGTCGCTTGAAGTCATCGATGTGTCGTTCGTGCTGTATGGAAACGAAGCTGCGTAGAACCTCATCGTTATCTATGGTACCGCGCAACCACCACCGGCAATAATTGGCTTCGAAGGCTCTAAGAGAATCCGCCGCCGATACTCGGCCGGCTTCTACGGCTTCGGCTAACTCGCCAATGCCCAAGGCGACGGCCTGTGCTTTGCTGGCTTGCCACGCGCACCAGTTGCGCAATTTGCTTTCTGCCGCACTCAGTTTGCCGGCAATGGCAATCATGCCTTCGGGCGTTTCCGCGCCGACCTTATCGAAGAGTTCGGCGCTCGATCCCGTAACCTCTAAAAGTTCTCGCTCAGCAACCTCGTATTCGTTAACCGCGTCGATCAATTCCACGCAAGCGCGCTCTACCCTAGCTCCAGGCGAGAGTAGGGAATTGCCGGTCGTAAACAAAGCATGCAGGGCCTGATTCCATTCGGATGCTCGGCCGGAATCGTGGGTTAATTGTTTCAGGCACGAGGATAGTTTGGCAAAGAAACCTGCGGCAATGCGGACGGCTTCGAAATTGGTCTTTAACCCAAGCGAAAGTTCCGTCGCTTGGCTGGCAATGAGTGACAGTTCCGCTATTTCCTGTTCCAATTTATGCAATTCGATAAGAATGCCGAGATCCTTTCCTGGATCAGGTTTGACCTTGCCATCGATGAGTAACGAACGCAGAATCTTTCTAATTCGGGCTTTACTGAAGATTCGCTTGGGCCACCAAATCGCTTGGGCGGCATTCCATTCCTTATTAAGGCTCTCCAGATCGCAGGATGTCGTTTCCGGTCTATAGGGCGATGACAAATCTGTTTGGGCGCGCGCATGCGCCGAAGCATGTTGAGCAATACCGGCTAGAGCCAGGATGACCTGCTCGCTGCCGGGCTTCGCCATAAAGCCCCAATCATGCCCGGCTGCTTGGGGCAAAATAGCGGCAAGACCGGCTAAAATCGCACGGCCATTCCGGTTCAGGCGGATTTTCGGTAGACTCGCGGTGTCGGCAAAAATCGTTGCGGCCTCGACCAGCGTCTTTCCGGCAATAGCCATGCGCTTGGAAGCAGTCATAAATCTGTCTGCCCAAGCAATAGTCCATTGCGACGACTTTACCAAGGTCAAGTCTTTGGCTTCCGCATCTTCTAGGACAACGGCAAGCGCGCCGAGTTGACTCGCTGCATCCTTTAGCTTCTCGAAATCTGCTTCGTCATGGGCATCGTGCGAAGCCCATGAAAGATGGAGTTGCGGCAGATTTTGCCTAACGCAAGCAATGCCGATAGCCTGAAAAACACTAAGTCCATTCCGTCGCGCCATGTGCAAGTGATTTACGAATTTATTAAGTAAGGTGCGAGTTTTGTGCAGTTGCTCGGCATGCCTTAACCATTGGGTTTCGTTCGCATCGGAGCGCGCCTCCCAGGCGCGCTTCAAATTTGACAGGACGTCGGTTTTTCTAGCCTTAGCCGAATGAAGTTCGAGGCAAAATTCTCCGAGCCCAGCTTTTGCAAGACGTCGGTGCACCACTTCCAGAGCCGCCATTTTCTCGCTGACGAACAGAACCTTTTTCTCCTCGGCTAAACACTGGGTGATAATGTTACAAATCGTCTGACTCTTTCCGGTTCCAGGCGGACCGATGAGGACGAAGTCTTTGCCATCGGCGGCGGCTATAACGGCAGCCAATTGCGACGAGTCCGCTGCCATCGGGCAAAAAACGGATTGCGGCAATCGAATGACGTCAAGCTTTTTGACGTCTGGAAAGTTTTGAGCGCCTTCTCCATAAGGCTCGCGCGGAGTTTCGATAAGGTGCCGGACGATCGGATTTCGCTTAAGCTGCGCCGTGCGATCGACGAGGTCTTTCCACATCAGAAATTTGGCGAAGGAGAAGGTCGAAATAACGCATTCTGGAGAAACTTCCCAGTGGGGTATCTCCTTGACGGCTTGTTGAACCATGTCCCAGATTTTTTTGACATGAAGGCCGGAATCGTCTTTCGGCAGTTCTTTTTCCAAGCTTGGTATGCGGATGCGATAATCTTGGAGCAGCATTTGCAATAAAGTCGGATTAAATCTCGGCTCGTCATCTGTTGCGGTTAATCTGAATCCGCTTTTAATGCTCTTTCGTTGCAACTGGACGGGCAGAAGAATCAACGGCGCTTTATGCGTTTTATCGCTTGAGGTTTTATCTTTAGTCCAAGAGAGGAAGCCAATCGCAAGATACAAGATATTGGTGCCGCCTTCCTCCATAGCGGTTTTGGCCGCTCGATATAACTCGGTCAGCCTATCTTCGAGGTCTTCCTTACCAAGCTCAATATAGACGTCTGATTTCTCCAGCGCTTTGTGCGCCATGTCGGCGACCGCGTCTGATTTATAGCGCTGCCGGTGAATTTCGGCATCGCGCGGGTCGATGCCGGTCATGATCCCAGGGTGGGCGAGGAGGCGAAGCTCCTTGCGCAATGCCAGCGCGTCTTCAAGCGCTGCGGGATCAGGTGCAACAATTCTTGCCGAACGCTTTCCCGCTCGGAAGTTGAGGAGCGAGTTGCGAAGGGAAAGGTCTAAAAGCTTACGCTGCCATCTGTCGAGCCTTCCTCGAGGCGTATCGGGGAGCTTGACTTCTTCCGTGGTATCGAAATTTGGCGCATCTTCCAGTTTCAGTTCGGTCGACAGGTTAATCTTGCGGTCAGCGGCCGGTAGTTGTCCGGCCTCGCTGCCGGGGAGGGGGCGGATTTGCTGCATCCGCGCTCGACGAACGTCGATAGCGAGTTCAAATTTCGATGACGCGCCCTCTGCGATATTAGCTTCTGCAACGGCGCATGCGCTGGAAAAGCTGGTTTTATGGGCTCTGGTCGCATAGGTCGCTTCGAATAGGATCATCTCTTGCAGGAACAAGCGCTTGCGTAAAGCCGACGGATCGTCAACGACAACTTCGGCAAATTCTTCTTTTCGCAACCACACCCCCGGAAATGCGTGGCCGTTGGTAAGAATAATTAACGAGTTTAATCCGCATTGCTCAAGTGCGGCAGCGAACAATGTCGATAGGTCGAGACAATTCGCTAAGCCGCTTCCCACTACCGAAGAGGGGGATCGAATTCTTTGGCCGTCTTTCTCGAAATTGCTTGGCGCAAGAGCATAATCTAGCCCGAGCGAGCAGATAGCTGCCCAAATGGCAGCCGCTAATTCCCAAACGCCTTTCGCGCCTTTTGCGTATCCATCGATTTCGGAAGGCTTGCCGGCTGCATGAAGCGTATCAGCTGCTTTTTTGAGAATCTGATCGATAGCCGGATCGTTAGGCTGAATGAAAGCGCAGAGCAGTTCGGGAACATGGCCAACGCCACCCCATTGATTACGGGGCAACAGAGATACGGAGATGTCGTGACGAACAAGTTCGCTGCCGCTGGCGCTAAGGGCGAACGAGACTTTAGCCGGCAGCGATTCTTCCAAACGGAAAAGCAGCCCGCTATCGAGTTCGCAGTCGAGATCGGGAAGATGATATATGGCACCCTGTGCAAGAGCGCTTAAATGCCATGTCTTAGGTTTAGTGACCTGAGGATCGGCAACAAGCGATAATTGAAGATTCTCGAGCGGATCGCCGTTGGAATTATCGATCGCAATTTCGCGAATCATCGGTACCGAATTGGCGCTAAGTGCCAGCGAAAGTTTGGGTACCACAGTAGTGCGGATGATGGGACCGGTCATATCTGAACTCAACGGGAGAAAATTACGACGACCGCTAGTCTATGCCTAAGCATGCAACCACGGCAAGATAATGCCTGCATAGAATGTCTTTTACCGACGCCTATCGTGCTTTAGAGTGACGCTTCTTGTTTCAAGATTTCCGGATTTGCAAGCATGTCTCAGCGTCTTGCCGCCCGCCGGCATCTGCCGCCCTTGAACGCGCTCCGCGCTTTCGAGGCCGTGGCGCGCGCGCAAAGTTTCACCAAGGCGGCGGAAGAATTGCTGGTGACCCAAAGCGCCGTCAGCCGTCAGGTGAAGAATCTCGAGGATATCCTCGGCGTCACTCTCATCCTGCGGAAGGCGCAATTCGGTTTGACGGAGGAGGGCCGTCGCCTGCTGCCCGTCCTGACCGAGGCCTTCGACCGCCTCGATACCACGATCGGCGGGTTTCGCCGGCAATCGAAGAAACCGCCTTTGAGCCTCTCCTTGCCGCCGACCTTCGCGCGGCGCATCGTGCTGCCGCGCCTAGCCGAATTTCAGCGCGCCCATGCCGATCTCGAAATCCGCGTCGAGACGCCGCCCGTCAATGTCGATTTCAAGAATTCCGCCCACGATCTCGCGATCTTCTATGGCGAAACGATCGGCGCCGATCTCCTCGGCGATCTCTTGATGCGCGAAAGGATCGCGCCCTTGGCGAGCCCCGCCTTGCTGGCGCAAGCGCAATGGCCCGATCTCAAGACGATGGCGGCGAAGGCGCGGCTGCTCCATGTCCGCCAAAGCGGCGATGCCTGGGTCGATTGGCGGCTCTTCCTGCGCCAGATGGGACTTCCCGGCATCGCCGTCGAGCGCGGCCTCGTCCTCGAAACAGCGGATCAGGCGGTGCAATCGGCCTTAGCCGAAGGCGGCGTCGCGCTCTGCGATCCCCGCCTCTTCGCCGAGGAAATCGCTTCCGGCCGCCTCGTCATGCCCTTCCCCGCCGAAGTGCTGACGGGGCGCGCTTATAGCCTGATCTGCCGGCCGGACGAGGCCGATCTCGCCCGCATCGCCGCCTTCCGCGCCTGGGCGCTCGCCGCGCTCGTCGTCGCCTAAGCCGATGGGCATGGCCGGGCCGGAGATCGAACAGCGGCTGCTCTATCGCGACGGGCTTATTCTCGTCCTTGATAAGCCGGCCGGGCTTCCCGTCCATGCGGGGCCGGGCGGCGGCGATAATCTGGAACGCCATTTCCGCTATCTGCAATTCGGCCTGCCTCATCCTCCGGCGCTCGCCCATCGCCTGGATCGCGACACTTCGGGTTGTCTCATCCTCGGCCGCCATCGCAAGGCACTCGCCAAATTGGGGCGGCTCTTCGCCGCGGGCGAAATCGAAAAGACCTATTGGGCGATCGTTGCCGGCACTCTCCCCGCGGAATCCGGCAGGATCGATCTTCCCTTGAAGAAAATTTCCACCCGCAAGGGCGGCTGGCGGATGATCGGGGCCAAAGCTGACGATTCCGAAGCGAAGCCCGCCATCACCGATTATCGCCGGCTCGGCCGCGCGGGCGATCTTTCCTGGCTGGAACTCCGCCCCTTGACCGGGCGCACCCATCAGATTCGCGTTCATCTCGCGGCGCTCGGCACGCCCATCCTGGGCGATCGGCAATATCGCAGCCCTTCCAGCGCCGCCCCGGCCGGAGCGGAAGCGAAAGGCCAAGGCGAGGAAGACGCCGGAACGGGCGAAGCCTCGCTTTATCTCCATGCCCGATCCCTCAAGATTCCGCTTTACCCGAAGAAGCCACCCCTCTTCGTCGAAGCCCCGCCGCCGCCCGCTTTCGCGGACCTGTTGCGGAAGATGGCGCCGGAAGCTGTTGCGGGTTCGTCTTCGATCAATCCGACGGCCGAGGGAAAATCTTTGCGCTCATGAGAGGACGGTTTTATCTAATGCCAGCCAATCTTAATTGTTGACGCTTTATGCCTTACCGCCGTCTTCTTCCTCGTCATGGTCGGCGAAGGCCGACCATCTACGAGTTTGTGGCAAGCGAAGGCTTGCCATCCGCCGGGCGAAGCCCGGCAAATGGCACGAAATTCATGGATGGCATGCCTCCGCATGCCATGACGGAATGGAGAAGCGATTGCCCGATGCCTATATTCGGTCGGCCGGTATAAGAGCGCAAAAGTAAGATGCGAGAGGCGCGAGGGGAGCTTTCCAAATGCGAGCCGGACTAACCCGTCGAAAACCTAGTCCTGCCTTCGCCGATCTCGGTTTCGGCAATGCCGAGGAATTGCGCGTTAGGGCAGATCTCATTCGTCAGGTCAATAAAACGATTAAGCAACGGGGGCTCACGCAATCCGAAGTGGCACGTCTAATAGGCTTCGCTCAGTCGGATGTTTCCCTTTTGATGCGCGGGACCGTGACGCGATTCTCGACGGAACGGATCATCCGCGTTCTTGTGCGCTTGGGACACGATCTCGATATCCTGGTTAAGCGTAGGAGCGCAAGCGAGGCCGAATGCCAAGTCCGGGTCAAGGCGGCTTAATGGGAGGCGGCGATAGATCGGACGCCCCCCGCTTGCGATTCTCAAGCGATCCCGCTATAACCCCGCCTTCCTTCGGTCAGACGGTACCGGCGATCTTGATGGGGCATGCCGCGACGCGACCGATTTCTTCAATGATTTCAAAGGATTGAAAATGCCCAAGATGAAGACGAAGAGCGGCGCCAAAAAGCGCTTCAAGCTCACCGCGACCGGCAAGGTTAAGTTCAAGCCCGCCAATAAGCGCCATGGCCTGTCCAAGCGCCCGACCGATATGCGCCAGCAGAGCCGCCGTATGGAGGCGATGTTCGACGCCGATGCGAAGAAAGTCATCAAATACTTTCTTCCCAACGGCCTCTGACGCCAGCGAAACGGGAGACTGACCCATGGCAAGAACCAAGCGCGGGGTTACCTCGCATGCCCGGCATAAGAAGATTGTCGACATGGCCAAGGGCTATGTCGGCCGCGCCGGCACCAATTACCGCATCGCCATCGAAAAAGTCGAGAAGGGGCTGCAATACGCCTATCGCGACCGGCGCAATCGCAAGCGCGATTTCCGGGGCCTCTGGATTCAGCGCATCAATGCCGGCGCGCGCGAGCATGGCCTCACCTATTCGCAATTCCTGAACGGCATCAAGAAGGCGGGCATCCTGATCGACCGCAAGGTCTTGTCCGATCTCGCCATCCGCGAGCCGGCGGCCTTCGCGCAAATCTGCCAGCAGGCGCAGAACGCCTTGAAGAAGGCCTAAAGGAAAACCGATGCGCGGAAGCGCCCAAGACGTAGCGTTTTTCGGGGCAACGGCTTAGCCGGCGCCCCGGATTTCGTAAGGTAGGGGAAAGGGAGGCCGGCGGCAAACCGAGCCTCCCTTTTATTTTCTCGAAGGAGCGAAGCGAGACCATGACGGATGGCGAAAAGATTGCGGCGGGTATCGAGGCCCTGAGCGCGGCTTGGCTGCGCGAGATCGAAGCCGCGCCTTCGGCCGGCGAATTGGAGGCGATCCGCATCGCGAGCTTGGGGAAGAAAGGCGAGATCGCGCAGCGAATGAAGGCGCTGGGCGCGCTTCCGCTCGAAGAAAAGCGCGCGGCGGGTCAGGCCTTGAACGCGCTCAAGGACAGGATCGAGGCGGCGCTCGAAGCGGCGAAGGCGAAATTGGCGGCCACGGCGCTCGCGGCCGAATTGGCGGCGGAGACGATCGATCTCACCTTGCCGGCTCGGCCCGAAAGCGAGGGCCGCATTCATCCCGTCAGCCAGACCATCGACGAGATTATCGCCATTTTCGGCGAGATGGGCTTCGCCTTCGCCGCCGGCCCCGATATCGAGGACGATTTCCACAATTTCACCGCCCTCAACATTCCGCCCGATCATCCGGCGCGGCAGATGCAGGATACCTTCTACCTCCCTCCCGACGAAACGGGCGCGCAGAAGGTGCTGCGCACGCATACTTCGCCGGTGCAAATCCGCACCATGCTGAGCCAAAAGCCTCCCATCCGCATCATCTGTCCGGGGCGCACCTATCGCTGCGATTCCGATATGACGCATTCGCCGATGTTCCATCAGGTCGAAGGCCTCGTCATCGACGAGACGACGCATATGGGCCATCTGCGCGGCTGCCTCACCGATTTCCTGCGCGCCTTTTTCGGCATCGACGATCTCAAAGTGCGCTTTCGCGCCAGCTATTTCCCCTTCACCGAACCTTCGGCCGAGGTCGATATCGGCTGCGATCGATCGGGCGGCAAGCTCATCCTCGGCGCCGGGTCCGATTGGCTGGAGATTCTCGGCTGCGGCATGGTGCATCCCAAGGTGCTGGCGAATTGCGGCATCGATCCCGCGCGCTATCAGGGCTTCGCCTTCGGCATGGGGATCGAACGCATCGCCATGCTGAAATACGGCATTCCCGATCTGCGCACTTTCTATGACGGCGATCTCCGCTGGCTCAGGCATTACGGATTCGCCGCCTTCGACATTCCGAGCGCGACGGGAGGATTGACGCGATGAAAGCCCCGCTTTCCTGGCTCAAAACCCATCTCGAAACCGAGGCCGATGCCGCAACGATCGCCGCGAAGCTGACCGATCTCGGCCTCGAAGTCGAAAGCCTCGCCGATCCCGCGGCGGGATTGGCGCCCTTCCGCATCGCCGAAGTGCGCGAGGCCAAGCGTCATCCCAATGCCGACAAATTGCAGATTTGCATCGTCGATGCGGGATCCGGCCTCGTTCAGGTCGTCTGCGGCGCGCCCAATGCGCGGACCGGCATGAAGGGCGTCTTCGCGCCCCCGGGCACGCGGATTCCGGGAACCGGGCTCGACCTCAAGGCCGGCATCATTCGCGGCATCGAATCCAACGGCATGCTCTGTTCGGCGCGCGAACTCGGCCTCGGCGAAGATCACGACGGCATCATCGATTTGCCCGAGGATGCGCCGATCGGGATGAGCTTCGCCGCCTATGCCAAGCTCGACGATCCCGTCTTCGACATCAAGGTGACGCCGGATCGCGCTTATGCGCTCGGCATGTTCGGTCTGGCGCGCGATCTCGCCGCCGCCGGCCTCGGGCGCTTGCGGCCCTTCGCCGCGCCGCGCCGCGAAGGCGGGTTCGCCAGTCCCATCGCCTGGAAGATCGATCCCGCTTCGCGTTCGGCCTGTCCCTTCGTCGTCGGGCGCTATTTCCGCAATGTCCGCAACGGTCCCAGCCCGCAATGGCTGCAGGATCGCCTGAAGGCGATCGGCCTCCGCCCCATTTCGCTGCTCGTCGATATCACCAATTTCGTGACCTTCGATCTCGGCCGGCCGCTGCATGTCTTCGATGCGGATCGGCTGACCGGCGATCTCGTCATGCGGAAAGCGCGAGCCGGCGAAAGTCTCGCCGCGCTCGACGGCAAGACCTATGCGCTCGATCCCGAGATGACCGTGATCGCCGATGATCGCGGCCCGCAGGCGATCGCCGGCATCATGGGCGGCCTCGCGAGCGGTTGCGGCGCGGCAACGGTCAACGTCTTCCTGGAGGTCGCGCTTTTCGATGCCGTCGATGTCGCGCGAACGGGGCGGCGTCTCGGCCTGCAATCGGATGCGCGCTATCGCTTCGAGCGCGGCATCGATCCGCTCTCAGCCGAATGGGGGGGCGATGTCGCGACGGCGATGATCCTCGATCTTGCGGGCGGCGAGGCTTCGGCAATCGTCTCGGCCGGAACCTTGCCCGAATGGCGGCGCGAAATCGCCTTCCGGCCGCGCCGGGTTCTGGCCTTGGGCGGCGTCGCCGTGACGCCCGCGACCCAAGCGGCGATTCTCGAAAATCTCGGCTGCGAAATCAATCGGCCATCGCCGGAATCCTGGATCGTCGTGCCGCCTTCCTTCCGCGCCGATATCGCGGGCGAGGCCGATCTCGTCGAGGAAGTTTTGCGAATCCATGGCTATGCGCATATCCCGGCCGTTTCCCTGACGCGGGAAGCGGCGATCCCGGCCGCTGCCGTCAATCCGGCGCAAAAGCGCGTGCAGCAGGCGCGCCGCATTCTCGCCGGGCGCGGCTTGCTGGAAGCCGTGACCTTCAGCTTCATGGCGGGCGCGGCCGCCGCGCCTTTCGCCGGCGCGCGCAAGCCGGTCAAGCTCGCCAATCCGATCAGCGCCGATCTCGACGTTTTGCGGCCCTCGATCCTCGGCAATCTTTTGGGCGCGGCCGCGCGCAATCAAGCGCGCGGCTTGGGCGAATCGCATCTTTTCGAAATCGGACCCGTCTTCCTCGGCGATACGCCCGAGGCGCAAGGCGAAGTCGCGGCCCTCATTCGCAGCGGCGCGACGCCGCGCCATTGGCAGGCGAAGTCGCGGCCGCGCGATGCCTATGACGCCAAGGCCGATGCGCTCGCCTTGCTGGCAGCCTTCGGCGTTCCCATCGAGAATTTGCAGATCGATCCCAACCCGCCCGCGCATTATCATCCAGGCCAAGGGGCGAGACTGCGCTTGGGGCCGAATATCCTTGCCGAATTCGGTGCGCTGCATCCGACGATCCTCGCCGCTTTCGATCTTAAAAACGGAGCGATCGGTGCGGAAATTTTCCTCGACCGGCTGCCCAATCCCCGCGTGCGCGGCACGTTGCGGCCTTTGCTGGCGCCTTCGCCCCTGCAGCCTTTGATCCGCGATTTCGCTTTCCTGGTCGATGCCGGCGTGCCGGCGGAAAAATTCGTCAAGGCGGCGCGCGGCGCCGATAAGGCGATGGTGACGAACGCCGAAATTTTCGACGTCTTCGCCGGCGGCGCCATTCCCGCCGGGGAAAAATCGCTGGCGCTTTCGGTCACGATCCAGCCGCAGGCGAAGACCTTGACGGATGCCGAGATCGAGGCCATCTGCACGAAAATCGTCGCCGCCATCGTCAAGGCGACGGGCGGCGAATTGCGCGGCAAATGACGGCCGCGAAACCGGAAGGAAAGATCGCGGAGGCGGCGATGGCGACCGAACGGATGGGATTCCAGGCCGAGGTGACTCGGCTCCTCGAAATCGTCGCCCATTCGCTTTACAGCGACAAGGCCGTCTTCCTGCGCGAGCTGGTCGCCAATGCCGCCGATGCCTGCGACCGGCTGCGTTATCTCGCCCAGACCGAACCCGGCCTGCTCGCCGGCGATCCCACGCCGCGGGTGACCCTCATCCCCGATGCCAAGGCGAAGCGCCTGACCATCGCTGATAACGGCATCGGCATGGATCGGCAGGAATTGATCGACCATCTCGGCACCATCGCGCGATCGGGATCGGCGAAATTCATGGCCGATCTCGCCGCCGCCGAGGGCGACGAGAAAATCTCGCTTATCGGCCAATTCGGCGTCGGCTTCTATTCCGCCTTCATGGTCGCGGAAAAGGTCGAGGTTCTCTCCCGCCGCGCGGGCGCCCCGGCAGAAACGGCTTGGCTCTGGGCCTCCGACGGCAAGGGCAGCTTCACGATGGCCCCCGCGACCAAGGCCGAACGCGGCACCGAAATCATCCTGCATCTCAAAAAAGGCGAAACGGAATGGCTGGAGGCGACGCGTCTCGAAGCCGTGATCCGTCGCCATTCGGCGCATATCGCGATTCCGATCTGGCTCGCCGATAAGGATGGTCCGCGCCAGATCGCGGCCAATACCGCGCTTTGGACGCGGCCGCGCGCTGCGATTTCGGCCGAGGAATATCGCGATTTCTATCGCGACATCGCCCATGCTCTCGACGAGCCTTGGGCTACTCTCCATTTTTCGGCCGAGGGCAAGATCGATTACACGGGCCTGCTCTTCATTCCGAAAACGCGGCCCTTCGACCTCTTCCATCCCGATCGCGCGAATAGCCTCAAACTTTATCAAAAGCGCATTTTCGTCACCGAACGGGTCGAGGATTTGCTGCCCTCGTGGCTGCGCTTCGTCAAGGGTCTCGTCGATTGCGCCGATCTGCCGCTCAATATCAGCCGCGAGATGCTCCAGGAAAGCCCGCTTCTCGCGCGGATTCGCGCCGCTCTCGTCAAGCGCTTGCTCGGCGAATTGCAGAAGCGCGCGGCCGATAAGGAAGATTACGCGCTCTTCTGGGAAAATTTCGGCGCCGTCTTGAAAGAGGGCCTTTACGAACCCAACGAGCAGCGCGAAATCTTGCTCGATCTCGCGCGCTTCAAAACCACGGCAAGCGCCGAATGGACGAGCCTTGCCGAATACCGATCGCGCCTCCGCCCCGGCCAGAACGCGATCTATTACATGACCGGCGAGAGCGCGGAGCGCATCGCCGCTTCGGCCCAACTCGAAGGCTATCGGGCGAAGGGCGTCGAGGTTCTGCTGCTCAGCGATCCCATCGACGAATTCTGGATCGGCGCGATCGGCGAATATCAGGGCTCGCCGCTGAAATCGGCAAGCCGAGGGGCGGCCGATCTCGAAGCCATCGCCGTCGATGCCGCAGCGCCATCGCCGCCGCCGGCGCCTTCCGGCATCGATCCCTTGATCGCGCTGATGCGTCTCGCCCTCAAGGATAAGGTGAAGGATGTTCGCGTCAGCGCGCGCCTCACCGAAAGCGCGGTCTGCTTGGTGGCGGGGGAGGGCGATCTCGACCTCCATCTCGAACGCCTGCTGCGCCAGCATCAAAAGCTCGACCGCGCGAGCTTGCGCGAGCTCGAAGTCAATGCCGGCCATCCCTTGATCGCCGCCATGGCCAAGGGTTTGAGCGCGGGCAAGGGAGAAGTCGTCGGCGATATCGCCGAAATCCTCTTCGAAGAGGCGCGGATCGAAAGCGGCGAAAGCCCCGGCGATGCCAAAGCCTTCGCCGCGCGCCTCAATCGGTTGCTGGCGGGATTGTTATAGGCTCTCCCGATCGCCATGCCGGCGCATGCCGGCGCCCCTGCGGCTAAGCCATCTAGCATCGACCCCACTTTCCCTGCGGCGTCTTGACGCAAGCCCGTCTTCCTGTTGCAAATGCGAATAATTCTTAATATCAAGAGCCGGCAAGCCTCCCCGCGATCTTTAAGGAGAAATCCGATGTCGGAGCCAGGAACGAGGGCACCGGAAAATGCCGACGGCCTTGCCGAGGGTGAGATTGCCCGGATCGGCGCGATCGCTTCCGATCGCGCCGGGCTCGAACTCAAATTGCGCGAGATCGGCTTCTGCGAAGGCGACGAGATCGAATTGCTGAAGCGGGGTCCGATCGGGGGTCAGCCGCTCGCCTTCCGGCTCAACCGGCGCATCCTGGCGCTGCGGCGCGAAGAGGCAAGCGCGCTCTTGATCGCGGCGGGAGACCGGGCATGAGCGAAATCTGCCTCGCCTTGGTGGGCGCGCCGAATTGCGGGAAATCGACGCTCTTCAACGGCCTGACGGGCGGCCGGGCGAAAACGGCGAATTATGCCGGCGTCACGATCGAACGGCGCAGCGGCCGCTTCAAGACGCCGGACGGGCATCGCATCCGCCTGATCGATCTTCCCGGCCTTTACGGTTTCGGCACGCGCTCGATCGATGCGCGGATCGCGCTCGATACCATTCTCGGTCGTCAGCCGGGCGAGGCGCCGCCGGACGGCCTTCTCGTTCTCGTCGATGCCAACGATCTTCGCACGCAATTGCATTTCATCCTGCAAATCCGCGCGCTCGGCCGGCCCATGCTGCTCGCCCTCAACATGTTCGACCTCGCGGAACGCGACGGCGTGCGCATCGATCTCAAGGCGCTCGAGGATCGGCTTAGGATTCCCGTCGTCGCCACTTGGGCGACGCGCGCCGCCGGCCGCGCCGGCCTGATCGCGCGCTTGCAGGATATGATCGCTTCCGGCACGTGGCGCGCGCCATCGGCGGCGGACGCCCCCGCCGGCGATCTTCGCGGGTTGCAGCGGGAAGCGCGCGCCATCGCCGGCGCCGCCATCCTTGCCGAACCGCAACTCAATCGGCTGACGCGGGCGATCGACCGCCTCGTTCTCCACCGCATTCTCGGCCCCGTCATCCTCGCGGGATTGCTCTTCCTGATGTTTCAAGCCGTCTTCGCCTGGGCCGAGGCGCCGATGGCGATGATCGACGCGATGTTCGCGGCGCTCGGCGAAGGCGTTTCGGCCATTCTGCCGACGGGTTGGCTGCGCAGTCTGCTGGTCGACGGTATCCTCGCGGGCATCGGCAGCGTCGTCATTTTCCTGCCCCAGATCGTTATTCTCTTCGCGCTTATCCTGCTGCTCGAAGCCTCGGGCTATATGGCGCGCGCCGCCTTCCTGATGGACGAAGCCATGCGCAGGATCGGCCTCAGCGGCCGCGCCTTCATCCCGCTGCTTTCCAGTTTCGCCTGCGCCATTCCCGGCATGATGGCGGCGCGCACCATCGAAAACGAACGCGACCGCCTGACGACGATTCTGATCGCGCCGCTGATGACCTGCTCGGCGCGCCTGCCGGTCTATGCGCTGATCATCGGCGCCTTCATCCCCGCGCGCTCGATCGGCCCCTTCGGTCTTCAGGGGATCGTCCTCTTCGCGCTTTATCTGATCGGAATCTTGAGCGCGGTGATCGTCGCGCTCATCGCCAAGCATTGGGCGGCGAAGGGATCGAAGCCTTCGCTGATCATGGAATTGCCGACCTATAAGCTTCCCGATCCTAAGGATTTCCTGATCAATCTTTGGGGGCGGGCCGGCGCTTTCCTGCGCCGCGCGGGGACAAGGATTTTCGCGGTTTCGGTCGGTCTCTGGGTTCTCGCCAGTTTCCCGCTTTCCGCCGGCAGTATTCGCGAAAGCTTCGCGGGCGCGATCGGCGGCTGGATCGAGCCCATCCTGCGGCCGATCGGGTTCAATCTGGAAATCGCCATCGCGCTAGTGCCGGGCATGGCGGCGCGGGAAGTGGCGGTCGGCGCGCTCGGCACGGTCTATGCCCTGCAGGGTGCCGGCGAAGGTTCGCTGGCTGCGGTTTTGCAGCAAGCCTGGTCGCTGCCGACGGCGCTCGCTTTCCTCGCTTGGTATCTCTACGCGCCGCAATGCTTCGCGAGCCTTGCCGTCGCCAGGCGCGAGACGAATTCGCGGCGCTGGACGGCGATCATCGTGCTTTATCTTTTCGCGCTCGCTTATCTCGCGGCGGGGGCGACCTATTGGCTGGCGCGTTGGGCGGGGCTTTAATCAGCGCCTCGGCGCCGATCGCACGCGCTGCAGCATAAGATCGGCGGCGGCGAGATCCTCGATCGCGGCGCCGACCGATTTGAAGAGCGTGATTTCGTCGGCGCGGCGCCGTCCCGGATGGCGGCCTTGGGCAAGATCGTGAAGATCGGCGACGATATCGCTTTCGGCGATGATGCCGGCCGTCAAGGGCTGTACGATATCGCCGCCTTCCTTGAGCGCGCCGTCGCGCCGATCGACGAACAATGTCGCGCGCCGCACGCAATTATCGTCGCTCTCGCGCATTTCGGGGAGATAGGCGCCGACGAGGTCGAGATGCGCGCCCGGTTTCAACCAATCGCCCCGAATCAAGGGTTCGCGGGAAAGCGTGGCGCAGCTCACGATATCGGCCTCGCGCACGGCGGCTTCGAGATCGGTCGCGATTTCGACGTTATGCCCCAAGGCGCTAAGTTCGGCGGCTTTCGCTTTCGCCTTCGCGGGATCGCGCGCCCAAAGTTGCCTATGCGCGATTTGGCGGATCGCGGCATGGGCTTCGATCAAAGGCTGGGCGAGCGCCCCCGCCCCGACCATCAGATGAATCCGAGCCTCTGGCGCGGCGCAGAAATCGGCGGCGAGCGCCGAAGCGGCGGCGGTGCGGCGAACGGTCAGGCGCTTCCCGTCCATGAGGGCGAGCGGCGCGCCGGTTTCCCCGTCGAGGACCAGATAAAGCCCCTGCACGGCGGGAAGATGGCGCGCGCCATTGCCGGGGGTGATGGTGACGATCTTGACGCCGATCCTTTTCCCCGCTTCCCAGGCCGGCATCAGCAGCAAGGTTTGATCGGCCGCGCCCTCCGGCTGAGGGATCGCGTGATGATGGCGCAAGGGCTGCGTCCAATCGCCGGCGAAGGCGCGTTTCAGCGCCGCGATCAGAGCCGGATAATCGAGCGCGCGATCGAGAGAAGCCGCATCGAAAAAGGGCAATTCGCCGGCCATGAAATCTTCGCCTTTCCTGTGCCTATCCTGGGAAAACCTATATATTTCAAATTAATATGACAAGTTGCGGAAATCCGGCAAAAGTCTTATCAGCAGCCCTGCCGGCATGGTATTCTGGCGAACATGAAGCTCCGCCGATCGCTACAGAGCCTTGCCAAGTCGTGAAAGGGTCTTCGCTCGCCTTGGCCAAATCGCTCTATATCAAGACTTATGGCTGCCAGATGAACGTCTACGATTCCGCGCGCATGGCGGATATCCTGGCGCCGCTCGGCTATGGCCTGACGGAAGACCCCCATAGCGCCGACATGGTCATCCTCAATACCTGCCATATCCGCGAGAAGGCGACGGAGAAGCTCTTTTCCGAACTCGGCCGCTTGCGCAAGGCGCGCGCCGGCGGCGCGGCGCCGATTCTCGCTGTCGCGGGCTGCGTCGCCCAGGCCGAGGGCGAGGAAATCCTGCGCCGCGCGCCCGAAATCGATATCGTGCTGGGGCCGCAATCCTATCATCGTTTGCCCGAATTGATGGCGCGCGCTTTGCGAAGCCGCGCCGCGAAATCGGGCGCGCGCCGCGCCGGCGCCGGGCTGATGATGACCGATTTCCCGGTCGAATCGAAATTCGACCATCTGCCGGAAATCGCCGGCGATGTCGGCGTTTCCGCCTTTCTCGCCATTCAGGAGGGCTGCGATAAATTCTGCACCTTCTGCGTCGTTCCTTATACGCGCGGCGCGGAATTTTCCCGGCCCGTCGCCGAAATCGCGACCGAGGCCGAGCGCTTGGCAATGCTTGGCGCCCGCGAAATCACGCTGCTCGGGCAGAATGTAAATGCCTATCATGGGCTCGGCCCCGACGGCGCGCCCTGGTCGCTCGCCCAGTTGCTGCGATATCTCGCGCGCCGTCTCCCGGAGCGATTCCGCCTACGTTACACGACCTCGCATCCTCGCGACATGACGGAAGATCTCATCGCCGCGCATGGCGATCTTCCCCAGCTCATGCCCTATCTGCACTTGCCCGTGCAATCGGGTTCGGATCGCATCCTGGCGGCGATGAATCGCGGCCACGATCGCGCGACCTATGCGGCGCAAATCGCCGCTTTGCGCCGCGCGCGGCCCGATCTCGCCCTGAGTTCCGATTTCATCGTCGGCTTTCCCGGCGAGAGCGAGGCGGATTTCCAGGCGACGCTCGATCTCGTCGCGGAAATCGGCTTCGCCGCCGCCTTTTCCTTCAAATACAGCCCGCGCCCCGGAACGCCCGCCGCCGCGCTTCCCGATCAAGTCCCGGAAGCCGTCAAGGACGAGCGCCTGCAGCGTTTGCAAGCGGCGCTTAATGCCCAGCAAAGGGATTTCAATCGCCGCACGATCGGCCGGCGGCTCGAGATTCTGATCGAAAAGCCCGGCCGCCATCCCGGCCAATGGGTCGGTCGGTCGCCTTATCTGCAAGCCGTTCATGTCGTGGCGCCGGTTTCGCCGGTGGGCGAAATTCTCGCCGTCGATATCGTCGCCCTTGGCGCCTTCAGCCTCGAAGGCCGCTTGCCGCAAGCAGAGGAGAGATTGAGCGCGTGACCCCGGAAGCCGCCTCCGCCATAGCCCCGCCGCTGCATCTGCAATTCGAGGATAATCGCCTGCTGCCGCAATTATTCGGCCAGCACGACGCGCATCTCGTGCGCATCGAACAGGCGCTCGGCGTCAGTCTTGCCCCGCGCGGCAATCAATTGGCGATTTCGGGACCCGCCGCCGCCGTGCAGCAGGCGCGCCATGTCGTGACGGCGCTCTATCAGCGCTTGAAGCGCGGGCTGGCCGTCGATCAAAGCGAGGTCGAGGCCGCCTTGCGTCTCGTCGCCGGCGGCGCTGCCGGCGGCGAACCCGGCCTGTTCGACAAGGAATCGCGCGACGGCACGGCGATCCGCACAGCGCGCCGCCATATCACGCCGCGCTCGGTCATGCAGGCGCAATATATGCGCGCCTTGCACGAGAAGGAATTGGTCTTCGGCCTCGGTCCGGCGGGAACGGGCAAGACTTATCTCGCCGTCGCCGTCGCCATCGCCATGCTGATGAGGGGTTCGGTCGATCGCATCGTGCTGTCGCGCCCGGCGGTCGAGGCGGGCGAGCGTCTGGGCTTCCTGCCCGGCGATCTTCGCGACAAGGTCGATCCTTATTTGCGCCCGCTTTACGATGCGCTCTACGACATGCTGCCCGGCGATCAGGTGATGAAGCGCCTAGCAAGCGGCGAGATCGAAGTGGCGCCGCTCGCCTTCATGCGCGGCCGCACGCTCGCCAATTCCTTCGTCATTCTCGACGAGGCGCAGAATACGACGCCGATGCAGATGAAGATGTTTCTGACGCGGCTCGGCGAACATTCGCGCATGGCCGTGACCGGCGATCTTACCCAGATCGATCTTCCGGCGGGTCAGGTTTCCGGCCTCCAGGATGCGCTCGATGCCGTCGGCGGGGTCGAGGGAATCGGCATAATTCGCTTCGGCGAAGCCGATATCGTGCGCCATGCCTTGGTGGCGCGGATCGTCGGGGCTTACGATGCCCGCGATCGCGGCCGTGGCCGCGCGCCGCAAAATCGCGGGTCGCGCCTATCCCAGGGGGCGAACGATGCCGAAGGCTAAAACGCCGGCGGCGCGGCTCATCGTCGATATCCATCGCGCTTCGCCCGATTGGGCAAGGGATCTGCCCGCCGCCGCCAGACTGGCGCGCGACGCGGCGGCCGGCGCGCTCGCGCAGGCCTCGGCCGCCGGTTGGCCGTTGCCCGCCTCCCTGTTGCGGCTCGGCCTTGCGCTCGGCGACGATCGCTTGCTGCGGCGGCTCAATCGGCGCTATCGGGCGAAAGACAAGCCGACCAATGTTCTGGCCTTTCCCGCCGCGAACCTGCCGGATGCGCCGGCGATCGGCGGCGCGCATTTCCTCGGCGATATCGCGCTGGCGCTCGGCGTCTTGGAGCGCGAGGCTTCGCGCGCGGGAAAACCGCTCGCCGATCATTTTCGCCATCTCGTCATTCACGGCGTGCTGCATCTGCTCGGCTTCGATCACGAAAGCCCAAGCGCCGCGCGGCGGATGGAGGGGTTGGAAATTCGCGCCCTCGCTAAATTCGGCATCGCCGATCCCTATACCCTAGGGAGAGCGGCATGAGTCTCGATTCCCCGAATGCCAAGACGCCGCGCGAAGCCGGCGAGGAAACGCCCAAGCCGCGTCTCGGCCTCAAAGGCCTGTTGCGGCTTTTCCGCCGTCGTCGCGGCGATGCGCAATTGCGCGACGCGATCGAGGAATTGATCGAAGGCAAGGAAACGGGCGCGCCCACCGAACCTTCCGCTTCGACCAGCGAATCCCATCTGCTGCTGAACGTCCTCAAGCTCGGCGATCTCACGGCCTATGACGTCATGGTGCCGCGCGCCGATATCAAGGCGGCCGCCGACGATATCGACCTTAAGGGCCTCATTCGCATGGTGCGCGAATTCGGCCATTCGCGCCTGCCGATCTATCACGACGATCTCGACGACATCGTCGGCATCGTCCATGTCAAGGATGCGCTGGCTTTTTTCCTCGAACCGGAAAAGTTCGAATTGAAAAAGATTCTGCGCACGCCGATTTTCGTCGCGCCGTCGATCCGGGTTCTCGATCTGCTGCTGGAAATGCGCTCGGCGCGCGCGCATATGGCGCTCGTCGTCGACGAATTCGGCGGCATTGACGGCCTCGTCACCATCGAGGACATGGTCGAGGAAATCATCGGCGAGATCGAGGACGAGCATGATATCGTCAAAGGACCGCATCTCGTCCGCCGGCCCGATGGCACGCTGCTAGCCGATGCGCGCGCGCCGATCGAGGATTTCGAGGCCATGGTGGGACCCGTTCTGACCGAGGCCGAGCGCGAGGCCGATATCGACACCCTGGGCGGTCTCGTCATGTCTCTCACCGATCGCGTGCCCCTGCGCGGCGAATTGGTGACGCACGAATCGGGTCTCGCCTTCGAGGTGATCGATGCCGACCCACGCCGCATCAAAAGATTGCGCGTGCATCACGCGACTTTACGCCCCGAAGCCGCTTCCGATTCCAAGGTCTGACCCATGCGCGACCTTCCGGTCCGAATCGCGCATCGGCTGGGCGCGCTCGAAGGATGGCGACGCCTCGCCGCCGCCGCCGCTCTGGGTGCCGCAGGCGCGCTCGCCTTCGCGCCCCTTCATCTCTTTCCCCTCTTTTTCCTCGCGATCATCGGCCTTTATTGGCAGGTTCAGGGTCAGACTTCGCGGAAGCGCGCTTTCGCCATCGCCTGGGTCTGGGGTCTTGGTCATTTCGCCGCCGGCAATTTCTGGATCGCCAATTCCTTTCTGATCGAACCCTGGCGCTTCGGTTGGATGATCCCCCCGATCATCGGCGGACTGGCCGGCTATCTCGCGCTTTATCCGGCGCTGATCGCCGCGATCCTCTATCGGCCGGGCGATTATCGGCCGCTTCGCCTCGTTGCCTTTGCCGGATTATGGACACTCGCTGAGTTTCTGCGCGGCCATCTCCTGACCGGCTATCCCTGGAATCCGGCGGCGGGAATCTGGGACGGCGTTTTGCCCATGCTGCAATCGGCGGCGCTTTGGGGCGCCTGGGGTCTCGGTTTCTTCACCATGCTGATCGGTGCGGCGCCGGCGGCCCTGGCCGGCGCCGATCGGCGCGGCGCTTGGCGATATCTGGGGCTGGTGGGGGCGATTTTCCTCGCTCTTTGGATCGGCGGAATCTGGCGGCTCGATGCTCATCCCGGCGTGAATGAGGCGGGCGTGCGCCTGCGTCTCGTTCAGCCCAATCTCTCGCAGGCGGAAAAGGCGGCGGGCGATTCCCTCGCGCGCCTTATGACGATGAGCGCTCAAGAACCGGGCTTTACCGCGATCACGCATGTGATCTGGCCGGAATCGGCCGCCAATTTCCTGCTCGAACGCGAGGAGGAAGCCCGCAAGGTCATGGCCAGGATCGTGCCCGCCGGGGGCGCGCTGATCACGGGCACGCTGCGGGCGGAACCGCTTTCGGGAAAAATCGAGCGGCTTTGGAATTCGCTCGCCGTCCTCGACCATGCCGGCGAGATTCGCGCGACCGCCGACAAGTTTCATCTTGTGCCGCTCGGCGAATACGTGCCGCTGCGCGGGATCTTTCCCTTCATCAACAAACTGACCCCCGGCGATATCGATTTTTCGGCGGCGCCGGGGCCGCAGACGATCGCCATTCCCGGCGCGCCGCCGGCCGGCGCGCTGATCTGTTACGAGGTGATTTTTCCCGGCGCCGTCCGCGATCCCAGCGCTCGGCCGGCTTGGCTCGTCAATCTCACCAATGACGGCTGGTTCGGCAATTCGCCCGGCCCCTATCAGCATTTCGCCGCCGCGCGGCTGCGCGCCGTGGAAGAAGGTCTCCCCGTCGTGCGCGCCGCCAATACCGGCATTTCCGGCGTGATCGATCCTTTGGGACGGATCGTGGCGCAAAGCGACCTCGGCCAGCCCGCCGTGATCGATGCCGATCTTCCCCAGGCTCTGCCGGAAACGCTCTTTGCCCGCTATGCCCCAATCTTTCCCTTCGTCTTCGCCCTGATCGGGATCGTTGCGCTCGCCCTCGCCAGCCGGTCGCGCGGTTCGTAATCTCAGGTTGCAGAAATCTTATGTCAGTTGTATATATCGAGCGGGCGTTGGCGCCGCGATGGCATAGCCGCCGCCCTCGAAACCGTCAAGAATCATGAGGGGATGATCATGCCAAGAGGCGTCGCATCGGGCAAAAAACCGCGTAAATCGTCGGGTCGCATGGCGAGCAAGGGCTTTCCCAATCCGATCGATGTCCATGTCGGACATCGCATCCGCATGCGGCGGACATTGCTTGGGATGAGTCAGGAAAAGCTCGGCGAGGCGATCGGCCTCACCTTTCAGCAGGTGCAAAAATACGAGCGCGGCGCCAATCGCGTCGGCTCCAGCCGATTGTTCGATCTCTGCCGCGTCCTCGACGTGCCGATCACCTATTTCTTCGAGGACATGCCGACCAGCGTTCAGGATAAAAGCCCGTCGCGCCTGATGGGCATCGTGCCGCCGCCGCCGGTCGAACTCGAACCCGATCCCATGATCAAGCGCGAGACGCTGGAACTCGTGCGCGCCTATTACAAAATCAAAAGCGCGGCCGTTCGCAAGCGTATCTTCGAACTGACGAAAAGCGTCGCCCGGGTCCATTCCGACGAGGATTGAGCGCGCCGAAACCGCTTGACCGGCCCCACCCGCTCCACCATGATCCGGCCCGCCCTCGCGGGCCGGCGAGGGTCGGTTGTCATCGAACCTTAGGGCGGGGAAAATCCGTGTCGAAAGCGAAATATCTCTTCACCAGCGAAAGCGTGTCGGAAGGTCATCCCGACAAGGTCTGCGATCGCATTTCCGATTCCATCGTCGATCTCTATCTCGCCGCCGAACCCGAGGCTCGGGTAGCGGTCGAAACCCTCGCCACGACCAATAAGGTGGTGCTGGCCGGCGAAGTGCGCGGGCCGAAAAGCATCACCCACGATCGGCTGAAGGAAACCGCGCGCGCCGCCATTCGCGATATCGGCTACGAGCAGCCGGGCTTTCATTGGCGCGAAGCCGATATCGAATGCTACGTCCACGCGCAATCGAGCGACATTTCCCAGGGCGTCGATGCCGCCGGCAATAAGGACGAGGGCGCCGGCGATCAGGGCATCATGTTCGGCTATGCCTGCCGCGAGACGGCGTCCTTGATGCCGGCGCCGCTCGATTTCGCGCATCGCATTCTGCAATCCCTCTCGATCGCGCGCCGTTCGGGCCGCGAGAAGGGGCTCGGCCCCGATGCGAAGAGCCAAGTGACCTTGCTTTACGAGAACGGCAAGCCGGTCCGGGCGACTTCGATCGTCGTTTCGACCCAGCATGCCGCCGATCTCGATCAGGAAGATGTGCGCGCGATCGTCAGGCCCCATGTCCTTGGCGTTCTGCCGGAAGGCTGGATGTGCCCGGAAAGCGAATTCTACGTCAATCCGACGGGACGCTTCGTCATCGGCGGGCCGGATGGCGATGCCGGTCTCACGGGCCGCAAGATCATCGTCGATACCTATGGCGGCGCGGCGCCCCATGGCGGCGGCGCCTTTTCCGGCAAGGACCCGACCAAGGTCGATCGCTCGGCCGCCTATGCCGCGCGCTATCTCGCCAAGAATGTCGTCGCCGCCGGCCTCGCCGATAAATGCGCGATCCAGCTTTCCTATGCGATCGGCGTCGCCAAGCCGCTCTCGCTCTACGTCAATACCTACGGCACCGGCCGCATCGACGAGGAGAAGCTGGTCGCGAGCCTCGGCGAGATGATGGATCTTTCGCCGCGCGGCATCCGCCAACATCTCGGCCTCAACCGGCCCATCTATGCGCGCACGTCGGCCTATGGCCATTTCGGCCGCGCGCCCGAGGCCGATGGCGGATTTTCCTGGGAGCGTCTCGACCTCGTCGGCGAGCTCAAATCCCGCTTCGGCTGATCGGCTTCCCCTTGGCGATTCCCGCCGCGCCTTTCCATGGGCGCCGCCAGGCCCGCAAATTGCGGCCCGGCCGCGCCGCCTTGCTGGCCGAATCGCTTGCCGCTTTCGCCATCGCGCTTCCCGAAACGGGCGGGCTCGATCCCGCGACGCTCTTTCCGGCGCCGATCGCCGGCTTCGCCCTCGAAATCGGCTTCGGCGGCGGCGAGCATCTCGCCTGGCAGGCGGAACGCCATCCCGAAATCGGCTATATCGGCTGCGAAGTCTTCAAGAACGGCCTGGCCGCCATCCTCGCCGCCATCCGCGCGAAGGGTCTTCGCAATATCCGCCTTTATCCCGAAACCGCGCAGGGGCTGATCGAGCGCCTGCCGGAAGCCAGCCTCGATACGATTTTCCTGCTTTTCCCCGATCCCTGGCCGAAGCGCCGGCATCGCCCGCGCCGCTTCGTCAATCGCGACAATCTTCGCCATTTCGCGCGCCTGCTTAAGGATGGCGGCGAATTGCGGATCGCCAGCGACGATCCCGGCTATGTCACATGGTGTCTGGCGATGCTGCGGGCCGCGCCGGATTTTTCTTGGGAGGCGACGGGTCCCGAGGATTGGCAAAGCCGGCCCGCGGATTGGCCGGCGACGCGCTACGAGCAAAAGGCGATCGCCGCCGGTCGCCGGCCGCATTTCTTCCGCTTCCGCCGTCTGAAGCGGAAAGCCGCCGCCGGAGGCTAACCCGGCTTCGCCTTGGCCTTGCGAATCTGATATCAAGGGGGTCTTGGCTTTCGGGGTTCCCGGCATGTCGCTTTCCGAAAACCGCCACCGGCTGACGGCGATCCTCGGCCCCACCAATACCGGCAAGACCTTCATGGCCATGGAGCGCATGCTGGCGCATCGCTCGGGCATGATCGGTTTTCCCTTGCGCCTGCTGGCGCGCGAGAATTACGACCGCGCCGTGGCGGCGGCGGGTAAGGATGCCGTCGCTCTGGTCACCGGCGAGGAGAAAATCCTGCCGCGATCGGCGCGCTATTTCCTTTGCACGGTCGAATCCATGCCGCTCGATCGCGCGGTCGATTTCCTGGCGATCGACGAGATTCAGCTCGCCGCCGATCCCGAACGCGGCCATGTCTTCACCGATCGGCTGATCCGCGCGCGCGGCGGGAGCGAGACCATGGTCATGGGCGCCGAGGCGATGGCCCCCTGGGTCAAGGCTCTGGCGCCGGGGATCGAGATCGTCTCGCGGCCGCGCTTCTCCAATCTCACCCATGCCGGCATCAAGAAGATCACGCGCCTTCCCCCGCGTTCGGCCGTGGTCGCTTTCTCGGCGGGCGATGTCTATGCCATCGCCGATCTCATCCGCCGCCAGCGCGGTGGCGCCGCCGTGGTCATGGGCGCGCTTTCGCCGCGCACGCGCAACGCCCAGGTGGCGCTTTATCAAAGCGGCGAGGTCGATCATCTGGTGGCGACCGATGCCATCGGCATGGGGCTCAACATGGATATCCGCCATGTCGCCTTCGCGGCTTTGCGCAAATTCGACGGCTATCGGCCGCGCCCGCTGACGAGCGCCGAGATCGGCCAGATCGCCGGTCGCGCCGGGCGACACATGACCGATGGCACTTTCGGCACGACGCCCGAGGCGGGGCCGCTCGATCCCATCGTCGCGGCATCCGTCGAGGCGCATCGTTTCGACCCCATTCCCTATCTTTCCTGGCGTAATGTCGATCTCGATTTCCGCTCGCCCGCGGCTCTTCTCGCCGCGCTCGATGCCGCGCCGCCCCATCCCGGTCTCATCCGCCAAAGCGCCGCCGAGGATCATCTTTCCCTGAAGCACCTGCTGCACGATGCCGATATCCTCGCCCTTGCGCGCGGCCCCGCGCGGCTGCGCCTGCTGTGGGAAGTCTGTCAGATCCCGGATTTCCGCAAGCTGATGACGGACGCCCATGTGCGCCTCCTGGGTCAAATCTATCGCCATCTCGCGCTGCGCGGACATTTGCCGAAGGATTGGGTGGCCGATCAGATGACGCGACTGGATCGCATCGACGGCGATATCGATCAATTGATGCAGCGCATCGCCCATGCGCGCACTTGGTCCTATATCGCCCATCGCGGCGATTGGCTGAAGGAATCGGCCGAATGGCAGGCGCGCGCGCAAGCGATCGAGGATCGCCTGTCGGATGCGCTTCATGCGGCCTTGACGCAGCGTTTCGTCGATCGCCGCCATGCCGCCTTGCATCGGCGGCGCAAAAGCGGCGACGGCAAGATCGGCACGCTGGCCGAGGATGGCGCGGTCGAAATCGCCGGCCATATCGTGGGCCGCCTCGTCGGTTTGCGATTCGAACCGCAGCTCGAAAATTCCGGTCGCGCGGCAAGCGGCGATCTCAAGGCCTTGCTGTCGGCGGCGCGTCAGGTTCTCGCTCCGGCGGCGGCCGAGGCCGTCGGCGCCATCGCGGTCGCGGGCGATCGCGATTTCCGCCTTTCCGAAGCGGGCGAGATCGAATGGCAAGGCGCGGCGCTCGCGCGGCTGCGGCGCGGCGAGGAGATTCTGCATCCCGGTCTTGCTTTGCTGCCCAACGATCTTATCGACAATCGCCAGCGCCAGACGGTCGAGAAGCGCCTACGCGATTGGCTCGGCGCTTATCTTCGCCGTCGCCTGAAGCCGCTCTTCGCCTTGACCGAGGCGACGGGGCTGAGCGCGCCGGCGCGGGGTTTCGCCTATCGCCTCGGCGAGGCTTTCGGCGCTTTGTCGCGCGAGGCCGCGATGCCGGCGCTGCGCGCGCTGACGGCGGCGGATCGTCGCGCCCTCCGGCGGCTCGGCCTCCGTTTCGGTCGCGAGACGATCTGGGTCGCGGGGCTCGACGACCCCGAAAGGCGGCGCCTGCTGGGGCGGCTCGCCGCGCTTTGGCTTCGTCTTCCCTGCGATGCGCGGGGCAGCCCCGACCCCGCCGCCATCGATGCCGAATCGCTGGCGATCTGGCAATTCGCGAGCGGAAAGCGCGTCATCGCCGGGCAAGCGTTTTCCTTCGCCGCGCTCGAAGCGCTCTCGCGCCGCCTGGCGGCGCTTGCCGCCAAGCCGGATTTCCGGCCCGATGCGGCGCTCGGCGAAAAACTCGGTCTCGATCCCGCCACGGCGCCGGCCATCCTGGCAACGCTCGGCCATCGCGCCGGACCCAAGCGGGCGGCCTCCGCGCCTAACAAAAAGCGCGCGCGATTCCGGGGGCGCCGCGCCGTCGGTCCCGATCCCGCCTCGCCCTTCGCCGCTCTTGCCGGATGGACGGCGCGCCGCAAATGACCAAAGCCGATTCGCCCAAGCGGCGGCTCGATCGTTGGCTGCATTTCGCGCGCTTCGCGAAATCGCGCAGCTTGGCCCAAAGCCTGATCGTCGAGGGGCGCTTGCGCGTGAACGGCGTGCCGACGACGAAAGCCCATGCCGCCTTGCATGTCGGCGACGTGCTGACCTTCGCGCAAGGTCCGCATATTCGCATCGTCAAAATTCTCGATCTCGGTCAAAGACGCGGCCCCGCCGCCGAAGCTCGCGCGCTTTACGAGGATCTGGCGCCGCCGCCCGATCGCGCGCTCCGCCCCGCAGCCGAGGCGATGGCCCCGGCGCCGATCCATCGCGCGGCAGGGAGCGGCCGACCGACCAAGCGCGATCGCCGCGCGCTCGATCGCTGGCGCGGAGATTGATGGGCCTGGGGATTGACGGGCGCGCTCGGCGTTGCAGGACGCCATGGCCTATGCTATCGACCCCCGGCTTGATGGGAGACCCGCCGATGACCTATGTCGTCACCGAAGCCTGCATTCGCTGCAAATACATGGATTGCGTCGAAGTCTGTCCGGTCGATTGTTTTTATGTCGGCGCCAATATGCTGGTCATCCATCCCGACGAATGCATCGATTGCGGCGTCTGCGAACCCGAATGCCCGGCCGATGCCATTTTGCCCGATTCGGAATCCGGCATGGAAAAATGGGTCGAAATGAACCGGCAATACGCCCAAGCTTGGCCCAATATCACCCGCAAGGGCGAGGCCCCGGTCGATGCCGACGAATGGAAGGGCGTTCCCGATAAGTTCGAGAAGCATTTCGATCCCGAACCGGGCAAGGCCTGAAATCCCGAACGGGAAGGCGCGCGGCCCGAAAGGCCGACTTTCTCAAGATTTAGAGGGTGCCTTTCACCTTCCACTCTAGAGGCAGAGGGGCGCGCCTAACCGTCGACCCCTGCGCCCGGCGCATAGCTCTTTATCTTGAAAAAATCGCCCCCTTATGGTATAGGTTCGAAGCTGGCTGGTTTCACGCTAACCTATTGAGAAAAGTAGGTTTTCGGGAAGCTGGCGCCATGGGACCGGAATCGCCCCGCTGAGCGCTTCGCCCTTCGCCGAAGCCCTTTCTCAGGCGGGTTTTTGTGCGACCCGCCGCTCCCGTGTAAGCGACGGACGAATCGGATTGCTGCGTTGAGATTGAAGGAGTCGATGGTGAGCGAAAAAATAAAAAAACCGGCCGCCCGCGTGGCGAAAAAGCCGGCGGCAAAACCGGCCCGGAAGCCGACTTTGGCTAAAGCGAAACCCGCCAAGCCCGCCAGCCCGAAAGCCCAAGCCGCGAAACGCCCAATGGCGAAACCGCAAGCCGCGAAATCTCCGGCCGCGAAGCCGCAGCCCGTCAAGCTGCCGGCGCCCAAGCCGATCTCGACCAAGGCGCTGGCCGAACGCCTCGCCCTCGCGCGACCGGTTCTCGTCAAGGCTCCTCTTACGAAGCCCGATCCTTCGAAACCCGCTCTCGTCAAACCGACCGCCCCCATGCGGCCGGCTTTGCCGGGCAAGCCCATTCTTGTGAAGCTGCCGGTCAAGGATAGCGATCTCGGCATCAAGAAGCACGATTTCGTCGTCTATCCCGCGCATGGCGTCGGCAAGGTTCTCGGCATCGAGACCCAGGAGATTTCCGGGCACTCGCTGCAAGTCATCATCATCCATTTCGAAAAAGACCGCATGACGCTCCGCGTTCCCGTCGCCAAGGCCCGCAATTCGGGTTTGCGCAAATTGTCGACGCGCAAGGTGATGGATAATGCCATGCAGACGCTGAAGGGCCGCTCGCGCATCAAGCGCGCGATGTGGTCGCGGCGCGCTCAGGAATACGAGGCCAAGATCAATTCCGGCGATCCCGTTTCGATCGCCGAAGTCGTGCGCGATCTGCATCGCAATGCCGATCAGCCCGATCAATCCTATAGCGAGCGCCAAATCTATCAGGCGGCGCTCGATCGCCTCGTGCGCGAATTGGCCGCGATCGACGGCATCGACGAAGAACAGGCGACGGCCAGGCTGCATTCCGTTTTGAAGACGGCGGCCTGACCGGCCTTCCGGCGTTTTCGAGCTCTCTCCTCGGAGAGGCCCCCTGGCGGCTCGCCGCTAAGACGGATGGCAAGCGGAGACCCTACTCCGACCCATCCGTCGGGGGTTTTCATCCCTTGCCGCGGCTCGCGCGATCGGGCATCACAAAGCCATGACGAAGTCCCCCGATTTGCCGCGCGAGGATGCGAAATTCGCGCGGCTCCGTCGCGCGCGGCGCCTGTGGGCGATCGGTCCGGCGCCGGGCGATCTGCGGCGATTGCGCGCGCTCCACGAACGCATCGCCGAACGCATCGAACCCGGCGATCGCCTCGTTTATCTCGGCGGCTATCGGGGCAAGGGCGCCGATATCCTGGGCACGATCGAGGAATTGCTTGCCTTTCGTCGGCAAATTCTCGCGCTTCCCTTCATGTTTCCCTTCGATATCGCTTATCTGCGCGGCCAGGGGGAGGAAATCTGGGCGAAGCTCCTGCAATTGCAGCAGGCGGCCAAGCCGCGCGAAATCCTCGCCTGGATGCTCGATCGCGGCCTCGGCGCCGATATCGTCGCCTATGGCGGCGATCCCGCCGCCGGCATCGTCGCCTGTCGGTCGGGTGCCGTCGCGATTGCGCGCTGGACGGAATTGCTGCGCCGCGCCCAACAGGCGCGCGCCGGTCACGGCGAATGGCAATCCTCCCTGAAGCGCGCCGCCTATACCGATGACGGCCATCTGCTTTTCGTCCATGCCGGATTGAACCCGGCGCAGGGTCTTGCCGATCAGGGCGATGTTTTCTGGTGGGGCCATCCCGGTTTCGCCGAGGATGCCGGACCCTATGGCGGATTCCGCCGCATCGTCAGGGGTATCGATCCCGCAAGCGGCAATGCCGCCTTTTCGCCGGAGGGTTACGTCCTCACCCTCGACGGGCGCAAGGATCGCCCGCAACTCGGCCTCCTCGCCGGCGATGGCGCCTGGATCGAAGGATTTTAAGCTTAGGCGCATGGCGCATATGGATTTCTCCGTGTTTTGAGTGGACTAACCTACACTCGCAATCTTCGACGAATCCGGACCGACGAGGGCCAATCCTCTTGCATCTCCTGAACTTGGCACTCACTTTACGAAAAGGGCCGAGTCTCGTAGAATCAAGCTGGAGGCGCGTATTGTAATGGCGAAACCCGAGGAGATTCCAACCGACCTAACCCTCGATATCGGGGGAGAAATTTCTCCCGAGGAGTTCGTTTTGGCTGTTCGTAATTTCTTCGGTTATGTTCGCGAAGTGACCGAGTCTCAAGAGGACGATGGCTCCAAAGTGGACTGGATCGTCAAGGTCAAAGAAGGTTCCAACTTGATCGGACTTGAACCTTCCGCTGGTGCACCGCCCTCTCGCCTTGCGATGATCTATAACAAGATTGATTTCGGAATGGAGGCCATGGCGCGAGGCGATATCGCTGGAGCTGGGCCGAATGACAAGGCGCGTAATCACTTGAAGATACTCTCGGAGATTGACAATAAATCCACGGAAGCGCCGCGCATGAAGATTTGGGTTCGGAAGCAGCCTTGTGCTATCGGCGCGGGTATCGCCAAGGCGATCAAAGAAGCGTGGGATGCTGACTATTTTGACTTTGGAACCATCGAAGGACGCTTAGAGGCAATAAAAGATGCGAATGGGTTGCTCAAGATCGGTGTAAGGGATTATTTGTATCCCAAGATCATTACTTGCGATGTTCCCGAGAGCATGATTGAGCGCGTATTTTTGAGCTTTCGGCGCCGCGTCGAGCTCACCGGCAGGATACATTACCGACATGATGGTTTGCCGTTGAGTATCGAAGCAAACGAGATAGATATCTTGCCAGAAGATGATGAACTGCCTTCCGCAAGCGACGTTCGAGGGATATTAGCATCGGTATGAGTATCGAACGCATCTACTGGGATAGCGACGCCTTTCTCGGTTGGTTTAACAATGAACTTGGTAAGGCAGCCAAATGCGATGCGGTGATAAAGCGCGCCGAACGCGGCGAGGTGCTGATTGTAACGTCCGCGCTCACGCTGGCGGAGTGCCTTTGGATGCGGGGGCAAGCGAAAGTGTCGAAAGAGAAAGCGGAGATCGTTCAGCGTTTCTTCAGGCGATCCTATATCAGGGTCTACAACGTCACGAGAAAGCTCGCCGAGAATGCGCAGGAGCTAGTTTGGAACAATAACATAAGACCCAAGGATGCAATTCATGTTGCGACAGCTGTTCACTTGAAGGTTGATGTGCTGGAAACATTCGACGTTGACCTTGTCAAGAAAAGCGGCAGCATCGGCAATCCATTGCTCAGGATCAGGCAGCCGGAGGCGCCGCGGCAAGGGAATCTAGAACTCGAGTAGGAAGCGAATTCCTACTGAGCAAGCCCCTCCATGATCCAGAATGTGATCATGGTGGAGTTTATTGAAGGAAAAGCTAAATAGAGCTGTAAAGCGAGAATACGCGTTGAGAAACTGGCTCGGGCGGAGATAGTTTAGCCAGCCATATAGGGTGCTAGAATTTCTTCGGCTCGGGCTACAGCGTTGCCTTATCGCAAGCGCACCAGCCTTGCGGCGAAGAATCCGTCCATGCCGCCGA
>CAYQAG010000011.1:0-61687 GCA_964415425.1 uncultured Rhodospirillaceae bacterium | reverse complement strand
CTCGACCGACGGGACGATCCAAACGATCGCGATCACGATCGACGGGGCGAACGATGCGGTGACGGGCTTCGCGGGCGTGCTTTCGGGGGGCGTGTTCGAGGACAATCCGGCTCAGGCCACGGGCTTCGTCTTCTTCGCCGATCCCGATACGAGCGAGAACGGCAAGGCGCAAACCGATAGCGGCACGGTGTCCTACGGTTCCTACACCGTCGATGCCGACGGCAATTGGACCTATACGCTGGACAGCACCAACCCCACCATCCAGGCTTTAGGCTCCGGGGCGACGACGAGCGATAGCTTCACGGTGACGAGCAAGGACGGCTCGGGAAACCAAACGGTCACGATCACGATCAATGGCGTGAACGATGCGGCGACGTTCGGCGGCCAGCTCTCCGGCAATGCCGTCGAGGATGGCGGCCAGATCGTCGGCACCGCGACGGTTTCCGATGTCGATACCGGCGAAAGTGCGTTCCAGGCTGCGGGCGGTCTTTCGAACGGCTTCTACGGCACTTACAATATCGACGCGGCCGGAAACTGGACCTATGACGTCGACAATCTCAACGCAACGGTTCAGGCCCTGGGGCTTGGGGCCACGCTGTCCGATAGCTTCGACGTTCTCTCGACCGACGGCACGCTGCAGACGATCGCGATCACGATCGACGGCGTGAACGACGCTGCCAATATCGGCGGCACCTTGAGCGCCAATCTGTTCGAGGACGATGCGCCGCTGAGCAATAATTTCCTCTCGATCACCGATGTCGATACGGGCGAAGCCTTCTTCCAGGATTCGAGCGGCAATACGACTTACGGCTCCTTCACCTTCGTCGGCGGGCAATGGACCTATACGCTGAACAACGCCTTGGTGCAGAGCCTGAATGTCGGCGGCTCCGTGACCGATTCCTTCGATATCTTCTCGGTCGACGGCACGAAGGCGACGGTCAATCTTACGATCGACGGCGTCAACGACGCGCCGACCGATATCGCAGTCGACAATCTTTCCGTCGACGAGAATCTGGATGGCGGAACGATCGGCAATGTCGCGGTGACGGATGTTGATAATGGCAGTTGGACCTTCACCATCGACGATGCGCGCTTCGATATCGTCGGCGGCGTTCTGCAGTTGAAGAGCGGGTCCAAGCTCGATTACGAGACCGAGCAGACCGTCACCATCAATATCACCGCCGATGACGGCGGAATCGGCGGCACTTTCGCCAAACAATTCACCGTTACGGTCAACGACCTTCAGGAAACCGTGCCGGGGGCGACCGGCGGCGACGATACGCTGATCGGCGGGATCGGCATGGATCTGATCGACGGCTTGGCCGGGTTCGATAATCTCTTCGGTCTCGGCGGCGACGATCACTTGATCGGCGGGCTCGACGACGACGTTCTCGACGGCGGAACCGGCAACGATCTGATGCAAGGCGGGTCGGGCGACGATACCTATGTTGTCGATTCCGTGGGCGATGCCGTCGACGAGGGAGGCAATACCGACGCCAACGACCAAGTGCAGAGCTATATCGACTACACGATCGGTGCCGATATCGAGGGTCTCTATCTCCAAGGCACGGCCGATATCAACGGCTCCAGCACCAACAACAATGGCGTCTTCATCCTCGGCAATTCCGGTAAGAATGTCATTGCTGGCGGCACTGGTGCCGATAGCCTCGGCGGCGCGGCCGGAGATGACGTTATCATCGGCGGAGCCGGCGATGTTCTGGACGGCGGCACCGAGGAAGATATCCTGATCGTGTCCGATCTGCTCTTCGCGCAGGCGATAGGCGGTTCGGGCGAAACCGATCGGCTGGAACTTCAATTCGCCGGCGGCATGAATATGAGCGGAGTCAGCCTTGGCGATATCGATTTCCTCGATATGACCAATAGCTTCACGGACAACGTCATGGCGCTGAGCCAAAACGACGTCTTCAATAACGCGGCCCAGAATACCGATTTCGACGGCGTGATCGGCCTCGATGCGATTCTCGCTATCGACGGTGATTTCGGCGATGCGCTGCAGCTCGACGCGACCAACGAGGGCTGGGGATTCAGCTCCTCCGTGACCGGCTACGATATCTATGCGTCGGGAGGCGGCGCGCTCATCGCGGTCAGCACGAATGTGACCGTTACTCTACTATAAAGACGGTAACGAAATCGAACCCGCCGCCGGAACCCCCGGCGGCGGGTTTTCTTTTGCCCCTCACCCTAACCCTCTCCCCATGAATGGGGAGAGGGAATCGCGTTCCTCGGCTCTAGAGCTCAATTCCCTCTCCCCGCTTTGCGGGGAGAGGGTTGGGTGAGGGGTGGCATCCATTGGCGAGGGCGGCGAACGACTTTATTCCGCTGGCGGGATCGGAATCAAATCGCGATTTTCCTCGATTCTACAGGGAATATCGTTCATGCGGCGGAGGATGGTGGCGGCGCGGCCGGAAACGTAGCCGCTCGGCTTCGCGGCGGAGTATTTCCGGGGATTGGGAAGAATGGCAGCGAGCAAGGCCGCCTGGCGTGGGCTCAATTCGGCGGCGGATCGGCCGAAGAAATTTTGCGACGCGGCTTCCGCGCCATAAATGCCGGGGCCGAATTCGATGACGTTGAGATAGACTTCCATGATGCGCCGCTTCGACCAGGCGAGTTCGATGAGGCCCGTGAAATAAAATTCGAGCGCCTTCCGGGGATAGGAACGCTGCGGCCAGAGAAAAACGTTCTTCGCCGTCTGATTGCTGATGGTCGATCCGCCCTTGAGGCGCTTCCCTTGGCTGTTGCGTTTCCAGGCGGCCCCAATCGATTCCCAATCGAAGCCCGCATGTTGGCAGAATTTGCCGTCCTCGGCGGCGATCACGGCGCGGATGAGATGAGGGGAAATCTCCTCGATCGGCACCCAATCCTTCGCCAAGCCTTCGCCCTCGATGAGGCGGATCGCCATCAAGGGTGTCGCAGGCGGCGGCAGGGTTTCGTAGATCGCCGTCAGCAGGATGGAAGCGAGGATGAAGATCGCAACCGCGCGCTTCCCGTAAAGCCAGGCCTTGGCAAGGACGCTTCGGACACTCATCGCGGCCGCGCTTTCCCCCGCCGCAGCACAAAAAGCCCCGCGCCGACAATGAGCGCGATGCCGAGCATCATGCGCGGATTCGGTATTTCCTGCCAGATCAGAATGCCGCCCGCGGTTGCCCAGATCATGGCCGAATATTCGAAGGGCGCCACGACATTGGCCGGCGCCAGGCGATAGGCCTGGGTGAGGAGCCAGGACCCCGCCGCCGCGCAGATTCCGGTCGCCGCGATCAGCATCAAATCGGGAAGAGGCGGCAGGATCCAGGGGCGGAGAAGAAAGGCGAAGGCGACGCTCGTCTCCGGCCCGGGCAGGGTCTTGGCGGCGATCAGGATTCCGAGCAAAGAGGAGGCCGCGAAATTCATGGCATTCTGATAGAAGGCCATGACGGCCGCGGGTTCGCTTTCCGCCATGCGCCGCGCCAGAACCTGCGCGAGGCCGTAAGTCGCCGCCGAGGCGATGGAAAAAAGCGCCGTCCAGGTGATGGCGGCGCTCCTTGGATCGCTGATGACGATGACGCCCAGAAAGCCGAATAGAATGGCGGCGATTCCGGCGGGCGCGATCTTTTCGCCGAGGATGGGGCGCGCCAGCAGCACGATGAAAAGCGGCGCGGCATAGAAAAGCGCCACCGCCTGAGCGAGCGGCATGACCGCGATCGCCAGATAATAGGCGGTGTAGGAGGTCATCAGCAGGAAGGTGCGCAAAAGATGCAAGCCCGGGCGTCGCGTCGCGAGGCGCCGCCAGCCGCCCTCGAAACCGACCAGCAGCAGGAGGAGCGGAAAGGCGACAAGACAGCGCGTCGCCAGCACCTGGGAGAGGGAATATTCGCCGCTCACCGCCTTGATGATGAAATCCTGCAGCGTGAAGGCGAAGGCCCCGGCGGAGAGGGACAGAATCCCGGCAAGATGCGGATCGAGGCGGCGAAGCATGGCGGCAGAGTGCGGGGAGTCGCGCGATTCGGCTTGCCTGAAATCGACGGGAATCCGTCGGTTTCGATCTCGGCTGCCTAGCGCAAATCGTCCTCGAGCGAGAAGGCGGCGAGCGCCTTAAGATCGGCGATCGCGACCCGGCGACCGCTGACGGCAATGCCGATCTCGGCCAATTGCAGGATGGCGCGGGAGAGATGTTCGGGCGACATGCCGAGCCGGCTCGCCAGCGTCTTGCGATCGAGGCGGAGTTCGAAATCCACCGCGCCCTCGCGCCGGTCGGTTTCGGCGAGAAGATAGGCGCCGAGGCGCTGTAGGCCGGATTTCAGCTTCTGCTCTTTTAACTGCCGCGCCAGCAGGCGCCAATGCCGGGCGAGCATCAGCGTGGCGGCGCGGGCGAAGATTCCATCCTCGGCGAGGAGATCGCGGATGCGGGCGGCGGGCAGGAAAAGAAGCCGCGCCGCTTCCACCACTCGGGCCGACATCAGATAAGGCTGATCGAGGAACACTGCCGGCGCCACGATCATCTCGCCGCCGCCGAAAATTTCGATCACCGCCTCGCGCCCGTCGAGCGACGCGCCGATAAGCGCGACGCGGCCCTCCAGAATGAGATGCAGGAAGCGCGGCATTTCCCCTTGCGCGAAAAGATCGGCGCCGGGCGGTTCCTTCTGGACGAAACCCTCATCGGCCAGCGACTCGGCCCGCGCCAGAGAGAGGCCGGCGAAGAGCGGAACGTCGAGCAAAGCCTTGAGATCGGCATCGGTCATCGCGCGAAGCCCGTAGCATTCGGGGATTTATCAATCGCGGATTTGATATTTATCATGTCGCTGTCTGGCCTTTGCCGGGGCGGACAGCTTGTCGCAGATTTTCCGCGGTTTCAAGCCATGCGGAGCCTCACGCCCTTGATCTGAATCAACCCTCGCATCCCGGCCTTCCGCGATGGTCGGAGAAGAATGCAAGGGGATTGTCATGAGCCCAGCCAGCCAAAAGCCGCTTACCGCAAAACCGATCGCGACCGGAGAAGGTCTTAACCGCGCCACCGGTCTTTCGACCTTCGCCTTCACCATCTGTTTTGCCGTATGGACGATCTTTTCCATCATCGGCGTGCAATTGAAGAAGGATATCGGCCTTACCGATACCGAATTCGGTTTCCTGGTCGGCTTGCCGATTCTGATCGGCTCGCTCATCCGCTTGGCGCTCGGTATCTGGGCGGAACAATTCGGCGGGCGGTTGATGCTGAGCCTCGTCATGGTCGCGGCGGCGGCGGCGACCTGGGCGCTCTCTTACGCCACGACTTACGAGACGCTGCTGCTGGCGGCGATCGGCGTCGGCATCGCCGGCGGTTCTTTCGCGGTTGGCATCGCCTATGTCTCGAATTTCGCGCCGCCCGCCAAGCAGGGAACGGCGCTCGGCATTTTCGGCATGGGCAATGTCGGCGCGGCCGTGACCAAATTCGTGGCGCCCTTCGTCATGGTGGCCTTGGGCTGGATCTGGGTCGCCAAAATCTGGGCGATCGTTCTTCTGGCGACGGCCATCCTGTTCTATCTGCTGGCCGAGGACGAACCCAGCCTCAAGGCGCGCCGCGCCGCCGGAACCCGCCCGGTCGGCTTCCTGAAGCAGCTCGAGCCCTTGAAGCAGCTGCAAGTCTGGCGCTTCTCGCTCTATTACTTCTTCGTCTTCGGCGCCTTCGTCGCCTTGGCGCTGTGGCTGCCGCGCTATTATGTCGGCGTCTACGGCCTCGATATCCGCGTCGCCGGCATGCTGGGCGCCGCCTATTCGATCCCGGGTTCGCTCTTTCGCGTGCTGGGCGGGGTGCTGTCCGACAAATTCGGCGCGCGGCGCGTCATGTATTGGACTTTCGCCGTCAGCGTCATCTGCACCTTCTTCCTCAGCTATCCGGCGACCGATTATCTCATCCACGGCATCACGGGCGATATCGCCTTCACGCTGGCGATCGGCATCGTGCCCTTCACGATTTTGACCTTCATCCTCGGCTTCTTCATGTCGCTGGGGAAGGCCGCCGTCTATAAGCACATCCCCGTTTATTTCCCGGACAATGTCGGCTCGGTCGGCGGCGTCGTCGGCATGATCGGCGGTTTGGGCGGTTTCGTCCTCCCCATCGCCTTCGGCATGATGAACGATTTCATCGGCGTCTGGACCAGCTGCTTCATGCTGCTTTTCGCGCTGGTCGGGGTCGCGCTCGTTTGGATGCATTTTGCGATCCGCCGCCTGGAACGCCGGCAGATTCCGGCCCTCGGCGAAGCGCAACACCAATATCTCCCGGAATTGGCCGGGCAAAGCCGTCATCCGTAACGCGAGGAGGAACCCATGAGCGTCGAAAAAACCGGCAAGACCTGGCTTGCGGATTGGCGACCGGAAGATCAGGGGTTCTGGGAAAGCCAGGGGCGGCAGCGCGCCTGGAAGACGTTATGGATCACCACGGCCAATCTCATCATGGCCTTCATCACGTGGTTCCTCGTGAGCGCGCTGGTCGTGCGCCTGCCGGGAATCGGCTTCCAATTATCGACCGGGCAATTGTTCTGGCTGACGGCTATGCCGGGCCTGGCGGGCGGAACCTTGCGCCTCATTCATAATCTTCTGATTCCGGTTTTCGGCACGCGCCATGTCGTGGTCTTTTCCAGTCTGAGCCTGCTACTTCCCCTCATCGGCTGGTTTTATATCGTTCAGGATCCGACCTCGCCCTATTGGCTGCTGCTGGTCTTCGCTTTCCTCGCCGGCCTTGGCGGCGGGAATTTTTCGAGCTTCATGCCCTCGACCTCGCTCTTCTTTCCGAAGCGGTTGCAGGGAACGGCGCTCGCCATTCAGGCCGGGATCGGCAATCTCGGCGTCAGCGTCGTGCAATTCGTGACGCCCTGGATCATCGGCTTCGCGCTCTTCGGCACGCTCGCCGGCGGACCGCAGGATTTCGTCAAGGGCGATCAGCACAAGGAGATTTGGCTGCAGAATGCGGCCTTGATCTATATCCCGCTGATCGTCGTCTTTGCTCTGCTCGGCTGGGCGATGCTGCGCTCGGTGCCGATCCGCGCCAGTTTCAAGGAACAATTCGACATCAACCGCAATAAGCACACTTGGCTGATGACCAGCCTTTATCTCATGACCTTCGGATCTTTTTCCGGCTTCTCCGCGACCTTTCCGCTGCTCATCAAGCAAATTTATGGCGGGCTCGAAGCGGCGCCCGATCCCTTGAAATTCGCTTTCCTGGGTCCGCTCGTCGGATCGGTCATGCGCGTGATCGCCGGGCCGATCTCGGATAAATTCGGCGGTGCGCGGGTGACGCAGATTGCGGCGCTCGGCCTCATCGCCTCGACGATCTTCGTCACCTTCTACACGGCGCCTACCGGCATGGCGGATTTTCCCTATTTCGTCGCCGGCATGCTCGGCATCTTCTTCTTCGCCGGCATCGGCAATGCCTCGACCTTCAAGCAGATGCCGATGATCTTCCCGCCGCGTCAGGCGGGCGGCGTCATCGGCTTTACCGGCGCCATCGCCGCCTATGGCCCCTTCGCGATCAGCGTCCTTCTGGGTCAGTCGTTGGCGCTGACGGGATCCTTCAATGCCTTCTTCTATCTCGCCGCCGCTTTTTACGCCGCCAATCTCGTCATCAATTGGTGGTTCTATGCGCGGCCCGGCGCGGAAGCGAAATGCTGAGGGGACAATCATGAGCCATTTTCTCGATCGTCTGCTGTTCTTCGCCCAAAAGACCGAGAGTTTCGCCGGCGGTCATGGCGTAACCACACAGGAAAATCGCCGCTGGGAAAACGCCTATCGTCAGCGCTGGGCGCATGACCGCGTCGTGCGATCGACTCACGGCACGAATTGCACGGGGTCGTGCAGTTGGAAAATCTACGTCAAGGGCGGTATCGTCACTTGGGAGACCCAGCAGACCAATTACCCGCGCACGCGGCCCGATCTGCCCAATCACGAGCCGCGCGGCTGTTCGCGCGGCGCCAGCTATTCCTGGTATCTCTACAGCGCCAACCGGCTGAAATATCCGCTCGTGCGCGGTCGCCTGCTGCGCATGTGGCGAGCGGCGAAACAGAAATTCAGCGATCCTGTCCTCGCCTGGAAATCCATCGTCGAGGACGAAGAAGCGGCCAAATCCTATAAATCCCTGCGCGGCCATGGCGGTTTCGTGCGCGCCGAATGGGACGAGGTCGAGGAGATCGTCGCCGCTGCCAATATCCATACGGCCAAGACCTGGGGTCCCGATCGGATCATCGGCTTTTCGCCGATTCCGGCCATGTCGATGGTTTCCTATGCCGCCGGTACGCGCTATCTGAGCCTTATCGGCGGCGTCGCCATGAGCTTCTACGATTGGTATTGCGATCTGCCGCCATCGAGTCCGCAGACTTGGGGCGAACAAACCGACGTGCCGGAATCGGCCGATTGGTACAATGCGAATTTCATCATGCTCTGGGGCTCGAATGTGCCGCAGACGCGCACGCCCGATGCGCATTTCATGACCGAAGCGCGCTATAAGGGCACCAAGATCGTCGTCGTGACGCCCGATTACAGCGAAGCCTCGAAATTCGCCGATCTTTGGCTGCATCCCAAGCAAGGCACCGATGCCGCTCTGGCGCTTGCCATGGGGCATGTCATCCTCAAGGAATGGCATCTCGCCGGGCGCAGCGATTATTTCGCCGATTATTGCCGGCAATACACCGATATGCCGATGCTCGTTCGCCTCGTCCAGCGCGACGGCGCGCTGGTGCCGGATCGGTTCCTGCGCGCCTCGGATTTCGCCGACAATCTCGGCCAAGCGCAGAATCCCGAATGGAAGACCGTGGCCTTGGCCGCCGATACCGGCAAGCCATTCGCGCCGACGGGTTCGGTCGGCTTCCGCTGGGGCGATCCCGGCAAATGGAATCTGGAGGAAAAGAACGGCGCCGATAATACGCCCGCGAAAGCGGAGCTCAGTCTCATCGACAGAAAAGACGATGTCGGCCTCGTCGCCTTTCCCTATTTCGGTCATCAGGCGACGGCGCCGTTCCGCCCGACCGCTCATGCCGGCGTGCAGAGGCGCCGCGTGCCGATCAAGCGCATCCTCGGCAAGGATGGCGAGATCGCGGTTGCCACGGTCTACGATCTCATGATCGCCAATTACGGTCTCGATCGCGGCCTGGGCGGGGAGAATGTCGCTCGCGATTACGATGCCGATGCGCCCTATACGCCAGCCTGGGCCGAGCATATCACGGGAACGCCGCGCGCGCAGATTATCGCCGCGGCGCGCGAATTTGCCGAGACCGCGCATAAGACCAAGGGCCGCGCCATGGTCATCCTGGGGGCGGCGATCAATCATTGGTATCACGGCGATATGATCTATCGCGGCATCATCAACATGCTGGCGATTTGCGGCTGCATCGGCCAATCGGGCGGGGGCTGGTCGCATTACGTCGGTCAGGAAAAGCTGCGCCCGCAAACCGGATGGACGCCCTTGGCCTTCGCGCTCGACTGGCATCGGCCGCCGCGTCAGATGAATTCGACCTCGTTCTTCTATGCCCATACCGATCAATGGCGTTACGAGAAATTGAAGATCGACGAGATCCTGTCGCCGCTTGCCGATCCCAAGGCGATGGCGGGCTCCCTCATCGACTTCAATGTGCGCGCCGAGCGCATGGGCTGGCTGCCGTCCGCACCGCAATTGATGGCCAATCCCCTCCAGGTCACACGCGATGCGGCGGCGGCCGGCCGCGACGCCAAGGATCATGCCGTGGCCGGGCTGAAATCCGGCACGCTCGGCTTGGCCTGCGAAAATCCCGACGATCCGCGCGCCTTCCCGCGCAATCTTTTCGTCTGGCGCTCCAATCTGCTGGGATCGAGCGGGAAGGGGCACGAATATTTCCTGAAATACCTGCTGGGCACGACTCACGGCGTGCAGGGTCGCGATCTCGGCGCCACGGGCGAGGCGAAGCCGACGGAAATCCCCTGGGTCGAGTCGGCGCCGGAAGGCAAGCTCGACCTTCTGACGACGATCGATTTCCGTATGTCGACGACCTGTCTTTATTCCGACATCGTGCTGCCGACCGCGACTTGGTACGAGAAGCACGATCTCAACACCTCCGACATGCATCCCTTCATCCATCCCTTGTCGGCGGCCGTCGATCCCGCTTGGGAGGCGCGCAGCGATTGGGAAATCTTCAAGGGGATCGCACGGAAATTCTCCGCGCTGGTCGGCGGTCATCTCGGCATCGAGAAGGATCTCGTTCTGACGCCGATCATGCACGACACGCCGGGCGAGATCGCCCAGCCTTTCCAACCGCGCGACTGGAAGAAGGGCGAATGCGAAGCAATTCCCGGCAAGACCATGCCGGCCATGACCGTGGTCGAACGCGATTACCCCAACACCTATCGCAAATTCACGGCTCTGGGGCCGCTGATGGAAAAGATCGGCAATGGCGGCAAGGGCATCGCCTGGGCGACGGGGGAGGAAGTCGATTTCCTGAAGCAGCTAAACGGTCGCGTCGCCGAGCCCGGCATCGCCGAGGGTCTGGCGAAGATCGAGAGCGATATCGATGCGGCCGAGATCGTGCTCACCCTGGCGCCCGAGACCAACGGCCATGTCGCGGTCAAGGCCTGGGCCGCTTTATCCAAGGCGACGGGGCGCGATCATACGCATCTCGCCAAGCCGCGCGCCGAGGATAAGCTGCGCTTCCGCGATCTCCAGGCGCAGCCGCGCAAGATCATTTCCTCGCCGACCTGGAGCGGCCTCGAATCCGAACATGTCACCTATAATGCCGGCTATACCAACGTGCATGAACTCATTCCCTGGCGGACGCTGACGGGCCGCCAGCAATTCTATCAGGATCATGCCTGGATGCTGGCCTTCGGCGAGGGGCTCTGCGTCTATAAACCGCCGATCGACACCAAGACGGTGGCGTCGATCATCGGGCGGAAGGGCAACGGTCATCCCGAAATCGCCCTCAACTTCATCACGCCGCATCAGAAATGGGGCATCCATTCGACCTATACCGACAATCTCATCATGCTGACGCTCTCGCGCGGCGGGCCGATCGTCTGGCTCTCCGAGGTCGATGCCGGGAAGATCGGGATCGTCGATAACGATTGGCTCGAAGCCTTCAACTTGAACGGCGCCTTGGTTGCCCGCGCCGTCGTCAGCCAGCGCGTGCCCGAAGGCATGGTGCTGATGTATCATGCGCAGGAGAAGATCGTGAATGTGCCGGGCAGCGAGATCACCGGCGCGCGCGGCGGCATCCACAATTCGGTGACGCGCACTTGCCCCAAGCCGACGCATATGATCGGCGGCTATGCCCAGCAAAGCTGGGGTTTCAATTATCACGGCACGATCGGCACCAATCGCGACGAATTCGTGATCGTGCGCAAGATGGCGAAGATCGATTGGCTGGACGGCACGCCCGCCCGGGCCGCGGAATAGGAGCATCGCTCATGAAGATTCGCGCTCAGATCGCCATGGTGCTGAACCTCGATAAATGCATCGGCTGTCACACCTGTTCGGTCACCTGCAAGAATGTCTGGACCAGCCGGCCGGGAATCGAATATGCGTGGTTCAACAATGTCGAGACCAAGCCCGGCATCGGCTATCCCAAGGATTGGGAGAATCAGGAAAAATGGCAGGGCGGTTGGCGCCGGCGCGCCAATGGCCGCATCGAACCCAAGCTCGGCAATAAATGGCGGCTCTTGAGTCGCGTTTTCGCCAATCCGCATCTGCCGGAAATCGACGATTATTACGAACCCTTCACCTTCGATTACGAACATCTGCAAACGGCGCCCGAGGGGAAGGCGCAGCCCGTGGCGCGGCCGCGCTCGCTCATCACCGGCGAAAGGCTGGAAAAGATCGTCGGCGGCCCGAATTGGGAAGAGATCATGGGCGGCGAATTCGCCAAGCGCTCCCGGGATGCGAATTTCGCCGAGATCGAGAAGGAAATCTACGGCGCCTTCGAAAAGAGTTTCATGTTCTATCTGCCGCGGCTTTGCGAGCATTGCCTCAACCCGGCTTGCGTCGCCGCCTGTCCCTCGGGCTCGATCTATAAGCGCGAGGAAGATGGGGTCGTCCTCGTCGATCAGGATAAATGCCGCGGTTGGCGCATGTGCGTTTCGGCCTGTCCCTATAAGAAGATTTATTACAATTGGCAAACCGGCAAGGCGGAGAAATGCATTCTGTGCTATCCTCGCCTCGAAGCGGGCGAGCCGACGATCTGCTCCGAGACCTGCGTCGGTCGCATCCGCTATCTCGGCGTTCTGCTGTACGATGCCGATCGCATCGAGGCGGCGGCCAGCGTCGAGGAGGAAAAGGACCTTTATCGCGCGCAGCTCGACCTTTTCCTCAATCCCTATAGCCCGGCGGTGCTGGAAGCGGCGCGGGCCGACGGCATTCCCGAGGCTTGGCTGCAAGCCGCGCAGAATTCGCCCGTCTATAAGATGGCGATGGAATGGCAGATCGCCTTTCCGCTCCATCCCGAATACCGCACGCTGCCGATGGTTTGGTATATTCCGCCCTTGTCGCCGATCCAAAGCGCCGCGCAATCCGGCGGGATCGGCTTCGACGGCGATCTCCCCGATATGTCGGAACTTCGCATTCCGATGCGCTATCTCGCCAATCTGCTGACGGCAGGCGACGAGGCGCCGGTTCGGCGCGCGCTCGAACGCATGTTGGCGATGCGCATCCATATGCGCGGGCGCCATGTCGACGGTATCGACAATCGCGAGGTTTTGCGCCGCGTCGGCCTGACTAGACCTGAGATCGACGAGATGTATCGCTATCTCGCCATCGCCAATTACGAGGATCGCTATGTGATTCCGACGACGCATCGCGAATATGCGGAAAACGCCTTCGATCTCAAGGCGAGTTGCGGGTTCAGCTTCGGCAATGGCTGTTCGGGCGGCAGCAGCGTCGCCAGCCTCTTCGGCGACGGCGCGCCGCAGGCCGCGATCGGCCGGCACCGGCGGGAGATGGAAAAGGAGCGCGCATGATGTTGACCTTCAAGGCTCTGGGCTGGCTCATCACCTATCCCAATCCGGCGCTGATCGGCACCTTGCCGGAAATCGTCGCCGCGCTCGAGGAAGACCGGTTGCTCTCCAGCGCGCTGCTTGCCGATCTTCGGCGCTTCGCCGACGATCTTTCCGCCGAGGATCTGATCGAGGCGCAGGAGCGCTATGTCGAGCTGTTCGATCGCGGGCGTCAAGTCTCGCTGCATCTTTTCGAGCATGTGCATGGCGAATCCCGCGATCGCGGTCAGGCCATGGTCGATCTCAAGTCGCATTACGAGGCCGTCGGGCTTTTCGCCGATAGCCGCGAATTGCCGGATTTCCTGCCGATGTTCCTCGAATATCTCTCGCATCTGCCGATCGCGCAGGCGCGCGAGGAATTGCTGGCGACGGGCTGGGTCCTACAGCGCATCCATGCCGGCTTGGTTGCGCGCGAATCGCGCTATGCCGCGCCGCTCGCCGCCATTCTGGCGCTGGCCGGAATTCCGGCGACATCGCCCGCGCCGATGGAGGCCGAGGATATCGATTCCGAATGGGCCGAGGCGCCGGTCGAATTCGGCCCCGGCGCCCAGCCCGGAACCTGCTCGGCCAGCGCCGATCTCGTCGCGCGTCTGCAAGCCGGTATGACGGAAACGGCGCCCCGCCCCGGGAGGAAATCATGATCGATACGCTTTACGGATTCGGATTCGCGACCTATCCCTATCTCTGCCTCGCGGTTTTTCTTCTCGGCTCTCTCATTCGTTTCGATCGCGAGCAATATACGTGGCGTTCGGGATCGAGCCAGTTGCTGCGCGCGCGGCAATTGCGCTGGGGTTCCAATCTTTTCCATGTCGGCATTCTGCTGCTCTTCCTCGGCCATCTCGTCGGCTTGCTGACGCCGCACGAGTTTTATACGAAATTCATCTCGGTCGAGACCAAGCAAAGCCTCGCCATGATCGCGGGCGGCATTTTCGGCACGCTCTGTTTCGTCGGTCTTACTTTGCTGATCCATCGCCGCTTGACCGATCCGCGCATCCGCGCGACCTCGACGCGCATGGATATCGCCGTTGTGCTGCTGATCTGGGCGCAATTGGCGCTGGGCCTCGTTTCGATCTATCATTCGGCCCAGCATCCCGATGGCAGCGTGATGCTGATTCTGTCGGATTATATCCAGCGCCTCGTCACCTTCCGGACGCTCGACGTCGCGGCGCTGCAAACCATCTCCTGGGTCTATCAGGCACATCTTTTGTTGGGCTATACGCTCTTCCTGATTTTTCCCTTCTCGCGCTTGGTGCATATTTGGAGCGCGCCCTTGGGCTATCTCTTCCGCCCCTATCAGATTGTGCGCCGGCGCGGTCGGCATCCGGCGGAATAGATCGCGGCCCCTGGCGGCCATTCGCTCCCTCTGCCATGATGACGGGGGATCGAAAAGGGGAGGGCGGCATGGTGATGGCGCATTGCGTCGTTCCGCAGGGTGCGGCTTTGGGCGAATCGGCGCTTTGGCGCGAAAGCGAGCAGCGCCTTTACTGGATCGATCTTAAGCGGCCGACGATTTTTCGGTTCGATCCGGCGGAGAATCGAAACGAGGCTTGGGTTCTCGATTTACCGCCCTTGCTCGGCAGCATCGTCTTTTGCGGCCGGCGATTGCTGCTCGCCCATACGCGCGAGATTTTCCTCTGCGATTTCGACGCGCGGCGCCTCCGACCCTGGGTCGCGGCCAATGATCGGCCCGAGGACACGATGTTCAATGACGGCAAGATCGACCGCCAGGGGCGCTATTGGCTGGGCTCCTCGCATGTCCGGGAGGCCGATCCCATCGGCAAGCTCTATCGCATCGCTGCCGATGGCGGTGTCCGCGTCATGGATGAGGGCTTCGCCTGTTCCAACGGCCCCGCTTTCAGTCCCGACGGGCGGCGGCTTTATTTTTCCGATACGATGGCGGGAATTATCTATCTCTACGATCTCGACCCGAGGGCCGGCGCGATTTCGGGGCGCCGTATTTTCGCGCGCTTTTCCGCCGAGGAAGGCTATCCCGACGGCTTGACGGTGGATGCCGAAGGCGGGTTATGGGCCTGTCATTGGGGCGGCTGGCGCGTCACGCGCTTCACGCCCGAAGGAACGCGCGATCGCGTCATCGAAGTGCCGGCCCCCTTCGTCACGAGCTGCGCCTTCGCCGGCCCCGACCTTACCGATCTCTACATCACGACCGCGGCGGCGGATATGAGTGCCGAGGATGCGGCGAAGGCGCCCCTCGCGGGCGGCCTCTTCAAGGCCGATCCCGGAATGGCCGGCCTCGCCGAACCGATTTTCGCCGATCCCTTGCCGGTCACGGCATGAGCGCGCCGCGGGTCTGCCGCCAGGGATCGATCAGCGCAACCCCGCAACCCTGGTAATCGCGGGTATTGCGAGTCGCCACGGCGGCCTCGTGGGCGCGGGCGATGGCGGCGATCTGGCAATCGAATTGGCTGATCGGCCGGCCGGCGGCGCGACGCTCGGCGGCGATGACGGCATAGACCCGAGCGGCGACTCGGTCGAAGGGTAAGATGCGGTCGCGGAAATCTTCTTCCAGCATGTCTTCGATGGCTTCGGACAATGCGTGGCGCCGACGGCCCGCCGGCAGGATCGCCACGCCGTGTCGCAATTCGGCTTCGCCCACCGCCGTGAAATACAAGTTTGCCCCATCCTGCGCGGCCAGCCAAGCCTCGACCCGTGGAGCGGGAGCGGGCTTCAGCAATTCGGAAACGATGTTGGTGTCGAGGACGATCATCCGCGCCGCTTGGTAAAGCCACGCGGCGCGCGCTGGGGTTCGCGTGGCGGCAGGTCGAGATCAATGCCGCCGAGGGGCGCGACGCGAGCACGGATCGCGGCGGCGAGATTGCGCGGCGGTACGCCTTCGCCCATCACCTGGCGCAAAATGTTCCGGGCTTCTTCTTCCATCGAGCGGCCATGCTCGGCGGCGCGGACGCGCAAGCGGTGCTTGATGTGGTCTTCGAGGTTGCGAATCGTGAGGCTGGCCATTTTGCCCTCCCAAATCTCGACCCAAGTGTAAGCGTTGATGGCAATGAAATCAATGCCGATGCTAGGCGCGGCGCGGCGCCAACGCGATGCGGGGTTTGCCCAATGGCGGAGGCGATCACGGCATGAGCGCGCCGCCATTCACCTCGACGATTTGGCCGGTGATATAGCCCGCCAAACTCGGCGAGGCGAGGAAGAGATAGGCGCCGATGCAATCCTCGGCCTCGCCCAGGCGTTTCATCGGAATGCGCTCCGCCGTCGCGGCCAATTTTTCGGGCGTCGAATAACGGCGATGGAAATCGGTCATGATCGTGCCCGGCGAAACGGCATTGACGCGGATGCGCTGGGGCGCGAGTTCGACGGCGAGAGCGCGCGTCAAGGTCGCGGCATAGGCCTTGGCCGCGCTATAGGCCGAGGAGCCGGGCGAGCCGCCGGTCCTTGCCGAGATCGAGACCGTGTTGAGGATAACGGGATCGCGCCCCGCTTTCAGCGCCGGAATGGCGCGGCGGCAAGCGACGGAGAGCGCGCGCGCATTCAAGGCGAGAATAGCCTCCAAGGTCTCGTCGGCGATGGATTCGGCCGCATGGCGGCCCATCATCGTGCCGGCATTGTTGACGAGAATGTCGAGACCGCCGAGGCCGGAAACCGCCGCATCGATCACCCGCTCGATTTCGCGCGATTGGCGGAAATCGCCGATCAGCGTCAGGGGTTTCCGCCCGGAACGAGCGACGCGATCGCCCGTGCGCCGCAAATCCTCGCCGAGGCTCGCGCCATGCAGCGCGACCCGCGCGCCGAGATCGGCAAAGGCGCTGGCGAGAGCGGCGCCGATGCCGCGGCTGCTGCCGGTGACGAGGATGCGGCGGTCTCGAAAATCCTGAGCCAGAAGATCGGCCGGCCAGGAGCGCTGCGAATTTTCCATGAAATCCTTCCGAAGAGGCGGGTTTAACGGTCAGGAGCGATCGGGCTTCCGGATCATGTCGATTTAGGATCATTCATGCCGTAAAGAGGCGAGAATGGCGAGGACGCTCCCCCCATCATGGCGGCGAGATTCATCCCCTTCCAGGAGATCGTCATGGCTCTGCCGTCTCATGTCAAATATGTCGTTATCGGCGCCGGCATTCACGGCCTTTCTTCGGCTTGGCATCTCGCCGAAACCCTGCGGCGATCGGGGCGCGGCAGCGGCAAGGATATCCTCGTCCTCGACAAGACGGCGATCGCCGCCGGCGCTTCGGGCATCGCCTGCGGGGTCGTGCGCAACAATTATTTCCAACCCGCCATGCGCCGCCTGATGGCCCATTCGGTCTCCGTCTGGGAAAGCGATCCCAAGGCTTTCTCTTATCATCCGGTCGGCTATATGCAGATCAGCCCGGAAGTGATGCACAAGGACGTCGCCTCGATCTACGCCCAGCAGAAGGAGATCGGCTACGACTCGGTCTTCATCGAGGGCGAGAAGGATAGCCTCGCTTACATGAAGGGGCTGTTCCACGATTGGCAGGCCAAGGGCATTACCTCCGTCCTGCACGAGAAAAAAGGCGGCTATGCCAATAATACGGCTTCGATCTACGGCCTCGCCAAGAAGGCGGAGGCGGAGGATGTACGCATCGTCACCGGCGTCAAGGTAACCGGCTTCAAGCGCGACAATGCCGGCGCCGTGACGCAAGTCGAAACCGATAAAGGCAATATCGCCTGCGATTACGTCATTGCCGGTGTCGGGCCCTGGGTACGCTCCATCTGGAATATGCTCGATCTCCCGAACGCGATTTCGATCAAGGGGCGCGACGGCAAGCGCCACGACAATGTGCCGATGTGGGTTTATTGGTCGCTGCAGGAAGGGACGCTCGGCGTCGATCCCGATTATCAGAAAACCAATGACGGCAAGATGCCGCCCGTGCTGCATGTCGATACCGATGCGCCGCTTTATTCGACAATCGACGGATCGCTCATCACCGATAAGCTCTGGGGCATCTATTACAAGCCGGACTTTCATTTCGGCGGCGTCCAGGGCGGTGCCATGCCGTTCAAGGTGAAGGCGCCGGTCGATCAGGTGGCGGTCGATCCCTATGGTCCCGAAAGCCCGGATTTCGTGGTCGGCGCCGATTTCGCGCATATGTGGGTTTCGGCGCTCGCCTTCTGCCAGAAGCGCTTCGAAGGCCAAATGCCGAAATACAAGGACGAACCATCGGGCGGGATCGGCTGTTTCACCGCCGACAGTTTTCCGGTCTTCGATCGCTTCTGCCACAACGTCTATATCATCGCCGATTCCAATCACGGCTATAAGATGATCGGCGTCGGCAAATTGGTGGCGGAGGATATCTGCGGCCTCGGCGACGAATTGCTGCGGCCCTTCCGCTTCTCGCGCTTCGCCGAAGGGCGGCTGCATCCGACCTCGAATTCGCCCTTCCCGTGGAGTTGAATTTCGTCGGTCGCGCTTTAGACTGGGGCGCGAGCAGGAGGCAAACCTGAGGCCGCGCCTATGACGATCGAAACTTGGCTCGCTTTTCTGGCCGCTTCGGCGATTCTGGTGGCGATACCGGGGCCGACGGTTTTGCTCGTGCTTTCCTATGCGCTCGGCCAAGGCTGGCGCACGGCCCTGCCGATGGCGATCGGCGTGGCGCTCGGCGATTTCACGGCCATGACCTTTTCCCTGCTGGGGCTCGGCGCCTTGCTCGCGACCTCGGCGACGATCTTCACTCTGCTGAAATGGCTCGGCGCCTGCTATCTCGTCTGGCTCGGCATCAAGCTCTGGCGGGCCGGCGATCGGCCGGATTCCTTGCCGGAACGCGCTCCCGTCGCGGCCGGGCGCATGGCCTTCCATGCCTGGGCGGTGACGGCGCTCAATCCGAAAAGCTTGACCTTCTTCATCGCCTTCCTGCCGCAATTCCTCGACCCCGCCGGCGATTTCTGGATGCAGATGCTGATCTTCGAGGCGAGTTTCCTCGCCCTCGCTTTCGGCAATGTGCTGCTTTACGTGCTGCTCGCCGCCCGATTGCGCGGCCTCCTCGGCAGAGGCGCCGTCTTGCGCCTTGTGCATCGTCTGGGCGGCGGCTTGTTGATCGGTGCCGGCATCGCCGGAGCGACGCTCACGAGCCGCCTATGAAACGCCTTGCGGTTCAGGGGCCGCGAAATTCAGGAAAGCCAAGTCCCGACGCTTAATCCGTAGGGTGCGCTTCAATTCGCGGGCATTGGCGGTGACGATGACCGCACCCATCGCATAAGTCTTTCGCCTTTATCGCGAATCGGTCCCCAGCAATTGCCGGCGCGCGGCGCGCAAATGGCTGGTGACGATGGCGACCGCGCCTTCGGCGTCGCGAGCGGCAATGGCGGCCAGGAGTTCGCGATGCTGGCGGTTATATTCGTCGATACGTTCCGCCGTCAGCACCTTATCGCGCATGCTGCGCCATTGCGCGTGGCCGCGAATATCGTTGATCTGATGATAGAGCCAGAGGATCAGGCGGTTATTGGTCGCCTCGGCGATGCGCAAATGGAATTGCGTATCGCCCTCGGTGAAGCGTTCGGCATCGCTGCCGGCGGATTCGGCGAGAGCGCAGGCCTCGCCGAGACGTTCGAGGTCGCGCGCGGTCGCCTGCAAAACGGCGAGATGCGTCATATGGGGTTCGAGGGCGAGCCGCGCCTCGATCAATTCGAGGGGCGAGGTCGAATCGGCGATATCGCCGATCCCGCTCACCGGCTGGTCGGTCACATAGGTGCCGCTGCCGATCTTGCGGATCAGCAAGCGTTCTTTCGTGAGCTGCATGAGGGCGAGGCGGACCGTCGCGCGCGCAAGCCCGTAATCGATCGCCAATTGCCGTTCGGCGGGGAGCTTCTCGCCCGGTCGGATGGAATGGTCGAGGATGGCGCGGCGAATCTGCGCCGCGACCCAGGCCGAGCCGCGCGAGCGATCGGCCGGGAAGCCGGATCGCGGTGGATTGGCTTCGTCCGATAAACCAATTCTAGCCATTTCCAGGCCGTCCTAAAAATCGGTTGGCAAAATCGAGCGATCGTGCGAGAGTCGACTTCGCCAGCGGATTATGGCGTTTTCCTGCGGCATCGGTCAATGAGACGATTCGCTAGGTCTCGGAAATTCCGACCAATCCTGCCGAAAAGCGCCCAATTCCCGGCCAATGAACCGGGCCCAAACGGCCCTTGCCAATCCGGCCGACCGCAAACGGCGGCCAGTCGTTAGGGGAATCGCCATGACGGAACTCGAAGCCTATGTCGCCGGCAAGGAGCGCAAGGAACTCGTCAAACAGGTGCGCGCCAAGATCAACGCGCTCGGCATCAAATATATCTATTACCAATTCGTTTCGGTGACGGGCCGCATCGTCGGCAAGGGCGTTCCCGCCGATCATTGGGAATCGGTCGCCGAGCGCGGCTTCCAGCTCGTCTACGGCTCGACCGCCAATCTCTTCGTCGATCGGCGGCGCAATTATATCGGCTACGGGCCGGAAGCCTCCGAGCTCGTCGGCATTCCCGATCCCGAGACTTTCGTGCAATTGCCCTGGGATAAGCGCGTGGCGCGGGTCTTCTGCACCTGTTTCCGCAATCGCGAGGAAAAGGAAAATCCCGGCGGCTATTTGACATCCGATTGCCGCGGCAATCTCCGGCGCATTCACGAGGCCTTCCAGAAGAAGCATAAGGGCCTGCATCTCCGCCATGGCTGCGAGCCGGAGATGATGTGGCTGAAAAAGGGCACCGACGGTTTGCCCGATGGCGGCTTCTCCAAACCGAATTGCTATCACATCGACCAATTCGAGAGCCTGCGCCCCGTCTTCCTGAAAGTCATCGAATACGCCCAGGCCATGGGGCTCGACATGATCCAGGGCGATCACGAGGACGCGCCCGGCCAGCTCGAACTCAATTTCATGTTCGACGATTGCCTGCGCACGTCGGATCGCCTGACGACCTATCGGCAGATTTGCGCTCAGGTCGCACGCGAGAACAATCTCATCGCCTGCTTCATGCCCAAGCCCTTCATGGGCGTTTCGGCCTCGGGCTGCCATCACAATTTGTCGCTCTGGCGCGGCGGCGAGGATCGCCTCAACGAGCTCCATAACGATCCCTTGCCCGGCATGAAGGATGTCTTCGCCTATCGCAAGGGCGGCGAGAATACCTTCCTGCCGCTCAAAGGTCAGGCGAAGCCCGGGCCGATCGGGTTGAATTGCATCGGCGGCGTTATCCGCCATCTCGGCGCCTTGACCGCCATCGGTTCCTCGACGGTCAATTCCTATCGCCGGCTTTGGGATACCGGCTTCTGGGCGCCGGTCTTCGCCGATTGGGGCTATCAGAACCGCACCTGCGCGCTGCGCATTTCGGCGCCGGGGCGGTTCGAATATCGCTCGGTCGATTCGGCGGTCAATCCTTATCTGATGGCCGCCGCTTTGCTCATGGCCTTCGACGATGGGATCAGCAACAAATACGATCCCGGCGAACCCGAAGAGCGCAACATGTACGAGGCCATCGCCGCCGGCAAGAAGGTGAAGAAATTGCCGATGTCGCTGGGCGATGCGCTCGACCATCTCGAAAAGGACGACGTCATCAACAAGGCCATGCCCGGCGACATGATGCGCGTTTTCATGCATTACAAGCGCGACGAATGGGAACGCTACATGTCGACCGTCACGCATTGGGATCTCGAAACCTATTGGGATTGCCTGCCCTGAGCCAACGGCCAGCCCAGCAAGGAGAAACGCTATGTGTGGAATTGCCGGCCTCATCCATCGCGGCAAAAGCGGCGATATCGGCAGCGAAATGACGGCGATGCTGCAAAGCCTGAAGCATCGCGGTCCGGATTCGACGGGGTTCGCCCTTTACGGCAGCCCCAAAGCCAATACCTTGGTCATGCGCTTCAAACTCGCCGAGCAGGAGGAGATGAAGCACGGTTTCCGCATCCACGACCAGGTGAAGGAACGCCGCGCCGAAGTCGATCGGCGATTGAAGGAATTGGGTGCCGGTATCGTCGCCGCCGAGGCGGCGACCGAATATGCCTTCCGCTACACGCTCGATTACGGCGGCGACAAGCGCAAGCTCGCCGATTACGTCGAGGATATCGAGGGTGCGGAAATCCTCTCGCTCGGTTACGGATTGGAATTGATCAAGGATCTCGGCGATGCCGGCGAGGTTGCCGGGCATTATCATCTGAAAGGTTTCACCGGCAGCCATGCCCTCGGCCATACGCGCATGGCAACCGAATCGGATGTCGATATCCGTTCGGCGCATCCCTATTGGGCCTATCCCTTCGCCGATGTCGCCGTCGTCCATAACGGCCAGCTTACCAATTACTGGTCGGGGCGCCGGGCGCTGGAGCGGCGCGGTCATCGCTTCATGTCGAATTGCGACAGCGAATTGATCGCCGTTTATCTCGCCGACAAAATGCAATCGGGCGCCAAGCTCGACGACGCGATGAAGGATTCGATCGAGGAATTGGACGGCGTCTTCACCTATCTCGTCGCGACCTCGGATAGTCTCGGCATGGCCAAGGATACCATGGCAGCGAAGCCCATGGTGCTTTACGAAAGCGACAAATTCATCGCGCTCGCTTCCGAGGAAGTGGCGATCCGCTCCGTCTTCCCGCATGAGATCGATACCTTCGATCCCTACGAGGGCGAAGTGCGCGTCTGGAAACGCTGACAAGCGACGGCGATCATCGGCATAACGGAATATCGGGGGCAATATGGCGCTCAGGACCAAATCGCACGACATGGGCATGCATACCGAGACGCTTTCGGGCCGCACCCAGCAGCGTTTCTTTTCGGCCAGCGCCGAGGAGAATTTCACCTATCCCGAGGCGTTCGACGTCGATTTCAACAAGCGCACGGAATTCGATGCCGCCAAGATGACGCCCGGCGAGATCAATCTCAAACTGCGCGATCTCATGAGTAAGGGCTATGGCAGCATCGTGATGAAGAATCCGGGCGCCAAGCACGGCGTCGCCGTCGGCTTGCTCAACCGGCTCAACCTGCGGATCGAAGGCAGCCTCGGCTATTTCGGCTGCGGTTTGATCGACGGGCCGAATATCCGCATCAAGGGGCGCGTCGGCTGGTCCTGCGCCGAGAACATGCTGGCGGGAACCGTCATCGTCGAGAAGAACGCCGGCTCGACCTTCGGCGCGGCCTTGCGCGGCGGCGATCTCGTCTGCATGGGCGATGTCGGCGCGCGCATGGGCATCGATATGAAGGGCGGCACCATCCTGGTCGGCGGTCGTTGCGGCGCTTTCTGCGGTTTCATGATGCAGCGCGGCCGCATGGTGATCCTGGGCGATGCCGGGAAGAATCTCGGCGATTCGATGTATGACGGCACGATCTATGTCGGCGGCAAGATCGCCGGGCTCGGCGTCGATGCGGTGCCGGCCGAGATGACCGATCTCGATTGCGCGTGGCTCGAACGCAAGCTGAAGCAATACGGACTGAAGGCGCCCAAGGGCGTCAAGGCGATGACCAAGATCGTCGCCGGCAAGCAGCTCTGGAATTACGACAATCTGGAGCCGAGCGAAAAGAAGCTGATTCTCTAATCACCGGCCCGACATTCATCAGGATCGAGGATCGACCATCATGGCAAAGGCAAAATCGGCAACCCAATCCCTGCGATCGAAATCGGGCCGTAAGGCGGGCGCGAAAAAGAAACCGCTGGCGCGCGATACGCATCGCTTGGGCAATAGTTTCATCTTTCCGCCCAACGTCATCGACGACATTCATATCAAGTCGGAACTCGGCCGCTACCGCATGCGCGGCTTCTCGCTGTTCAAGAAGATTCCGACCTGGGATGATCTTACTTTCCTGCCGGGTACGCTGACGCGTTTCGTCATCGAAGGCTATCGCGAGAAATGCGAAACCCGGACCGTGATCGGCCCTAAGGCGAAGCGGCCCTTGGTACTCGATATCCCGGTCTACATTACCGGCATGAGCTTCGGCGCCTTGAGTTTCGAGGCGAAGATCGCGCTCGCGCGCGGCGCCACCATGGCGGGGACGGCAACCTGTTCGGGCGAGGGCGGCATGATCCCCGACGAGCGGCGCTATAGTTCGAAATGGTTCTATCAATGCATCCAATCGCGCTACGGCTTCAATCCGCATCATTTGCGCCTCGCCGATGCCTGCGAATTCTTCATCGGCCAGGGCTGCAAGGTGGGGCTGGGCGGGCATCTCATGGGCCAGAAGGTGACGGATCAGGTGGCCGAGATGCGCTCGCTGCCCGCCGGCATCGATCAGCGCTCGCCGGCGCGCCATCCCGATTGGCTGGGGCCGGACGATCTCGCCCTCAAGATTCAGGAAATCCGCGAAGCGACCAATGGCGAGATTCCGATCCAGCTGAAGCTCGGCGCCGCCCGCGTCTATGACGACGTGCGCATGGCCGCGAAGACGGGCCCCGATTCCATCTATATCGACGGCATGGAAGGCGGCACCGGCGCCGGCCCCCATATCGCGACCGAGGAAACCGGCGTTCCCGGCATCGCCGCCATCCGTCAGGCGCGCAAGGCGCTTGAGGATGTCGGCAAATCGGGCGAGATCAGCCTCGTCTATGCCGGCGGCATCCGCAATGGCGGCGATGTCGCGAAAGCCTTGGCCTTGGGCGCCGACGCGGTCGCCATCGGTCATGCGGCTTTGATGGCGCTGAATTGCAATAAGGATATCCCCGAAGCCGATTATCCGAACGAGGTCGGTTGCGAGGCGGGCTATTGCTATCATTGCCATACCGGGCGCTGCCCGGTCGGCGTCGCGACGCAGGATCCCAAGCTGCGCGCGCGCCTCAACCCCGACGAGGCGGCGGAGCGCGTTTATAACTTCCTACATTGCCTCGCCATCGAATGCCAGATGATGGCCCGTGCCTGCGGCAAGACCAATGTGCATTCGTTGGAGCCGGAAGATTTGGCGGCCCTGACGATGGAGGCATCCGCACTCGCTCAGGTGCCCTTGGCCGGATCGCAGCATACGGTCGGCCGACCCGACATGACGCGCTATTGAGAGCGAGAGGAGCGAAGATCATGGCAGCATCGCGCAAGCCTGCGAAAGGCAAGCCCGCCAAAGCCGCTAAGGCCGATATCGACAAATATCTGAAAGGGTCGGGTCTCGATTCCAAACGCGAAAAGGAGATCGGCCAGCATATCGGCTATCGCTATGACGTGAATCTAGTGCCCGATTATCGCCGTCTGACGCCCTTCCTGAAAAAATACATGGAGATCATGGGCTGGGACGATCTTAACTGGCTGGAAGACGTGCATATGGGCTACGAGGAAGGCCGCGCCGCCGTTTTCGACCGCAACGTCAACGGTTGGGTGACGGTGCCGAAATCGATGAAGCTGCCGGACAATCAGCAGGATCGCGACATGATCGCGCGCGAATTGCTGATCAAGTTCCAGATGTCGCGCCAGCACCCGATGGTCGATCTCAACAAGGCTTATCGCAAATTCTAGACCGCAGGCGATAGGCGGCCCGATTTTCGCCAATCGGGGCGATAGGCAAGGATCGTCGGGTCTTCCGGCAAACGCGGATTGAACAGGAAATTGTGCCAATAAGTGGCGTCGTAAAGCGCGCTGCCGGGGACGAGTAGCTCGGCCCGGCAATGCAGGCGATAGCCCTGGCCGTATTCCGCAAAAACGAGATCGCAAGCGCCGAGGGCATGCGGCGCGGCGAAAAGCGCCGTCAGCGTATCGCCGAAATTGACCGCCTGCTGGAAATAGCCGGCGGCCATGTGTTCGACGGCTTTTTCCCAGCGTTCGACGGGATCTTGCGTTTTCAGCGCCTGATGGCGGAAGAGAGCCGTCGTCTCCGCTAAGGGCGAGGTCGATTTTCGACCGGCGCCGGGTTTCTCGGATTTATGAATCAGCATCGCGATTCCGGAGGCGAGGATAGCCCCGCTTTCGGCATAAATCGTCGCGCGCATTCCGGGCGAGGGTCTGCCGCCATCCTCGCGCATCGCCATTTGCCGCAGCCGACATTGCCAGCGCAGAAAATCCTCTCGCAGCAGGCGGATCGCCGGAGTGAAACCCTTAGGCTTAGCCATATACGCTTAACCTCAATTCTGCGATCGTATAGTTTCTTCAGCCCCCCGCTAATCCATTGTAATTTGCCCGACACGGCCTGCGGAAAGGGCTAGATTGCCAAGGCAATTTGTCACATGATGAGCCTTGCCGAATCAAGGCGGACAGGAGCTGAGGATTTGGTCGCCTGATATGCCGATCCATGATCTGATCATGTGTGCGGAATTATGACAGCAATCCAAGCTTCTGCTGGTTAATTGGCTCTTCACGCTCTAAAGGGGTTGGGTCCGCAAGCGGGAAGAACGGCGGGGCCGGGGATGGGCCCCGCCGTTGCCGCGAAAAGGGGATGGGGATTATGGCGATCGACGACGGCCTAGTCCAAAAATTCCGTCGCGATGGTTTCGTTATTTTGCGCCAATTCCTGACATCGGATGAAATCGCCGCCGCCCGGGAGCGGTTTTCGCCCCTCTTCAAGGGCGAATTCGCGACCGGGCTTTATCCCGACGAATGGAATTGGCGCGAGGGGCGCGATTCGCCCGATCTCTCGCGGCAGATTTGCAATGGCTGGAAATCCGATCCCGTCATCGCGAGGATCGTGCTCGCCGCCAAAGTGGGCGAAGCCGTCGCCAGTCTCATGGATTGGTCGGGCGCGCGGATCGCTCAGGATAATGTCATCTGGAAACCGCCCGGCGCCAAATCGCTGGGGTTCCATCAAGACGATTCCTATTGCCATTGGGTGACGCCGCCGGGCTTCGCCACGTGTTGGATGCCGCTCGACGAGACTACCGCCGCCGGCGGCACGATCGAATATGCGCGTGGCTCGCATCTTTGGCCGCTATCGCCGCCGATTGCGCAATTCCACGCGCCGGCCGATTACCGGGCCGAACTCGAAATGGCCGCTGCCGCCTGCGGCCTCGCCCTCGATATCGTGCCGATCGAGATCGCGGCCGGCGATGCCGTCATTCATCACGGCCGAACTTGGCACGGCTCCGGCCCCAATCGCGCCGATCGGCCGCGCCGTTCGCTCGTTTCGCATTGCCTCGAAGCTTCCGCGCAATTCCATCCTAAAAATGTCAGCTATATCTATAGCCGCTATCGGCGGCAGGGCGACCTCGCCATGGATGAAAGTTTCTTCCCCATCCTTTGGCGCCGCGACGGCTATCGTTCGCCCTGGCTCGACCGCGCCGGTTGAAATGACCGCGCGACCGCGATTAGGTTGATCGTCGGGAGGGGCGCATGGCTTTCGATTCGCGCGAATTCAGGAATGCTCTCGGCGGTTTCGTGACCGGCGTCACCGTCGTCACGACCCGGGCGCCGGACGGAATGCCGATCGGCATCACCGCCAATTCCTTCAATTCGGTGTCGCTCGACCCGCCGCTCGTCCTCTTCAGTCTGGATCGGCGGGCCTATAGCCTCGCCGCCTTCGTCGCCGCCCAGGCTTTCGCCATCCATGTCCTGGCCGATGGCCAAGGCGAGCTTTCGCGAATCTTCGCCCGCGCGCTCGCCGACAAATGGACCGGCATCGATTTCGAAACCTGGGCGACGGGCACGCCGATCCTCGTGGGCGCGCTGGCGCGGTTCGAATGCCGCACCCATGCCATCCATGAAGGCGGCGATCATCTGATCTTCGTTGGCGAGGTCTTGCGCTTCGATCACCGGCCGGAGGCCCGGCCGCTCGCCTATTTCCGCGGCGCCTATGCCAAGCTTGCCGAATGAAGCGGACGGCCCAAGCGCGTCTTCGGGATTGGCGCTGAATTGGTCACGAAAGATACGGTTTTGGTAAGCCATCTGTTGCGACCCGGCTTCGCCTTGCGATAATCTCGCAACCCAGGGGAAGACCCTGGGGAGACGAGGGCAAGGAGACGACGATCCGTCGTGCTTTCGCCGTCGAACCCGCCCACCTTTAGCAATCTGGCGAGGTCATATGCAAAAGACATGGGGAGGCGAACCCTTCTGGGGCATCGGCGCCGAATACGATCCGCATTGGCTGCTAACGCCGACGCAGAAGGAATTGCAGCAGAAGCTGATCGAATTGGCGCGCACCGCCTTGCGCGACAATGCCGTCGAATTCGATAAGAAGCTGATCTTCCCGCGCAAGAATTTCGAAGCCCTGGCGAAGCTCGGTCTCTTGGGCTTGATCGTGCCGAAATCGCTGGGCGGCCTCGGCGAAAATCACGTCTGCGCCGCGATGGTGGTTGAAACGATCGCGCGCTATGGCTGCGCCTCGACGGCGATGTGCTATACGATGCATCTGGGTGCCGTGGCGGCGGCCTTGCTGCGCCATCACGACAATCCCACCCTGCAGAACATTCTCCGCCGCCTCGACAAGGACGTCTTCATCGGCACGCTGTCCTATTCCGATCCCGAGACGGGATCGCATTTCTGGTATCCGGTTTCCTCCGGCGCCGAAAAGACCGCCGATGGTTGGAAGGTGCGCAAGAAAGCCTCGTGGACGACTTCGGGCGGCTTTGCCGATTGGTATATCGTTCAAACGACGAGCCCCGATTTCGGCGGCAATTACGCCGATCTCACCTGCTGGCTGATCATGGGCGACGAAGCCAAGGCCGAACCCTCGAAATGGGACGGTCTCGGTCTTCGCGGCAATCAATCGGGAACGCTGGAGATCGACGCGACGATCCCGAAGGATCGCATGGTCGGGCCGAAAGGCGACGGCGCCAATTCCAACGACGAATGCGTCGATCCTTTCTTCCTGCTCTGCTCGTCCTCTTGCTGGAACGGCATCGCCATGGGCATGCTCGATATCGCCAAGCGCCATACGACGACGAAAAAGCATGTCGATGTCGGCATGCGGGTCGCCGATTACCCGACCATCCAGGATTATGTCGGCGAAGCTTTGAGCGATACCAACGCCGCCCGCGCGCTCGTCTTCCTGATGGGCAAGGCCTTGGACGAGGCGACGAAGAATTGCGATTGGTCGATCCATAAGGATTTGACGCTGCTGCCGCGCGCCAAATATCTGCATTGGATGTGGATGGTGAAATTCAACGCGGCCAAGAATGTCGCGCATGTCTCCGACAAGATGCTGCATGCTTGCGGCGGCACGGGCTACAAGCCCGGCCTCGGCATCGAACGTTATCTGCGCGACGGCAAGGCCGGCTGGGTGATGGGGCCGACCAACGAGGTTCTGCGTCAGTTCATCGGCAAATCGGCGCTGCTCGGTTTCGAGACGCTCGATTATTGGAATCAATCGATCAACGAGCGCGTGCTGAACAACGAATTGAAGAAGATGGATGCCGCTGCCAAGCGGCAATTGGCCGAGCGCCTGCTGAAGGAAGCGGAGGGGAAGGGCAAGGCGGCGGAATAACGCCGCCTGGCTCCGCGATCGCCTAACGACCGCGCATCTTGACGATCGGCTGGACGAATTGCGGTTCGATGTCCCAGGGGAAATAGATCCAAGTATCCTGGGAGACTTCGGTCACGAAGGTATCGACCATCGGCTTTCCGGCGGGTTTCGCGTAAATGGTCGCGAAATGCGCGCGCGGCAGGAGATCGCGCACATGCTTGGCCGTCCGTCCGGTATCGACGAGATCGTCGATGATGAGCCAGCCCTCGCCATCGCCCGGCACGGTTTTCAGGACATTGATCTCGCCCTGGCGATGGGCATCGGAATAGCTCGACATGCAGACGGTATCGATGAGGCGGATATCGAGTTCGCGCGCGATGATCGCCGCCGGAACGAGGCCGCCCCGCGTAATGGCGACGATGCCCTGGAAGGGACCAAGCCCGACGAGGCGCCAAGCCAAGGCCTTGGCGGTGCGGTGCAATTCTTCCCAAGAAACCGGGAAGGTCTTATTCGGCTCGGCCATGATTCCCCCTGATCTCGGCAAATATCGATGCGGTGCAATTATTTAGCCTAGCCCGCGACCGGTCGCAATCGCGATTTCCGGTGTATCGCCGGATATCGATCAACTGTTATGTTGCGCTGCACAATAACCCTCTTGCGCTCCGGGCGACGAGGTGACAGGATGCGCCGCCATCCGGCCCTATCGGCCTTGTCGAGAGGATGTTCCAGCCCCCGTTTCCTTATGCCGTTGCGCATAGCGAGAGGTATTAACGGGGAAGCCATAGATCGATCATGACGGCATCGCCCATCACCGAAAAGGGTCCCGCTTCCGCCGGGACGACCGAGCATCGCCTTTTACCGCTGGCCATCGGCGCGCTTGGCATCGTCTATGGCGATATCGGCACCTCGCCGCTTTATACCTTGCGCGAAGCCTTCAGCGGCGCCGGGGAGACGATGGCGGCCGAAGCGCATGTCTTCGGCATCCTCTCGCTCATCTTCTGGATCGTCACCATCATCGTCAGTCTCAAATATGCGAGCCTGATCCTGCGCGCCGATAATCAGGGGCAGGGCGGATTGCTCGCCTTGATCGGTCTCGCCTTGCAAAAGGCCAATGGCGGCGGACGGCGCGAGAAATTCCTGGTGTTGGGCATTATCGGCGCCGCCTTGTTCTATGGCGACGGCATGATCACGCCGGCGATTTCGATCCTCGGCGCGGTCGAGGGGTTGAAGGTCGCTCAACCCGATCTCGAGCATTGGGTCGTGCCGATCACAATCGTCATCGTCGTGGCGCTGTTCCTAGTGCAAAGCCGCGGCACGCGATCGGTCGGAGCCTTGTTCGGGCCGATCATGATTCTGTGGTTCGGCGCCATCGCCGCTCTCGGCGTTGCGCAGATCGTGCGGCATCCCGAAATCCTATTGGCGCTTTCGCCCCATTACGCGATCGGCTTCCTTATTCACAATACCGGCATTGCCTTTCCGGTTCTGGGCGCCGTTCTGCTGGCGGTGACGGGAGCCGAAGCGCTTTACGCCGATCTCGGCCATTTCGGGCGCAAGCCCATTCAGCTCTCCTGGTTCTCCTTCGTCCTGCCGGCCTTGATGCTGAATTATTTCGGTCAAGGCGCGCTGGTTCTCGCGCATCCGGGGGCGGTCATTTCGCCCTTCTATCTGCTGGCGCCCGATTGGTTCCTCTATCCGCTCATTGTGCTGGCGACTTCGGCCTCGATCATCGCCTCGCAAGCCGTGATCTCGGGCGCCTTTTCGCTGAGCTGGCAGGCGATGCGCCTCGGCCTCTGTCCGCGTCTCATCATCCGCCATACGTCGGAGGAACATGCCGGGCAGATTTACGTGCCGCAGATCAATTGGATTCTGATGATCTGCGTTCTCGGTCTCGTCCTCGCCTTCAAATCTTCGAGCGGGCTCGCCAATGCCTATGGCATCGCCGTGACGGGGACGATGATCATCGATTCCATCATCGCCTTCTTCGTTTTCCGCGCCCTTTGGAATTGGTCGCCCACGAAGACGATCCTGATCGTCGGCGGATTCCTTGTCGTCGAAGTGGCGCTTTTCAGCGCCAGCATGCTCAAAATCGTCGATGGCGCCTGGTTCCCGCTGGCGATCGGCGGTCTGCTGGTCTTCATTCTCTCCACCTGGATGGATGGCCGCGCGCTGCTCGCCAAGCGCCACGGTTCGGGCTCGCTGACGGAAGAGGAATTCCTGGCGGCCTTGTCCGAGCGCCATCTGACGCGCGTCGCGGGAACGGCGCTTTTCTTGACCGCCGACAAGGCGCGCGTGCCTTTCTCGCTGCTCCATAACATGCGCCATAACCGCGTGCTGCACGAGCGTATCGTGCTTGCGACGCTCATCACCGAGGCGCGCCCCTTCGTTCCCGATGCGGAGCGCGTGGAAGTCTTCGATCTCGGCAAGGGATTCTGGCGCCTCGTCGTGCGCTACGGTTTTGCCGACGATCCCGATTTGCCGAAGGCCATGCGGCTTGCCGCCGCGCTCGGCCTCGATCTCGACGTGCAATCGGTTTCCTATTTCATCGGCCGCGAGCGCATCGTGCCGCGTCAGAAATCGGCCATGTGGCCGTGGCGGCGCTGGCTCTTCATCTCGCTCGCCAATACGGAAGTCAGCGCCTCGGATTATTTCCGCATTCCCGTCGGTCGCATCATCGAGCTTGGCGCGCGCACGGAAATGTAAGGCAGGGCGTCAAACGCTCTGATCGCCCAAACGCTCCAGATAGCAGGCGGCGATCCGCCAAGTACCGTCGGCTTGGCGTTCCATCAGATAATGGGCGAGATAGCCGATGCCCGAAGCGTCGCGAACGTAAAGCCGTTGTTCGAGACCACGCGGCGTTGCGACGAGATCGCGGAAAGCGAAATCGCTCGGCCGATAGACCGGCTGATAGCCTTCGCGCACCATGGTCATGAAGGTCTCGGCCGTTCCGAATTTCCGTTGCAGGCTGGGCGCGGCGAAACCGAAGGCGGTCTCCGCATCCTCGGCGCGGAAGGCCGCGATCTGCGCGGCGATGATGTCGCGGATGGCCGCAGCTTCGGCGGGATCGGCGGATTGTGCGAACGCCATCGCCGCCCGCAGCAAGCCGACGGCAAGGAAGAGAACCGTGAAGAAGTTTCGCGACATCGGCCCATTTCACGGCGATTCCGGTGGCGACGCCAATCACAAGATAGCGAGGGAAACCGAAACCCGGCCGCTTTCGCAGCCGGGTCCGGGTTTCGGGTTAGAGTTTTTGGGTAGAGGTCTATGCGCTAGCAACGATCATCGCACGAAAAGGCGGATTTCGCCATGGTCGATTTCGGGATCGGCGGATTGGGCGATGGCGATCCTGGAGGGGGCAAGGCCCATATCGATCAGAAGGGCAACGATGCGATTGGCATTCTGGCGCATTTGCGCGGCTTCGAGCGGCGATGCGCCGGTCGGCGATAAAGCCAGGATATCGAAAGCGGCTTGCGGCCGGAGGGCGAGCGTTCGCGTCACGGCGGCGCGCAAATCCTTCTCATAGGCGGGATTGAGGGTTAAAAAGCGGATCGTCGCCAGCGGACGCCGGCCGGCCGCCCCGGCGAAGGGCGGCGCGGCCGTCTCGCTGATGAGGCGGCTTTGCGGCCTGGATGCGGCGAGGCCCAGGCTTTCCAACCGGGCTTCGGCCGCGCCGATAAAGGCCGTCGATTGCCCGAGATCGCTTTTCAATCCTGTCAGCAAATCCCCGGCCGCGATCTTGGCGCGCCGCGCCTCCTTGCCGAGATCGCTAAGACGATGCCGGTCGCGATCCGCCAAGCCGGTTTTCGATTTCAGCGCGGCGATGGCATCGAGGAGGTAATCGGCGAAAGCCGCATTATTGGCGGCATCGTTGGCGAGCGCGCCGAGGGCTTCGTTTTGCCGCCGCAATTCGGCCATGCTATCGCGAGCGTTTTGCGATTCCCCGCCCGGGACGAGCGATGCGGCCATGGCTTGATAGGCGCTCTCCGCCGCTTTTCTCTCTCGCGCCAATTCCTGCCGGTGAAGAGTCTGCTGGTCGAGCGATTGTTGAAGCCGGGTCAGACCTTCCCGATGATGCGCGATTTCGGCGGCGACCGGCGAGGCGCTCGTCGCGCGCACGGCTTGCTGCGGTGCGATGGGCGCCGGCGGCGGCCCCAGATAATCGCAGGCGCCAAGAAACGCGGCCGCAAGCAGACCAAGGCCGGCAAGAATTCGGCGCCGCCTCGCCCTAGCCGCCATCCCGGTCCCCCTTGCTATCCCAGCCGATTTCCGCCCCCGGCCCGGCCTTCGCGCGGTAAGGCTTGCCAGGGCGAGGGCCATCGTGTAGCTTCGCCCCCCGCAAGTCAAGCTTGACATGATTTTCCCCTTTTTTATCAAGGGGGTAGAGTTTGGATCGGCATCCGCGCCCGTAGCTCAATTGGATAGAGCATCTGACTACGGATCAGAAGGTTAGGAGTTCGAGTCTCTTCGGGCGCGCCATCCTCTTTGCCATAGCGTCGAGCCTGCCCATCGGCGGAGTGCGAGTTTCGCGATTTCACCTTTCTGTGATCGCCGTCACAGCCACGACTCGCCGAATGGATTAACTTAACGAGATCGTGGTAGAAACCGCCGCTTTGCTGGGCGGCTGGCAAGACCCGCTCGGTAACGAGTTCGACCGGATTCGAATCGCCCAAAAGGATGCTTCCATGGCTTTCACCCCGAACCCCACTTCCGGCAACGACAGGATCCTCGGCGATGGCGCCGATGATGTGATCGATGGCGGCGCCGGCAATGACGTCATCGATGGCGGCGGCGGCAACGACACGCTGATCGGCGGGAGCGGTACCGACACGCTGATAGGGGGCGCGGGGAACGATATCTACGAGATCGATTCCTTGAAGGACAAGGTGACGGAGAGCCTCGCCAATAGCAAAGGCGGCGGGACCGATACTTTGCGCTTGGCGGCGAGTTTCATAACCACAGGGACGGCCGTTCCGGTAGTCAAGCTAGGCGCCAATCTCGACAATCTCGATATGAGTCAGGTCGGGCTCGCGATCAACGGAACCGGCAACGATCTCGATAACAAGTTGATCGGCGGTTCGGGCGCGAACGTGCTCGATGGCGGCAAGGGCGCGGATATTCTGATCGGCGGCGCCGGCAGCGACATTTACGTTATGGATAATGCCGGCGATCAGATCCTCGAAAACGCCAATGAAGGCAATGATACGCTGAAAACCTCGATCGCCATCGGGAAGGCGGTTGCCAATGTCGAGAACTACACCTTCACGGGCAAGGGGAATTGGACGTTTTTCGGCGATGCGGCGGATAACAAGATCACCGGCGGGGCTGGAATCGATTATCTGGATGGCGGAGCGGGCAACGACACATTGGACGGCGGCAAGGGAATCGATCTGCTGATCGGCGGGATCGGCGACGACATTTATCGATTCGACAATGTCGGCGACCGGGCGGTCGAGAATTCGGGCGAAGGCATCGATACGATCGAGACTTCGGTTTCGGTCGATCTTCGCATCAACGGCCCGGAGGTCGAGAACGTCATTCTTGGTCCGAAGGGGTCGCTGAATGCGATTGGGAACGCGCTCGACAATGCTCTGACGGGGAATGCGGGAAAGAACATCCTCGATGGTGGCGCCGGCAACGATATGCTGGCCGGCCTCGGCGGCGACGATACCTATATCGTGGATTCTCTCGGCGACATCGTGACGGAAACGATTGCCGGCACGGCGGGAGGGAATAAGGATCTCGTTAAATCTTCGGTCGATTTCACGCTCGGCGCCAATCTCGAGAATCTGACGCTGACGGGCGGCGGCAATCTCAATGCCACCGGAAACGGCCTCAACAATACCCTGACCGGCAATTCGGGCGCGAATATCCTGGACGGCAAGGCCGGCAAGGACACGATGACGGGCGGCGGCGGCAACGATATTTATGTCGTCGACCGACTGACGGATGTCGTTAAGGAATCGAAGAACGGCGGCATGGATACGATCCGCCTCGATGCGGCGGCTTTGGCCAGCGATTTTAATGTCAAGGTGGGTAAGGTCACGACGCCGACCTATAGCTTGGCGAAACTGACGGAAGTCGAGAATCTGAATTTCTCGGCGGCGACGAGTGGGTTTAATCTGACCGGCAACAAATCCGGCAATAGCATCACGGGCGGTTCGGGTAATGACCGGATCACGGGTGGTCTCGGCAACGACACGATCGATGGCGGGGCAGGGAACGATACCGCGATCTATACGGGCGCTTTCACCGGCTTGGTCAGCGGTTCGCCGACCAATTTCTTTGCCTTCGGCGTGGATAAGGGCGCGGATGGGATCCTCGATACGGCGGACGATCTTCTAACCATCACCGATCTGAAATCGAAGGTCTCGGGCGACGAGGGCACGGATTTCCTGAAGAATATCGAATTCCTGGAATTCGGCAAGGCGGGATCGAAAACCTTTACGCCGTTCATCATCCCGCATCTTTATGTGGATCAGGACAATACGGCGGATAGCATTGCCGAAAATTCGACGGGCTCGGTCGGACTGACAGTCAATGCGACGCGATTCGATACCGGCCAGACGATGACCTATAGCCTCGTCGATGATGCCGGCGGTCGTTTCGCCATCGATGCCAATACGGGCGTGGTGACGGCTCTAGGCGGCCTCGATTACGAAGTTGCGACAAGCCACACCATCGTTGTGAAGGCGATCGACAATCGCGGCCTTTTCTCGACGCAGAGCTATACTATCGCTGTCACCAATCAAAACGAAGCGCCGAATATCACGGGTCAGACGACCGGCAGCGTCGATGAAGACGGAACCTTGACGGCGAATGGCACGATCAATGTCAACGATCCCGATGCAGGTGAGAGCGGCACGCAAACGGCAAGCGGCAATGCGACCTATGGCAATTATTCGGTCGATGGATCGGGGAATTGGACCTATACGCTGAACAATAGCGATCCGGCGGTTCAGGCGCTGAATACGGGCCAAAGCCTGACGGATAGTTTCGACATTTTCTCAACCGACGGCACGAAGCAGACGATCACCATCACCATCGACGGCGCGGATGAAAACAACACCATCACGGGCGATGGCGGGAATAACACGCTGACGGGGGGAACCGGGAACGACCAGATTTTCGGTCTTGGCGGCGATGACATTATCGATGGCGGGGCCGGGGACGATATCCTGGACGGCGGCAGCGGGAACGACACGATTGAGGGCGGTTCGGGCAACGATACAATCGTCTTCAGCGGCAATAAGGGGGATTACACGATCGTCGATGACGGAACGACGATCACGGTTACGGATAACAATCTGGGCGATGGGGATGACGGGACGGATACGCTAACGGGCGTCGAGTTTCTGCAATTCGCGGATGGCAAGGTGTCACGGCCGAGCGCGGTGATCGATAACGATCCTGCCGCGAACGATGTGGCGGAGAATTCGGTCGGCGTTGCGGTCGGGGTTACGGCTTTGGCCCAGGATCCGGATTCGCCGGAGACGTTCACCTATAGCCTCATCGACAATGCGGGCGGTCGCTTTGCGATCGATTCCGGCACGGGCGTGATCACGGCTTTGGGCGGCTTGGATTTCGAGGCCGCCGCGAGCCATACGATTATCGTGAAGGCGACGGATAGTTTCGGTCTTTCGAAGACGCAGAGCTTCACGATCAACGTTACCGATGCGAACGAAGCGCCGAGCATTACGGGTCAATTCACGGGCATTGTCGCCGAGGACGGAACCTTGCAGGCGACGGGAACGATCAATGTCGTCGATCCCGATGCGGGCGAGAGCGGAACCCAAGCCAATAGCGGCAATGCGACTTATGGCAGCTATTCGGTCGATAACGCCGGAAGCTGGACTTACGATCTCAATAACGGCAATTCCACGGTCCAGGCTTTGGCGGCGGGCGAAAGCCTCACGGACACGTTTAACATTCTCTCGACCGACGGCACGGTTCAGGCGATTACCATCACCATTGACGGCGCGAACGATCCAGCCTCTGTCGGCAGCAACAATATGGTCGATACCGATGTGGTGGAAGACGCGGATAATTCCGCCAATGGCCAGGTCGTCTTCAGCGATCCCGATACGAGCGAGGATGGGAAGGCGATCGTCGAGACGGCAACGCTTTCGACCTATGGCACTTACGATGTCGCGGCGGACGGGAGTTGGACCTACACGCTGGACAGCAGCAAGGTGCAATTCCTGGCTTCCGGCGAGCAGGTCACGGATAGCGTGACGGTGACGAGCGCGGACGGTACGGCCTCGCAGCCGATCACGATCACGATCCATGGCGCGAACGACGCAGCTTCGGTAGCGAGCAATAATGTCGTCGATGCCGATGTGACCGAGGATACGGACGCCTTGGCCAACGGCCAAGTCGTGTTTAGCGACCCCGATACGAGCGAAAATGGTTTGGCGCAAATCGTCATTGGCGGTTCCGCGACCCACGGCACTTACGATGTCGCGGCCGATGGCACCTGGACCTATACGCTGACGGATAGCCCGACGATCCAGGCTCTGGGCAATGGGGCGACGTTGATCGACAGTTTCTTCGTGACGAGCGAAGACGGCAGCGCCACGCAGAAGATCGATATCACGATCACGGGTACGAACGATGCCGCGACCTTCGGCGGCCAGACGAGCGGCATTGTCACCGAAGATGGAACGCTGACGGCGAATGGCACCGTGACGGTCACGGATGCCGATACGGGGGAGAGCGCGACGCAATCGGCAAGCGGTTCCGCGACCCATGGCGGCTATTCGATCGATGGGTCTGGAAACTGGACCTACAATCTAAGCAACGGCGATTCTGCGGTTCAGGCGCTAGCCGCGGGCGAGAGCTTGACGGATAGTTTCGACATTCTCTCGGCCGATGGCACGAAGCAGACAATCGCCGTCACCATCAACGGCACGAACGATCCAGCCTTGGTCGGCAATAACATCGTGAACGACGCCGATGTGACGGAAGACACGGATAATTCCGCCGATGGCCAGGTCGTCTTCAGCGATCCCGATACGAGCGAGGATGGGAAGGCGATAGTCGAGACCGGAACTGCTACGACCTATGGTTCTTACGATGTCGCGGCGGACGGGACTTGGACCTACACGCTGAATGACAGCAAGGTGCAATTCCTGGCTTCCGGTGAGCAGATCACGGATACCGTGACGGTGACGAGCGCGGACGGCACGACCTCGCAGCCGATCACAATCACGATCATGGGCGCGAACGATACGGCCTCGATCGGCAGCAGCAATCTGACCGATATCGACGTGACCGAGGATGCGGATTCTTCCGCCAACGGTCAGGTCGTCTTTAGCGATCCCGATGCGAGCGAAAACGGCCTGGCGGCGGTCGAGACGGCGACGCTCTCGACCTATGGCACTTACGATGTGGCAGCCGATGGCACTTGGACCTATACGCTGACGGATAGCCCGACAATCCAGACTCTCGGCGCGAATGCGACGCTGACCGACAATTTCACCGTGACGAGCAAAGACGGCACGGTCTCACAGCAGATCACGATCACGATCCACGGCACGAACGATGCGGCGAATTTCGGTGGCCAGTCGAGCGGTTCCGTCGTGGAAGACGGAACGTTGAATGCGAGTGATACGGTCACGGTTTCGGATACCGATACCGGCGAAGGCGGATTCCAAGCGGGGTTCACGGCTAACGGCATTGCTCATGGAATCTTTACCTTCGACAACATGACAGGAAATTGGACCTATACGCTGAACAATAGCGATCCGGCGGTTCAGGCGCTGAATACGGGCCAAAGCCTGACGGATAGTTTCGACATTTTCTCAACCGACGGCACGAAGCAGACGATCACCATCACCATCGACGGCGCGGATGAAAACAACACCATCACGGGCGATGGCGGGAATAACACGCTGACGGGGGGAACCGGGAACGACCAGATTTTCGGTCTTGGCGGCGATGACATTATCGATGGCGGGGCCGGGGACGATATCCTGGACGGCGGCAGCGGGAACGACACGATTGAGGGCGGTTCGGGCAACGATACAATCGTCTTCAGCGGCAATAAGGGGGATTACACGATCGTCGATGACGGAACGACGATCACGGTTACGGATAACAATCTGGGCGATGGGGATGACGGGACGGATACGCTAACGGGCGTCGAGTTTCTGCAATTCGCGGATGGCAAGGTGTCACGGCCGAGCGCGGTGATCGATAACGATCCTGCCGCGAACGATGTGGCGGAGAATTCGGTCGGCGTTGCGGTCGGGGTTACGGCTTTGGCCCAGGATCCGGATTCGCCGGAGACGTTCACCTATAGCCTCATCGACAATGCGGGCGGTCGCTTTGCGATCGATTCCGGCACGGGCGTGATCACGGCTTTGGGCGGCTTGGATTTCGAGGCCGCCGCGAGCCATACGATTATCGTGAAGGCGACGGATAGTTTCGGTCTTTCGAAGACGCAGAGCTTCACGATCAACGTTACCGATGCGAACGAAGCGCCGAGCATTACGGGTCAATTCACGGGCATTGTCGCCGAGGACGGAACCTTGCAGGCGACGGGAACGATCGCTGTCGTCGATCCCGATGCCGGGGAGAGCGGCACACAAGCGGCAAGCGGTTCGGCGACCTATGGCAGCTATTCGGTCGATGGCGCCGGGAATTGGACTTACGATCTCAACAATGGCAATTCCACGGTACAAGGGTTGAAGACCGGGCAGAGCCTGACGGATAGCTTCGACATTCTTTCGATCGACGGCACGAAACAGACGATCACCATTACCATCGACGGCGCCGACGATGCACCGAATATCACCGGCCAGACGAGCGGAACGGTGGCGGAAGACGGAACGTTGCAAGCGACGGGGACGATCACTGTCGTCGATGTCGATGCGGGCGAGAGCGGCACGCAATCGGCGAGCGGTTCGGCGACCTATGGCAGCTATTCGGTCGATAACGCTGGAAGCTGGACTTACGATCTCAATAACGGCAATGGCACCGTTCAAGCTTTGGCGGCGGGCGAAAGCCTATCGGATACGTTTAACATTCTCTCGACCGACGGCACGGTTCAAACGATCTCGATCACCATTAACGGCGCGAACGACGCAGCTTCGGTCGGCAGCAATAATGTCATCGATGCCGATGTGACCGAGGATGCGGATAAGAACGCCAACGGTCAGGTCGTCTTTAGCGATCCCGATACGAGCGAGAACGGTCTAGCGAAGATCGAAACCGGGACGGTCGCGACCTATGGCACCTATGATATCGCGGCGGATGGCACCTGGACCTATACGCTGGACGACAGCAAGGTGCAGTTCCTGGCCTCGAGCGAGACGGCCAGCGATACCGTTACGGTAACGAGCAAGGACGGCGGAACGCCGCAAAACATCACCATCACGATCCACGGCGCGAACGATGCGGCTTCGGTCGGCAGCAACAATGTCATCGATGCCGATGTGACCGAGGATGCGGATAAGAATGCCAACGGTCAGGTCGTGTTCAGCGATGCGGATGCGAGCGAAAACGGCTTGGCCAAGGTCGAAACCGGGACGGTCGCGACCTATGGCAGCTATGATGTCGCGGCGGATGGCACTTGGACCTATACGTTGGACGATAGCAAGGTGCAATTCCTGGCGGCCGGTGCCACCGCGACCGATACCGTGACGGTAACGAGTAAGGACGGCGGAACGCCGCAAAACATTACCATCACGATCCACGGCGCGAACGATGCGCCGGGAACGGTCGGCGATAACGATGGGGCCGCCGATCAAGTAGCGGAGAATTCCGCCGGCGGAACCTTGGTCGGGATCACGGCCCTCTCCATCGATCCCGATGCCGGCGATAGCGTGACCTATAGCCTCGTCGACGATGCGGGCGGCCGCTTCCAGATCGATGCCAATAGCGGTGTCGTCAGCGTGAAGGCGGGCGCGGTTCTCGATTTCGAGGCAGCGACCAGCCATACGATCAAGATTCAGGCGACGGATAAAGGCTCGCTGACCTCGGCCGTGCAGAGCTTCACCATCAATGTCACCGATGTTGACGAAGCCCCTGGAGCGATCACGGATAGCGATGCGACGGGGGATAGCGTCTCGGAAAATGCGGCGATCGGCGCGAATGTCGGCATCCAAGCCTCGGCAACCGACCCCGATTCGGGCGATAGCGTCGTCTATTCTCTGGATGACGATGCCGGCGGGCTATTTGCGATCAACGCCAGTTCGGGCATCGTGACCCTTGCCGGGGCGCTCGATTACGAAACGAAGACCAGCCATACCATCACCGTGCGCGCGACGGATAACAATGCGCCGGGTCTATTCTCGACGCAGAATTTCACGATTTCCGTCATCGACGGCAACGATGCGCCGGGGACGATTACGGATACGAATAGCGCCGCCGATGAGATCGCCGAAAACGCTTCCATCGGCACGGCCGTCGGTATTACCGCGAATTCGATCGATCCCAATGGCGATACGGTCACCTACAGCATCACGACGGTCGGTACGCCTTTCGTCATCAATTCAAGTTCCGGCATCATTACCTTGAATGCCGCTCTCGATTACGAGACGACGCGCAGCTACACGCTGACGGTCAAGGCGACCGATAACGGCACGCCCTCGCTGTTCACGACCAAGACCTTTACCATCGCGGTCAAGGATGTCGTCGAAAACGTCGATCTGACGAGCTTCCTGCCGGGCCAGGGTTTCATCATCCAGGGCGCGTCCGGCAACGATCAGCTTGGCATCAGTGCCGGAACGGCGGGCGACGTCAATGGCGACGGATACGAAGACCTTATCATTGCGGCGGCTCTTGCCGATAACCCGGGAGAGGTCGATGCCGGCCGCGCTTATGTGATTTTCGGTACCGATCAAGGCTTCGGCGGCTTGGTGAGCGGTCGGCAGGTTCTCAACCTAGCGACGCTGACGACGGCGCAAGGTTTCGTCATTCAAGGCGATGCCGCCGGCGACAATCTCGGCAACAGCGTCTTCTCGGCCGGCGACGTCAATGGCGACGGCTATGACGATATTCTGGTCGGCGCGCCGGCCGGCGACAATAAGGCGGCGGATGCGGGCGAAGCCTATCTGATCTTCGGCAAGGCCGGCGGTCCCGGCAATATCGATCTTTCGTCTTTGGGTTCGTCCGGGATCATTCTCGAAGGCGGCAATGCCAACGATCAGGCCGGCTGGAGCGTCGGTCGGGCCGGCGACGTCAATGGCGACGGCATCGACGACATGATCGTCTCGGCGCGGCTGTTCGACAATGCCAGTCCGGCCGAGACCGATGCGGGGCGCAGCTATGTCGTCTTCGGCAATCGCGCCGGCTTTAGCTCGCCCATCGATCTCAACGCTTTGGGCGCCGGCGGATTCTTCATCCGCGGCGATCTTGCCGGCGATCAATCCGGGCGCAGCGTCATGTCGGCCGGCGATTATAACGGCGACGGCTTCGGCGACATCTTGGTCGGGGCGCGCAATGCCGATAATGCGGGGCCGGAGACCGATGCCGGGCGCGCTTACGTGATCTTCGGCAAGGTCGGCGGCCCCGGCAATATCGATCTTTCTTCTTTGGGAAGTTCCGGCATCGTCATCCAGGGTGCCGCCGGCAATGGGATCGCCACCAATGGGGATCAGCTCGGGCAGAGCGTCTCGGCGGGCGACGTCAATGGCGACGGCCGCGACGATTTGATCATCGGCGCCTTTACCGCCGATACCCTAGGCACGCCCGGCACGACCAATGAAGGCCGCGTCTATGTCGTCTTCGGCGCGGCTTCGCCGGTCAATGTGGATGTCGGCGCGGCGTTCAGCGGAATCGTTATTACCGGCGCAGCGGCTAACGATCAGCTCGGCACCGCAGTCGCGGCTGCCGGCGACGTCAATGGCGATGGGTATCAGGATTTCATCATCGGCGCGCCCTTCAACGACGACGGCGGGACGGATGCCGGCAACGCCTATCTCATTTTCGGCGGACCTAGCCTGACGAGTTTCAATCTTTCCACGATCACGACTTCGCAAGGCTTCAAGATTCAGGGCGATGTCGCCGGCGATCGCGCCGGCCAGAGCGTTTCCGGCGCCGGCGATATCAACGGCGACGGCTATGACGATCTCATCATCGGGGCGACGCGCGGCGACGATGCGGCGACCGATGCCGGCGAAGGTTATGTCATCTACGGCTCGCCTTATCTCGCTTCGAATGCGTCGCAAAATCTGACCGGGACAGCCGCCGCCAATACGTTGATCGGCGGCATCGGCAACGACACGATCGCGGGCAATGGCGGCGCCGACGTGCTTTACGGCGCGGCCGGCAACGATACGATCACCGCGACCGACCTTACCTTCCTGCGCATCGATGGCGGTAGCGGCGAGGATCGGTTGATTCTCGATATCGCCGGTGCCCTCAATTTCGGCGATTTCGACGCCAATGCGACGACCGGCAATCGCGGCAAGATTCAACATGTCGAAGTAATCGACGTAACCAACGGCAGCAATAACGCCTTGACGATGAATATCGCCGATCTGCTCGATCTCGACGTCAATAATCGCGATGTCGGCGGTATCGCGGCTTTCGATAACGTATTGCGGCTCGACGGCAATATCGGCGATTCCTTGACCTTGTCCGGCGGCGGCTGGTCGCTCGACAATTCGATTCCGCTTACCGGGTATAATATCTATGTCAACGGCGCCATCCGCATCGCCGTCGATATCGATTTCGGTTCGGCGACGCTGATCTAACGCGTCTTGCGCTATCCTATGGCCGCTTCCGCCAAAGCTTGGGCGAAAGCGGGATCGGCCATCAGATCGCGGCAGCGGCGGAAGCGATTTTCGGCATAGGCCCGGAAATCTTCCGCCGGATTGCCGTTGACATGCTGGATCACGCCCCAAAGCGTCCATAAAAGATCGCACATCGCCTTGTAAAGGATCATGCGCGCTCGCTCAGCCGGCGGCACGGCGCCATCGAAATAGGCGGCGAGCAGGGCCGCATCCTGATCCCTATCGAATCCCGCCTCGACCGAAAGATCGCCTAAATCCCACATCGGGTCGTTATTGCCGGCATATTCCCAATCGATGACGAACATCGCGCTGCCGGTATCGAGGAAATTCTCGGCCAAGGGATCGCAATGGCAGGGAACGGGAGCGGGCGCTGCCGTCGCCAAGACCCGGCGCACGGCATCGGCCTCTTTCTGCGCGCTCGCATAGCCTTCGGGGAGTTGCGCATTCTTGGCCTTGAGCAGCGCCAGATAATCGTCGATCATGCGGAAAAGCTCGAAGCGATTAGGAAAGCTCTTCCCGCAGCGATGCACGCGGCGGAGACTCCGCGCCGCTCTGGCGACGGCTCCCTTATCGCGGAAACTTTCGGCATTCATCGTCTTGGCGCCGGCGATGAAGCCTGCAAGCTGCACGCCGGAATCCGCATCGAAAAAGACGAGCGGCGCATTGACGCCGATCTCCGCCGTGATGCGCGCGGCCGCCGCCTCGTTCTTGCGGTCGATATAATCGCCGGTGCCTTCGCCGGGAATGCGCAGAACGAATTCGCCGGCGGGCGTCGTCAAGCGATGATTGCGATTGGTGAGGCCGCCCAGCCGAGAGGCGAAGATGCGCTCGGCGGGAATGGCGGAAAGCGCCGGTATGCGCGGAAGCCAAGCGGCGATTTCTTGCCCGATCGGCAGGACGGCATCGGTCATGGCTAAGTCTTTCCTACATCTTGAGGCGTATCTGGGTGGGATCGTAAAGCGCGCCCTTGTGGCGCGTGGCGCGGCTCTTTTCGCCGAAAGCCTCGATCGAAAAACCCTGCGCTTCGCCAAGCGCCGCCGGCACATAGGCATAGGCGATGGACTTGCCGATCGTATAGCCGAAATTGCCGCTGGTCGTGACGCCGACGATTTTGCCCTCATGCCAAAGCGCCTCGCCGCCATAAAGCGGCAGCGGCTCTTCGAGGGTAAAGACGGCAAGGCTCTGCTTGATCCCGGTTTCCTTCTGCCGGAGCAGCGCCTCGCGGCCCAGGAAATCGCCTTTTTTCAAATTGACGCGGAAGCCGAGGCCGGCCTCGAAAGGCGTATAATCGGGCGTGATGTCGCTCGACCAGTAAAGATAATTTTTCTCCAGGCGCAGGGAATCGATCGCTCGATAACCGACATCGCGAAGACCGAAGGGCGCCCCCGCTTCCTCCAGCAATTCGTAGACATGGGCGGCGTATTCGCCGGGCATGTGCAATTCCCAACCCAATTCGCCGACATAGCCGATGCGGATGGCGAGAACCGGCGCCGCGCCCAGGGTCAAGCGCCGGCAAGTGGCGAAGGGGAAGGCGGCGTTGCCGACATCTTCCTCGGCGATACGGGCCAGGATTTCGCGGGATTTGGGGCCGCAAAGATTGACGACGGTCCGCGCCGAAGTCAAATCCTCGATATGGACCGAGCCGTCTTGGCGCGCATGGCTTTCGATCCAATGCCGATCATGCCCGCCGAAAGCGGCGCCGGTCACGAAATAAAAGCGATCTTGGCCGATCCTCGAAAAGGTGAGATCGCATTCGATCCCGCCCTTCGCGTTGCAGAGCTGCGTATAGATGACGCTGCCGATCGGCTTATCCATGTCGGAAACGGCAAGGCGTTGGAGGAGAGGGAGCGCACCTTTCCCCGAAATCTCGAATTTGGCGAAGGAAGTCTGGTCGATAAGCGCGGCATTCTCGCGCACGGCCCGATGCTCCGCGCCGACGGGTTCGAACCAATTGGTCTTGCGGCGATCGAAATCCGGCCGATCCTTGGCCGTTTCGCCGGCTGCCGCAAACCAATTCGCGCGTTCCCAGCCGCCGCGCGAACCGAAGACGGCGCCCTTGGCGCGCAAACGCTCGTAAAGCGGCGAGCGGCGAATGCCGCGTTGCGTCTCGCGCTCCTGTTGGGGATAGCTAAGCTTATAATGATGGCCGTAAAGCTCGATCGCCCGCGCATACATGAAATGACGCGTATCGTGATGGAAGGAAAAGCGCCGGATATCGAGCGGCCAGAGATTGAGGCTGGGCGCGCCATCGATGATCCATTCCGCCATCATGCGCCCGGCGCCGCCGCCCGCCGCGATGCCGTAAAGAAAACCGGCGGCGACGAAGGCATTGTCGAGTTCGGGCGCCTTGCCCATGACGAAATCGCCATCGGCGGAATAGGGGATGGGACCATTGACGAGTTGCCGGACCCCGACCCGGTTGACGATCGGCGTCCTTTTGCCGGCGAGCTGCGCGAGGCGCTCGAAGCGCTCGAAATTGCCGGGCAGCAATTCCTGGGCGAAATGAACGGGGATGCCGTCGGGGGCGAAGGGGATCGTATCGGGTTCGTAACCGCCGACGACGAGGCCGCGCACTTCCGGCTTGTAATAGACGAGATGATCGGGATCGCGCAAAGTCGGCATCCGCTTCGGCGCGTCGGGGATGGGATCGGTGATCAGATATTGATGCTCGACCGCGAAGCTCGGCACGCGCAGGCCGGCGAGGCGGCCGATTTCGTGCCCCCACATGCCGGCGCAATTGACGACGGTTTCGCAGCGCCATTCGCCCGCATTCGTCAACACGCTTTCGATCCGACGATTGACGGTGCGAAAGCCGGTGACGCGCACGCCGATTTCGATCTTGGCGCCGCGATCGCGTGCGCCCTTGGCGAGCGCCTGGCAAAGGCCGGCGGGATCGATATAGCCGTCGCTCGGGATATAGATCGCGGAGCGCACATCCTCCAAACTCATCAGCGGGAAGAGCGACTGCGCCTCGGCCGGCGAGAGCCAATGCATGTCGAGACCGAAGCTGCGTGCCATGGTCAAGGCGCGTTTATTCTCCATCTCGCGTTCGGGCGAGCAGGCGAGGCGCAAACTGCCGTATTTGCGCCAATCGATGGCCTGACCGGTCTCGGCTTCTAGCCGATCGTAAAGCTCGACCGAATAGGTCAGCATGCGCGTGATATTGCGCGAGGAACGCAATTGCCCGACCAAGCCCGCCGCATGCCAAGTCGCGCCATGGGTGAGGCCGCTTTTTTCCAGGATGACGACATCCTTCTTGCCCATGCGCGTCAGATGATAGGCGATGGCGCAGCCGATCACGCCGCCGCCGATGATGACGATTTCTGCCTGACGCAATGCCGATTCCGAGCTCATATCTTCACGCGACTCATTTGGGGATCGTAAAGGGGTTCCAAGCTGACCTTGGCGGGATAGCGGCGGCAGGCGATTTCCAATTCGTAGGTGCCGCCGAGCACATATTCGGGCGTGACACCCTCGGCGGGATTGCGCACATAGCCGATGCCGATATGAGCGCCGATCGTATAGCCGTAACCGCCGGAGGAGAGCCAACCGACTTGCCTGCCGTTGCGGAAAATCGTCTCGCGGCCGAGGAGGACGACTTCTCCATCGTCTTCCAAGCGGAAGCAGGCGAGCAATTTCGGCAAGGGCCGCGCCGCTTGGGCGACCAGCGCCTCGCGGCCGAGGAAGGGCAGATTCTTCTTCAGCTTGACTGCCCAGCCCAATCCGGCTTCGAGCGGCGAATGGTCGGGGGAAATATCGCTCGACCAAGCGCGATAGAATTTTTCGAGGCGCAGGCTTTCGATCGCGCGATAGCCGGCATTCTTGAGGCCATGCGCCGCGCCGGCGGTCTTGAGCGCCCGATAGACGGCAAGGGCGCCATCGACCGGCATATGCAATTCCCAGCCCAGCTCGCCGACATAAGTGACGCGCAAGGCGGTGACGGGGATGCCGGCGATCATCAAAATTCGCGTCGTGCCGAAGGGAAAGCCGCTATTAGAAACGTCGTCCAGCGTCACGGCGGCGAGGATATCGCGCGCTTTCGGCCCCATCAGCGAGAGGGTCGCGAATTGCGAGGTGACGTCGATCAGTTCCGCCGCCGATCCCGCCGGGATATGCCGGGCGATCCAATGAAAATCGTGGGTCGCGAAACCGGTACCGGTGACGATGTAATAACGATCTTCCGCCAGCCGCGTTACGGTGAGATCGCATTCGATGCCGCCGCGTTCGTTCAGCATCTGGGTATAGATGAGGCTGCCCGGCTTCTTGGCGACGTCATTAGCGCAAATCCAGCCAAGCGCCGTCTCGGCATCGCGTCCGACCAGCAGGAATTTGGCGAAGGAGGTTTGATCGAACAGCACGGCGGCTTCCCGCGCTGACCTGTGTTCGGCGCCGACATGGGGAAACCAATTTTGCCGGCCATAGGAATAAACATCCTTGGGTTCGATCCCCGCCGGCGCGAACCAATTCGGCCGTTCCCAGCCGAGTTTCGAGCCGAAGACGGCGCCCGCCGCTTTGAGCTCGGCATAAAGCGGCGAAACGCGGGTAGGGCGCGCGCTCTCCAATTCCTCATGCGGCCAAGCCATGGAATAATGATGCGCATAGGCTTCGAGCGTGCGAGTCAGCACCCAATTCCGATCGCGATGCACGCTGCCGAAACGGCGGATATCGACGGGCCAGAGATCCATCGGCGCCTCGCCGGCGAGAATCCATTCGGCGAGCGCCTTGCCGGCGCCGCCGCCCGAGGCGATGCCGAAAGCATTGAACCCGGCGCCGACATAATAATTGGCAAGCTCCGGCGCTTCGCCGAGAATGAAATTGCCGTCCGGCGTGAAGCTTTCCGGACCGTTGATCAGGCGCTTGATCCCGACATTCTGCAATTTCGGCACGCGCGCCAAGGCCTCGTGCATCAAGGGCTCGAAATGATCGAGGTTTTCCTCCAGCAATTGGAAGGCGAAATCCTCGGGCAAATCGCCGCGATCGCCGCTGGGCTGCCAGGCGATGGGATCGTGTTCGTAGCCGCCCATGACGAGACCGCCGACTTCCTCCTTGAAATAGATGAGCCGATCGGGATCGCGCAAAGTCGGCAGCGATTTCGGGACGTCGAAGGGTTCGGTGACGATATATTGATGCTGCACGGATTGCAGCGGCACGTTGACGCCCGCCAACGCGCCCGCTTGGCGCGCCCATTGCCCCGCGCAATTCACGACGATCTCTGCCTTCACGATCCGATCGCCGATCTTCACGCCGGCGACGCGGCCCTTCTCGATGAGGATGCCGGTTACGGCCGTTTCCTCGGCGATGGCGACGCCGCCCTGGCGCGCGCCCTTGGCGAGCGATTGGGCGATATCGGCGGGATTGGCTTGCCCATCGGTCGGCAGGAAAGCGGCGCCGACAAGATCGCCGATATCCATGAGCGGCCAGAGATCCTGGGCTTCCTTGGGCGAGAGCAGATGCATATCGAGGCCGAAGGAATGCGCCGTCGTCGCTTGGCGTTCGATTTCGGTCAGACGCTCGCGATTGCAGGCAAGCCGCAATCCGCCATTCATCTTCCAGCCGGTCGCCAGACCCGTCTCCGCCTCCAGGCGCTTATAGAGATCGACCGAGTATTTAAGAAGCTGCGTGATATTGGCGGAGCTGCGCAATTGCCCGACGAGACCCGCCGCATGCCAGGTCGATCCCGAGGTCAGCTTGCCGCGCTCGACGAGCAACACGTCCTTGGCGCCGAGCTTGGCGAGGTGATAGGCCGTCGAACAGCCGATGATACCGCCGCCGATGATGACGATGCGCGCTGCGTTCGGGATGGGAGGCATAATTTTTCCTTTCCGAGTCATTCGTTCGGCAGCGCGTCGAGACCGAAACGCTCGCGCGTGCGCTTGGCGGCGGCGGCGGCGAGGCGATCCATGACGATGCCGAGAAAAGCGATGGCGAAACCGGCGACGAGACCGCGGCCGGGATCGGCTTTGGCCAAGGCGGTATAGACATCCTGGCCGAGATCGCTCGATCCGACCAGCGAGGTGAAGACCAGCATGCTGATGGCGAGCAGAATGGTTTGATTGAGGCCGAGCAACATTTGCGGCAAGGCAAGCGGGAATTGCACGCGCCAGAGACGCTGGCGTTCCGTGCAGCCCATGGCGCGCGCCGCTTCGATCATGCGCGGATCGACTTGGCGTAGGCCGAGCGCGGTATAGCGGATCGCCGGGGCGACGGCATAAGCGATTATGGCGATCATCGCCGCGACATCGCCGACGCCGAACAGCATGACAACGGGGATGAGATAGACGAAGGTCGGCAAGGTTTGCAGCGTATCGACCAAGAGGCGCAGCGCGCGATCGATAGACTCGCTCCGAGCGGCGGCGAAGCCGAGCGGCACGCCGATGAGGATGGCGATTACGCCGGAAACGAAGCAGAGATAGACCGAGATCATGCCCTTATCCCAAAGGCCGACGATGAGAACGAGCCCCATCAATACGGGACCCAGCAACGCCAGCCGCCAGCCGCCCAAGCGATAGCCGAGCAAGCCGATACCGGCGATGACCGCCAGCCAAGGGAGTTCCAGCATGAAAAGCTTGGTCGGCTTCAGCAGATTGAGCAGCAGCCAGGTTTTGACGGCGTCGATATAGTCGTAGAAATTGACATTGATCCATTTGACGAAATTGCCGAAGACATCGCCGGTCGAAATCACCAGCCAATCGGGAATGCGCGCGAAAGCGGGATGGACGAGACCGGCCAGGGTCGTCGCGCTCAGCAGAGCGAGGCCGAGGAGAAGATAGGGATGGCGCCGATTGAACGGCGTCTCGGGCGGCAGCAGATCGCGTCTTTCCTGCGCCGCCGCTTGGCTCAAACGGTCGAGCGCGACGGCAAGCGCGACGATGGCTAGCCCCGCTTCGAGGCCGCGCCCAAGATTGAGAGCCCGCAAGGCGAGCAGCACGTCGTAGCCGAGGCCGCCGGCGCCGATCATCGAGGCGATGATCACCATATTGAGGCACATCATGATGGTCTGATTGACGCCGACCATCAATTGCCGGCGCGCCGTCGGCAGCATCACGCGCCATAATTTCTGCCGCCGCGTGCAGCCCGCCATATCGGCGAAGCTGCGCGTTTCCTCGGGCACGAGAGCGAGAGCGAGGATGGTATTGCGCACCATCGGCGGCACCGAGAAGATCACCGTCGCGACCAGGGCCGGAACCGGGCCGGAGCCGAAAAAGATCAGGATCGGCACCAGATAAGCGAAAGCCGGCATGGTCTGCATCAGGTCGAGTACGGGCCGCAAGATCCAGGCTTCGAAACGCCGATGCCGATAACCGAGGATTCCGAGGCCGAGGCCAAGCGCGACGCAAAGCGGAACCGCGAAAGCGATCAGGGCGAGACTCAGCATGGCGCTTTGCCATTGGCCGAAGACGGCGATGAAGAGGAAGCAAGCCCCGCCGATCAGCGCCAGCCTGCGGCCGCCATAGGCTTGGCCGATAAGAGCGGCGGCGAGGACGATGCCGAGCCAGGAAAGCGGCGGTATCGTCGGCGCTTCGGGCGAGCCGCCGAAACCCTTGGCGAAGATGCCGTAGAAGAAATCGAGCGGGATTTGCAAAAGGAACGCGATCGCGCGGGTTGCCACGGTGAAATCTTCGACCAGCCATTTGATCGCGGCGGAAACGTAGCGCGCCAGCGGCAGCGACCAGCCCTTGGGATAAGAGACGAGATAGGGCCAAAAATCCCGCCCCCACCAAAGCAGGAAAGCCAAAATCAAAAAGCCGAGCCAGAGCCAGCGCCCATCGCGGGCGCCCCGGCGCGGCCAGGCGGCGGCCAAAGCGGCGATGCTCATCCGCGCGCTCCGCGATCGATCAAGGCGGCGATCACGGCATCGGGCGTCACTTCGCCGAGGGGCCGACCCTCTTCGTCGGCGACCGCGAAGGCTTGACCGGCGCCGATGATGGCGGCGGCGGCATCGGCGATCTTGCGCTTGGCCGGCAGCGTGCCGGCGACAACGCCGCCGGCGCTCGGCTGGGCGATGCGGCCCAGGGTGACGACCTTGGCGCGGTCGATCTCGCGCGTGAATTCGGCGACATAGGCATTGGCGGGCGCGAGAACGAGATCCTCGGGCGAGCCGATCTGCTGAATGGCGCCGTCTTTCATGATGGCGATGCGATCGGCAAGGCGGATCGCCTCGTCGAAATCGTGGGTGACGAAAAGGATGGTTTTGTGCAGCAATTTCTGTAGGCGCAGCAATTCCGCCTGCATTTCGCGCCGGATCAAGGGATCGAGCGCCGAGAAGGGCTCATCCAGAAACCAAAGTTCGGGATCGGTGGCAAGCGATCGAGCGATGCCGACGCGCTGCTGCTGGCCGCCGGAAAGCTCGCGCGGGAAGGCGCGTTCGCGGCCCTTGAGGCCGACGAGTTCGATCATCTCTCTGGCGCGCGCCTCGCGTTCGGGGCGCGGGCTTTTCTGAATGGCGAGCGGAAAGGCGATATTATCGATGACGGTGAGGTGCGGCAGCAAAGCGAAATGCTGGAACACCATGCCCATCTTATGGCGGCGCAATTCTATGAGTTCGGCCTCGCCGGCTTGCAGAAGATCGCGGCCCTCGAAATGAACGGCGCCGGAACTCGGCTCGACGAGGCGGGCGAGGCAGCGCAGCAAGGTCGATTTGCCCGAGCCCGAAAGCCCCATGACGATGAAAATCTCGCCGGGCGCGATATCGAGCGAGACGTCGCGGACGGCGGCGACGAGGCCGCGCGCCTGAGCTTCCTCGGCGCTTAGTCGGGAAAATTCGGCCGCATCGAAGCCTCTATCGGTTTCGTTGCGGCCGAAGATTTTCCAGATCGACCGGCAGGAGAGCTTGGCGCCCTTCGCGCTTTGGCTCTCGCTGCCGGTTCGACTTGCCTCTTCGACGGCGGTCACTGCGCCCATTGCGCGATCGTGGCCTGATTGGCCGCGATCCACGCATCGGCGACTTCGTCGATGGATTTGCCGTCGAGATCGACTTGACCGACCAGGCCGTTGAGATCGTCGGCGCTGATCTGATAATTGGCGGCGATCTTATGCGCGAGCGGCCATTTGTCCTTCATGCCGCCCCAGCCGTATTTCCAAATCTCCCCATGCGGTTTGCCGCAATCGTAAGCGAGGTCGGGATTGATCCCCCAGGCGGGATCGGTGTAGCAGGCGGGATCGTGTTCGGGGAATTCGACCCATTCGCCCTTATATTTGGCGGGCGCCCAATGCGGCGAATAGACCCAAAGCAGGATGGGGTCTTGGCGCTGATAGGCGGCTTCCAATTCGGCGAACATGGCGGCATCGGTGCCGGCATGAACGACTTGGAAGGGAAGCCCCAAAGCCTCGACGCGTTCCTCGTCGAATCCGCCCCAGGTCACGGGGCCGCCGAGATAACGCCCGTTGGGGGCGGTATCGGGCGTGGCGAAAGCTTCGGTGCAAGCCTTCAAAGCTTCCCAATTCGGCAAGCCCGGACAGCGTTCCTTCATGTATTCGGGATACCACCATTCCTCCTTCGCCTTGGGACCGAGTGCCCCTAGACGTTCCGTCTTGCCGCTGGCATCGGCGGCGGCCATGGCTTCGCCCGCCGTCGTATCCCAAAATTCCATGCCCACCGTGATATCGCCGGTCTGCAAGCCGGTCTGCAGGCTGGCGAGATAATCCGAGGTCACCAATTCGACGTTATAGCCCTGAGCCTTCAGGATCTTGGCCAGGATCGTGGCGTTCAGATTGACGCTGGTCCAATCGAAGAGCGCGATCTTGATCGGATCGGCGCTTTCCGGCGTCTGCGCCAAGGCCGGCGCCGAAATCCCGGCCATCAGGCCAAGACCGAATATCGCGGCGCCCACGCGCCGCATTGCTGTGGGTTGCATCTCTTTCCCTCCCCTTGGTGAAGCGGCGCAAGGTTTGGCCGCCTATCGTTTCGGTCCGGCAATCCCTTGCGATCGCCGGCCGGTCGCCATTTCAGGCCGAGGCCTGCGAAAAATCAAGCGAAACCCCAATCCGTGACGGATTCCGCTTCGGCGACAGACGGTCGGGGCCGAGAATCCCCTTGCTTTGCGGGGCCGTCGGGAGTATGAAGCCCCCGTCCACTCGTCTTGGGTCGGCCTGCTATCGTCTTTTTGCCGATCCGGTCCTCTCCAAACGAGAACATAACGCAACGTAAAGTCTCTCAGGAGGGACAAAATGGCTACTGGTACTGTGAAGTGGTTCAACACCGTGAAGGGTTACGGCTTTATCCAGCCGGAAGATGGCTCGAAGGATGTCTTCGTGCATATTTCGGCGGTCGAGCGTTCCGGCATCGGCAATCTGCGCGAAGGTCAGCGCGTTTCCTTCGAATTGGAGCGCGGCCAGCAGGGTAAGGTTTCCGCCGTCAATCTGAAGGCGGCCTGAGCCTAAAGCAAAACCCATAAGGTTTCGCGGAAAGGGCGGCGTTAGCCGCCCTTTCTTTTTGCCTTTGATTTCATTATGATTTTTGTAAACTTGACAATAAATGAATATTCATTCATATTGATCAAATTAGAGTTCGACGGGGATGGGCATGGCTCTTGCGGAAAAGCGGATTGGGCACGGGCAGGCGGGAAATCCTCCCCTGGCGCCCGGCGCCATCAGAGCGGGTCGAGCCGAAACGGCCCGGACCATTCTGGCGGCAACCATCCGCGTCATCGCCGAGCATAGCCTTTCCGGCACCACGATCGAGCGGGTCGCCCAGGCGGCGGGAATCGCCCCGGCAACGGTCATCCTGCATTTCAAGCGTAAGGAAGCTTTGCTGATCGCCGCCCTCGATCATGTCGCGATCGCTTTCGAAACCGCGCGCCGCCGGGCGATGGCGGAGGCCGCCGGCGATCCCGCCGCCGCCTTGCGCGCGCTCATCGATCTTCAATTCGATCCCGACCTCAACGATCCGGCGCGGATCGCGGTTTGGTACGCCTTCTGGGGCGAGGCGGGATCGCGCCGGCTTTACATGGATCGCGTCGGTCGCTTGGATCGCGCCTATCAGGACGATATCGAATTCGCTTGTCGTTCGCTCATCGCCGCCGGGTGCCATGCGCATCTCGATGCCGAGGCGGTGGCACTTGGCTTTGCCGGGCTGCTCGAAGCGCTATGGCAGGAGATGCTGCTGGCCGGCCCCGCTTTCGATCGCGCGCGCGCGCGGCGTTTGGCGCTTAGCTATCTCGCCGGTCTTTTCCCCGAAGCCTTTGCCGGAGATTGATCCATGGATACGCCGCTCTCGATCGCCCCGACCGTACCCTCCGCGCGCCTCGCGCGCGGGCTGGCGCCCTGGACCTATCGCAACGCGGAACTCAACGAACTCGAATACGAAAGCGTCATCCGCCGGTCCTGGCAATTCGCCTGCCACGTCAATCAGGCGAAAAATCCCGGCGATTTCGTGACCCTCGATTTGCCGCGCGATTCGGTGCTGATCCTGCGCGGCAAGGATGGGGTTTTGCGCGCCTTCATGAATGTCTGCCGCCATCGCGCGGCGAAATTGCTGGACGGGTCCGGCCAATGCAAGGGGCGCGTGACTTGCCCCTATCATGGCTGGAGCTACGATCTTTCCGGCCGGCTCAAGGCCGTGCCGTCGGAAAAAACCTTTCCCGGCCTCGATAAGAATGAATTCGGTCTGCGCGAAATCGAGCTCGATATCCTTGCCGGCCTCGTCTTCGTGCGCATCGCGGGATCGGGGCCGCGGCTTGCCGAAATCTGGGGCGAAGTCGCGACCCGGCTTGAGGATTACGGCATCGCCGATATGGTGCCGGCGGGGCCGACCATCGTCGAAACCTGGAATTGCAATTGGAAAACCGGCGTCGACAACAATCTCGAAAACTATCATGTCCCGATCGGCCATCCCGGCTATCACCGCCTGCTCGATAACGAATTGCAGGGCCATCTCAACGCTCACGGTCTCGCCTATTCGCGCAGCGTGGTCAAGGCACGCCCCTCGCCGATGCGGAGCGAACGTTTCTATCAGAAACTTCGACCCGAGGCGCTCGCCCATATCCCGGAGCCGGCGCGCTCGACTTGGCTGTTCGTGACTTTGGCGCCCAATATCGGCATCGACATCTATCCCGATTCCATGGACATCTTCCAAATTCTCCCCGAAACGGCGACGACCTGCCGCGTGCGCTATCCGATCTTCCGCCGGGCCGAGGAAAGCCGGGCAGCGCGGCTCTTGCGCTATCTCAATCTGCGCATCAACCGGCAGGTGAGCGCCGAGGATCGTTGGCTCTGCGAACGCGTGCAAGCGGGGTTCGATTCCCATGGCTACGAAGCGGGGCCGCTGTCGCAATACGAACAGGCGGTCAAGGATTTCCACGATCGCATTCGCGCTTCTTGCCCCGTGGCGGGTCTCGACGCGCCGCCCGAATCCGGCAGCCTGCGCGCGGCGAATGCGGCCATGCTGCGGGATGCCGCCTAGGGTCTCGCGGCCTGTCGGTAGCGCACAGTTTCTTTGCTGTATCCGGGTTTCACGCTCTGACACGAAAATCCTTGCGCGGAGCCGGCATTGCGCTAGCATTCCTGACCGAACGATCAGGAATCCGGGAACCGATCCGGGGCGAGGGAGGCTTTAGCCATGTCGATTTTGATTCGCGGCGGGATCGCCGTTTCGGCCGAGGATATGGCGCCGGCCGACATTTATTGCGAAGGCGGCCGCATCGCCGCGATCGGGCGCAATCTCAAGGCGCCGGATGGGGCCCGCATCATCGAGGCTTCCGGCCATTACGTCATGCCGGGCGGGATCGACCCGCATACCCATATGCAATTGCCCTTCATGGGCACCGTCGCCTCGGAGGATTTCTTCACCGGAACGGCGGCGGCGCTTGCCGGCGGCACGACCATGATCATCGATTTCGTCATTCCGGCCCCCAATACTTCGTTGCTTTCGGCTTACGATCAATGGCGCGAATGGGCGGCGAAGGCTTGCGCCGATTATTCCTTCCATGTCGCCGTCACCTGGTGGTCGGATCAGGTGCGCGAGGAAATGGGCGTTCTCGCCCGCGAGCGCGGCGTCAACAGCTTCAAGCATTTCATGGCTTACAAGAATGCCATCATGGTGCCGGACGAGAATCTGGTGCGGAGCTTCGCGCGCTGCCTGGAACTCGGCGCCATCCCGACGGTTCATGCCGAAAACGGCGAGCTCGTCTATCATCTGCAGCAGGAAGTGCTGAAAGCCGGTATCACCGGCCCCGAGGGCCATCCCTTATCGCGCCCGCCCGAGGTCGAGGGCGAGGCCGCCAATCGCGCCATCCGCGTCGCGCAGGTGATCGGCAATCCGCTTTATATCGTGCACAATTCCTGCCGCGAGGCGGTCGAGGCGATCGCCCGCGCGCGGGCCGAGGGTCAGCGCGTCTATGGCGAGGTGCTGGCCGGCCATCTCCTGATCGACGATAGCGTCTATCGCCATCCCGATTGGAATTTCGCCGCCGCCCATGTCATGAGCCCGCCCTTCCGGCCGAAGGCGCATCAAGACGTGCTGTGGCGCGCGCTGCAATCGGGCGTGCTGCAAACGACGGCGACCGATCATTGCTGTTTCTGCGCCGATCAGAAGGCGATGGGCCGCAACGATTTCACAAAGATTCCGAACGGCACCGGCGGGGTCGAGGATCGCATGTCCGTCCTGTGGCATCACGGCGTCGGCACCGGGCGCTTGACGCCCAGCGAATTCGTCCGCGTCACCTCGACGGCGGCGGCGCAGATTTTCAATATCTATCCGCGCAAGGGTTCGCTTGCCATCGGCGCCGATGCCGATCTCGTCGTCTGGGATCCCGCCGGCAAGCGCATTATTTCCGCCAAGACCCATCACCAGAAGGTCGATGCCAATATCTTCGAGGGCATGACGGTCGAAGGCATTCCCGCGATCACGATCTCGCAAGGCAAGGTCGTTTGGGAAAAGGGCGAGTTGAAAGTCGAGAAGGGCGCTGGGCGCTATATCGACCGGCCGACCTTCCCGCCGGTCTTCGATGCCTTGGCCCGCATCAACAAAGCGCGCCAACCGCGTGCCGTTCCCCGCCAAGCCGCGCAATAGAATTTCGGCGACGCGAATTTAACCGGTATTGCGCCGGCGCTTGCCTTTGCGCACGGGCTGGACGCCGCTATCGAGTCCAAGCCCCGCAAGAAAAATGGTCGTCAATTGATCGGCCGCCAGCCGATAATCGGCGGCATTCAGGCGAGAACGGCCGAGGATGGCGGCGATCTGCGCGGCGAAATCGGCATAGGTCTGGGTTGCCGCCCAGATCGCGAAGAAGAGATGCGCGGGATCGATCGCGCGCATTCGCCCGGCGGCGATCCAGGTGCGGATGAACCGGGCCTTGGTTTCGACCCAGGCTTTGAGATCGCGGGCGAGAAACCCTTTGAGGCGCGGCGCGCCGTGGATGATCTCGTTAGCGAAAACACGCGAGGCGAGCGGTCGGCGGCGCGCCAGCGCGATTTTCTCGCGGATATAATGAGCGAGCGCCTCGGCCGGATCGCCATTCGCATCGATGCGGTCGGCGGTCGCCAGCCACATGGCCAGGATATCGGCGAGGAGCCGGGCGTATAATTCGGCCTTGGTCTTGAAATAATAATGCAGATTGGCTTTGGGCAATCCCGCCGCCTTGGCGATGGCGCCGGTCGTCGCGCCCTCGAACCCGGTCGCGGCGAAGATTTTTTCGGCGGCGGCGAGAATGCGCGCCTCGATCCGCGCTCGGCTCGCGGCGCGCGGGCCGGATGGCGTCGGCGCGCGTTTGCGCGCAAGGCGGCTTGCCTTTCGGCCTTTCTCGGGCGAGCGCTGGCGCATCATGCGTCTTTCCGAAACCTTGTCCAAACGGTCAAACTTTTCTTGACCCGATAAACTCGATCTGATAGCGATTCGCGAGCGAGCGCAAGACCGCACGGCATGAAGAAGGCGGCGCGCTCCAAGGGGGAGGTCGATCCATGGCGGTGGATTCCAAAGCGCAGGCTTCTCGGCCCGATATCCGCCCTGGGCGGCTTTCGCCCGCTGCCTTGGCCGAGAATTTCGGCGATGTCAAACCGGCCTTGGATGCGAAGCGCGCGCTCGTCGATAGCAGCCGCTGCTTCTTCTGCCACGATGCGCCCTGCACCGAAGCCTGCCCGACGCATATCGATGTTCCCAATTTCATCCGCATGATCAATACCGGCAATGTTCGCGGCGCGGCGGAAACGATTCTCGACGCCAATATCCTGGGCGGCATCTGCGCGCGGGTCTGCCCGGTCGAAATCCTGTGCGAGCAGGCTTGCGTTCGCAATCATTCGGAGGATAAGCCCGTCAATATCGGCGCCTTACAGCGTTTCGCGGTTGATCGCCTGATGGCCGAGGGGCGGCAACCTTTCCCGCGCGCGGCGGCGAGCGGGAAAAGAATCGCGATCGTCGGCGGCGGCCCGGCGGGATTGGCTTGCGCGCACGAATTGGCGCGGCGCGGCCATGGCGCGACGATCTTCGAGGCGCGGCCCAAGCTTGGCGGACTCAACGAATACGGCATCGCCGCCTATAAAACGGTCGCGGATTTCGCCCAGCGCGAAGTCGATTTCATCCTCGGCATCGGCGGGATCGAGGTTCGCACCGATTGCGCGCTTGGCCGCGATATCGATCTTGCCGATTTGCGGCGCGATTACGCGGCCGTCTTTCTCGGCATCGGTCTTGGTGGCAGCAATGCCTTGGGGCTGGCGGAGGAAACCCTCGCCGGGGTTGAGGACGCCATCGCCTATATCGCGAAATTGCGCCAGACGCCCGATAAATCGCAACTCGCCATCGGCCGCAAAATCGTCGTCATCGGCGGCGGCAATACGGCGATCGATATCGCCGTCCAATCCAAACGCTTAGGCGCGGAGGAGGTGACGATCCTCTATCGTCGCGGCGCGGAGCAGATGAGCGCCACCCATCACGAACAGGAATTCGCGCAGATCAACGGCGTCCGCATCAAGACCTGGGCGCGGCCTTTGCGGTTGATCGGCGAGAGCGGCGCCCTTCGCGCCATCGAGGCGGAATATACGACCCTCGATGCCGAAGGGCGCCTCGCCGGAACGGGCGAAACCTTCCGCATCGCTTGCGATCAGGTCTTCAAGGCGATCGGGCAGAAATTGTTGCCCGCCGGAACGGCGGGAGATTTCGCTCTGCTGGAAACCGAAAACGGCAAAATCGCGATCGATCATCGTTTCATGACATCGCTCACCGGCGTCTTCGCCGGCGGCGATTGCACGCCGGGCGCCACCGATCTCACCGTTCAGGCGGTCGCCGACGGCAAGGCCGCCGCGATCGCGATCGACGATTATCTGAAAGCGCGCTAGGCGCAAGACGAAGGGGAAGGGATATGGTCGACCTCAGAAGCGATTTCGTCGGCATCAAATCGCCCAATCCCTTCTGGCTCGCTTCGGCGCCGCCGACGGATAAGGAATACAATGTCGTGCGCGCTTTCAAGGCGGGCTGGGGCGGCGTCGTGTGGAAGACACTGGGCGAAGACCCGCCAATCGTCAACGTTTCCTCGCGTTACGGCGCGCTGCATCTCGGCGACGATCGCATCATCGGCTTCAACAATATCGAACTTATCACCGACCGGCCGTTGGAGGTCAACTTACGCGAGATCAAGCAGGTGAAGCGCGCTTGGCCGGATCGCGCCATGATCGTTTCGCTGATGGTGCCCTGCGAGGAAAAGAATTGGCGCGACATCCTAAAGCGCGTCGAGGAGACCGAGGCCGACGGCATCGAACTCAATTTCGGTTGCCCGCATGGCATGTCGGAACGCGGCATGGGATCGGCGGTCGGTCAGGTGCCCGAATATGTCGAGATGGTGGCGCGCTGGTGCAAGCAGCATTCGCGCATGCCCGTCATCGTCAAGCTGACGCCCAATATCGCCGATATCCGCAAGCCGGCGCGGGCCGCCCGCAAGGGCGGGGCCGATGCCGTCTCGCTCATCAACACCATCAATTCGATCACGGCGATCGATCTCGATCGCATGGCGCCGATGCCGATCGTCGACGGCAAGGGCACGCATGGCGGCTATTGCGGCCCGGCGGTGAAGCCGATCGCGCTCAACATGGTGGCGGAAATCGCGCGCGATCCCGAAACGAACGGCCTGCCGATTTCGGCCATCGGCGGCATCGGCAATTGGCGCGATGCCGCCGAATTCATGGCGCTTTCGGCGGGCAATGTTCAGGTCTGCACGGCGGCGATGCATTACGGTTTCCGCATCGTCGACGACATGATCTCCGGCCTCAAGAACTGGATGGCGGCGAAGGGCTATGCCGCGATCGAGGATTTTCGCGGCCGCGCCGTCCCCAACGTCACGGATTGGCAATATCTCAACATCAATTACAAATCCGTGGCGCGGATCGATCAGGATAAATGCATCCAATGCGGCCTCTGCCATATCGCCTGCGAGGATACGTCCCATCAGGCGATCGCCGCAGGGCGCCAGGACGGCAAGCGCCGCTACGAGGTTATCGACGCGGAATGCGTCGGCTGCAATCTTTGCCAGCATGTCTGCCCGGTGCCCGATTGCATCGCCATGGTCGATGTCGATACCGGCAAGCCTTACATGAATTGGACGCAGGACCCGCGCAACCCGATGCGCAAGGCGGCCGAATAGGCTAGATTGGCGAGGTCATCCATCGTCCGTGGGACATTTATCGCAGCCATTCTACACACAAGGGGAGAGACCATCATGAGATCAGCATCGCGTCGTCATTTTCTGAAAGGCTCGGCCGGGATCGCCGCCGCCTCGCTCGCCGGCGGTTCTTGGGCGAAATGGGCCG
>CAYQAG010000010.1:0-64708 GCA_964415425.1 uncultured Rhodospirillaceae bacterium | reverse complement strand
ACTCTTAATCAGCGGGTCGCAGGTTCGAGTCCTGCTGCGCCCACCAGAATTTCCCGGCGATTCGCACTTCGCCGATGATCGTCGTCATGGACGAGAAACCCTCAAGTCGCGGCCGGTTTGACCCAGGCGCCGTTGCGGCGGGCGGAGGCGATCGCCGCCTCGATGAAAGCGACGCCGGCCGCGCCTTCGCGCGGACCGGGAAAGATCACATCGGGATCGGCGGCCCGGCCTTGGCGCGCGGCGCGGATCGCCGCCGCGACTTCGCTATAGATATTGGCGAAGCCTTCCAGATAGCCTTCGGGATGGCCAGGCGGAATCCTTGTCACGCGCGCGGCCGCCGCCTTCGCCGCATTGCCGGCGCGCGTGATCGTATGACGCGGCTGGCCGAAGGGCGACGCGATCAGGCGATTGGGGTCTTCCTGATGCCATTCCAGCCCGCCTTTGCTGCCGTAAAGCCGCAAGCGCAGATTGTTCTCGTTGCCGGGGCTCACTTGGCTCGCCCAAAGCATGCCGCGCGCGCCGCCTTTGAAGCGCAGCAGGATATGGGCGTTGTCGTCGAGCTTGCGCCCGGCGACGAAGGTGCTGAGATCGGCGGCGAGCGCCACCGGCTGCAAGCCGCTGACGAAACAGGCGAGATCGTAGGCATGAGTGCCGATATCGCCGATCGCGCCGCCGGCTCCCGACCGTTTCGGATCGCAGCGCCAAGACGCCTGCTTATGCCCGGTCGCCTCCAGTCTTTGCGTCAGCCAATCCTGGACGTATTCGACCTGCAAGACCCGCAAATCGCCCAATTCGCCTTCCGCCACCATTTGCCGCGCATGGCGGATCATCGGGTAACCGGTGTAATTGTAGGTCACGGCCAGAATCCGTTTCGCCTTGCGCGCGCGCTTTTGCAAATCGCGGGCATCGGCCAAAGTCGTCGTCAGCGGTTTGTCGCAGATAACGTGAATGCCGCGCTCCAGAAAAGCGCGCGCGATCGGCGCGTGCAGATGATTGGGCGTGACGATGGCGACGGCTTCGATTCCGTCCGCGCGCTCGGCTTCCGCCGTCGCCATCCGGACGAAATCGCTATAGCTGCGATCGGCGGCGATGCCGAGCGCTGCGGCCGAACGCCGCGCCTTGGCCGGCGTCGCCGATAAGGCGCCGGCGACGAGTTCGTAATGATCGTCCATGCGCGCGGCTAGGCGATGCACGGCGCCGATGAAGGCGCCTTCGCCGCCGCCCACCATGCCGAGCCGGATGCGATCGCTGCGCGTCTTGCGGATATGGCTTTCGATGGTCATGCGGTCTCTCCTCAAATGCCGAGCATGCGCCGATTGGCGGCGAGATCGGCGCCCGCGCCGGCGAAATCGTCGAAGGCTTTCTCGGTAACGCGGATGATGTGATCGCGGATGAAGATGGCGCCTTCGCGTGCGCCGTCTTCGGGATGCTTCAGGCAGCATTCCCATTCCAGCACCGCCCAGCCGGCAAATCCGTATTGCGCGAATTTGGAGAAAATCGCCTTGAAATCGACTTGGCCGTCGCCCAACGAACGGAAGCGACCGGCGCGGTTGACCCAACTTTGATAACCGCCATAGACGCCCTGCCGACCGGTCGGGTTGAATTCGGCATCCTTGACATGGAACATTTTGATGCGATCGCGATAGATGTCGATGAAAGCGAGGTAATCCAGGCATTGCAGGACGAAATGCGACGGGTCGTAGAGAATGTTGCAGCGCGGATGATGATCGACGCGATCGAGAAACATCTCGAAGGTGACGCCGTCATGCAGATCCTCGCCGGGATGGATTTCGTAGCAAAGATCGACGCCGTTGGCATCGAAGGCGTCGAGGATGGGGCGCCAACGCCGCGCAAGTTCGTCGAAAGCCGTTTCGACGAGGCCCTGCGGGCGTTGCGGCCAGGGATAGAGAAACGGCCAAGCGAGAGCGCCGGGGAAGGTGACATGCGCGACTAGGCCGAGACGGCCGGATGCCTTGGCCGCCAGCATCATCTGCGCCACGGCCCATTCCTGACGCGCTTGCGGACGATTGCGGCAAGCCGCCGGCGCGAAGCCGTCGAAGGCGACATCGTAAGCCGGATGAACGGCGACCAATTGCCCTTGCAGATGCGTGGAAAGCTCGGTGATGACGAGCCCGTGCGCTGCGGCGCGGCCTTTCAATTCCGCGCAATAGGTCGCGGATTCGGCGGCGCGTTCGAGATCGATCACGCGGCGATCCCAGCTTGGCACCTGCACGCCCTTGAAACCCAGACCGGCCGCCCAGGCGCAGAGCGCATCGAAGCTATTGAAAGGCGGCGCGTCGCCGGCGAATTGCGCCAGGAAAATGGCTGGCCCCTTGATCGTCGTCATGGTCATGGCGTGTCTCCCTGCTTGGGCTGCGGCATTATCCGCGGCAATAGGAATTGACGAGATTTTCCAGATATTCCTGGCGTCCGGACCGGGGTTCCGGTTCCGCGGCCGAACGCTCGACCTCTGCGGCGATATCCGCCAGCGATCGTCTTCCGGCAAGGATGGCTCGCCCCCTATCCGATTCCCAGCCGGCATATCGCTCCGCCACATGGCGGGCGAGCTTGCCGTCCTCGATCAAGCGCTCGGCCGCCAGCAGACCCAGCGCGCAAATGTCCATGCCGCCGATATGCGCATGGATGAGATCGTCGGGATCGATCGATTGACGGCGGATCTTGGCGTCGAAATTGAGCCCGCCGGTCGTAAACCCGCCATCCTGGAGAATGTGGTAAAAGACGATGGCGAGATCGGCCGCGTTATTGGGGAATTGATCGGTATCCCAGCCGAGCTGCGCATCGCCGCGATTCATGTCGATCGAGCCGAAAATGCCGAGCGCGCGGGCGAGCGCCACTTCGTGCTCGAAACTATGCCCGGCCAAAGTCGCATGATTGGCTTCGATATTGACCTTGATCTCCTTGTCGAGGCCGTAACGCTTGAGGAAGCCGTAGACGGTGGCGACGTCGAAATCGTATTGATGCTTGGTCGGTTCGCGCGGCTTCGGTTCGATCAGGATCGTGCCCGCGAAACCGATCTTATGCTTGTAATCGACGACGAGGGCGAGAAAGCGGCCGAGTTGATCGAGTTCGCGCTTGAGATCGGTATTGAGCAGCGTCTCGTAACCTTCGCGGCCGCCCCATAGAACGTAATTCTCGCCGCCGAGGCGATGCGTGACGTCGATTGCCGATTTCACCTGAGCGGCGGCGATGGCGAAGATATCGGGATCGGGATTGGTGGCGGCGCCGGCCATGTAGCGGCGATGGCTGAAGAGATTGGCCGTTCCCCAAAGCAACCGCATGCCGCTTTTTTCCATCTTGCCGGTCAGATAATCCGCCATCGCCTGGAGATGGCGTTCGGTCGCCGCGAAATTTTCGCCTTCCGGCGCGATGTCGCGGTCATGGAACGTGAAGAACGGCACGCGCAGCAATCGGTAAAGCTCGAATGCGATATCCGCTTTGAGGCGAGCGAGCGCCAAGGGATCGCCGTCGCGCATCCAGGGCCGCTGGAATGTGCCGCCGCCGAACGGATCGCCGCCCGGCCAGCAGAAACTATGCCAATAGCAGATGGCGAAGCGCAGATGATCGGCCATGCGGCGACCGAGAACGATGCGATCGGGATCGTAGGCTCTGAACGCCAAGGGATTGCGCGTCTCGGGGCCTTCGAATGGAATCGGACGGTCGATCGAGAAAAAGGATGGAGCGTTATCCTTCATGCGGCAATCTCCTTGAGGGCAGGATAGGCTTTGCGATAACGAGCGTAGAAAGCGGCGTAATCGTCGCGTCGCGCGCGATCGGGCAGAACGCGCTCGGCGCTTTCGGGCTTGCGACAGATTTCGCGCGGGTCTTCGCCGGCATAAGCGAGGCGCGCGAGGCGGGACGCGCCGAACGCGCCGCCCAATTCGGCGCCGATCGCAGGGCGCAGCGGCAAATCCAGGATATCGGCGAGGACCGCCAGCCACAGAGCGGATCGCGCGCCGCCGCCGATGACGGCCGCTTCGGCGATTCTCGTGCCGGCCTTGCGCAGAACTTCGTAACAATCGCGCATCGCAAAGGCGACGCCTTCGAGAATTGCCAGCGTCAAATGCGCGCGATCCGTATCGTGAGCGAGGCCGATGAAGGCGCCGCGAATATCGGCATCGTTATGCGGCGTCCGCTCGCCCGAAAGATAAGGCAGGAAGAGGAGGCGCCCGGGGCGCGGGAGTTTTTCGGCCTCCGCCAATAGGGCCTCGGCGCTGCTGCCGCAACGCCCGGCCAACCAATCGAGGCTGGCGGCGGCGGAAAGAATGACGCCCATCTGATGCCAAAGCTGCGGCAGGCAATGGCAGAAGGCATGCAGGCCGTTTTCCGGAGCGGGGGCGAAGCCGGCGGTCGTCGCCCAGAAAACGCCCGAGGTTCCGAGCGAGAGAAAGGCATCGCCGGGATCGATCGCGCCAAGGCTGACGGCGCCGGCCGCATTGTCGCCGGCGCCGCCGGCGAGGATCGGCGCCGTTCGCATCTTCCAGCGTTGCGCGAGTTCGGCGCGCAATCTTCCGGCCGGTCGACTGCCTTCGACCAAGGCCGGCATGTGATCGCGCTTTAGGCCCGTCGCCGCCAAGGCCGCTTCCGACCAATCGCGCTTTCCGGTATCGAGCCAGAGCGTGCCGGCGGCATCCGACATGTCTTCGATCTTTTCGCCGGCGAGGCGGAGGCGAAGATAAGCCTTCGGCAAAAGCACGGTCGCCGTCGCGGCGAAAATTTCGGGCTCGTGCGCCTTCGTCCAGAGCAATTTCGGCGCCGTGAAGCCCGGCATGGCGGCATTGCCGGTAATTCGCCGCAAATCCGGCCAAGCGGATTCCAGCAAGCGGCATTCGGCGGCGGCGCGGCCATCGTTCCATAGGATGGCCGGCCGCAGAACGCGATCGCGCTCGTCGAGCAGAACGGCGCCGTGCATTTGGCCGGAAAGGCCGATGGCGCGGACTTCGCTCATCGCGGCGGGCGCGGCGGCGGCTAGGCGGTCGAGGGCGGTCAAAGTCGCCGACCACCAATCTTCGGGATTCTGTTCGGCGCGATCGGCGGCGGGCCGAGCGATCGCAAGCGGCTCGCTCGCTTGGGCGACGAGACGTTGCGCCTCGTCGACGAGAACGCCTTTCACCGCGGAAGTGCCGAGATCGATGCCGATGAACATGCGTTATCCCCGGTCGCTCACGGCAAATTGTCGCGCAGGAAAATATCGATGCGAATGCGCTCCTGATCGTCGATGACGGCTTGACGATTGCTGGCGGCGAGCAAGGTACGAGCCGCGGAGCGCGCTTCATGCCCGGCATCCTGATTGATGAGGGCGGCCATTTGCCCTTCGATCAGATAGCGCCGGGAATGTTCGGTCAATTCGTGGCCGATGAAAATGACTTTTCCCGCCTTGCCTTCCGTCCTCAAGGCTTCGACGATGCCGCGATTGCCGGCGCCTACGTTATAAATGCCGACGAGATCGTCGTTCCGTCGCAGCAGATCCTCGACCAAGCCGCGACAGCGCCGCGCATCGTCATGGCCTTCCAAGGCCGGCAAGGGCGCGAGCCCCGGATATTCGGCGGCGATGATCTGCTGAAAGCCGAACAGGCGCTCGGCGTGATCGCGCAGCGAAAGGCTGCCGGCGACGATGCCGAGCGGGCCGCGCCGTTCGCCGGCGAAGCGACCGAGCAAGGTTGCCGCCGTGCGGCCGGCGGCGGAATTGTCGATGCCGATATAACGATGGCGGCGCGACGAAGGCGCATCGGACACCAAAGTGAGGACGATCATACCGCTTTCGACGAGATCGTCGATCGCGGCGCGTACGGCGGGATGGTCGAGCGCGACGACGGCGATGCCGTGATAGCGACCCATGAGATTGCGCAAGGTTTCGGCGAGGGCCAGCGGATCGAACACGTCGACGCGCAGCAGATCGCCATGGGCATATTGATCGGCCAGCCATTGCAACGAGCGTTCGACCTGCAGCGCCAGCATGGCCATGAAGGTGTTGGTGCCGACCGGAAGCACGAAGCAAAAATTGAAGCGGATGCCGCGCGCCAGGCTGACGGCCGCCGGATCGGGCCGATAGCCGAGCTTCGTCATGGCCTGCTCGATGCGATCCGCGCTTTTCGCGCTGACGCCGGCGCGGCGATTGAGGGCGCGATCGACCGTCGCGAGGCTCAGACCGGCTTCGCGCGCGACATCGGCAAGAGTCGGCCGGTGAGAGCGATCGTTCATAATGCCCGCAGATTGGCAGGCAGCGATGATGTGCGCAACTCAAAAAATGATGGCTTTTATCCTCTCCCGCCCATTAAATTCGCTTAGGCTTGTTTATTATATTTAGTGATTCCATGGAGAGCTGGCCAGAATCAAGGCGATCTCGCGCTTTCTTAAGAGGATTAGCGAAATTATATTGCATTGCAGCATTAAATTGGAAAATTTTTTTGAAACCTGCCGAGAATCCGGCTTGTGGAATTTAGTATATTGCTTTATTACTAAACATCAGATTTCGAGCTTTCACCCCTCAAGGAAAAGCCGGGATCGGGTAGAGTGGAGGATCATTAGCGAGAGGCGCGGGCGCTTTGCCTTCGCCATCCGGGGCCCTGGGGCTCGGGAGCGACCAACGAAACGGGAGGAACGGGAATGAAGACTTTACTGACCGGCGCCATGGCCTTGGCGGCAGCCATCAGCCTCGCGCCCTTAACCGCGACTTCGGCCAAGGCCGAATCGCTCACTTTGTGCTGGGCGGCTTGGGATCCGGCCAACGCCCTCGTCGAATTGTCGAAAGATTTCACGGCGCAATCCGGCATCGAAATGAAATTCGAATTCGTGCCCTGGCCGAATTTCGCCGATCGCATGCTGAACGAACTCAATTCCAAGGGCAAATTGTGCGATCTCATCATCGGCGACAGCCAGTGGATCGGCGGCTCGGCCGAGAACGGCCATTATGTGAAGCTCAACGACTTCTTCGAAAAGGAAGGCATCAAGATGGATGACTTCCTGCCGGCGACGGTCTACGCCTATTCGACTTGGCCGAAGGGCGAACCGAATTATTACGCCTTGCCGGCGATGGGCGATGCCTTGGGCTGGGTCTATCGCAAGGACTGGTTCTCGCGGCCCGATCTGCAGGCCGAGTATAAGGCTAAATACGGACGCGATCTTGCCGCGCCGACGACCTGGGCCGAATTGCGCGATACGGCGGAATTCTTCCAGGGCCGCGAAATCGACGGCAAGAAAGTCTATGGCGCCGCCATCTTCACCGAGCGCGGATCGGAAGGCATCACCATGGGGGCGACGGCGGCTCTTTATGCCAACGGTTTCGAATATCAGGATCCGGCCAATCCCTATCACATGGATGGCTTCGTCAATTCCGACGGCGCCGTGAAGGCCCTCGAAGCCTATAAGGACCTCTACAAGTGCTGCACGCCTCCGGGCTACACCAATTCCTACATGCAGGAAAACCTGGACGCTTATAAGTCGGGCCAAGTGGCCATGATGATGAACTGGTTCGCTTTCTTCCCCGGCCTCTATAAGGACGAGAATACCGGCGGCGAGCATATCGGCTTCTTCGTCAATCCGAAGGGATCGGTCGAGGCTTCGACCCTGGGCGGTCAAGGCATCTCGGTCGTCAGCTATTCCGACAAGCAGGATGCGGCCTTGCAATACATCAAGTGGTTCGCCACCGCCGACGTGCAGAAGAAATGGTGGTCGCTGGGCGGCTATTCCTGCTTGCGGGCGGTTCTCGAAGCGCCCGATTTCGCCGGTTCGGCGCCCTTCGCGGCGGATTTCCTGCGCGCCATGTCCGGCGTTAAGGATTTCTGGCAAGAACCCGCTTACGCTCAGTTGCTGCTGGCCATGCAAAAGCGGTTGCATGACTTCGTGGTTGCCGATCAGGGAACGGCCAAAGAAGCGCTCGATCTCCTGATCAAGGATTGGACGGAAGTCTTCGAAGACGAAGGCAAACTCTAATCCGTTCGCGGTTCGCGGAAGCGCTCGGGCGATTATAGGCCCGAGCGCCTTCCCGCCGCGATTGTCTCAAGCTCGAAATTCAATCACGATCGCGATCGGGGCTTCGTTGCGCGATGACCGAAAATACGGCAAAGGCAAAAGCGGCCGACGAGTTTTCGTCTGGGACCGCGCTCGGATTTCGCAAGCGGCTCGGCGGCTTGTCCGATCGGGCGATCGCTTGGATATTCATCGCGCCGACGATCCTGCTGCTGCTCGCCATCAATATCTTCCCCTTGATCTGGACGATCTATCTCAGCTTCACCAATTACTTCGCCAATAAGCCCAATGCCGAAGTCAAATGGCTGGGCGTGCGCAATTACGAGCGCGTTCTCGCCAGCGAGGATATCTGGCAGGCGCTGCAAGTCACGGCGCGCTTCGTCTTCTGGTCGATTTCGATCGAGGTCGTTCTCGGCCTCGCGCTGGCGCTCCTCGTCAATCGCCAATTTCGCGGCCATAGCTTCTGGACGACGATCATCCTGCTGCCGATGATGCTGTCGCCGGCCGTGGTCGGCGTTTTCTGGACGTTTCTGTTCCAACCGCAAATCGGCCTGTTCAATTACGTGATCGCCTTTTTCACCGGCGCCGATCCGTCCTCGTTTCAGATGCTGGGCGATGTCGATTTGGCGCCTTGGTCGATCGTCATCGTCGATGCCTGGATGTGGACGCCCTATGTCATGCTGATCTGCCTCGCCGGGCTGCGTTCGATTCCCGATCACATTTACGAGGCGGCCGAGGTCGATCGCGCCAGCGCCTGGCGCCGTTTCTGGTCGATCACCATGCCGATGATCATGCCGTTCCTGATGTTGGCGGTGCTTTTCCGCGCCATCGAGAATTTCAAGATGTTCGACATGGTCAATCTGCTGACCTCCGGCGGGCCGGGTTCGACGACCGAGGTCGCCTCGATCACATTGAAGCGCGAGGCTTTCGAGAAATGGCGCACCGGCTATTCCTCGGCCTTCGCCATCATTCTGTTCGTGACGATTTTCGGCCTCGCCAATATCTACGTCAAAGCGCTGAACCGGGTGAAACAGCGATGAGCGGATCGAATTCGGCCCATTCCGTCATCGCGCCGACGCCGTTTGCCCGGCGCGTCGCCGGCGCCTTGGTCATCCTCTATGCGGTGATCTCGATGGTGCCGCTCGTCTGGATTTTCATGACCGGCTTCAAGACGCCGTCGGATGCCATTTCCTATCCGCCGAAAATTCTGGTCGATCCTTCGCTCGAAGGCTATGTCAATCTCTTCACCACTCGATCGCGCCAGACGCCGGAATATCTCGCTTCCCTGCCGCCGCCGACGACTTGGTACGAGGAATTGGTGCGATCGCGCTCCATGGTGATCGCCGGTCCTTCGAAATATGGACCGCGTTATATCAATTCCTTGGTGATCGGCTTCGGCTCGACCTTCCTGGCCGTGGCGCTCGGCACGTTCGCGGCCTATGCCTTTTCCCGATTCAAGATCCCGCTCAAGGACGATTTGCTGTTCTTCATTCTATCGACGCGCATGATGCCGCCGATCGCCGTCGCCATCCCGATCTATCTCATGTATCGCGAACTCGGTCTGTCGGATACTTGGCTCGGCATGATCCTGCTTTATACGGCGGTCAATGTCTCGCTCGCCGTCTGGCTGCTGAAAGGATTCATCGACGAAATCCCCCGCGAATACGAAGAAGCGGCGATGATCGACGGTTATACGCGGATGCAGGCCTTCTTCAAGGTCGTGCTGCCGCAGGCGGCGACGGGCATCGCCGCGACGGCGATTTTCTGCCTGATTTTTTCCTGGAACGAATATGCCTTTGCCGTTTTGCTGACCTCGGGCGAAGCGCAGACCGCGCCGCCCTTCATCCCCATCATCATCGGCGAGGGCGGGCTCGACTGGCCGGCCGTCGCCGCCGGGACGACCTTGTTCCTGATTCCGATCGTGGTCTTCACCGTTCTGTTGCGCCGCCATCTCCTGCGCGGCATCACTTTCGGCGCGGTGCGCAAATGATCGGCAAGCCGAACGGGTCCGAGATCGCCGAAAAACCGCGCCGGCATTGGCCGCGCTGGCTGCGCCGCAATGCCATGGAAAACGCGGCGATCGGCGTGATCGCGCTTGGCGTCGCCATGATGGTGCAGCCGTTCTCGCTCGCTCTTTACGGCTGGTCCTTCGCCGCCACGCTTGCCGGCGTCGCCATGTTCACCATCGTCAGCAAATTCCCGGAATAAGCCATGGCCGAGATCAAAGCCGAAAATTTGCGCAAGACCTTCGGCGATTTCGTGGCCGTCAAGGAATCGACCTTCACGGTCGCCGATGGAGAATTTTTCATTCTGCTCGGCCCCTCGGGTTGCGGCAAGACCACGACATTGCGCATGATCGCCGGGCTGGAATTGCCGAGTTCGGGCCGCTTGCTGCTGGGCGGCGAGGACGTCACCTATAAGCGCGCCGCTCTCCGCGATATCGCCTTCGTCTTTCAGCTTTTCGCGCTCTATCCGCACATGAATGTGCGCCAGAACATCGGCTTCTCCCTGAAATGCCAGGGTTTACCTGCCGCCGAAATCCGCCGCCGGGTCGAGGAAGCGGCGCGCATCCTGCAGATCGAATCCATTTTGGATAAATCCGTTTCCGGATTATCGAGCGGCGATCGCCAACGCGTGGCACTCGGTCGCGCCATCGTGCGCGAGCCGAAATGTTTTCTGATGGACGAGCCCTTGGGCGCGCTCGATTCGGAATTTCGGCATGTCATGTGCGGCGAATTGCGCGGTCTTCACGATCGGCTGAAAGCGACGACGGTCTATGTCACGCACGATCAGCTGGAGGCCATGGCCATGGCCGACAAGATCGCCGTCATGAATGCCGGTATCATCGAGCAATTCGGCACGCCGCAGGAAATCTATCAGCGCCCGGCCAGCATGTTCGTCGCCGATTTCATCGGTTCTCCGCCCATGAACTTTTTGCATTTCGAGGGTGCCTTGCGGCGCGGCCTGACGGAGCTTCGCCTCGGCGATGCGCCGATCCCGGTTCCCGAGATTGGCGAGGATGCCGCATCGGCGCCGCTCGCGCTCGGCGTTCGCCCGGAGCATATCCGCTTCGACGACGCATCGCCGCTGCGCGGTTCCGTCTATGGCGCCGAATATCTGGGAACGACGCAGATCGTCACCGTCGATACCGCCTTCGGCAAGGTCAAGGCGCGGCTCGGCGCTCAGCTTCGCATCGCGGCCGGGGATATTGTCGGATTGCGCTTTGTCGCGGATCGCCTGTCGCTCTTCCGGCGCGCGGATGGGCGCGCCGTCAAGCTGGCGTCGGCGATGGGAGGCGCGCATGGCTGAAATCCGCCTCGAAGGCGTAACCAAGCGCTTTGGTGATGTGACCGCCATCGGCGATGTCGATCTTTCCGTTCGCGACGGCGAATTCTTCGTCCTATTGGGGCCGACGGGGGCCGGTAAGACGACTGCCTTGCGCTTGATCGCCGGACTCGAAAAGCCGGATGCCGGGCGCATCGCGATCGCCGGCCGCGATGCAGCCGCGCTCTCGCCGGCGCAACGCGACGTCGCTTTCGTGTTTCAGCAATACTCCCTTTATCCGCATCTCAGCGTTTTCGACAATCTCGCCTTTCCCTTGCGTTCGCCGATCCGCCGCCGCGACGAAGCGGCGCTTCGCCAAACGGTGGAGCGAGTCGCCAAGATGTTGCGCATCGAAGGCAAGCTCAAGAATCGCGCGACGCGTCTTTCCGGCGGCGAGATGCAGCGCGTGGCGATCGGGCGCGCCTTGGTGCGTTCGCCCTCGGCCTATCTGATGGACGAACCCTTGTCTTCGCTCGACGCCAAACTGCGCTCGGACATGCGGCTCGAATTGCAGCATATCCAACGCGATCTCGGCGCCACCATGCTTTATGTAACGCACGACCAGATCGAGGCCATGACTTTGGCGACCCGGATCGGCGTGCTTGATCGCGGTCGCTTGGTTCAGGTCGGTACGCCGCGCGAAATCTACGAATCGCCCAACAACATCTATGTCGCTACGCGGCTTGGGATTCCAGCGATCAATCTGCTGCCCGCCGCCGCTTTCCCCGATCATCGATCGCCGCCGGGGACGACGACGATCGGCGCGCGGACCGAGCATATTCTGGTCTCGCCCGCGCCGCGGGATTCGCGGTCGATCGCGCGCGTCGATTGGATCGAGCATCTCGGCGATCAGAATCATCTGCATCTCAGCCTGCGCGAACACAAGATTGTCACTCTGGTCGATGCCGAAATGCCGCTCGCGGTAGGGGCCGAGGTCGCCATCGATCTCGCCGGTCCGCTCTTTTTCGATGCCGCCGGCCGGCGTCTTGCGGCCTAGCGAATCGGGAGCGGCGCGATGATGGAAAGAGGCGGCCATGCGATCGGATGAAGCGTTGCGCCGCGCGCTCGTTGCGGCCATGGCGACGACGATCGACCGCCATGCCGAGGAATTGACCGGGCTCGATCAGGCGATAGGCGATGGCGATCACGGCATCAACATGAAGCGCGGCTTCGACGCCGTCGCCGCCGAGGCGGCGGCGCTCTCATCCCGGTCGTGGCCGGAATTTTTCAAGGGCATCGGCACGATCCTGGTCATGAAGGTCGGCGGCGCTTCGGGGCCGCTCTTCGGCACGCTCTTTCTGACCCTGGGAAAAAACCTTCCCGAAAATCCCGTCCAGGCCGATTTTGTCGCGGCTTTTCGCGCGGCGATCCTGGCCGTGCAGGCGCGCGGCAAGGCCGAATTGGGGCATAAGACCATGCTCGACGTGCTGATCCCCGTCGTCGCGGCGCTCGAAGCCGGCGCATCCGACGCGGCGGCGCTGACCGCCGAAGCGCATTCGGCTTGCGCGAAGACGCGCGATCTGCGCGCCATTCGCGGCCGCGCCTCCTTTCTCGGCGAGCGGTCGATTGGCCATATCGACCCCGGCGCCCGCTCGGCGGCTCTGCTGATCGAAGCGATCGGCGCCGTTCTGACTTCGCATCCATGAGGCATCGGCATGAGTAAAGTCGGCATCGTCATCGTCTCGCATTCGCCCAAGGTTGCCGAAGGCGCCGCCGACATGGTGCGGCAGATGGTCGGCGCCGAAGTGCCGCTCGCTTGGTGCGGCGGCGATCCGGGCGGCAATCTCGGGACTTCGGTCGAAGCCATCCTGACGGCGATCGATCGCGCTTGGTCGGAAGCCGGCGTCGCCATTTTGGTCGATCTTGGCGGTGCGGAGACCAATTCGGAAATGGCGGTCGAAATGCTGCCGACGGAACGGCAGGGGAAAGTCGTCGTCTGCAATGCGCCGATCGTCGAGGGCGCGGTTATCGCGGCAACCGAAGCTTCCGGCGGATCGTCGCTCGAAATCGTGCGGCGGACGGCGGAAGAATTGTCGCCGGCATGAGCGGTTTGGGCAAAGCATCGGAGTCGCAGACGCATGTCTGAGATGAACGCGACATCGACGATCGAGATCACCAATCCGACGGGCCTGCATGCGCGCCCGGCGGTGAAGATGACCAAGCTTGCGAAGAGCTTCAAGGCGAAGATTGCGCTCGCTTTCGATGCGGCCGGGCCCTGGATCGATGCGAAAAGCGTCGTCAAGGTCATGGCCCTGAAGGCGCCGCGCGGGGCGAGGCTGCATTTCACGGCCCATGGCGAGGATGCGGCGGCGGCGGTTTTGGCGCTTTGCGATCTGGTGCGGCGCGATTTCGACGAGACGCATCCCGAGAACGGATCCGGGCAAACGCAAGGCGCCGATAACGGGGCCGGGCATGGCGGGTGATTCCTGGCATAGCGGTCGGATGGCGGCGCCGGGCCTTGCTCTCGGCCCGCTTTTCGTCCTCCAGGGCGCACGCAATGCCGCGATCGCTTCGGGCGGCTCGCCCGCCGCCGAGGCGGAGCGGCTGCGCGCCGCAATGGCCGCCGCCATCGACGATCTCGAAAAGCTGCAACGCGAGGCCGAGGCCGAGGCGGCGGCCATTCTCGAATTTCAAATCGAAATGCTGGGCGATGAGGCTCTGGCCGAAACGGCTTTTGCCGCCATCGCCGCCGGTCGCAGCGCCGCGAGCGCTTGGCGCGAGGCGCTCGATGCGCAGATTGCCGATTACGAAGCGGCCGCCGACGAATATTTTCGCGCGCGGGCCAGCGATCTTGCCGATATTCGCGATCGCGTCGCCGAGCATGTCCTCGGCATAGCGGCCTTGCGGCCGCCGACCGGCGCCATTCTGGTCGCGCGCGATTTGCCGCCGTCGCGATTTCTCGCCTGCGATTGGTCGGCGGGCGGCGGCATCGCCTTGACCGGCGGCAGCCCCAGCAGCCATGTCGCCATGCTGGCGCGCGCGCGCGGCGTTCCGATGATTACCGGCCTCGGCCTTGATCTCGCGGCGATTCCCGCGCTGCGCCCGGCTTTGCTCGACGGCACCGCCGGCCGCATCAAGCTCGACCCCGCGCCGCCCGATGTCGATGCTTTTCGCGTGCGGATCGAAGCGGCGGCGGCTCAATCCCGGCAATGGACGCGGCATATCGCTTTGCCCGCCGTCACGGCGACGGGCGAGCGGATCGCAACCGACATCAATATCGCCTCGCCGCAGGAGCTCGACGGCCTCGACCCGGCGATCTGCGACGGTATCGGCCTGGTGCGGACGGAATTTCTGTTCGACGGGCAATCGCCTTTGCCCGATGAGGAGCGGCAATTGGCGGTCTATCGCCGCATCCTCGCCTGGGCGCAAGGCCGGCCGGTGACCATTCGGACGCTCGATGCCGGCGGCGACAAGCCGATCCCCGGCCTCACGATCGAAGCCGAATCCAATCCGTTCCTCGGTCTCCGCGGCATTCGCCTATCGCTGGCTTATCCCGATATCTTTCGCATCCAGCTTCGCGCGCTGGCGCGCGCCGCCGCTCATGGCGCGCTCAAGATCATGCTGCCGATGGTGACCGTGCCGGAAGAGATCGCCAAGGTCGCCGTCCTGTTGAAGGAAATCGTCGCCGATCTCGAACAAGCCGGCATCGAATGCCGATTGCCGGAACTCGGTATCATGGTCGAGGTCCCGGTCGTGGCGCTTGCGATCGAAAGCTACGATGCCGCTTTTTTCTCCATCGGCTCCAACGATCTGACGCAATATGCGACGGCGGCGGCGCGCGACATCGCGAGCGTCGCCGCCTTGAACGATACGGCCAATCCGGGCGTATTGGCGTTGATCGAGCGGGTTGCGCGTTTCGGGCTGGAGACTGGCCGCTCGGTCAGCCTCTGCGGCGATGCGGCGGGCGATCCGCGCTTGCTGCCGCTATTGCTGGAGCGGGGCTTGCGCCGTCTCTCCGTTGCGCCGGCTCTGCTGGGGCCCATCAAGGCGGCGATCGCGCAATGGCAGCCGCGATGAGCCGGGATCCCGATCGCGCGCCCGAAGATTCGGCCATGGCCGAATACAAGGGTATTCTCCAACGCCTGCTCGACAATCGGCCATCGGGAACGCGCCAGCGCCTTGCCCACGCCCTCGGCAAGAATCGCAGCTTCATCACGCAGATCACCAATGCCGGTTATGCCGTCCCGATCCCGGCGCCGCATCTGGCGACGATTTTCGAAATCGTTCATTTCCCGCCCTTGGAAAAACAGGCTTTTCTGGCCGCCTATGATCGCGCGCATCCCGGTCGTCTGCAGCGTGTCGAAGCCGATCGCCGCATCCGATCGGCCGTTCTCGATCTGCCCGATCTCGGCGATGAAGAACGCAATCGGCGGCTGGATCACCTATTGAGCGATCTGGCGATAGGATTGGCCAGAATGCTTGACGATACGCGCTGATTGGGGAGGAGCCCGATGAAAAAATTGATCAATGCCGTCGATAACGTTCTGGCCGAGGCGCTGGACGGTTTCGCCGCCACGCATGGCGATATCGTCGAACTCGATCCGGAACGCCGCTTTCTCCGGCGCCGCCATTTGCGGCGCGACAAGGTCGGGCTGATCTCGGGCGGCGGTTCCGGCCACGAACCGCTTCACGGCGGCTTCGTCGGTCGCGGCATGTTGGATGCCGCTTGTCCGGGCCAAGTCTTCACCTCGCCCACGCCCGATCAAATGCTGGCGGCCGCGACGGCGATCGCGGGGAGCGCCGGCCTGCTTTTCATCGTCAAGAATTACGAAGGCGATGTGATGAATTTCGCCATGGCCGCCGAGATGGCGGCCGACACGATCGACGCGCCCATCGCCACCATCATCACCGATGACGATGTGGCGGTCGAAAAATCGACCTATTCGACGGGGCGGCGCGGCGTTGCGGGAACCTTCGTCGTCGAGCGCCTAGTCGGCGCCGCGGCCGAGACGGGATGGTCGCTCGATGCGCTTAAGGCTTATGGCGAAAGCGTCAATGGTCGGACGCGATCGATGGGAGTGGCGCTGACCAGTTGCACCGTTCCGGCCGCCGGCCGACCGACCTTCGCGCTCGGCGAGGACGAGATGGAAATGGGCGTCGGCATTCACGGCGAACCCGGCCGCCGCCGCGTGAAGCTGGCCAGCGCCGACGATATCGCCGCCGAAATGCTGGGTGCCATTATCGGCGACCTTGCGCCCCGTTCGGGCCAAAGGGCGATCCTGCTCGTCAACGGCTTCGGCGGGACGCCGGCGATGGAGCTTTACCTGATGGCGCATGCGGCTCGGCAAGTGCTGGCCGGACGCGGTCTCGCCATCGCTCGCAGCTTGGTCGGCTCTTACGTGACGTCGCTGGACATGGCCGGCGCCTCGCTCACTCTCGCCTTGGCCGAAGACGCCGATCTCGCCTTCTGGGATTCGCCCTTGCATACGCCGGCTCTGCGCTGGGGAATTTGAACGAACCCGGCCGAGTTTCCGGCTCGCCGATTGCCCGTCTTTTCCGCTATTGCCGGGTCCTGGCTTTCGCGGCGATTCCCGGCGCTTGAGTTTCCGCTCATCCTGGTCAGAATGGGCCAGGCCGAACGATCCCCGGGAATCGCCCAGGAATCGGCCGCGGCGAGGGAGGATAGACGATCATGACGATGGCTATTGGCGAAGCGCCACGACGCGGCGGACGCGAGGCGCGGCGTGCGGCGCGTGCGGCGCCTTTGCCGCAAAATCGTCGCCCGGTCTGGCCGGGCATGGCGGGCGGGCATTTCCGACCGCTTTCGACCGCCGATATCGAGCGCATCCATAGCGCCGCCCTCGACGTTCTCGAACAAGTCGGCTTCGCCGATGCGATCCCGAGCGGGATCGAAGCGATGGTCGCGGCCGGCGCAAAACTCGGCGCCAATGGCCGCTTGACCTTTCCCCGCGCACTGGTCGAGGACACGATCGCCAAGGCGGCGCGGCGCTTCCCGCTTTACGGTCAGGATCCCCGCCACGACATGGAACCCTGGGGCAATCGCGTCTATTTCGGGACGGCGGGCGCCGCCGTTCACATGGTCGATGCCTATAGCGGCGAATATCGCGAATCGACGACGCCGGATCTTTACGATATTGCCCGCATCGTCGATACGCTGGATCATATCCACTTCTATCAGCGCTCGATCGTCTGTCGCGATCTGCCCGACCCGTTCGAGATGGATTTCAACACTTGCTATGCGGCGGTTTCGGGCACGACCAAGCATGTCGGTTCGAGTTGGGTCGATCCCCGGCATCTCGCCGCCAGCTTGGAAATGCTGCATCTGATCGCGGGCTCCGAAGCGCAATGGCGCGCTCGACCCTTCGTCAGCCAATCCAATTGCTTCGTCGTGCCGCCCCTGAAATTCGCGCAGGATGCCTGCCGCTGCCTGGAAATGGCGGTGCGCGGCGGCATGCCGGTTCTGCTGCTTTCGGCGGGTCAGGCGGGGGCGACGGCGCCGGCTGCCTTGGCCGGCGCCATCGTCCAGGAAGTCGCCGAATGCTTGGCTGGTCTCGTCTATGTCAATGCCATCCGTCCCGGCGCGCCGGCGATCTTCGGCACTTGGTGCTTCGTTTCCGATTTGCGCACCGGCGCCATGTCGGGCGGGTCGCCCGAACAGGCGCTGCTTTCCGCCGCCTCGGCGCAGATGGCGCAATTCTACGATCTTATCGGCGGGACGGCCTCGGGCATGACCGACGCCAAGATGCCCGATGCGCAATCGGGCTACGAAAAAGCCTATAATCACGCGCTCGTCGGCAATGCCGGCGCTAATCTCATTTACGAATCCGCCGGTATGCAGGCGAGTTTGCTCGGCTTCAGCCTAGAAAGCCTGATCATCGATAACGATATCATCGGCGCGACCCAGCGCACCATTCGCGGCATCGAGGTGACGGACGAAAGCCTGTCGGTCGAAACGATCCGCCATGTCTGTCTCGAAGGCCCCGGCCATTATCTCGGCGCCGATCAGACTTTGCAATTGATGCAATCGGAATACGTCTATCCCCTGATCGGCGATCGCAGCAATCCCAAGGAATGGGTCGAGCAAGGCCGCCCCAGCATCGTCGATCGCGCGCATAAGCGGGTTCTGCAGATTCTGGCGACGCATCATCCGCGCCATATTCCCGATGCGGTGGATCGTGCCATCCGCGAACGATTCCCCGTCCGCCTCGCGCGCGAGAAAATGGGCGCCTGAAAACGAACGCGCGTAGTGGGGGGAGGGGAGGAACGGCCATCATGGCGGAGCTCGGACATTATCGCGTCATCGTCATCGGCGGCGGCGCCGTCGGCGCCAGCGCGCTTTATCATCTGACGCAACTTGGCTGGCGCGACGTTTTGCTACTGGAGCGCGACGAACTCGCTTCCGGTTCGACTTGGCATGCCGCCGGCAACGTGCCGAATTTCTCGACGAGTTGGAACGTCATCAAATTCCAACGCTATACCAGCAAGCTCTATGCGCGCCTCGGCGCCGAGGTCGATTACCCGATCAACTATCATGTCACGGGCTCGATCCGATTGGCGCAGAAAAAAGCGCGGATGGAGGAATACGCGCATGTTCTCGCCATGGCGCGCGCGCAAGGCATCGATTTCGAGCTGATCGGCGTCAACGACATCAAGGCGCGCTATCCGCTGATCGAATTGCACGACATTCTGGGCGGTCTTTGGGATCCCTTCGATGGCGATATCGATCCTTCGCAACTCACTCAGGCGCTTGCCAAGGGCGCCAAGGACAAGGGTGCCCGCATCGAACGCTTCACGCCGGTGACGGCGATCCGCCAGCGTCCCTCCGGCGAATGGGAGATCGAGACGCCGAAAGGCCGCGCGATCGGCGAGATCGTCGTCAATGCCGCCGGCTATCGCGCCGGCGAGGTCGCCGCCATGATCGGCTGTTCCCTGCCGATCACGGTGATGCAGCATCAATATCTGGTGACGGAAGCGATCCCCGAAATCGCCGCGCTCGGCCGCAAGCTGCCTCTGCTGCGCGATCCCGATATTTCCTATTATCTGCGACAGGAGCGCGACGGGTTGATCCTCGGCCCCTACGAATGGCAGTGCAAGGCCGAATGGCCGGACGGCATCCCGGCGGATTTTTCCTTCCAGCTTTATCCCGACGATCTCGACCGCTTGGAACCCTATATCGAGGATGCCTATCGGCGCGTCCCCGTTCTTGGCCAAGCCGGCGTGCAGAAGGTCATCAACGGTCCCATTCCCTATTCGCCCGACGGCAATCCCTATATCGGGCCGCAGCATGGGCGGCGCAATTTTTTCAATTGCAATACGTTCAGCTTCGGCATCAGCCAGGCGGGCGGCGCCGGCAAGACCATCGCCGAATATATCGTCCATGGCGAACCGGAATGGGATCTCTGGGGTTTCGATCATCGGCGTTTTACCGATCATGCCGATAAGACCTATGTCCGCGATCGGGCAATCGAGCTTTATCAGCACGAATACGCGATCGGCTTTCCGGTCGAGGAACGCCCGGCGGGAAGGCCGCGCAAAAAGACGCCGCTTTACGACATTCTGAAGCGCAAGGGCGCCTTTTTCGGCGCGCGCGGCGGTTGGGAACGCGCCTGCTATTTTCCCCAGGATGCCGCCGCCGCCAAGGAAAACCCGAGTTTCCATCGCGCCGAAATGGCTTGGTTCGCCAGCGTTCGCCAGGAGGTTCTCGCCGTCCATCGTCGCGTCGGCGTCTTCGATCTTGCCGGGTTCAGCAAATTCCGCGTGACCGGGCCGGGGGCCGCCGCCTATCTCGACCGCCTGATCTGCGGCGCGCTGCCGAAGATCGGCCGTTCGAGCCTCGCTTATGCCTTGACCGAGCGCGGCGGAATCTTGTGCGAATTCACCGTGACGCGGCTTGCCGAGCAGGATTTCCGCTTGCTCTCGGCCGCGACGGCGCTTTGGCACGACGCCGATTGGCTGCGCGCCCATCTGCCGAAGGACGGCTCGGTCGCGATCGAGGATCTGAGCGCTACTGGCTCCAGCCTCGTTCTCGCCGGGCCGCTATCGCGCCAGGTTCTGGGCGCCGTAACCTCGGCCGATCTCGGCAATGCCGCCTTCCCCTGGATGAGCGCGCGTGCGATCGAGATCGCCGGCCGCCCCGCGCTGGCGCTCCGCACCAATTATGTCGGCGAATTGGGCTGGGAGATTCATGCCGACATGGCCGATCTCGCGCCGATCTACGAAGCTTTGTTCGCGGCCGGGGAGCGGCACGGCATCGTCGATTACGGAATCTATGCGATGGAATCGATGCGGCTCGAAAAGGGCTATCGCTCCTGGAAGCAGGATATCACGCACGAATATTCGCCCTACGAGGCCAATCTCGAACGATTCCTGAAGATCGATAAGGGCGATTTCATCGGCCGCGAGGCGTTGCTGCGGCGGCGCGCGGCCGGCATTAAGGAACGCTTCGTGCCGCTGCTGGTCGAGGCGGGCAGCGCCGATGCCATGACCTGCGCCATCGTCTTTTCGGGCGATCGGCAAATCGGCATCGTCGGTTCGGGCGGATACGGTCATCGCCTCGATCGCAGCATCGCGCTCGCTTACGTCGCGAGCGATTTCGCGCGCCCCGGAACGCCGCTCGCCATCGATATCCTGGGCGAAAAGCGTCCGGCCGTCGTCGCCACGGAACCGATCTTCGATCCCACCAACGAAAGGCTGAAGGCCTAATGTCCCTCCCTCGCAAGGCGGAAGTCGTCATCATCGGCGGCGGCATTCTCGGCTGTTCGATCGCCTATCATCTCGCCAAGCTCGGTTGGTCGGATGTCGTGCTGCTGGAGCGCAAGAAGCTGACTTCGGGCACGACATGGCATGCGGCCGGCCTCGTGCGCGCGGCGCTCTATTCGGAAAGCCTCACCAAGCTCGCCAAATACACGATGGAGCTTTATGCCGGCCTCGAAGCGGAAACCGGCCAGGCGACGGGCTATGTCCGGCCGGGCTCGCTTTCGATCGCCGCCAATCCCGAACGTTGGGAGGAATTTCGCCGCGGCGCCGATATGCTGCATGCCTTCGACGTCGAGGCCGAGGCGATCGGCCCCGATCAGGTCAAGGCGAAATGGCCGCTCATCAATGCCGAGGATATCATCGGCGGAATCTTTTATCCCAAGGACGGCAAATGCAATCCGGCCGATACCTGCATGGCGCTCGCCAAGGGCGCGCGTCAGGGCGGCGTGCGGATTTTCGAGGATATCGCGGTCGAGGAAGTCCTCGTCGAAAACGGCCGCGCCATTGGGGTTCGCACGGGGGCGGGGCCGATCGCGGCGCGCTATGTGGTCTGCGCCGCCGGCATGTGGTCGCGCGAGATCGGGCGGAAGATCGGCGTCAATATCCCGCTTCATGCCTGCGAGCATTTCTATATCGTGACCGAGCCCATGCCCGGCATGACGCCCGATCTGCCGATCATGCGCGATATGGATGCCTGCGCCTATTACAAGGAAGATGCCGGCAAGCTGCTGCTCGGCGCTTTCGAGCCCAAGGCCAAACCCTGGGGCATAGCCGGCATTCCCGCGGATTTTTGCTTCGACGAATTGCCCGAGGATTTCGACCATTTCGCGCCGATCCTCGAAGGCGCCATGCATCGCGTGCCCAGTTTGCAGAAAGTCGGCATCCGCAAATTCTTCAACGGTCCGGAAAGCTTCACCGCCGATCAGCGCTATATCCTGGGGCCGGCGCCGGAGGTCAAGAATTTCTTCGTCGCCGCCGGCTTCAATTCGATCGGCATCCAATCGGGCGGCGGCGCCGGCATGGCGCTGGCGCATTGGATCGTCGATGGCGAGCCGCCCTTCGATCTTTGGGATGTCGATATCCGCCGCTTGCAGCCGCATATGAGCCGCAAGAGCTTCCTCGTGCCGCGCGTCGCCGAGGCGCTCGGCCTGCTTTACGCCATGCACTGGCCCTACCGCCAATTCGAAAGCTCGCGCCGCGTGCGGCTGACGCCCTTCTACGAGGATTGGAAAGCGCTCGGCGCCTGTTTCGGCGAGGTTGCCGGCTGGGAGCGCCCGAATTGGTACGCGCTTCCCGGCATGAAGGCGGAATATGCCTATTCCTGGGGGCGGCAGAATTGGTTTCCGGCTGCCGCCGCCGAAGTCGCGGCGACGCGGAACGATGTCGCGCTTTACGATCTTTCGACCTTCGCCAAATTCCTGGTGATCGGGCGCGATGCCGAAACCTTGCTGCAGCGGCTCTCGACCGCCGATCTCGAAGCGACGGGGCGCGCGCATTATACGCAATGGCTGAACGAGAAGGGCGGGATCGAGGCCGATCTCACCATCACGCGACTTGCCGGCGACCGATTCATGGTAGTGACGGCGGCGGCGACCGCCATCCGCGACTGGCATTATCTCAAGGATCGCATCGAGCCCGGCATGGCGGTCGATCTCGTCGATGTCACGGCGCGCTACGGCACGATCGGCGTGATGGGACCGAAAAGCCGCGATTTGCTGATGCGCTTGACCGAGAGCGATCTTAGTTCCGCCGCCTTTCCCTTCGGCACGGCGAAGGAGATCGAGATCGGCGCGGCGGCGATCCTCGCGCAGCGCATTTCCTATGTCGGCGAATTGGGCTGGGAGCTTTATATCCCGGCCGAATTCGCGCGCGGGATTCTCGCGCAATTGCTGGCGGCGGGCCGCGATTTCGGCCTGAAACCCGCCGGCATGCATGCCATGGATGCCTGCCGCATCGAAAAAGCCTATCGCCATTGGGGCCACGATATCGGCATCAAGGATACGATCCTCGAAGCCGGTCTCGGCTTCACTTGCGCCTTCGCGAAGAAGATTCCCTTCATCGGCCGCGATGCGGTTCTTGCCCAGAAGGAAAAGAGCAAATTGACGCGCCGCCTCGTTCAATTCCGGCTCGAAGATCCGGCGCCGCTGCTCTATCACAATGAACCCATCTATCGCGACGATCGGCTGGTCGGGCTCGTCACTTCCGCCAATTACGGCCATCATCTGGGCGGCGCGATCGGCCTCGGCTATGTGCATCACGAGGAGGGCGTCGATGCCGATTTCATCGCTTCCGGCCGCTTTGCGATCGGCGTCTCGCTCCGGCGTTACGCCGCGCAAGCGAGCCTCGCGCCGCTTTACGATCCGCAGGCCAAGCGCATGAAGGTTTAGGGCAAGGCGTCAGCGCCGCCGCTGGCGATTCTCGACCCCCTCGGGCCCGAGATGGAGATTGCTGAGCGTCCGCTCGGCATGGATCATGCGCTTCGCCAACAGTTTTTCCGCCATGGCGAGGCGAATATCGCGATAAGCGGGATCGCCGGCGAGATCGTTCATCTCCCAAGGATCGGAATCGAGATCGAAAAGCAGCGGCGGCAGTTTCGCGCAATGCACGTATTTCCAGCGCGCCTCGCGCCAGATCGCCAATTGGCATTCGTCGGGGAGAAGCCCATACGCGCCTTCCATGTCGATGCCGGCGGTATTGGGCGAATTGCGGAAATCGAGTTCCATCATCGCGCCCTCGCGCCAATCGGCGGGCATCACGCCTTCGAGCAAGGGGAGGAGCGATCGCCCGTCGCCATTGGCCGGCGCCTCTACGCCCAGCCAATCGAGCAGGGTCGGCATCAGATCGACGGATTCCGTGAAGCGATCGATGACGGCGCCGCGACTGCGATCGGCCTCGCGCCTTGGGTCGCGGATGATGAGCGGGATATGGAAACTCTGATCGAAATAGAGTTCCTTGCCCCAGACGTAATGATCCCCGCCCATCTCGCCATGATCGCAAGTGAAGACGATCAGCGTCTCGTCGTATTCGCCGCTCGCCTTGAGATGGGCGATCAACCGGCCGATGGCATCGTCGACCTGGGAGATCATGCCGAAATAGCAGGCGCGCATCTGCCGCCATTCGAGATCGGGCATGCGAACGAGATTATTGGGATTGTGTTCGTCATAGGATCGGCCGCGTTCCAAGGCGGCGATCCAATGGGCGAGCAGGGGATGCTGCTTCGCCTCCGCCTCGGGGCTCGCGCGGCGATGCGGGAGCGGGATCGCCGCCGGGTCGTAAAGCGCGTTATAGGGTTCGGGACAGATGACCGGCGGATGCGGCCGCAGGAAGACGCCGTGCAAAAACCAGTTTTCGTGACGCCTGACCGAAAGCCATTTCAGAATCGCATCGGCCATGAAGGCGGTTTCGCTATCCTCGGCGGCGAAGATCGTCGGAACGAAGCGATGGCCGCGATCGGCGGGTTTCGCGAATCCGGGGCGCGGCCGGTAGATATCCTGCCGGCTTTCGATCGGATAATTCTTGGCCTTAAGATGGGCTAGCCAGGGCGCCATGTGATCGGGCAATTGCAAGCCGACGCTATAGCCGGGAAGCACGCCCTCGAAACTGCGCAAGGCGGGGTCATGGGCGTCGCGCTCGCGGGGATCGGGGCTGGTATCCGTATAGCCGAAGAGATGAGGATCGTAACCCGCCTTGCGCGCCGACTTGGCGAGATTGGGATGGCGCGCATCGAGCGGGGTTCCGTTGCGGCCCGAGCGATGATTCATCAGATAAAGCCCGGTATGCAGACTGGCGCGGGCCGGGCCGCAAGGCGCGACCACGGTGTAATGCCGGCGAAAAGCGACGCCCTCGCGCGCCAGTGCGTCGAGATGCGGCGTCTTGACCAGAGGATGGCCGAGATAAGAGAGGCATTCGCCGCGCCATTGATCGGCGGAGATGAAAAGAACCTTGCGGGCGGAAACGGACGCCATGATCGCCTCGTCATCGGGAATCGGCCGGAAAATCACCGCAGCTTATCCCTTTGATGCAAGAAGGCAAGTTGCCGATGTTGCGATGCAGCATTCGGGTTTCGGGATTTTATTTTGCCAATCGGTATGAAAACTGTAATCTCGCCGTAACGTTTCGATCCGATGTGTTGTCGCGCCAAGGATTGGCGATTCGGCCGCACGCGGAGGGATCGCCGTCAGATGGCTCAGCCTCTGGCTTGACTTCGGGCCTGAATCTTATCGTTGAACTCTGGAGATGAATCATGAAATCCGTTTGGATGCGTGGCGTGACCTTCTCGGTTGCCACGCTGATGTCTACGACGGCGATCGCCACGAGCATGGCGGCGGCCGATATGATGGAAGATTTGGTGGCCGCCGCGAAGGCGGAAGGGCAATTGACCGTGATCGCTCTGCCTCACGATTGGTGCGGCTATGGCGCGTTGATCGAAGGCTTCAAGGCCAAATACGGCCTCACCGTGAACGAGCTCAATCCCGATGCCGGTTCCGGCGACGAAATCGAGGCGATCAAGGCGAACAAGGACAACATGGGTCCGCAAGCGCCCGACGTCATCGATGTCGGCTTGTCCTTCGGTCCTTCGGCCAAGGCCGACGGCCTGATCCAGCCGTATAAGGTTTCGACCTGGGATAGCATTCCCGACACCGCCAAGGATGCCGACGGCTATTGGTACGGCGATTATTACGGCGTTCTCGCTTTCGAGGTGAATGCCGATATCGTCAAGACCGTGCCGCAGGATTGGTCGGATTTGCTGAGCGATGAGTATAAGAACGCGGTCGCCTTGGCTGGCGATCCGCGCGCTTCCAATCAGGCGATCGCGGGCGTTCACGCGTCCGGCATCGCGACGGGCGCCGCTCCGGGGGCTGCGGCCGCCGATGCGGGTCTCAAATTCTTCGCCGAACTCAACGCCAAGGGCAATTTCGTGCCGGTCATCGGCAAGGCCGCGCCGCTGGCGCAAGGGACGACGCCCATCATCATCCGCTGGGATTATAACGCGCTGGCCGATCGCGATACCTTGGCCGGCAATCCCAAGGTCGAGGTCGTCGTTCCGAAATCCGGCGTCGTCGCCGGCGTCTACATTCAGGCGATCAGCGCTTATGCGCCGCATCCCAATGCCGCCAAATTGTGGATGGAATATCTCTATTCCGACGAAGGGCAGCTCGGCTGGCTGGCCGGTTATTGCCATCCGATCCGCTTCAACGATCTCGTCAAGAACGGCAAGGTTCCGCAGGAAATGCTGGACAAGTTGCCGCCGGCCGACGCTTACGAAAAGGCCATCTTCCCGACGCTCGACGAGCAGGCGGCGGCCAAGGAAGCTATCACCAAGCAATGGGATAGCGTCGTCGGCGCCAACGTTCAGTAACGCCTAACCAACAACCTGACGCGGCGGCCTCGTTCTTGTGACGGGGCCGCCGATTTCTCGGGCGCAATCATGGATCGGAATTTGCCGACGAAACCTGCAGGGTGGATGACCGCCATCGCCAATGGCGGGCGGGTAGGCTGGGCGCTTCTCGGCGTCAGCCCCTTCTTCGCCTTCGCGCTGATGTTCCTCATCCTACCGACCATGTATCTGATCGTCGGCAGTTTCCAGGATGCGGAAGGCAATTTCACCCTTGCCAATATCGCCAATATCTTTCTGCAAGAAAATCACACGATTCTGAAAGCCTATTGGATCAGCATCAAAATCAGTTTCGCTTCGGCGATCATCGGCGCCGCGATCGGATTCTTCCTGGCCTATGCGGCGGTGCTGGGCGGCCTGCCGAGTTGGATTCGCCCGACTTTGATGACCTTTTCGGGCGTCGCCTCGAATTTCGCCGGCTTGCCTTTGGCTTTCGCCTTTCTCGCGACCTTGGGCCGGACCGGCCTTGTTACCGTCTTGCTGATCGAGCTTTTCGATTTCAACATTTACTCGACCGGATTCACGATCCTCAGCTTCTGGGGACTGACGATCACCTATCTTTATTTCCAGATACCGCTGATGGTCCTGATCTTGACCCCGGCGCTCGATGGTCTGAAACGGGAATGGCGCGAGGCTTCGGAAATTCTCGGCGCGAAATCCTGGCAATATTGGCGATTCGTCGCTCTGCCCATTCTTTGGCCGAGCTTGATGGGCGCGACGCTGCTGCTCTTCGCCAACGCTTTCGGCGCCATCGCCACGGCCTATGCGCTGACCGGCAGCTCGCTCAATATCATCACCATTCAATTATACGCTCAAATTCGCGGCGACGTTCTGCACGATCCCAATCTCGGCTATGCCCTGGCGTTGGGCATGATTCTGATCACCGGCCTTTCCAACGGCGCCTATATCTGGCTGCGCCAGCGCAGCGAAAGGTGGTTGCGATGAAGCAATCCCGCCTTGGCTCCTGGATCGCGATCGCGATCGGCATGCTCTATTTCCTGGTGCCGCTGATCGCGACCTTCGAATTTAGTCTGCGCATGCGGCGCGGCGAATACAGTTTCGATGCCTATCGCGTGGTCTTCGCCGATCCGCAGTTTCGCGAAACTTTCAGCTACTCGACGTTGATGGCGCTGCTGACGATTGTGGTGGGCGTGCTGCTGGTCGTGCCGACGGCCTATTGGATTCAGCTGCGTCTGCCGAAATTGCGCCCCATCGTCGAATTCATAACCTTGCTGCCGCTGGTGATTCCGGCGATCGTCATCGTTTTCGGATATTTGCGCCTTTACAACAGCTCGTCCTGGCTGCCCTTGACGGCCAGCGCGCGCGCCACCGATGCGCTGCTCGTTTTCAGCTATGTCACGTTGGCCTTGCCCTATATGTATCGTGCGGTCGATACCGGCCTGCGCGCTATCGATGTCCGCACCTTGACGGAAGCGGCGGAAAATCTCGGCGCCGGCTGGCCGACGATCCTTTTCCGCGTGATTCTGCCGAATGTCCGCGCCGCGATTCTGAGCGGCGCCTTTCTGACCTTCGCCATCGTCATCGGCGAATTCACCATGGCGAGCCTGCTCAATCGGCCGGCTTTCGGCCCCTATCTGCAGTTGATCGGCGCCAATCGCGCTTACGAGCCTTCCGCCTTGGCGATCATCGCCTTTCTCGTGACATGGGCTTGCATGGGATTGATCAACGTTTTCGGCCGCGGTCGGCAGATCAAGCACGCGCCGTGACGTTTCTCTGAAGGATTGGGGATATGGCATTTCTGGAACTGACCGGCATTCGCAAAAGCTACGCCAAGCAATTGGTGGTCCGGCAATTCGATCTCGCGGCCGAGCGCGGCGAATTCATCTCTTTCCTCGGCCCATCGGGCTGCGGCAAGACGACGACCTTGCGCATGGTGGCCGGTTTCGAAACGCCCAATGCCGGGACCATTCATATCGACGGTCGCGATATCACGCATCTGCGACCCAATCAGCGCAATGTCGGCATGGTGTTCCAATCCTATGCGCTTTTTCCCAATATGACGATCGCCGAGAATGTCGCTTTCGGCCTCAAAATCGCCAAATGGTCCGCCGCGGATATCGGCAAGCGCGTTCAGGAAATGCTCGACCTCATCAAATTGCCGCAGCTTGCCCAGCGCTATCCTTATCAGCTTTCCGGCGGTCAGCAGCAGCGCGTTGCCCTGGCGCGCGCCTTGGCCGTCAAGCCGCAGGTTCTGCTGCTGGACGAGCCGCTCTCCGCCCTCGATGCGAAAATCCGCGCCTCCTTGCGCGAGGAAATTCGCGCCCTGCAGCGCGAACTCGGCATCACGACGATCTATGTGACGCACGATCAAGAAGAAGCCCTATCCATGTCCGATCGGATCGTGGTCATGAACGAAGGTCGTGTCGAGCAAATCGGCACGCCGTTCGAGATTTACAGCCGACCGCAGACGCGCTTTGCCGCCTCTTTCGTCGGAACGCTGAATATCCTCAAAGGGCAAATCCGCGATCCGGAGGCCGGGCGCTTTTTGATCGGCGATCAGGAAGTGATCGTCAAAGGCGGCTTTCCGGGTGCCCGCGCCGGCGATCCTGGTGCCATTTCGCTGCGCCCCGAATCGGCGACGATCGAAAGCCTCGCCGATTCGGCCGGCGCTCTCGATGCGCGCCGCAGCCGCATCAAGGGCAAGATCGAGGAAGTGATTTTCCTCGGCGCCATCATTCGCTTGCGCGTCCGTCTCCACGACAATCTCATTCTGCTCGATACGTTCAACAGCGTGCGGAAAGCGCCGCCCGCGCGCGGTAGCGATATCACGATCAGCCTCGCGCCCGAGGATCTTCTCATTCTCAAGACGGATATAGCGCCCGACCGCTAATCGACCCTGCGGCCGCGGATTAGGGATTCCCAATTGGGCCGATCATAACGCTTCGATCGGGAAATCGAGCAGGCTTGCGGCGCCGCTTGCGACGATCGCGGCCGGTCCTTCCGCTTCGGGCAAGATATTCATCGCATAAAACCCGGCGGTCGCGATCTTCGCCTTGAGAAAACCGGGATCGCCATTCCCCGTCGATAATCGCTCCGCCGCCGCGCGTGCCTGATCGAGGAGGCGCGCGCCGCCGATGACGAGGCCGCATAAGGTAAGATAAGGCGTGGCGACGGCCAGCGCCGATTTTTTGTTGCCGCCGTAACGGCGCAGGCGATCGGTCGCCGCGGCGAGGCGGTCGAGGGCCATGGCGAGCGCGCGCACCCAAGCGGGATCGAGGCCGCGCGTTTCGTCGATCCGGCGCAAATCCCTGCGCATCTCCGCCAGCAACGCCGTCATCGCCGCTCCGTCGTCGCGCAGGATTTTGCGGCCGACGAGGTCCATCGCCTGCACGCCATTCGTGCCTTCGTAGATGGCGAGCACGCGCGCCTCGCGATAAAGCTGGGCGGCGCCGGTCGCCTCGATATAACCGGCGCCGCCATGAACCTGAATGTTGAGCGAGGCGAGGCGCTGCGCATTCTCGCTCGCCCAGGCCTTGGCGATCGGCGTCAGGAGATCGAGCCGCTGCTGCTGGCGGAGCCGCGCTTCGGCATCGGGCAGCAATCGGGCGCGATCGGCGGTGCCGGCCGCGAAGAAGAGCAAAGCGCGCATCGCTTCCAGCAAGGCGCGCATGGTGAGAAGCTGGCGCGCGACATCGGGATGATGGCGGATCGGCCAATTCGCCTCGTCGGGCGCTCCCAAAACCCGGCCCTGAACGCGGCTTGCCGAATAAGCAGCCGCCAGGCGATAGGCGGCATGGGCGATGCCGAGGCTTTGCAGCCCGACGCCGAGGCGCGCGCGATTCATCATCACGAACATATCGTCGAGGCCGCGTCCGGGCGCGCCGACGATTTCGCCGATCGCGCCCGAATTTTCGCCATAGCGCATGAGGCAGGTGGGCGAGGCATGAAGGCCGAGCTTCGCTTCGAGGCCGATCGCGCGGAGATCGTTCGCCGCGCCGAGGCCGCCATCGGGCAAGACCCGATATTTCGGCACGATGAACAGCGACAATCCCTTGGTCCCGGCGGGCGCGCCGGAAATCCGCGCCAGCACCATATGCACGATATTTTCGGCGAGATCGTGATCGCCGTAGGAAATGAAAATCTTATCGCCGCGCAAGCGGTAAAATTCGCCTTCGGGCTCGGCGAGGCAGCGAATGGCGCCGAGATCGGTGCCGGCCTGCGCTTCGGTCAGATTCATCGTGCCCGTCCAGCGCCCGGCGATAAGGGCGGGGAGATAGCGCGCTTTCTGCGCCGGCGAAGCGCAACCTTGCAGGGATGCGACGACGCTTTCCGTCAGCAACGGGCACAGGGCGAAAGCGAGATGGGCCTCGTTCCAGATTTCCGTCAAAGCGGCACCTACGGAATCGGGCAGACCTTGGCCGCCATAAGCGGGATCGGCGCCGGTCGCATTCCATCCGCTGGCGGCAAATTCGCGATAGGAATCCGGCATCCCGGCAGGAGTAACGATTCCCGAAAGCGTCAGTCTCGCCCCCGCTTTATCGCCCGCAACCCGTAAGGGCGCCAGCCGCCGCGAAGCGAAACGGGCGGCGCTATCCAGAATATCCCCGACGGCATCGCGATCGATCGCGCCCTGTAAAGCCGCGATTTCCGGGAATCCGGCCGAATGTTCGAGCGCGAAATGCAAATCGCCGGTGGGAAGAGGACCAAGATTCATGCCGCATCATAACCGCCGCGCCGGGGCGGTCGAGGAGGCTTGCTTTCGATATTGTTATGTTATAACAATCACCAATCGATCTTTCGCAGGAGCCTCCATGTCGGCTTTTTCCCTCAGCCTCGGAATACGGCTATTGGCTGCGCTGGGCGCGGCCGCCGGATTATGGCTGGCCGTGGCCTGGGCCTTGCTCAGATGATTGCGGCCGGGGCCGCGCCGGCCTTGGCGGAAGCGGCGGCGCAGGGACGCGGCGACCTTATCGCGCTTATCGACGTCACCATCGCTTATGACCGGCATCCGGTCGTCCATCATCTCGACGGCGCCTTCCGATCGGGCAGCGCGACGGCGCTGATCGGCCCCAATGGCGCAGGCAAATCCTCGCTCCTCAGGGCGATCGCCGGCTTGCTGCCGCTCGCTTCGGGTCGGATCGCAATCGCGCCCGGCACCGGCATCGCTTATCTGCCGCAAGTGACGGCGATCGATCGGCAATTTCCGATTTCGGCGCTCGACGTCGTCAATCTCGGCCATTGGCACCGCATCGGCGCTTGGCGGCCGCTTGCCAAGACGGCGATTGAAAGATCGCGCCGAGCGCTGGCCGATGTCGGTCTTGCCGGTTTTGCCGATACGCCCATCGCCGCTCTTTCGGTCGGCCAATTCCAGCGTGTGCTGTTCGCGCGATTGATCGTGGAGGATCAATCGTTAATCCTGCTCGACGAACCCTTCAACGCCGTCGATGCCGAAACCACTTCCGACCTTCTGCAAATCCTGGAGCGCTGGCAAAGGGAAGGGCGCACCCTCGTCGCCGCCTTGCACGATCTCGATCTCGTGCGGCGCCATATGCCGGAGACTCTGCTGCTCGCGCGCGAGCCGATCGCTTGGGGGCCGACCGATCTTGTGCTGACGCCGGAAAACCTCGCCGCTGCCGCGAGCGCGGCCGGCAGTTGGAACGCGCCCGCTGGGATCTGCCGCATCTGATCCGCCGATCGCCGTTTCCCGCTCATGCTCTACGATTTTCTGATCGCGCCCTTTGTCGAATTCGGCTTCATGCGCCGGGCGCTCGTCGCGTTGATCGCCGTTGCCCTCATGGCCGGGCCGATCGGCGTTTTCCTGCAAATCCGTCGCATGAGTCTTATCGGCGATGCCATGGCCCATGCCGTTCTGCCCGGAATCGCTTTGGGGTTTCTGCTGTTCGGCCTCAATCTCTGGGCGATGACGGTTTTCGGCCTTGCCGCCGGAATCGGCGTCGCCTGGCTCGCGGGCGTCGTGGCGCGGTTGACCCCGGCGCGCGAGGAATCGAGCCTCGCCGCCTTCTATCTCATCTCCTTGGCGATCGGCGTGTTGATCGTCTCGCTGCGCGGCTCGCCGCTCGATCTCATCCATATCCTGTTCGGTTCGCTGCTCGCCATATCGGCGTCCGGTCTTCTGCTGGTGGCCGGCTGCGCCGCCCTCAGTCTCGTTCTCTTCGCGGCGATCTATCGCACGTTGCTCGTCGAATGCTTCGATCCCGGCTATGCGCGCGCGATCGGCAGTCATGGCGCTCTCGCGCATATGGTCTTCATGTTCCTGGTGGTGCTCGATCTCGTCGCCGCCATGCAGGCTTTGGGTACGCTGATGGCGGTCGGGCTCATCATCCTGCCGGCGGCGGCGGCGCGATTCTGGTGGCAAGGCTTGGTCCCGCAAATCGTTGCTGCCGGGATCATCGCCTTTTTCGCCGGTTTCGTCGGCTTGCTCGTTTCCTACCATGGCGATCTGGCGCCGGGGCCGAGCATCGTATTGATGGCGGGGCTCGTTTATCTCGCCTCGGTCGCCCTGGGGCCGGCGGGCGGCCTCAGGCGGCGTTTCTGGCCGGGGCCGCATCTTCGCCATTGAGGCGGGCGGCGAATTGAAATGCCGGGCTCTTACGCTATATTCAAGTCCTAACGAGCGCGGAGCGCCCCATGAATCTGCTCGTCATTCAAAACGATCCGGCCTCGCCGATCTCGCTCCTCGGCGATTATCTGACGGCTTTCGGCGCCAAGCTCAACCGCATCATGCCGCATCACGGCGATGCCTTGCCGAAATCGCCGGCGGGATTCGATGGCGCCGTCATTCTGGGCGGCCCGCAACATGCGGGCGACGATGCGAATTATCCGGCTTTCCCGCCGATGCTCGACCTCCTGCGCGCCTTTCACGACCAAGCGAAGCCCTTGCTCGGCCTTTGCTTGGGGAGCCAGCTATTGGCGCGCGCCTTCGGCGAAAAAGTAACGCGCAATCCCGAATTCGAATACGGTTTTCTGCCGATCGAAATCACGCCGGAGGGGGCGGGGGATCCCCTGCTGGCCGGCCTCGCTCCGCGTCAGCGCATCATGCAATGGCATGAGGATACGTTTGCCATGCCGGAAGCCGGCATTCGCCTGATGACGGGGGCGACTTGCGCCAATCAGGCTTTCCGCTTCGGCGCCGCGAGTTACGGCTTCCAATGCCATTGGGAAGTTTCGCTCGACCTCGCGAAGCATTGGATCGAGAATTTCCAGCATGTGATCCAGCGCAAACTGGGCGAGGCCGAGGGCTTGGCCGCCATCGCCCGCGCGCGCGGCGAGCTCGACAAATACGGCCGTCGCGCCACCGATTTCTGCCGAATCGTCGCGCAGCGCTGGGCCGAATTGGTTAAGGCCCGGTGAGCGTATCGGTTCGGGCGGGAGCGATCTAGCCGAGATCGAAAAGCAGAAATTCGCTTTCGCGCTCCGCGGTGAAATGCAATTTCTCGCTATCGCGGATCGCCGCGCCGTCGCCCGCCGCCAGCTTTTGCCCCTCGACCGCGATCGCGCCGGTTACGACTTGCAGCCAAGCATAACGCTCCGCCGCCAAATCGTATTCGAGAGCCTTTCCCTTTTCGAGGCGGGTCGAGAACAATTCGACATCCTGGAAAATTTGGACGGCACCCTCCCGGCCGCTTGCCGATCCGACGCGGCAGAGCCGATTGCGCTTCGCTTCGGGCGGAAACCGGCGTTGATCGTAGCGCGTCGCGAGGCCCGACTGGGCCGGCATCATCCAGATTTGCAGAAGATGCGTTTCCTGGTCGGCGAGATCGTTGAACTCGCTATGCATGATGCCGGTTCCGGCGCTCATGATCTGCACGTCGTCGGGTTCGATGACCGAACCCGTCCCCATGCTGTCCTGATGGCGCAGGCGGCCGGCGACGATATAGGTCAGAATCTCCATGTCGCGATGGCCGTGCCAGCCGAAACCGCCGCCGCCTTTGATCCAATCCTCGTTGATGACGCGCAGGCTGCGGAACCGCATGAAGCGCGGATCGTGATAATCGGCGAAGGAAAAACTATGCCGGCTATCGAGCCAGTCGAGCCGCGTCCGACCGCGATCCTCCGATTTGCGTGGGGTAATCGTTTCCGCCATCAAGACCCTCCGTTGCGCAGGGCGAGCCAGCCCAGAATCGCCGCCGCCGGCAGGAGCTTGACGAGGCCGATCCGCAAACGCAAGAGCGCGAAAGCGGCGCAGAGCGCCAAAAGAAGCGCCATGGCGTCGAGGCTGGCGGGAATGGGCGCCAATATCCGCAACCATCCCCAGGCGATTTCGGTCGTCTCGCGGAATAGCGTATGAAGGGCGAACCAAGCCGCCAGATTGGCGATCACGCCGACCGCCGCCGCCGTCACCCCGGCAAGAGCGCCGGCAAGGCGCGGCCGCGTTCGCCAGCTTTCGACATAGGGCGCGCCCAGGAAAATCCACAGAAAACAGGGCGCGAAGGTCACGAAAGTGACGATGAGAAGGCCGAAGGAACCGGCGAGAAGCGGCGGCCAAGTGCCGGGATGATCGAAACCGGCCAGAAAGCCGACATAGCTCAGCACCAGAATGAGCGGCCCCGGCGTTGTCTCGGCAAGCGCTAGGCCGTCGATCATGGCCTTAATGTCGAGCCAGCGATAATCGGCGACGACGGTTTGCGCGACATAGGCGAGAACCGCATAGGCGCCGCCGAAGGTCACGATTGCCATTTTCGCGAAGAAAAGGCCGAGCGCGCTCCAAAGGTGGTCGGGGCCGAAAATGAAGATGAGCGCCGCGATCGGCCCCAGCCAGATGGCTAGGCCGAAAGCGAGCTTGCGCCAGAACGATGAGCTCTTGGGCTGGCGGGCGGTTTCGCCGGAAACGGGTTTCGCTTTTCCGGCGCCGATCTGCCCCAGAATCGCCGCCGCCAGGATGACGAGCGGGAAGGGTAGCCCAAAAATCGCGAGAGCGAGGAAGGCGCCGCCGGCGATAAGGATATGCCGGCGCGTCTTGAGCGCCCGCCGACCGAGGCGGATCAGCGCCTCGATCACGATGGCGAGGATGGCGGCCTTGAGCCCATAGAAAATTCCGGCCGTCAGATCGCTGTTGCGGTGATAGGCATAAAGCGCGCTCAAGATCCAGATCACGCAGAGGCCGGGCAGAATGAAGAGCAGACCGGCGACGAGGCCGCCTCTATAACCGCCGAGCCGCCAGCCGAGATAGGTCGCCAATTGCTGCGCCTCCGGCCCCGGCAGCAACATGCAGAAATTCAGGGCATGCAGGAATCCGGCCTCGTCGATCCAGCGTTTTTCCTCGACGATCAGGCGATGCATGAGCGCGATCTGACCGGCCGGACCGCCGAAGCCGAGGCAGCCGATCTTGAGCCACATCCGGGTCGCTTCGCGCTCGCCGGGTGCGGCTTTCAGCTCAGGCGCGGCGGCCATGAATGCGTCTCCCCCGATAGATCGCGAAGCTGGCGATAAAGCGCATCGTAGATCGTGAAGCCTGCAGCGCATAAAGCTTGATCGTCGGCGACGAGGTCGCCAAGACCGAGCGAAATCGCATAAAGACCGGCGCTTTCCGGCGCGAGATCGAGCCGCGACGTATCGGCGCCGCGGATGATTTTCGCCAAGCGATCGAGCCCCGGGGCTTGGAGATCGAAATGCGCGACGAAGGCATCGAAACTGCAAGCCTCGCCGACATGGCTGAAGGCTGCGTCGGGAATATCGAAAGCGACGGCGCCGCGCGTCTCGGCAATCGCGAAGACATCGCCCGCCGGTACGTAAAGGAATTGCGCCAGGGGATCGATAAAGCGCGCGATCAACCAGGGGCAGGCGATCCGGTCGATCTTCGGTCGCGCGCGCGTGACCCAAAGACTGGGTTTGATGCCGTCGGCATAGGGCGATTTGCCGCGCTTCGGCCGGCCTTCGGTCAGCCAATCCTCGATTCCGCCGCTGAGATAAGCGGCATCGCGCCCATCCTCGGCAAGGCGCCGCGCGGCTTCGCGGCCGATTTCCAACCCATGCGCGCAATAGACGACGATCGATCGTTCCCGCGGCAAATCGGCAATCCAATCTTCGATTTTCGCCGGATCGCGGCGGATCGCGCCGGCGATGAGATGCGGGCTGTCGGCATAGGTCGCCTCGCGCCGGACATCGATCAGCAGCGGCGCCTCGGCGCTGCCCAGGCGTTTCGCCAGCGCCGCCGCCGCGATGGCACGCGGTTCGCCGGTATTGGATTTGCCAATCGTATTCTGGGATCGGGATTGCGTCGATTTCGGGCCCATCTTCATGCCTCCTAAGCGCCTCGCCGCGATCGGTCGAGACGTCAAGTCGGCAGAACTTGGAGCGATTGCCCGGAAGGGCCGAAACCGCATCTTGGAAAAACGGGGAGTCTGCATTCCCCCGCTGGGGAGCCGATATAGGCCCCGATCGCGATCTTGGCAAGGGGCAATTTCCGCTGCCGATGAAAGGCCTAGTTATCTTCGTGTTGACGCTGCCATGGGGTCGAGGGGATAGTTAAAATTCGTCAAAGTCGAAACCGGTAGAGAGATGGCGCCGCAATCCCAACCCGCTTCCCCGCCGATCGAGCGCGCGCGGCGCCTTGCCTGCTGGCGGGGGCCGATCGAGATCGAGATCGTCAAGGGCGGCATCACCAACGCGAATTTCCGCGTGAGCGAAGGGGCCGAGCGCTATTTCGTCAGGATCGGCGACGATATTCCCGTCCATGGCGTGCTGCGCTTCAACGAATTGGCGGCGAGCCGGGCGGCGGCCGAATGCGGCCTCTCGCCTTCCATCCACCATGCCGAGCCCGGCGCCATCGTCTTCCGGTATATCGACGGTCATACCTTGAGCGCCGAGGATGTGCGCAAACCCGCCATGCTCGCGCGCATTCTCGATCTCGTTCGCCGCTGCCATGGCGAGATGAAACGCCATGTGCGGGGACCTGCCTTGATCTTCTGGGTCTTCCATGTCTTGCGCGATTACGGGCACAGTCTGGAAGACGGGCGCAGCCGGCATCGCGAAATTCTGCCGCGCTTGCTCGGCATCGCCGAAACCCTGGAGCGGGCCTTGGGCCCGGTCGAGATCGTCTATGCCCATAACGACCTCCTGCCCAGCAATTTCATCGATGACGGTCGGAAATTATGGCTGATCGATTGGGATTATGCCGGATTCAATTCGCCGCTTTTCGATCTCGCCAATCTTTGCTCCAATAACGAAGTGCCGATGGCGGCCGAGCGCGATCTTCTCGCCGCCTATTTCGGCGAAACACCGAATGCGACGCGCTGGCGAAGCTATCAGGCGATGAAATGCGCCTCGCTGCTGCGCGAAACGCTGTGGAGCATGATTTCGGAAGTCCATTCGACGCTCGATTTCGATTACGCGGCCTATACGGCCGAGAATCTGGCGCGATTCGAACGCGCTTACGAAGATTTCCAACAGATACGACGATAAGAGGAACAGAATCATGATCGGCGAAGCGGCGCAAAGATTGCGGGATTTATTGGCGGCGATGCCCTTTGTCGCGGTCTTGCGCCATATCACGCCCGAGGAGATCCCGGCGATCGGCGGCGCCTTGGTCGAGGAGGGTATCCGCATCCTGGAAGTGCCGCTGAATTCGCCGCGCCCCTATGAATCGATTGCCGCCTTGGCGCGGCTCTTCGGCCGCGAGGCCCTGATCGGGGCGGGAACGGTTCTCGCACCCGGCGAGGTCGAGCGCGTCGAAGCCGCCGGCGGGCGTCTGATCGTCATGCCGCATAACGATGCGGAGGTCCTGGGCCCGGCGCGGCTGCGCGATCTGGCGCTCGCGCCTGGTGTCACGACGGTGAGCGAGGCTTTCGCCGCGATCCGCAATGGCGCGCATGCCTTGAAATTCTTTCCGGCCGATATGGTTTCGCCCGAAGCCTTGCGGGCGATGAAGGCGGTTCTGCCGGAAGCGATCCCGGCCTTGGCCGTGGGATCGATGACGCCCGAGCGGCTGATCGCCTATTGGCAGGCGGGCGCGCGCGGTTTCGGTCTCGGCAGCAAGCTCTACGCGCCGGGCGATGCGGCCGATCTCGTGCGTCGGCGTGCGCGCGATTATGTCGCGGCGGCTTCGCGCCTTCCCCGTTAGGCGATCAATCCTCGACCCAGGCGACGCGCAGGATATTGGTCGAACCCGGCGTTCCCAAGGGTACGCCGGCCGTGATGACGACGCGCTCGCCGGCCTTGGCGAGACCCTCCCGCAGCGCCAAGCGGCAGGCGCGATCCGCCATTTCCGAGAAGCGTTTGAGTTCGGGCGCGACCACGCAATGCGCGCCCCAGACCAGGCAAAGCTGGCGCGCCGTTTCCAATCGCGAGGTGAGGCAGAGAATGGGAACGGCCGGTCGCTCGCGCGCGACTCTTAATACCGTCGATCCCGAAGTCGTATAGGTCGCAATCGCGCTCGCCGACAGGGTCTGCGCAACCTGGGCGGCGGCGGCGCTGATGGCGTCGCTGCCCGTCGCTTCGGGTTCGGGATGCTGGGCGGCGATGATGCGGCGATAGACGGGGTCGCGCTCCACGGTTTCCAGAATGCGGTTCATCATGGCGACGGCTTCCTTGGGATATTTCCCGGAAGCCGTCTCGGCCGAAAGCATGACGGCATCGGCGCCGTCGTAAATGGCGGTGGCGACGTCGGAAGCCTCGGCCCTTGTGGGCGCCGGCGACCCGACCATGGAATCCAGCATCTGGGTCGCGACGACGACCGGTTTGCCGGCGCGCCTGCCGGCGGCGATGATGCGCTTTTGCAGGCCGGGCACTTCCTCGGGCGCCATTTCGACGCCAAGATCGCCGCGCGCCACCATCACGCCATCGGCGAGATCGACGATCTCGTCGAGATGTTCGATGGCCGCCGGTTTTTCCATCTTGGCGATGATGCGCGCGCGACCGCCGATCAGCTTTTTCGCTTCGGCCACGTCCTCGGGGCGCTGAACGAAGGAAAGAGCGATCCAATCGGCGCCGAGATCGAGGCCGAAGCGCAAATCCTGGCGATCCTTCTTGGTGAGCGGCGAAAGCGGCAGCACCACATCGGGAACGTTGACGCCCTTGCGGTCGCTCAAGCGGCCGCCGATTTCGATCTCGCATTCGGCGAAATCGCGGCCGCATTTCTTGACCTTCATCGCCAACCGGCCATCGTCGAGCAAGAGCTTCACGCCCGGCGAAAGGGCGGCGAGAATTTCGGGATGCGGCAGGGGCGCGCGCTTCGCATTCCCTAAATCGGAATCGAGATCGAAGCGGAAACGCTGGCCGGCGGCGAGATCGACGCCACCGCCCTTGAATTGTCCGACGCGCAATTTCGGTCCCTGCAGATCGACGAGAACGCCGATCGGCCGCTTCGCCTCGCCTTCGAGATCGCGGATCGCCCGGTAGCGCGCTTCGTGATCGGCATGACTGCCATGGGAAAGATTGAGCCGGAAAATATCGGCGCCGGCGGTAAAGAGCGCGGCGATATCCTCCGGCGTCGAACTCGACGGCCCCAAAGTGGCGACGATCTTGGCCTTGCGGTAGCGTTTCATGGCGGCGAGTTTACCTTTCGGGCGGGTCGATCAGCAAAGCGCGGAAATCGTTGACATTGGTCAGCGTCGGCCCGGTGACGACGAGATCGCCGAGCGTCGAAAAGAATCCGTAGCCGTCATTATCGGCCAAGCGCGATTTGGCGGCTATTCCCAAAGTCGCGGCGCGGCGGAGCGAATCGGGGGCGAGGAGTGCGCCGGCATTCTCCTCCGTGCCGTCGATACCGTCGGTATCTCCGGCCAAGGCATGGATGCCGGGATGACCGTCGAGCGCGATGCCGAGCGCCAGCAGGAATTCGGCATTGCGGCCGCCGCGCCCGCGACCGCGCAAGGTAACCGTCGTTTCCCCGCCGGAGATAAGCGCGGCAGGCGCGGAGGCGGGCTGGCCGTGACGGGCGATCTGGCGGGCGATCCCGGCATGGACCGAAGCCACGTCGCGCGCTTCGCCTTCGAGGTCGCCGAGAATGATGGGCCGATAGCCGGCTTCGGCCGCGACTTTCGCTGCCGCTTCGAGCGCCAGCTGCGGCGAGGCGATGATGCGGAACTCGGCGCGGGCCAATCGGGGATCGCCGGGCTTGGGCGTTTCGCTCTCGGGCGCGCGCAGATAAGCGCGGATGGCGGGCGAAACGGGGATCGCGTATTTTTCCAGGATATCGATCGCCATGGCGCTGGTGCTGGGATCGCCGATCGTCGGCCCCGAGGCGATGACGCTGGGATCGTCGCCTGGTACGTCGGAAATGGCGAGGCTCAGTAGCCTCGCCGGATAGGCGGCGGCGGCGAGGCGACCGCCCTTGATCGCGCTCAGATGCTTGCGCAGCGTATTCATCTCGGCGATGGTCGCGCCCGAAGCGAGCAGAGCCTTGCCGATCGTCTGCTTCTCGGCCAGCGTCAGGACGGGCGCGGGGAGAGCGAGCAGCGCCGAACCGCCGCCCGAGATGAGCGCGATGACGAGATCGTCGGGCGTCAGCCTCCGCACGCTTTCCAGAATGCGCGCGGCCGCCTTGGCACCGGCTTCGTCCGGGACGGGATGGGCGGCCTCGATCACCTCGATCCGGCGGCAAAGGCAGCCATGGCCGTAGCGCGTGACGACGAGGCCCGAAAGCGGTCCCGGCCAATGCGCCTCGACCGCCGCGGCCATGGCGGCCGCGGCCTTGCCGGCGCCGATGACAAGGGTACGACCCGGCGGGGGCGGGGGTAGAAAGGCGGGAAGGACGAGGCGCGGATCGGCCGCACCGATAGCGGCCGCGAACATCGATCGCAGCAGAGCGAAGGGCGAATCTGCCGGCATGCGCTATTCCCCGCCGATTCCCGTATCCTCGCCCGGCCGGATGACAAGGCGATCCGGTTCTTCTATTCTGCCCCCGGCCATGGGTCAACATGACGAGCCTCGATCGCGATTCTCATGACGAAAAACTGCTGGAACCGGGCGATCCCGCCCCGGTCGCGATCGTCAATGAATCGGGCGCGGCGCCCCTTATCCTCATCGCCGATCATGCCGGTCGCGCCTTTCCGCGTCGCCTGGGGACGCTTGGTCTCGCGCCCGATCAACTCGATCGCCATATCGCTTGGGATATCGGCATCGGCGATCTGACGCGCCACATGGCGGCGGCGCTCGATGCGCCGGCCTTGCTCGCGACCTATTCGCGCCTCGTCATCGATTGCAATCGCCGGCTCGACGATCCGACTTCGATCGCGCAAGAATCGGACGGCATCATGATTCCCGGCAACCGGCATCTTGCGCCGGCCGCGCGAAGCGCGCGGGCGGCCGATATTTTCGCGCCTTACCATGCCGCGATCGAACGCGCGATCGCCGCCAAGCGCCGCACGGGGCGGGCGCCGGTCCTGCTTTCCTTGCACAGTTTCACGCCGGCGATGCAGGGGAAAATTCGTCCCTGGCATATCGGCATTCTCTGGAATCGCGATTCCCGCCTGCCGGTGCCGCTGCTGGCAAGGCTCGGTCGGGAGGCGGGACTTGTAATCGGCGATAACGAACCCTATTCGGGTCGCGACGATCACGGCTATTCGATCCGCCGCCATGCCGAATCGGCTGGGCTTGCGCATGCCTTGATCGAGATTCGCCAGGATCTTATCGCCGAGGCGAAGGAACGCGCGACCTGGGCGGCGCTCCTGGAACGCGTGCTTGCCGATGTCCTCGGCAATCCCGAACTTTATCGGATAGGACCATGACGGATCCCGCCTTCACGCTCGGTATCGAGGAAGAATATCTGCTGGTCGACAAGGCGACGCGCGATCTCGCCGGCGATCCGCCGGCCAGCCTCTTCGAAGCGGCGCAGGAAATCCTGCCCGGCCGCGTCAGCCCGGAATTCATGCGCTCGCAGATCGAGATCGGTACCGATATCTGCTCTTCGCTTGCCGAGGCGAGGAAACAATTGCGCCATATGCGCGGCGTGATCGCCGAAATCGCCGGCCGTTACGGCTTGGCGCCGATCGCGGCCTCGACCCATCCCTTCGCCGATTGGGAAGGCCAGCGTCATACCGATAAGGAGCGCTACCGAATCCTCGCGCGCGAGATCGCCGGCCCGGTGCGACGCCTGTTGATCTGCGGCATGCATGTCCATGTCGGCCTCGACGATCCCGAACTCCGCATCGATTTGATGAGCCAGGCGAGCTATTTCCTGCCGCATCTCTTGGCGCTTTCGACCTCCTCGCCCTTCTGGCGCGGCGAGGATACGGGGCTGAAATCCTATCGCCTGGCGGTTTTCGACGAATTGCCGCGCACGGGACTGCCGGAGATCTTCGATTCCTACGGCGAATACGAACGCCATTTGCAAACCCTGATCGCCGCCGGCCTGATCGAGGACGGCAGCAAGATTTGGTGGGATTTGCGGCCCTCGGCGCGTTTCCCGACGCTGGAATTGCGCATTACCGATGCCTGCACCCTGCTCGACGACACACTGGCGATCGCGGCGCTCTATCGCTGCATCCTGCGCATGCTCTATCGCCTGCGGCGCGGCAATCAGCGCTGGCGGCGCTACGCGGCGATGCTGGTCAACGAGAATCGCTGGCGCGCGCAGCGTTACGGCACCGACGAAGGCTTGGTCGATTTCGGCAAGGGGCGGATCGTCCCCATGGCCGATCTCGTCGAGGAGATTATCGAACTCGTGATGCCGGATGCCGAATTCTTCGATTGCGTCGGCGAAATCCTCCACGCGCGGCGGATTTTGGCGCGCGGCACTTCGGCGCACCGGCAATTGGCCTGCTATCGCCAAGCGCTGGCTGAAGGCGCCGATCGCCGTTCGGCCTTGATTGCCGTCGTCGATCGCCTGATCGCCGAGACCGTGACGTTCGAGGGAGAAGATCATGTCCGATGAAACGCGTATCGCCATCGAGGCGGCCGCTTTCCGCAAGCTCGTCGCGCATTTGCGCGAACGATCCGACGTGCAGAATATCGACCTCATGAATCTGGCCGGATTCTGCCGCAATTGCCTAGCGCGCTGGTATCGCGAGGCTGCCGCCGATTCGGGCCTCGCGATCGCCGATGCCGAAGCGCGAGAGATCGTCTACGGTATGCCTTACGAGGCCTGGAAGGCGCGTCATCAGCGCGAAGCCAGCCCCGAAAGCCAAGCGCGTTTCGCCCAGGCCGCCAAGCCGGAAAACTGATCTTATCCTCATAATCCACAGCGACGATCCCTTGTCGGCGGATTTGCGCGCCGATAAAGTCGCGGCCTCGTTTCGCTTAAGCCCGAGGAGTGAATCATGGCCGCCGACGGTGGAATCGCCCCCGAGAGACTGAAATCCTTCATCGAGCGCATCGAGCGCTTGGAGGAGGAAAAGGCGACCATCGCCGCCGATATCCGCGAAATCTATGCCGAGGCCAAATCGGCCGGTTTCGCCGTGAAGATCATGCGCCAAGTGGTCAGGTTGCGGAAAATGGATAGCCACGATCGGCGCGAGCAGGAAGAATTGCTCGACATCTATAAAAACGCGGTCGGATTGTAACGGCCGACAAGCGGCGATGCGTTTTTATCGCCCCGATCCGCAACTGGCCGAACGCCTCGCCGCCATCGTCGATAGCCTCTGCGCGCGCCACGCTCTCTCGCCGGCCGATCTCGCCGTCCTGTGGTTGGAAGAATCGGCAGCGCCCGATGTCATGGTGCGCGGCGCCGGGCATCGCGAGGAGGTCGGGTTCTATCCGGCGAGTATCGTCAAGCTCTTTTACATGGTGGCGGTCGAGGAGGCTTTGGCGACGGGCAGGCTTGCGGCCTCGGCGGAGGTCGAACGCGCGCTTCAAGCCATGATCGGGCAATCCGCGAACGAGGCGACGAATTATCTCATCGACCTCTTGACCGAGACGACCAGCGGGCCGGAGCTTGCCGGTTCGGCTTACGAGGATTGGGTCCATCGCCGTCAGGCGATCAATCGGTTTTTCGCCGCTTGGGATTGGCCGGAGCTGAAGGTCGCCAATCTCTGCCAGAAGACCATGGACGACGATCGTTACGGTCGCGAGCGGCAATTCGCCGGCGCCGATGGCCACAACCACAATCGCCTGAATGCGCTCGCCGTTGGGCGCCTTATCCGCGAAATGCGGGAAGGGCGAGTGATTTCGCCCGCTGCTTCGCGCCGAATGCTGGAAAGGATGCGCCGCGATCTTGCTCCGGCCGCTTGGCGGAACGATCCGCTCAATCAGATCGGCGGGTTTTTCGGCGAAGGCTTGGTCCCAGCGGCGCGACTCTGGTCGAAGGCCGGCTTGACGCTTTGGACGGGGCATCGCCCCGCTTCCTGGCGCCGTCACGATTGCGCTTATATCGAAATGCCGTCCGGGCGGCGGACGATCTTGGTCGTCTTCAGCGAAGGCGAAAAGGCGGCACGAAACGAAAGATTTTTGCCCGATTTCGCCGCCGCGATTCTGGCAGCACCGGAAATCGCTTAGCTCCCAACCGGTCCCGCATGGTGGCAGGCGACGAAATGATCGCGCGCCGCCGGCAGCAATTCGGGCATGGTCTGCGCGCAAATTTCGCTCGCCTTCGGGCAGCGCGTGCGGAAGGGACAGCCCGAGGGCGGATTGAGCGGCGAGGGGAGATCGCCCTTAAGGACGAGGCGCGGCTTCGCTCTCTCGATATCGGGATCGGGAACGGGAATGGCCGAATTCAGCGCCTGCGTATAGGGGTGCAGGGGCCGCGCGTAAAGCGTGTCGCGATCGGCGATCTCCATCACGCGGCCGAGATAAAGCACCATGATGCGATGGCTGATATGCCGCACAACGGCCAGATTGTGCGAGATGAAGATGAGCGACATGCCCATCTCGGTTTGCAAATCCATCAGCAGGTTGACGATCTGCGCCTGAATGGAAACGTCGAGCGCCGAAACCGGTTCGTCGCAAACGATTAGCTTCGGTTCGTTGACGATGGCGCGCGCGATGCCGATGCGTTGGCATTGGCCGCCGGAAAATTCGTGCGGATAGCGATTGATCTGATTAGGCAGCAGCCCGACCTTGCTCATCATACGGCGGACGCGATCCTTGACCGCGGCCTTGTCGAGTTGCGGTTGAAAGGTAATCAGCGGTTCGGCGATGATTTCGCCGACGGTCATGCGCGGATTGAGGCTGGCGAGCGGGTCTTGAAAGACGATCTGCATGTCGCGCCGCGCGGCCTGCATCGCCTTGTGATCGAGCGAACTCAAATCATGGCCGAGCCAGACGACGCGGCCGCCCTGATTGGGCAATAAGCGCAAGACAGCGCGCCCCAGAGTCGATTTGCCGCAACCCGATTCGCCGACAAGGCCCAAGGTCTCGCCGGGGGCGAGGTCGAAGGAAACGCCGTCGATCGCTTTGACGACACCGCTCTTGCCGCCGAAGAGCGTGCGCCGGCCGACCTCGAAATAGACCTTGAGGTCGCTGACGCTCAGTAAGGGCGCACTTCTCAAAGGCTGGGCAGATGACATGCTTTGGCTCTCCCCGGGGCGAAGCTGCGGAGGATCGGCTGGTCGCGCTCGCAGATTTCGCTCGCATAATCGCAACGATCGCGAAAAGCGCAGCCGCTCGGCAGATTCTGCAGATTGGGCGGCTGACCGCCGATGGTCTGCAGGCGGTCGTGGCTCGTTTCGTCGAGACGCGGCATGGATTTCAGCAGGCCGGCGCTATAGGGGTGCTGCGGGTTCTTGAAGATATCGCGAACGCTGCCGGTTTCGACGATATTGCCGGCATACATGACCATGACGCGATCGGCCAAGCCGGCGATGACGCCGAGATCGTGGGTGATGAGCGCGATCGCCATGCCGAGATCGCGTTTCAATTTTTGCAGGAGGTCGAGAATCTGCGCTTGCACCGTGACATCCAAGGCCGTCGTCGGTTCGTCGGCGATCAGCAATTGGGGATTGCAGAGGAGGGCCATCGCGATCATAACGCGCTGGCGCATGCCGCCCGAGAACTCGTGCGGATACATTTCGATCCGTCGCTTGGCCTCGGGAATTTGCACTTTCTCCAGCAATTCGATGCTGGCCTTGGCGGCCGCTTCTTCGCTCATGTTCTTATGCGTGACGAGGACTTCGGTCATCTGCCGGCGTACGGTCAGATAGGGATTGAGCGAGGTCATCGGGTCTTGAAAGATCATCGACATCTTGACGCCGCGAATGCGGTTGAGCGCGGCGGTTTCGAGGCCGAGAATTTCCTCGCCGCCGACCCTGACCGATCCTGTCGCGCGCCCGTTGCGCGCCAGAAGCCCCATAACCGACATGAATATCTGGCTCTTGCCGGAGCCCGATTCGCCGACGATGCCGAGCGTTTCGCCCTTGGCGATTTCGAAATCGAGACCGTTCACGGCATGGACGTCGCCTTCCGGCGTCCAGAAGGTCGTTCGTAAGTTTCTGACGGCGAGAATCGGCGGCATGGGCTTCACCGATCCTTGGGGTCGAGCGCATCGCGCAAGCCGTCGCCGATGAAATTGAGCGAGAGCAGGGTGATCGCTAGCGTGAAGCCCGTGCCCATGACGGCCCAGGGCGCGATGGTCATGATTTGGGCCGATTCCGAGATCAGCGTTCCCCAGGAAGAATCCGGTTCCTGAACGCCGAGGCCGAGGAAGCTGATGAAACTTTCCAGCAGCATGACGCTGGGCACCGTCAGGGTGACATAGACGATCACCGGACCCAGGCAATTCGGGATGATATGCCGCGTGATGATGCGCCAATTGGAAACACCGCTGGCATGGGCGGCTTCGATATATTCCTTGCGGCGGATGCTGACCGTCTGGCCGCGCACGATGCGCGCCATGTCGAGCCAGGAAACGGCGCCGATCGAGAGATAGATCAGCGTGATATTGCGGCCGAAGACGACGACCACCAGAATGACGAAGAACATGAACGGAATGGAATAGAGGATATCGACGAAGCGCATCATCGCGCCGTCGATCCGACCGCCTAGGAAGCCGGCCGTCGCGCCCCAGAGCGTGCCGATGACGAGGCTGACGAAGGTCGCGACGAAGGCGACGGTTAGGCTGACTTGACCGCCATAAAGCGTACGAACGAAAAGATCGCGGCCATTGGCATCGCCGCCCAGCAGATAGCCCTTTGCGAAATCGGGCTTCGCCCAGCCCGTCATCTGCCAATCGATATCGTCCTGAGCGCGCAATCCGAAATGCGGCAGAACGAAACAAGCGACGACAATAAAACAGAAGATGATAAGACCGACCAAGGCCGCCTTATTGGCGTAGAAGCGCCGCCGCGCATCGGCCCAAAGCGAGCGGCCCTTGATTTCGGCTACGGTCGGTGCGGGTGCGGCGATGGGAAGAGCCATGGCATCCTCAATCGTAACGAATCTTGGGATCGAGTAGGCCGAGAACGATGTCGGCGGCCAAATTGCAAATGAGGATGAGCGTTCCAAAAATGACGGTCGCACCCATGACCATGGTGTAATCGCGATTAAGGGCACTCTGGACAAAATAACGGCCGATGCCGGGAATCGAAAAAATCTGCTCGATAATGACCGAGCCCGTGACGATGGCAGCAATCGCCGGACCTAGATAGGAGATGACCGGCGCCAGACCGGCGCGCAAGGCATGGCGCAAAATCGTTACGCGCTCCGATAATCCCTTGGCGCGGGCCGTGCGGATGTAATTGCTGCTCAGCACTTCGAGCATGCTGGCTCGCGTGAGCCTAGCGATAATGGCGATCTGCGGCAGACAAAGCGCCGCCACGGGCAAAATATAGTTCGAAAGATGCCCCCAGCCGCCGACTGGGGTCCAGTTGAGCTTAACGCCGAAGCCCCAAGTCATGATCGGCGCTATCACGAAATTAGGAATGGCGATCCCGAGCATGGAAAAACCCATGGCTGAATAATCGGTTGCCGTATTCTGGCGCAATGCGGCCGAAATGCCGAGGCTCATGCCGATGACGATAGCAAGCAGGATCGCCATGCTGCCGAGTTGCAGCGAGGTCGGAAAACCCTGCCAGAGCAATTCGGCGACGGTGGAATCCTTGTATTTGAAAGAAGGTCCGAAATCGCCGACGAGCAAGCCCTTGAGGTAGCGAATAAATTGCTGCCAGAGCGGCTCGTCGAGATGATAGGCGCGCATCAAGGCTTCCTCGATTTCCTTCGGAACTTTGCGTTCCTTGGAGAAGGGGCCACCCGGTGCGAGGCGAATCAGAAAAAAGGAAATCGTGATGATGACGAAAAGCGTGGGGATAATCCCCAGCGATCGCCGCAGGAAATAACCGAACATGATTTCTCCATCCCCCTGGAGAAAATCGTCCGGCCGATTCCCTTCCGAGAATCGGCCGGACGCTAGCGCGGATCAGCCTTCGACCGAGATGTAGCGGCCGAGATGGAAGTCGAGAATGTTGAACTCCCAGCCTTTCACTTTCGTCGAGACCATATGCTTGGTCGTGTAGTGATAGATCGGGATGATCGGCAGATCGTCGATGAAGATCTGCTCCGCCTGATGCAGCTGCGCCATGCGGGCAGCGGGATCGGCGATTGCGGCCGATTCCTTAACAAGGCGGTCGTACTCGGCATTGTTATAGCCGGCATCGTTGGCCTCGCCGGCATCCGATAGGAACAGCGTCAGGAAGGTCATGGGGTCGGCATAATCGCCGATCCAAGCCGCGCGAGCGACTTGGAACTCCTTCTTGTCGCGGGTTTCGAGATAGACCTTCCATTCCTGATTGGTGAGGGTCGCCTCGACGCCGATTTCCTTCCACATGCTGGCGATCGCGATCGCGATCTTCTTGTGGTTTTCGGAAGTGTTGTAGAGGATTTCGACTTTCAGCGGATTGCCGACATTGTAACCGGCGGCTTCCATGACGGCCTTCGCCTTGGCGATGCGATCGGCCATCGGCATATCGGCCCAACTCGCCTTGACCTGCTCATAGCCGATCAATCCCGGCGGGACCCAGGCATAGGCCGGCAATTGGTTGGCCTGCGTGATCTTGTCGATCAGGGTCTCGCGGTCGATCGCCATGGCGAGCGCCTCGCGCAATTCCTTCTGCTGGCCCAAGGGCTCGCGGGTCAGATTGACGACGTAGTAATAAGTACCGAGATAGGCGGTATTGGTGAATTCGGCCGCCATGTTCTCCTTGATCCAGGGAATCTGGTCGGAGGGCACGTCATTGGTGACTTGCAATTCGCCCGCCTGAAAGCGCTTCAGCTCTTCCGCGATATCCTCCGTCGGGTACATGACGATCTTATCCAATTTGACATTGGCCGCATCCCAGTAATTGGGATTTTTCGTCATGGTGATCGAGGCCTGCGGCGTCCATTCGGTCAGCATGAAGGCACCATTACCGACGAGATTGCCGGGCTTCATCCAATCCTCGGGATGGGCTTCGATCGAAGCCTTGTGGACGGGCAGCACGCTGTTATGGCGCAGGAGGCCCAAGAAATAGGGCGTCGCATTGTTGAGCGTTACCTGCAGGGTCCTGTCGTCGACGGCAACCACGCCGAGTTTGGAGAAATCCTTCTCTTCACCCTTACGGATCTGTTCGCCATTGGCGACAATGTCGAGCATGAAAGCGTAATCGGACGCCGTATTGGGATCGACGAGGCGCCGCCAAGCATAGACGAAATCGCCGGCGGTCACGCTATCGCCGTTCGACCAACGAGCATCTTGGCGCAGATGAAAGGTATAGATCTTGCCGTCGTCGCTGACTTCCCATTTTTCGGCGACACCGGGAACGACATCGCCATTGGCGGAATAGGTGGTGAGACCCTCGAACAATTCGTATTCGATATTGGCCTCGGTGACGCCGGTTGATTTCTGCGGATCGATGGTCTCGGGCTCGGCGCCATTGCCGCGATGGAGTACCATCTCCGCTTCTTTCTTCTCAGGCGACATCTTAGTTACAACGACAGCTCCGACGATGATGGCAAGTATGATTGCCACCGGCAGCCATAGCTTTCGCATACTCATAGCCATGAAAACCTCCCTAGCATGACAAGGCGTAGGCGCGCAGCCCGAGGCAAGGATCGTTAGCCTTGTCCCATAGCTTGGCACGCGCCTAGCTGTCGGCCATAATTCTGCAAGGCGCGGCATCATGCAACTTGAATCCACGCGATTTTCACGCGTTTCGGCGAGGTCCGGCGATCATGGCGAAGTCTTCCCCCCTCTTTTGTTCTAGTCCGACGATTGCGACTGCTTTAGGCGAAATCGCGGCCGATATCCGGCGGAACGCCGGTCGAGGCGTCCTTTCGCCGGGCGGCTTGGCGATTTCCCTGGCGATCGGCCGGAAGAATGATCCCGCTTTTGCCTTCGGCGCCTATCGCGGAGCGGCGCTTTTCTATCCGGCCAGCATCGTTAAAAGTTTTTTTATGGCGGCAATCTTCGCGGCGTTGGCGGCGGGGCGACTGACACCCTCGACCGAACTTGACCGTGCCTTGCGCGACATGATCGGTACCTCGTCCAACGACGCCACCCATTATGTCGTCGATCGTCTGACGGGCACGACCTCGGGGCCGGAACTCGATTCCGACCGCTTGCGGGTCTGGCTCAAGAAACGCCGCCGGATCGAGGATTGGTTCCGGCGCCGCAACTGGCCGGAATGGCAGGGCGCTGTGCTGTGGCAAAAAACTTTCGAGGACGGCCCCTATGGCCGCGAGGCGCAATCGCGCGCGGCGCCCGGATCGCGCAATGCGCTTTCGACCGATCTCGTGGCGCGATTGATGGGGGAGATCGCCTCTCGGCGCATCGTCTCGCCTTCGGCCTGCCGCGCCATGCTGAAACTCATGCGGCGCGATCTCGATCTTAAGAAAGCTGCGCGCGATCCCGGCAATCAGATTCTGGGATTTTTCGGAGAGGGCTTGGCCGGGCGTAAATGGCGCGGTTTCTATTCCAAAGCCGGCCATACCAGCTGGACGCGCCACGATTCGGCGATTCTCGACTGGCCCGATGGCCGGAGAATGATCCTCGTCGCCTTCACCGAAGGGAACAAAGCGGCGGCCGATACGAAGATATTGCCGGAAATCGCGCGCCGAGCTGTCGCATTCGTCGAGAGCGGGCCAAGGTAAGCCTTCGGCGCGGATCGCATATCGTCCGCATTCCGGCTTTCCATTCCCCGCCGTCGCGGGCATGATGAGCGCGCAATCGGGGCGGTGCGACAGGCAGCGCGGAAAATGAGCGTTCTCAAATCCCGGATCGATCCTCAAGGCCCCGCCTTCCACGCCAATGCGGCGGCGATGCAGGCCGCGCTCGCCGATCTCGATCGCCTGATCGGCGAAGCGAAGCTGGGCGGAGGCGAGGCCGCGCGCCGGCGCCATGTCGAACGCGGCAAATTGCTGCCGCGCGATCGCATCCATCGCCTGCTCGATCCCGGCTCGCCCTTTCTCGAATTGTCGCCCTTGGCCGCGCATCGCGTTTATGCCGATTCCGTGCCGGCCGCCGGTCTCATCACCGGCATCGGCCGCATCGCCGGCCGGGAATGCGTGATCGTCTGCAACGACGCCACGGTGAAAGGCGGCACTTATTATCCGCTGACGGTGAAGAAACATCTCCGCGCCCAGGAGATCGCCGGCGAGAATCGTTTGCCCTGCCTCTATCTGGTCGATTCGGGCGGTGCCAACCTTCCCAATCAGGACGAAGTTTTCCCCGATCGCGATCATTTCGGACGCATCTTCTATAATCAGGCCAATCTTTCCGCCGCCGGCATCGCGCAGATCGCCCTCGTCATGGGATCCTGCACGGCGGGCGGCGCCTATGTGCCGGCGATGTCGGACGAAAGCGTCATCGTGCGCCGTCAGGGCACGATCTTCCTCGGCGGGCCGCCGCTAGTGCGGGCGGCGACGGGCGAAATCGTCAGCGCCGAGGATCTCGGCGGCGGCGATCTTCATGCCCGGCGTTCGGGCGTCGTCGATCATCTGGCCGAGGACGATGTCGAGGCGATCGCCATCGCTCGGCGCATTGTCGCCAATCTCAATCGTCCCAAGCCCATGACCGTCGAAATCGCCGCGCCGCGCGATCCGCTTTACGATCCCGCCGAGCTTTCCGGCGTCGTGCCGGCCGATCCGCGCAAGCCCTATGACGTGCGCGAAGTGATCGCGCGGCTTGTCGATGGCAGCGAGTTCGACGAATTCAAACGCTTCTACGGCGAAACTCTGGTCTGCGGCTTCGCGCGCCTTTACGGCTATCCCATCGGCATCGTCGCCAATAACGGCATTCTCTTTTCCGAATCGGCCTTGAAGGGCGCGCATTTCGTCGAGCTCTGCGGCCAGCGCCGCATTCCGCTCGTTTTCCTGCAGAACATCACCGGTTTCATGGTCGGTCGCAAATACGAGGAAGGCGGCATCGCCAAGGATGGCGCCAAGATGGTGACGGCGGTCGCGACGGTCGGCGTGCCGAAATTCACGCTCATCATCGGCGGCTCGTTCGGGGCCGGCAATTACGGAATGTGCGGTCGTGCCTTCGGCCCGCGTTTTCTTTTCCTTTGGCCGAATGCGCGGATATCGGTCATGGGCGGGGAACAGGCGGCTTCCGTGCTGGCGCAATTGCGCAAGGACAATCTTGCCGCTCAGGGCCATGACTGGCCGGCGGCGGAAGAGGAAGCCTTCAAGAAGCCCATTCGCCAGCAATACGAAACCCAGGGCCATCCCTATTACGCCACGGCACGGCTTTGGGATGACGGGATTATCGCGCCCGCCGATACGCGGCGGGTACTGGGTCTTGCCGTGTCGGCGGCCTTGAATGCGCCGATCGGCGAAACGCGCTTCGGCGTTTTCCGGATGTGACGGCGATGAGCGCCGCCGGCATCGATCTTCGTCGCGAAGGGCCGATCGCGCGCCTGACCCTGGCGCGGGCCGAACGCCATAACGCCTTCGACGATCGTCTGATCGCGGCTTTGATCGAGGCTTTGGCGACCATTGCCGCCGATTTGCAAGCGCGCGTCCTTATCATCGCCGCCGAAGGGCGCAGCTTTTCCGCCGGCGCCGATCTCGACTGGATGCGCCGCATGGCGGAAGCCGACGAGGCCGCCAATCTCCGCGATGCGCGGCAATTGGCGCGGCTGCTGGAAAGCCTCGCGCATCTTCCCATTCCCACCATCGCCCTCGTTCAGGGCGCGGCCTATGGCGGCGGGGTCGGCCTCGTCGCCGCTTGCGATTTCGCCATCGCCAGCCCGGCGGCGAATTTCGCGCTCTCGGAAGTGAAGCTTGGCCTCATTCCGGCGGTGATCTCGCCCTATATCCTCGCCGCCATCGGCCCGCGCGCCGCCAAAAGGCTTTTCCTCTCGGCCGAACGGATCGATGCTACGGAAGCCTTGCGCCTCGGTCTGATCACGGAAATCGTCGCCGCCGATCGCTTGCGCGAACGCGGCGAGGCCTTGGCCGCCGAATTGCTCGCCAATGCGCCGCAAGCCATGGCGGCCGCCAAGGATCTGCTGCGCGAAGTGGCGTCGCGGCCGCTCGATGCGGCCCTGATAGAGGAGACGGCCAAAAGGATCGCCCGCCAGCGTGCCGGCGCCGAGGCTCGGGAAGGCATCGCCGCTTTTCTCGAAAAGCGCAAACCCGATTGGCGGCGGAGCTAGGCATGTTCCGCAAGATCCTCATCGCCAATCGCGGCGAGATAGCGCTCCGCATCCATCGGAGTGCGACGAAGCTCGGCATCCGAACAATCGCCATCCATTCCGCCGCCGATCGCGCTTCCCGTCACGTCCGCGAACTCGACGAGGCGATCCTGATCGAGGGTGCTACAGCGCGCGCCGGCTATCTCGATAGCAAGGCGATCATCGCCGCCGCCTTGGCGACCGGCGCCGAGGCAATCCATCCCGGCTACGGCTTTCTTTCCGAAAACGCCGAATTCGCCGAAGCCATCGCCGCTGCCGGGCTTGTCTTCATCGGCCCGCCGGCCGCCGCCATCCGCGCGATGGGATCGAAAAGCGCGGCCAAGGCGCTGATGGCGGCTTCGGGCGTCCCGATCGTGCCCGGCTATCACGGCGAGGATCAATCGGACGACATCTTCGCTGCCGAGGCGGCGCGGATCGGTTATCCCGTTCTCGTCAAGGCGGTTATGGGCGGCGGCGGCAAGGGCATGCGCCGCGTCGAACGCGCCGAGGATCTCGCCGACGCCTTGGCGAGCGCGCGGCGCGAAGCCGAAGCCGCTTTCGGCGATCGCGCCTTGCTGATCGAAAAATATCTCGCGCGGCCGCGCCATATCGAAATGCAAATCTTCGCCGATACCCAAGGCGGCATCCTGCATCTTTTCGAGCGCGATTGTTCGCTTCAACGCCGGCATCAAAAAGTGATCGAGGAGGCGCCGGCGCCGGGGTTTAGCGAGAAACAGCGCCGAGGCTTGGCGGAAGCCGCGATCGCTGCCGCGCGCGCCATCGCCTATGTCGGCGCCGGCACGGTCGAATTCATCGCCGATGCGCGCGATCTCGACCATTGCTATTTCATGGAGATGAATACCCGACTGCAGGTCGAGCATCCCGTGACCGAGGCGATTACCGGCCTCGATCTCGTCGAATGGCAATTGCGCATCGCCGCCGGCGAAGCCTTGCCGAAGCGCCAGGAGGAAATCGCGATCCGCGGCCATGCGATCGAGGCGCGCATTTGCGCCGAGGATCCGACGCGCGATTTCCTGCCGGCCTCCGGCATTCTGCTCGACTGGCATATGCCGACGGGACCGCATCTGCGCCTCGATGGCGGTTTCGGGCGCAACGACAGAATCGGCCTCGATTACGATTCGCTGTTGGCGAAATTCATCGCCTGGGGCGAAGATCGCGCCACCGCCATCGCGCATTTGAGCGCCGCTCTCGGCGCGGCGCGGATCGCCGGCTGCGCCAGCAATCTCGATCTTCTCGAACGCGCGCTGGCGCATCCCGATTTCCGCGCGGGTCGGGTCGAAACGGGCTTCATTTCCGCGCATCCCGAATTGCTGGCGCCGATTGCGCTGCCGATCGAAGATGGCGCTTTGCTGGCGCTTGGCGAATATCTTGCGCTTGAAGCGGAATCCGCTGCGGCGGCGGCGATCAGCGACGACCCGCATTCGCCCTGGCATGAGGTCGATCATTGGCGGATCGGCGGCCAACGTCCCTTCCTCTGGCATTATCGGCAGGGCGAGAGCGAGATCGTCGCAACCATGACCCGCACAAGACGGGATTGGGAGGTCGCGATCGGTGGGGATCGCTGCCGTCTTTCCGGCCGGCTCGAAGCGGAAGGGCGTCTCGTCGCCGAAATCGACGGAGAGAAGCGGGTCGCCTATTTCTTCCGCGACGGTCCCTGGCGCTGGCTGCATCATGCCGGGCGGCGCCATCGCTTGCGTTTCCTCGGCCTCTTTGCCGCCATCGCCCGGCGCGATCGCGCGGATGGAGCGGCGACCGGAACCATCGTCGCGCCGATGCCGGGACGCATCGTCGCCATTCCGGTCGCGGCGGGAACGCCGGTCGAGGCCGGCGCCGTCATCGTCCTTCTCGAAGCGATGAAGATGGAGCATGGGCTGACGGCACCGATCGCGGGCGTGATCGGCGAGCTTACCTATCGCCCCGGCGATCTCGTCGCGGAAGGAGAAATTCTGGCAAGGATCGAGCCCGCGCAAAATTCGGGACCGGCGGCGTCATGACGTTCCCGAAAGCGATCCGCATCGTCGAGGTGAGCCCGCGCGACGGCCTGCAGAACGAGGCGAAGATCGTTCCGACCGCGATCAAGATCGAATTGATCGGTCGTCTCGCCGATGCCGGCCTGACGGCGATCGAGGCGGGGAGTTTCGTCTCGCCCAAATGGGTGCCGCAGATGGCCGATTCCGCGGCCGTTCTTGCCGCTTTGCCGGCCCGACCCGGCTTGCGCTATCCGGTTCTCGTGCCCAATCTCAAGGGCTATCAGGATGCGATGGCCGCGGGCGCGCGCGAAATCGCGGTCTTCGCCGCCGCCTCGGAATCCTTTTCCCGGCGCAACATCAATTGTTCGATCGCGGAGAGTCTCGATCGCTTCCGACCCGTTCTCGATGCCGCGCAAATTGCAGGAATCGTTGTGCGCGGCTATGTCTCTTGCGCGCTCGGCTGTCCTTACGAAGGCGTGGTCGCGCCCGAGCGCGTCGCCGATCTCGCGGCGACGCTCGCCGCCATGGGCTGCGGCGAAATCTCGCTCGGCGATACGATCGGCACCGGGACGCCGCTTGGCGCCCGGCGGATGATCGCAGCCGTCGCCGAACGCGTGCCCGTCGAACGCTTGGCCGTGCATTTCCACGACACCTACGGCCAAGCGCTCGCCAATATCCTAATGGCGCTGGAGATGGGAATCGGCATCGTCGATTCCGCCATCGGCGGATTGGGCGGTTGCCCCTATGCCGATGGCGCTGCCGGCAATGTCGCGACCGAGGATGTCGTCTATATGCTGCACGGCATGGGCATCGCGACGGGGATCGATTTCGATTCGCTGCTGGAAACCGGCTGGTGGATCGCCGATCATCTGGGACGTCGGCCCATCTCCCGGACGTCGCTGGCGATGCGCGCCCAGCACGAACGCCGGGCGACGATCGGCGCGACCTGACCATTGGGGAAAAGCGATGGATTTCATCTTCATGCTGACCCATCACGATCGCACCTTGCCAGATGCCTTGGCGGTGCTGGAACGACTTCGTCCCTTTGGCCTCAAGCATATCGGGTTCAAGGATGTCGGCGCCGATTGGGAGACGCAGAAGCGTCTTCGCAAAGCGATCGGCGAGATGGGCGCCATTGCCTATCTCGAAGTCGTCAGTACCGATGCTAGATCTTGTCTACGTTCGGCGCAGCGCGCGCGCCGCCTCGGCATCGATCGTCTATTGGGCGGCACCGATATCGCGGCGACGCTCGATATCCTGGGCGGCAGCGGGATCGAGTATTTTCCCTTTCCGGGGCGCTCCTTCGGCCACCCGACGGAATTGGGCGGCTCGCCGGAGACGATCGCCGAGGATTGCCGGCGCATGATCGCGGCCGGTTGCACGGGCGTCGATCTTCTCGCCTATCGCGCCAGCGAGGCCGATCCGCTCGACCTCGTGCGCGCAGCACGTCATGCGTTGGGGCAAGCGCCACTGATCGTGGCAGGATCGGTCGATCATCCGCAGCGCATCCGCGATCTCGCCGCTTGCGGGGCCGATGCCTTCACCATCGGTTCGGCCGTTTTCGCGCATCGTTTCCTGCCGGGCGCGGACAGTCTCGAAGCCCAGCTCGAAGCGGTGCTCGCCGCCTGCCGCGCGATCGCCGCCGCCAGTTCCGCCGCATGACGGCCGCGCTCATCGCCGATCTTTGCGCCGGGCGTTTCCGCGATCCGCGAAGCGGAACGAAGCCGGCAATCGGCGTACGACAAGTCGCTATCGATATCGGCTTGGCCTCGGCCGCGCCCGATCTTCTGGCCGCGCTCGATTTCGGTCCGCAGCTGCTTTTGGTCGATGACGAAGCCGGCCATGAAGCGGCGGGCGCCGAGATCGCGCGGCATCTTTCCGGCCGCTATCGCCTGAAGACCCTGACCTTTCCGGGGCGGGCGGCGCCCGAAGCCGCGCATGTCGAAACCCTTCGGCGGGAGGCGCTGGCGAGCGATGCGCTGATCGCAATCGGTTCGGGCAGCATCAACGATCTTTGCAAGGCGGCGGCGGCGGAAAGCGATCGGCCCTATGCCGTCTTCGGCATCGCGCCTTCGATGAACGGCTATGTTTCGGGGAGCGCATCCTTGATCGTCGCGGGACGCAAGATTTCGCGGCGCGCGCGGCCACCCGTTGCCGTCTTTCTCGATCTCGACCTCTTGGCGAAAGCGCCGCGAAGGCTGATCGTCGCCGGATTGGGCGACAGTTTGTGCCGTTCGACCGCCGAGGCGGATTGGCGCCTCTCGCATCTCTTGCGCGATACGCCCTTCGATCCCCTGCCTTTCGCGCTGCTGCGCGGAATCGAGGACGAATTGTTCGCCGCCGCGGGCGGATTGCTGGCCGGCGATCGCCAAGCGATGCGGTTGCTGGCGGAAACGCTCGTTCTTTCGGGCTTCGGCATGACGATTGCCGGCGGTTCTTATCCCGCCAGCCAAAGCGAGCATGCGATTGCCCATTATGTCGAGATGATGGAAAACGATACCCCGCCCGGCCATGCCCCGACTTTTCACGGCGAGGAAATCGCCGTCGCCACTTTGCCCATGGCCGAATTGCAGATGCGGATCGTCGAGGGGCCGCCGCCGATTGTGACGGCGGATCGCTGGAGCGAGGCGGATTCGCAAACGCATTTCGGCATCGAACTCGGCGCGGCTTGCTGGCGCGATTTCGCCAAGAAGCGCTTATCGCCGGCGGAGGCCGAGGCCCGCACTGCGCGACTGGCGCACGACTGGCCGAAGATTGCCGCCGCCTTGCGCACCAACATGAAGAGCGCGGCGGAATTGCGTCGCGTCATGCAGGCCGTCGGCGGGCCGCTGCGTCCCGCCGCTATCGGCTGGTCCGGCGATCTTTTCCGCCGCGCCTTCCGCCATGCGCGCTATATCCGCGATCGTTTCGGTTTCCTCGATCTCGCGGCGCAAAGCGGATATCTCGATCCCTTCGTCGCGGAGCTCGGTTGATGCTGCCGCTTTCGGCCCTTCCCAAGGAAAAGCGCCGGAGAATCCGGTTTCTCTTGAGCGATATCGACGGCACGCTGACGCATGATCGTATTCTTCCCGAAGCCGCTTATCGGGCGCTTCATCGCGCGGCCCGTTCGGGCCTTGTCGTCATCCCGGTGACGGGAAGGCCGGCCGGGTGGTGCGATCTCATCATCCGGCAATGGCCGGTGCCGGCCGTGATCGGCGAAAGCGGCGCGCTCGCTTTCTGGCGGCGAGGTTCGGCGATCGAACGCCTCTATTGGCGATCCGCCGAGGAACGGCGCCACGATAGCGAGCAATTGCGCGCGATCGGCGAGCGCGCTTGCCATGCGGTGAAAGGAGCGAAGATTGCCCTCGATCAAGCCTATCGCGAAGTCGATTTCGCCATCGATCATGCCGAGGATATCGTTCCACCCTTGGCGCCGGTCGCGATCGAGCGCTTGATCGCTTTTTTCCGCGCTGCCGGGGCGAAGGCCGAGGCGTCCTCGATCCATGTCAATGCCTGGTTCGGCGAACACGATAAATTCGTCATGGCGAAACGCCTGCTGAAGGAGGTCTTCGCGCTCGATCTCGACCGGGCTGGCGCCCAGAGCGAAATCGCCGCCATCGGCGATGCGCCGAACGATGTCAGCCTCTTCGCCGGTTGCGAGACTTCCATCGGTGTCGCCAATATCCGGGATTTTCTTGGAAAACTGACGGCGCGGCCCCGCTATGCGACGGCGGCGCCGGGCGGTTTCGGCTTCGCGGAAGCGGTGGATACGCTTTTGGATCGCGCGCAATAAAATTACAATATCTCGAATTCGGCCCGGCTTTGGGGTTGAAGCGCCGCCAGTCTCGGGTAAAGTCGCGCCGGACGTTTTCGCAAGAAAGGATTTCATCATGACTGCCAATGCCAGCCTGCATCAGCGCCGCATGAATGCCGTTCCGCGCGGTGTCGGCAATGCCTTCGCCATCTATGCCGACAAGGCCAAGAATGCGGCCATCACCGATGTCGAGGGCAAGACCTATATCGATTTCGCCGGCGGCATCGCCGTTCTCAATACCGGGCATTGCCACCCCAAGGTGGCCGCCGCCGTCAAGGCCCAGGTCGATAAGCTCACCCATGCGTGTTTCCAGGTGACGCCTTACGAACCCTATATCAACCTCGCCGAACGTTTGAACGCATTGGCGCCGGGAAAATCGCCGAAGAAAACGATCTTCTTCACGACGGGCGCCGAGGCGGTCGAAAACGCCGTCAAGATCGCCCGCGCGCATACCAAGCGTGCGGGAGTCATCGCTTTTTCCGGAGCCTTTCACGGCCGCACTTTGATGGGCATGGCGCTCACCGGCAAATACGTTCCCTATAAGGTCGGGTTCGGTCCTTTCCCGAGCGAAGTCTTTCATGTGCCGTTCCCCGATCCCGCCTTGGGCGACGAGGGCGCGCAATCCTTGAAGATGCTGGAAACGCTCTTCAAGGCCGATATCGCGCCCGAAAATGTCGCTGCCATCATCATCGAACCCGTTCAGGGCGAAGGCGGCTTCAATATCGCGCCGTTCGCTTTCCTGCGCGCCTTGCGCGACCTTTGCACCAAGCACGGCATCGTCTTGATCGCCGACGAAATCCAATCCGGCTTCGCGCGAACCGGCAAGATGTTCGCCTGCGAACATGCCGGCATCGAGCCCGATATCGTGACCATGGCGAAATCCCTGGCCGGCGGTTTCCCGCTTTCCGCCGTCACCGGCAAGGCCGAGATCATGGATGCGCCGGCGCCCGGCGGGCTGGGCGGCACTTATGCCGGATCGCCGATCGGCTGCGCGGCGGCTTTGGCCGTGCTCGACGTCATGGCGGAAGAAAATCTGCTGGAGCGCGCGAACGTCATCGGCCGGCGCATGATCGAGCGGCTGACCGAGATGAAGCGCCGCAACGCCTTCGGCAATCGCATCGGCAATATCCGGGGCTTGGGCGCCATGGTCGCCTGCGATCTGGTGAAGGCCGACGGTTCGCCCGATGCCGATCTCACCAAATCGGTCGTCGCCAAGGCCGCCGAAAACGGCCTTATCCTGCTTTCCTGCGGCGTCAACGGCAATGTGCTGCGTTTCCTAATGCCGCTGACGGCCGCCGATGGCGAGATCGCGACCGGTTTCGATCGGTTGGAAGCGGCGATCGGCCAAGCCATCGACGGCGCGCAGAAAGCGGCTTGACGCGCTGAACCAAGAAGCCATGAAAAACCTCGCGGGAGGGCGACCTCCCGCGAGGTTTTTTTACGCGATTTTGCGAAGGATCAGATCGATCCCGCCTTCTTGCGCAAGGCCTCGATCAGCGCCGAGACCTTGCCGCCATTGGAGCTGATGACGGAAGCGAATTCCTGGCGATGGGTTTCGGCCAAGCTCAACCCCTCGACCCGGATATCGGTGATCATCAATTGCCCGTTGACGTTGACGACATCCCAATCGACGCGCGGCGCGGGGTCCTTGCCTTGGACTAGCGAGAAGACGGTCGCGAGTTCCGGTTCTTCGCGAACGCGGATCACGGTCAGCTTTTGACCGGAATAGGCTTCGAAGCGCTGACCGTAGACGACGGCCATGTAATCGGTGAAAGCGGCAACGTAATCGGTCTGTTCCTCCGGCGTGGCGCGCTTCCAATAGACGCCTAGCGTGTGCTTGGCGAGCGCCGGCATGTCGAAATATTTTTCGAGAATGGGCTTCAGCACCTGCGCGCGTTCTTCCGCCGTCGTCGCCTTGGTGAGGTCGGCGATCGCGGTTTCCGTCAGGCTGGTGACGAAAGCGGAAAGCGCTGCTTCGTCGGCCGCGGCGCGCTGACCGGCGGCGGGGAAGAGCGCCAGGATCGCGAAACCGGCGCTCAGGAAAAAACGACGCGTCAACATGGATATCGACCTCGGAGATTCGGGTTGTGCGGAAGAGGGTTAGGGTAGGGCGCTCGTTGCCTTATCGGCATCGGCATCCTCGTCGCCGTTTTGGATCGCATCGTTGCGATACTGGCGATAGAGGCTGCGCACCGTCGCATAAAAGTCCAACGAACCCTTGCGCAATTCGTCGACGGCTTCGAGATTGCGCGCGCGCGTGTCGATGGCGCTGAGGAGGAATCGGGCCGGATTGATCCAGCGCACGTCATAGGCATAGCCAATGTAAGTCAGGGGATCGAGCGCCTGATCGACCAAGCGGCCGAAACCGTCGCGCGGATTGCTGGGGCCGAGCAGCGGGAGATGCAGATAGGGCCCCTCGCCGACGCCATAAACGGCGAGAGTCTGACCGAAATCCTCGCCGTGATAGCGAAAGCCGAAATGCTTGGCGACATCGATGAAACCGCCGATGCCGAGCGTCGTATTGATCAGGAAACGCGCGCTGGTGTCGCCGGCGCGATGGCCCGATCCTTGAAAGAGGTCGTTGGCGAGAATAACCGGCGAACTCAAATTGCGCAGGAAATTGCGCACGCCGTCCTCGGCCGGATCGGGCAGCGCGATGTGATACCAGCCGGCGAAGGGCTTCATCACCAATTCGTCCATCGCCCGATTGAGCGAGAAGAAATAGCGATTCATCGGCTCCATCGGATCGTTGGCCTCGTTGAAGGCCGCGACCGCAGCTTCGTCATTGGGATCGGGCGGCGTCGCGCAGCCGGCGCTTAGCAAGCCGAAGGCTAGGCCCAGGATCGCCAAGGGCTTAGCCAAAGTATGGGGAATCGCTGTCATGGGGGCTCTGAATCTCACTCGTCTCGCCGCCTCGACCGCCGAAAACGGCACCGGCTAGTTGATATCATGGCGCTTTTTCCATGACTAGCGAGTCGCGGGCGATCGGAAGTCATATTTCGGGTAGGGAAAGGTTAGTTGCAAAAAGGCAACATATCTTAGGCCGTCGCAATCGTCTCCGCATGATGGCAGGCGATGTTCCGTCCATCGAAGGCGCGCAGGGCCGGACGCTCCTGAGCGCAAAGCTCGGTTGCGAAGGGACAGCGCTTGTGGAAAGCGCAACCCGAAGGAGGATCGAGCGGCGAGGGGAGTTCGCCCTTCACCATCAACCGCTTCGACCGAGCCTTCGGGTCCGTCGAAGGCGTCGCCGCCAGCAAGGCTTGGGTATAGGGATGGCGCGGTCGCGCGAAGATCGTTCCCTTGGCGCCGCTTTCGACCGGCCGGCCGAGATACATGACCATCACCTCGTCGGCGATATGCCGGACGACGGAAAGATCGTGCGAGATGAAGAGATAAGCGAGATCGAATTCTTCCTGCAGATCCATCAGCAGATTGAGGACCTGAGCGCGAATCGAAACGTCGAGGGCGGAAACCGGTTCGTCGGCGATGACGATGCGGGGGCGCAGCATGAGCGCGCGGGCGATGGCGATGCGCTGGCGCTGGCCGCCCGAAAACATATGCGGATAGCGGCTGTAATGTTCGGGACGCAATCCCACCCGGGCCATCATGTCCTGCGCGGCTTGGCGGCGCCGGGCGCGATCGAGATCGGTATTGATTTCGAGCGGCTCTTCCAGAATCTGCCCGACTTGCTTCCGGGGATTGAGCGAACCGTAGGGATCCTGAAACACCATCTGCACCTTGGCGCGATGCCGGCGTAGAGCCTGGGCATCGGCCGCGACGACATCGAGGCCGTCGATGACGAGCGAGCCGAGAGTCGGTTTCTCGATCATGGCGACCAGGCGGGCGAGGGTGGATTTGCCGCATCCCGATTCGCCGACGACGGCCAGCGTCTGGCGCGGCGCCAGCGAAAAGCTGGTCCCGGCGACGGCTTGCAATTCGGCATGACCTTTGAGAAAGCCGCGGCTGACTTGGTAATGGCGGCGCAAATCCTGCGCGACGATGACCGGCGCGGCGCTCATCGGTCGCCTCCCAGCGGATAATGGCAGCGCACGAGCGAACCCGGCTGGCCGACGAGACGCGGCAACTCGCTGCGGCAACGGTCTTGAACCTGCGTGCAGCGCGGATTGAAGACGCAGCCCTGCGGCCGATCGGCGATCCCCGGCACGATGCCGGGAATGGTGGCGAGGCGGCGTTGATCGAGGGCGCGTTCCGGCAGCGCCTCCAGGAGAGCCGCCGTGTAGGGATGGCGCGGCACGGCGAAGAGCGCTTCGGCCTTTTGCTCCTCGACCTGCTGGCTCGCATACATGACCATGACGCGCTCGGCGGTTTCGGCGACGACGCCCATATCATGCGTGATGAGAACGAGCGCCATGCCGCGCTCGCGGCGCAGGCGCACGAGAAGGTCGAGAATCTGCGCCTGGATCGTGACGTCCAAGGCCGTCGTCGGTTCGTCGGCGATCAGCAAGCGCGGATTGCAGGCGATCGCCATCGCGATCATGACGCGCTGGCACATGCCGCCGGAAAGCTGATGCGGGAACGCGCCGAGCCTAGTCTCGGGCGCCGGGATGCCGACAAGATCCAGCAATTCGATAGTACGTCGGCGGCGTTCGGCGCGATTGCCGCCCTCATGTACGGCCAAGGTTTCCATGATTTGGAAACCGACCGTGAAACAGGGATTGAGGCTGGTCATCGGCTCTTGGAAGATCATGGCGATGTCTTTGCCGACGATCCTGCGCCGCGCTCTGGCCGAAAGGCCGAGAAGATCGATGCCGTCGAATTCCAGGCGATCGGCGCTGACCTTGCCCGGCCAGGCGATCAGCCCCATGACGGCGAGCATGGTGACGCTTTTGCCCGATCCCGATTCGCCGACGACGCCGAGGAGTTCGCCCTTGTCGAGCGAGAGATCGACGCCATCGACGGCGCGGAAGGGACCGCGATGGGTCTGGAATTCGACGGAGAGATTGCGGATTTCCAAGAGCGCCATGACAAGGGAGCCTATCGCTTCAGCTTGGGATCGAGCGCATCGCGGAGTCCGTCGCCCATCAGATTGAAGGCGAGAACGGTG
>CAYQAG010000009.1:29238-66806 GCA_964415425.1 uncultured Rhodospirillaceae bacterium | reverse complement strand
AAATCGCCCATTGCCGTTAAGAACGATTCGCAATACCATAACGCCGCCGAAGCGTCATGCGACGTTGACGGCCGCAATTATGTTTTAGATTGAAGTGGATAATGGCGAAAACGGCGAGGCTGCGGCGATGAGCGGGATGGCGCTGGTAGCGCGGCTTAGCCCCCATCGGCTGTTCGGGAGCCGGGGCGGATTCTGGTCGCTGGCGGCTTGGGCCGCGGCGCTCGCGGTCGCTCTGCCCATTCTTGCCGTTCTCTTTCAGTTGACGGCGCCATCGAGCCCGCTCTGGGCCCATCTCGTCGATACGGTTCTGCCCGGCTATGTCCTCAATACCGCGCTCATTTTGATCGGCGTCGGCGCGGGCACGCTGCTGGTCGGCATTCCCGCCGCCTGGATGGTCACGCTCTGCCGCTTTCCGGGAAGGCGGTTTTTCGAATGGGCGTTGCTTCTGCCCATGGCCATGCCGGCTTATGTCATCGCTTATACCTATACCGGGTTTCTGGATTATGCGGGGCCGCTGCAATCCTTCCTGCGGGCCCAATGGGGCGAGGCGGGGGATTGGCGCTTTCTGCCCGATATCCGCTCGCTGCCGGGCGCCATAATCATGCTGGTCCTCGTGCTTTATCCCTATGTCTATCTCCTGGCGCGGGCGGCCTTCTTGGAGCAATCGGCCTGCGTGCTGGAGGTGAGCCGTACGCTCGGCTGTTCGCCCTGGACGAGTTTCGCGCGGGTCGCGCTTCCCCTGGCGAGGCCCGCTCTGGTAGCCGGCGCGGCGCTCGCCATGATGGAGGCGATGAACGATTACGGCACCGTGCAATATTTCGGGATCGACACGCTGGCGACCGGCATCTTCCGCATCTGGCGGGGATTCGGCGATCCGGTTTCGGGCGCGCAATTGGCGGCTTGGCTGCTGGTCATCGTGTTCGCTTTGCTGGCGGTCGAGCGGCGATCGCGCGGCGCCAGGCGCTTCGCCCATTCGACCGGGCGCTATCGCGCCTTGCCGCGTTATCGCCTGACCGGCTGGCGCGCTTTCGGTGCCGCTTTCGGCTGCGCCCTGCCGCTCGGCCTCGGTTTCCTGCTGCCGGCCGGCCTGCTGCTCATTTCCGCCATTGCCCGGCCCGAGGATTGGCTGAAGCCGGAATTCTTCGTGCTGGCGCGCCATTCCTTCCTGATGGCGGGGTTGGCGGCGCTGGCGGCGGTCGCGATTGCCGTTTTGCTCGGCTATGCGCTGCGCCTCAATCCGACGGGGCCGACGCGGCTCGCCGTCCGCATCGCCGGCCTCGGCTATGCTATACCGGGCGCGGTCCTCGCGATCGGCGTCGCCTTGCCTTTCGCCGCTTTCGATCATGCGCTCGATGCGGCGATGCGTGCGCATTTCGGTCTTTCGACGGGCCTGCTGTTGAGCGGCACGCTCTTCGCCGTGATCTTCGCTTATCTCGTCCGCTTCCTAACGGCGAGCCTCAATGTCGTCGAGGCGGGTCTCGCCAAGATCACGCCGCAATTGGACGGCGCCGCCAGGTCGCTCGGCCGATCGCCGCTCGGCATGCTGGGCAGCGTGCATTTGCCGCTGCTCAGGGGCTCGCTGTTGACGGCCGCGATCCTGGTCTTCGTCGATGTCCTGAAGGAATTGCCGGCGACGCTCGTCCTGCGGCCCTTCGATTTCGATACTTTGGCGACGCGGACTTTCGATCTCGCGAGCGACGAGCGCTTGAGCGAGGCGGCGGGACCGGCGCTCGCCATCGTGCTGGTCGGCATTCTGCCGGTCTATCTGATATCGCGGGCGATCGCGGCCTCGCGTCCGGGGCATTGGTCGTGAGCGGCGCCTGCGCTCTTGAGTTGGAATCGGTCAGCCATGCTTATGGCGCGATCCTCGCCGCCGATCGTTTCGATCTTCGGATCGCGGCGGGGGAATTCGTCTGTTTGCTCGGCCCTTCGGGATGCGGCAAATCGACGATTTTGCGCCTTGCGGCTGGGTTGGAACGATTGCAGCGCGGCTCCGTGCGGATGGATGGCGCCATCATCGCCGATGCCGCGACCGGCCAAGACCGGGCGCCGGAGGAGCGCAATATCGGCCTCGTCTTTCAAGATTCGGCGCTTTTCCCGCATCTCACGGTCGCCGAGAATGTCGCTTTCGGTCTCGGCGCCCTCGCGCCCGATAAGCGGCGCGGCCGGATCGAGGAGATGCTGGCCCAAGTGGCGATGGCGGATTTCGCCGGCGCCTATCCGCATGCGCTTTCGGGCGGCCAGCAACAGCGCATCGCCTTGGCGCGCGCGCTGGCGCCGTTGCCCAAGGTGATGTTGCTCGACGAACCGTTCTCCGGCCTCGATGCGCGGCTCCGCGCGCAGATTCGCGACGAGACCCGGCATCTTCTGAAACGCAGCGGCATCGCGAGCCTGCTCGTGACCCACGATCCCGAAGAGGCGATGTTCATGGCGGATCGCCTTTATGTGATGAAGGCGGGGCGGGTGGTGCAGCAGGGAACGCCCGAAGCGCTCTATCGCCATCCGGTCGATGCCTTCGTCGCCGGATTCCTGCAGCCGGTCAATCGCCTGAAGGCGCGCGTGCGCGGCGGAAAAGTCGAAACGCCGTTCGGGCCGGTCGCGGCGCCGGGCCAGGCCGAGGGCGCGCCGGTCGATATCCTGATCCGTCCGGAGACGATCCGCCTCGTTCCCGCCGGCCAAGGCTATCCGGGGCGCATCCGGGAATTGCGCTTCGTCGGCCTCGCCTGGCTCGCGCGGATCGCTTGCCCGGATGGCGAAGGCGGCGAGATCCCGCTCGATCTCCGCCTCGACGGCACCGAACGGCCGCCGATCGATACGCGGCTCGATTTCGCCATCGATCCTTCCGCCGTGCTGATATTCCCCGGCGATTCCTCGTAAATATTTTAGAATCAGGGCATTGGAATGGATTGCGGGGCGGGGTGGGATTTGCCATAGTCCCGCCTGATCCTCGGCTTTCCGGCCTTCGGGCCTCTCTGGCAAAAGGAGTTACCCTTCATGGGCAGCTTTAGCATCTGGCATATTCTCATCGCTCTCGCCGTCGTGCTGCTCCTCTTCGGAGGCAAGGGCAAGATTTCCGGCATCATGGGCGATTTCGGTCGCGGCATCACCGCCTTCAAGAAAGGGCTGAAGACCGAAAAGGACGAAGGCGAGGCGGCGGCGGCCGAGATCGAAACCGCCGGAAAAGCGAAATCGGGCGAAACCATCGAACGCAGCTAATTCTTCGCAGAGCGTCCCATGTTCGATATCGGCTGGAGCGAGATGGCGGTAATCGCCGTCCTGGCGCTTGTCGTCCTCGGTCCCAAGGAATTGCCGGGCGCCTTGCGCGCCATTACGGGGCTGATGCGTCAGGCGCGGAAATTGACGAGCGAGTTCCGCTCCGGCGTCAATGAGATCATCCGCGAGGCCGACCTCGTCGAGGCGAAGAAGACCTTGCAAGCCGTGAGCAAGGGATCGATTGCGCGCGAGATCGAAAAGACCGTCGATCCCGAAGGCGCGCTGAAATCCGCCTTGCAGGAAAGCGAAGCCAAAGCGCCGCCGCCGGAACCGATCGCGCCGGCCGCGCCGCCGGTTGCCTCCGCCGATGCGGGCGGCATTGTCGGAGCGCCCGAGAGCGCCGCGAGACCGACATGAGCAGCGCCGAAGACGAGAAGAAAATGCCGCTGCTCGAACATTTGACCGAGCTGCGCCAGCGTCTGCTCTATTCGGCGCTCGGGTTCATCATCGCCTTCCTCGGTTGTTTCTATTTCGCGCAGGCGATCTTCGATTTCCTGGCGAAGCCGTTGGCCGATATCCTGGCCAGCCAGCACCGCCGCTTCATCTATACCGATCTGACCGAAGTCTTCTTCACGCAAGTGAAGGTCGCGGCTTTCGGCGCACTCTGCGTCGCCTTTCCGCTGATCGCCAATCAGATTTGGAAATTCGTGGCGCCCGGCCTTTATCGCCACGAGCGCCAAGCTTTTCTGCCGTTTCTGGTCGCGACGCCGGTCATGTTCTTCATCGGCGCCGCCTTCCTCTATTATATCTTGCTGCCCTTGGCTTGGCGGTTCTTCCTCGGCTTCGAGACGGCGGGCGGCAGCGGCAATCTGCCGATCCAACTCGAAGCTCGCGTCGGGGAATATGTCGGCCTGGTGATGAAGCTCATCTTCGCCTTCGGCTTCTGTTTCGAGCTTCCCGTTCTGCTGACGCTCTTGGCCAAGGTCGGTATCGTCAGCGCGGATGGGCTCAGGGCCAAGCGGCGCTATGCCATCGTCATCGTGACCATCGTCGCCGCCATCTTCACGCCGCCCGATGCCTTCAGCATGATCGCGCTCGCCGTGCCGATGATCGGGCTTTACGAGATTTCGATCCTGCTTGCCCGTCTGGTCGAAAAGAAACGTCTGGCGACGGAGACGGCGGCCGACAAGGATCTGACTCCGGCTTAATCCGCCCGCTCGGCCGGGCTTTGACCGCATCGGGCGTTCCAGCCTATAAGATTCGGCGAATCGCGCGATGGGTTAAGGGCGGCCGATGTTCGATATTAAATGGATTCGCGATCATCCGGAGGCATTCGACGGCGCGCGCGCGCGGCGCGGCTTGGCGCCTTTGGCCGCGACGATCGCCGATTTCGATTCGCGGCGCCGGGCGGCCGAAACCGAATGGCAGGAAAAACAGGCGCGGCGCAATCAGCTTTCCAAGGAAATCGGCGCGCTCCGCGCCAAGGGCGGCGATGCGGCCTCCGCCATGGCCGAAGTCGCTAAGCTAAAAGGCGAAATGGAAGAAGCCGAGCAGCAAAGCCGGCATTGGGCGGCGCGGGTCGAGGAATTGTTGGCCGGCGAGCCCAACCTTCCCGATGCCGATGTCCCGGACGGCGCGGATGCTACCGCCAATCGCATCTTACGTGAAATCGGCGAGCGGCCGGTCTTCGATTTTGCGCCGCGCCAGCATTTCGAATTGGGCGAGGCCTTGGGGCTGATGGATTTCGCGGCGGCGGCGAAGATTTCCGGCGCTCGCTTCGTCGTTCTCATGGGCGCGCTAGCAAGGCTCGAACGCGCGCTCGGCCAATTCATGCTGGATTTGCAAACGCGCGAATTCGGCTATGTCGAGACGGCGCCGCCCTTGCTGGTGCGCGATACGGCGCTGTTCGGCACGGGGCAATTGCCGAAATTCGCCGAGGATCAATTCGTCACGCGCCAGGATTTGTGGCTGGTGCCGACGGCGGAAGTGCCGCTCACCAATCTGGTCGCGGGCGATATTCTGGACGAGGCCGATCTGCCTTTGCGTTTCGTGGCGTTGACGCCCTGTTTCCGCTCGGAGGCGGGCGCGGCGGGGCGCGATACGCGCGGCATGATCCGCCAGCATCAATTTCAGAAGGTGGAACTCGTCTCGATCGCGCATCCTGATTCTTCGTCGGCCGAGCATGAACGCATGACGGCCTGCGCCGAAGCGGTTCTGCAGCGTTTGGGCTTGAGCTATCGCGTTGCCGTTCTTTCGACCGGCGATATGGGATTTTCGGCCGCCAAGACCTATGACATCGAAGTTTGGCTGCCCGGGCAGAATGCCTATCGCGAGATTTCCAGTTGCTCGAATTGCCGCGATTTCCAGGCGCGGCGTATGAAAGCGCGCTTCCGCAAGGCAGGCGAGAAGGGGACGCATTTCGTCCATACGCTGAACGGGTCGGGTCTAGCCGTCGGTCGGGCGCTCATTGCCGTCATGGAAAATTATCAGCAGGCCGACGGTTCGATCCGCGTGCCGGATGCCTTGCGGCCCTATATGGGCGGGTTGGAGAGGATCGCGTGAGTCTCTTCGCCGCCCCGCTCGATCTCCGCAAGACGCGATTGCTCGTTACCAATGACGATGGGATTCATGCGCCGGGCCTGCGTTCCTTGATCCGCATCGCGCGCGCGCTCAGCGACGATGTCTGGATCGTTGCGCCCGAAAGCGAACATAGCGGCGCCAGCCATTCCTTGACGCTTCGTCGACCCTTGGCCGTGCATCGCCTGGGGCCGCGCAAATTCGCGATTTCCGGGACGCCGACCGATTGCGTGCTGCTGGCGGTCAATAAGCTCATTCCCGGCAAGCGCCCCGGCCTCGTTCTTTCCGGGATCAATCGCGGCGCCAATCTGGGCGAGGACGTGCTTTATTCGGGAACGGTCGCGGCGGCCATGGAAGCGGCGATGCTCGGCATTCCCGCGATCGCCTTGAGCCAGGTGCGGATCGGCGAAACGCTGCATTGGGTGACGGCGGAACGTCACGGCCCGCCCGTGATCCGGCGTCTGATGAGCCTCGATTGGCCGCGCGGCCTTTTGGTCAGCGTCAATTTTCCGCCGGTGCCGCCGGAAGCGGTCGCCGGCATCGAGATCGGCGCTCAGGGTCGCCGGCTTTCCGCCGTCGAAGTCGTCGAGGCGCAAGATCCTTTCGCGCGCAAGGTAATCTGGATCGGCGATTTTTCCAGCGACGAGCCGGCGCATCCGGCAACCGATCTCGGCGCCATTGCGCGCCAAGCGATCGCGGTCACGCCCTTGCATTTCGATCTCACGCATCGCGGCATGTTGGCGCGGCTGCGTACGGCATTCGCCGCGCCGGTCAAGGGAAAGGCGAAAGCGAAAGGGCAGGGCAAGGGGAGGCGCCGGAGATGAGCCTTGCCGCTCGCAAGATCCGCCTCATCATGGCGCTGCGCCGGGCCGGTATCGTCGATGGCGCCGTGCTGAATGCGATGGAGCGCATCCCGCGCGAGGCTTTCGTGCTGCCCAGTTTTCACGATCAGGCCTATGAGGATCAGGCTTTGCCGATCAGCCATGGCCAGACGATCAGCCAGCCGCAGATCGTCGCCATGATGACGGCCGCTCTCGATCTCACGAAATCGCATAAGGTTTTGGAGATCGGCACCGGCTCCGGCTATCAGGCGGCGATCCTGTCGCGGCTCTGCCGGCGGGTCTATACGATCGAGCGCTATCGCTCGCTGTTGAACGAGGCGGAAGCGCGCTTCGAAAGCATGCGCCTCAACAATATCACGACGCGCTGCGCCGACGGATCGCGCGGCTGGCCCGAACAGGCGCCTTTCGACCGCATCATCGTGACGGCGGCGGCGGCGGAATTTCCGCACGATCTCGCTCAGCAATTAATGCCCGGCGGCATCTTGGTCGTGCCGGTCGGTCCCGAACGCGGCGACCAAATTCTGATGAAAGCGATCCGCGAGAAGGATGGCAGCCTTTCCATCCGCACCATCGCCGATGTCCGTTTCGTGCCGATGGTCGAGGGGGCGCTTCCCGAAGCCGAGATCGCGCCGGCTCCAGTTGCGCGGGCGATCTCATGACTTTTTATCAACGCCTTCGCCGCGTTTCGCGGAGCTTCGCCTTGGCTCTGGCGCTTGCCGCTTGCGGCAATCTGCACGCGCCGAGCCTTTCCTCGCCCGTCGATACGACGGCGGCGCCCGGCGATCCCGATATGGGGCGCGTCGTCGAGGGGCGTTATGTCGTGGCGCCGGGCGATACGCTCGCCACCGCCTCGGCGCGCAGCAACACGCCCATTCGCACGCTGATCGATCTCAATCGCCTGCAACCGCCTTATGTCTTGCGTCCGGGTCAGCGCTTGGCGATCGAAGCGCGGCGCGTTTATACCGTTCAGGCTGGGGATTCGGTCTATGGCATCGCGCAGAAATTCGCCGTCTCCCGAAGCGCCATCGTTTCCCTGAATAATCTCAAGGCGCCTTATCGGTTGCAGGTCGGTCAGACATTGACCTTGCCCGGAAGCGGCGAGACCGGACCGGCCGGTCCCATTGCCGCGGCGCCGGCGAAACCGGTCGTTTCGCAACCGCAACCCGCCGCGCCGAATCCGAGCGCCGGAAAACCGCAGCCGGGATCGAAGCCGCTCGCAGGATCGCCGCAAGCGCAACCGACCCCTTCGGCCGCGAGCCCGAATGCGGCGCCGCTGCCGGCATCGCCGTCGCCCGCGCCGGTCTCGCCTTTGCCGGCGCCCGTTGCCGCCGCTCCCGCGATTATCGAACCATCGCCGATCCCCGATCCCGAGGAACCGGTTACGGCCGATCCCGCACCGGCACCGGTCGCGACGCCCGAACCGGCGCCGATACCCGAGCCGGTTGTCGCCCCGCCTGCGCCGGTGCTTGCTCCCGAACCCGTTGCCGAAGCGCCGGTTGTGCAGAATGTCGGCAAGGCCGGTTTCATCTGGCCCGCCGATGGCCGCGTCATTTCGAAATTCGGCACGACGGCGGACGGTCTCCGCAATGACGGGATCAATATCGGCGCGCCGGCGGGCGCCCCCGTCCGCGCGGCGCGGGAAGGGGTTGTCGCCTATGCCGGCAATCAGCTAAAGGGATTCGGCAATCTCATCCTGCTGCGCCACGATAACGGCTTCATCACGGCCTATGCGCATAATCAATCGCTGCTGGTCGCCAAGGGCGACAAGGTGAAACGCGGTCAGGTGATCGCGCGCATCGGCTCGACCGGCAATGTCGCCAAGCCGCAATTGCATTTCGAAATCCGCAAGGGCGAATCGCCGGTCGATCCCATGGCCTATCTCGCAGCACCCTGAAGCGATTTATTTACCGAGATCGATTCTGAGGCCGCGCCTTCCGGCCAAGTCCTGAATGAATTGCCAAGCGACGCGGCCCGAGCGGCTGCCGCGCGTCATCGACCATTCGAGGGCGGCGGCGTGCAATTCGGCGCGCGGATCGGGAATGCCGAAGCGGCGCGCATAACCCTCGACGATGGCGAAATAAGTTTCCTGGTCGCAATTATGGAAACCGATCCAAAGCCCGAAGCGGTCGGAGAGGGAGACTTTTTCCTCGACCGCTTCATGCGGGTTGATCGCGGTCGAGCGTTCGTTCTCGATCATCTCGCGCGGCATCAGATGGCGCCGATTCGATGTCGCATAAAAGAGGACATTATCGGGGCGCCCCTCGATCCCGCCTTCGAGCACGGCTTTCAGCGATTTATAGCTGGCATCGGCGGAATCGAAGGAAAGATCGTCGCAGAAGATCACGAAGCGGCGCGGATGGCCGCGCAATTCGGCAAGGAGTCGCGGCAGGCTGGCGAGGTCTTCGCGATGCAACTCGATCAGCGCCAAGCATCCCGGCTTTTTCCCATTGATCGCGCCATGCACGGCTTTGACGAGCGAGCTCTTGCCGGTTCCCCGCGCGCCCCAGAGCAAAGCGTTATTGGCCGGGAGCCCGTCGGCGAAGCGCTGCGTATTCGCGTGAAGAATGGTCTTGGCGGCGTCGATCCCTTGCAGAAGATCGAGCGGGATCGCCGCGACCTTGGGGATCGGTTCCAGCCAGCCATCCTCGGCATGCCAGAGGAAGGCATCGGCCTTGGCCTCGCTGCGGCGCGGCGGCGGCGCGAGGCGCTCCAGCGCCTCGGCGATCCGCCGTAGGAGGGCGAGGTGATCGGTATCGGTCATGGCGGCGATTATGCCCGGTTTCCAGGGCTTGGCAATCGTCGCGCGCGATCTTCTTCTATCGGCAATTTCGATAAAGGCCATGCGAATTAACGATCCTAACAATGAAACTCGGCCTTCCCCTCGACGCTGGGAATGTTACACTTGGTCTGCCGGGCCGATCGGTCGCGGCAGAGAAACGTCATCGTCCCGTCGCGAAATCGTCATGGCTTTTGGTCTATTCGTCCGGGAAGACGATGACAACAGGAGGGAGGTTACGGATGCGTAAATCTGGAATTCTGATGGGCTTGGCGGCGGCTATGGCCCTTTCGCCGAGCGCGGTTCTCGCCGAGGATGTCGTCCTCAAGGTCTATACCGCCCTTGAGGAAGAGCAGATGCCGGTCTATCAGGCGGCTTTCGAGGCAGCCAATCCCGGCATCAAAATCGAATGGCAACGCGATTCGACCGGCGTCATCACATCGCGCTTGCTCGCCGAAAAGGATAATCGCCAAGCCGATGTCGTTTGGGGATTGGCGGCGAGTTCGCTGATGGTGCTGGACGGGGAGGGTATGCTGGAAAGTTACCGACCCGCCGGCTTCGATCAAATCAAGGACGATTTCAAGGATCGCCGCACCGGTTGGCCGACCTGGGTCGGCATGGATGCCTGGGCAAGCGCCATCTGCTTCAACACCGTCGAAGCCGAGAAGCTCGGTTTGCCAAAGCCGACCAGTTGGAAGGATCTGATGAATCCCGTCTATAAGGACCATATCGTCATGCCCAATCCGGGATCGTCCGGCACGGGCTTCCTGAGCGTTTCGGCTTGGTTGCAGGTCTTCGGTCAGACCGGCGGCTGGCTCTATATGGATGGGCTGCATCAGAACATCAAAACCTATCTGCATTCCGGCTCGAAGCCCTGCAAGGCGGTCGGCGCCGGCGAATATCCGATCGGCATTTCCTTTTCTTATCCCGGCGTCAAATTGATCAATGACGGCGCCCCGGTCGAAGTCATCCTGCCTTCGGAAGGGTTGGGCTGGGAAATGGAAGCGACGGCGATCATGAAGGGAACGGCGCATCTCGACGCGGCGAAAAAGCTCGCCGATTTCGCGGCGAGCGCCGAAGCGGCCAAGCTCTATAACGAATCCTATCAAGTCTTGGCACGCAAGGATGTCGAGGCGACCTTGCCGGCGAATTACCCCGCCGACGAGCAGAAGCTGATGATCTCGCCCAACAATTTCGAATGGGCGGCTCAGCATCGTCAGGAAATCCTCGACGAATGGCAGAAGCGCTACGGCAGCAAGGACGCGCCGAAGAGCTGATCGCGACGCTAAGCGGAAACGGCCGGCAGCACCTGCCGGCCGTTTTCGTTCCGTCGTCGGCGAACGTCTTGCGAGGGGGACAATCATGACGTCGATAGCAACGGCGCCCCAGCGCGCCTATTTGCGGATTCGCAACGTCCAAAAAAGTTTCGGCGCTTTCCGTGCGCTCCGCGACATTTCGCTCGACATTTGGGAGGGCGAATTCGTTTGCTTTCTGGGCCCGTCGGGCTGCGGCAAGACGACCTTGCTGCGCGCGATCGCCGGGCTCGATATTCAGGATTCGGGAACGATCGAACAGGCGGGAAGGGATATTTCGGTGCTGCCCGTCGCACAGCGCGATTTCGGCATCGTCTTTCAATCCTATGCGCTTTTTCCCAATCTCACCATCGCCGAGAATATCGGTTACGGTCTCGTCAATGCCGGCAAGCGCAAGGACGAGATCGCGCGGCGCATCGGCGAATTGCTGACTTTGGTCGGGCTCAAGGGTCAGGAAAAGAAATATCCGGCGCAGCTTTCCGGCGGTCAGCAGCAGCGCGTCGCCCTGGCGCGCGCTATCGCCATGTCGCCGGGCTTGCTGCTGCTCGACGAGCCTCTTTCTGCGCTCGATGCGCGCGTTCGCCTGCATCTGCGCGGCGAATTGAAGTCGCTGCAACGCAAGCTCGGCATCACGACCATCATGGTCACTCACGATCAGGAAGAAGCTCTGGCGCTGGCCGATCGCATCGTCGTCATGAATCACGGGATTATCGAACAGGTCGGAACGCCGCAGGATATCTATAGCCGGCCGGCGACCGGTTTTGCCGCCGACTTCGTCGGCCATATGAATTTTCTGCCGGTCGCGGTCGAAGCGCCGGGGCGCGTTCGCCTGGGGCGTACGGATATTTCGGTTGAGACGGGTGTCCTTCCGCCCGGCCCGGCGACGCTTTGTATCCGTCCGGAGGATATCCAGGTTCGCGCGATCCGTTCGGATCAGGCCAATCGCTTATCGGCGCGGATCGAGCGCGTGGAATTCCTAGGCGCGTTTTGCCGCGCCGAGCTAAAGCCCGATCTCGGCACCGATCTGGCACTCAATGCCGATTTTTCGATCAACGCGATGCGCGATCTCGCGCTCGATGCCGGCAAGGTCATCGAAATCGCGCTGCCGACCGACCGATTGCGCCTTTTCCCGAAAGCCGCGTCCGCTCATGAGTGAAATCGCGGCGCCGCGCCGGCTGCGCCTTCGCGCCAGCCGCGAAGATTGGCTGATGCGCCTTTCTCTGCTCGTCATCGGCGCTTATCTTTGCGTCACCATCGCCATCCCGCTTTATACGCTGTTGGTCAAAAGCTTTCAGGATAAAGACAAGAATTTTATCGGCCTCGCCAATTTCGCGCGCTATTTCGCCGATCCCGCCTTGGTGCAATCGCTGAAGAACACGATCTTCGTCTCCGCGCTCGGCACGGCGATCACGTTGATACTGGCCTTCGTCTATGCCTATGCCCTGGTGCGGTCCTGCATGTGGGGCAGGGGAATCTTCAAAGGCATCGCCCTCATCCCGCTATTGGCGCCGTCGCTGCTCCCGGGCTTGGCGCTCGTCTATCTTTTCGGCAATCAGGGAATCTTGAAATCCTGGCTCTTCGGCCATGAGATATACGGGCCGATCGGCATCGTCATCGGCGAAGTCTTCTTCGCCTTTCCCCATGCCCTCATCATTCTGGTGACGGCTCTGTCGGCGGCCGATCAACGCCTTTACGAAGCCGCCGCCGCCTTGCGCGCCAAGCCTTTGCGCATCTTCTTCACTGTCACGCTACCGGGCTGCCGCTATGGCTTGGTCAGCGCCGCCTTCGTCATCTTCACGCTGATCTTCACCGATTTCGGCGTCCCCAAGGTGATCGGCGGCTCCTATAACGTGCTGGCGACCGATGTCTATCGTCAGGTCATCGGCCAGTTCAATTTCCAGATGGGCGCCGTGGTCGGCCTGTTGCTGCTGACGCCGGCCGTCGCGTCCTTCGCCGTCGATCGCCTCGTGCAGCGGCGCCAAATCGCCTTGCTGTCGGCGCGAGCCGTTCCGCTGCAGCCGAAACCGCGCTCGATGGTCGATAGCCTCTGTTTCCTATTCTGCGCGCTGGTCGCGCTTTGCCTGCTCGCTATTCTCGGCATGGCGGCGTTCGGCAGCATCGTGACCTTCTGGCCCTATAAACTGATGCCGACCCTGAAATGGTATCATTTCGGCGCCGGCGGCTGGGCGACTTACGCCAACAGCCTCATCCTATCGGCCTATGTCGCCGTCATCGGCACGGTCATTGCCTTTGCCGGCGCCTATTTGGTCGAAAAAAGCCGCGGCTTTCGCGGCTTGCGCGCCGGCATTCATTTCCTCGCCATGATTCCCTTGGCCGTTCCCGGTCTCGTTCTCGGTCTTGCCTATATCTTCTTCTTCAACGCGGCCGGCAATCCGCTCCATTTCCTTTACGGCACGATGGCGATCCTGATCGTCAATACGATCGCGCATTTCTATACCGTCTGCCATCTGACGGCGGTAACCGCGCTGAAGCAGGTCGATGCCGAATTCGAGGCGGTCTCGGCCTCTCTGCGCGTGCCGTTCTATAAGACGCTTTTCCGCGTGACTTTGCCGGTCTGCCTGCCGGCGATTCTCGATATCAGCGTCTATTACTTCGTCAATGCGATGACGACGGTCTCGGCCGTGGTCTTCCTCTATACCGGCGCGACCAAATTGCTTTCGATCAACGCCATCAATACCGACGATGCCGGGAATACGGCGGCCGCCTGCGCCATGGGCATGACGATCGTCGTCACCTCGGCCGTCCTGCGCCTGCTTCACGCGCTGGCGATGCGCCGGCTGAACGCGCGCACGCAAGCCTGGCGGCAACGCTAAGATTCCATGCAAGGCATCGTTGCCTCGCCCAAGCCGGGCCGTCTATGTTACATTGACGTGACAAGATTCGGAATCGGGCGGGGATGATCTTTCTGCTGCATCTTTTCGGCGCCGCGGCCTTGCTGCTCTGGGGGCTGCGCATGGTGAGAACGGGCGTCTTGCGCGCCTATGGCAGCGCGCTGCGCCAGCGCATGGGGCTTGCCATGCGCAATCGCTTCGCGGCTTTGTTTTCCGGCCTCGGCGTCACCTGCCTGCTGCAATCCTCAAGCGCGACGGCGCTGGTCTGTTCGGGTTTCGCCTCGCGCGGTCTGGTTTCGACCTCGGCCGGGCTTGCGGTCATGCTGGGCGCGGATATCGGCACCGCCTTGGTGGCGCAGGCCTATTCCTATCGCGTCGATTGGATTTCGCCGCTGCTGATCCTGATCGGCTGGATTCTCTTCAACAAGATCGAAAACACGCAAATCCGCGATTTGGGGCGCGCGATCGTGGGGCTCGGTATCGCCTTGCTCGGCCTTCATCTCATCACGCTCGCGGCCGAACCTATCCGCGAAGCGCCGATCCTACCGGCGATTCTCGGCCTGCTGCGTCAGGCGCCGGTTTTCGGCATCATTATCGGCGCGATTCTGACCGTGCTTTCGACTTCGAGCCTCGCCATCGTCTTGTTGGCGGTTTCCTTCATGGCGCATGGCATGGTGCCGGTCGATCTCGGTTTCGCGCTCGTTCTCGGTGCCAATCTCGGGAGTGCTGCGATGCCGATCCTGGCGACGCTTTCGGACCCGGCCGAGGCCCGGCGCGTTGCCCTCGGCAATGCTATTTTCCGCCTAATCGGCGTGACTGTCGCGACACCGCTCATTCCCTTCATTCAACCTTATCTCGCCGATTTCCAGGCCGATCCCGCGCGTCAGGCGCTCAATTTCCATCTCGCTTTCAATCTCGCGCTGGCCTTTTGCCTGATCGGGCTAACCGGCCCCATCGCGCGGCTGACGGCGAAGATGCTGCCCGACGCGCCGCGCCCGGAAGACCCGGGGAAGCCGCGTTATCTCAACCCCGATGCCGGCGCCGCCGAGACGCCCGCCGTCGCGCTGGCCAATGCCGCGCGCGAGGCTTTGCGTATGGGCGATCTTGTCAGCGAGATGCTGCGTCAGTCGCTGGCGATCTTCCGCCTCGACGATCGCCGGCTGGTGAAACCGGTCGGCGAACTCGATGGCCAGGTCGATCGCCTCAACGAGGCGATCAAGCTCTATCTGACGCGCGTCAGCCGCGAGATCATGGATCCCGCCGATCAGCGGCGGGTCATCGATCTTATCACCTTCACCACCAATCTCGAACATATCGGCGATATCGTCGATAAGAGCCTGATGGAACTCGCGGCCAAGAAGATCAAGCACGGCTTGAAATTTTCGCCCGAAGGCTCGTCCGAATTGCAGCAGATTCACGACCGCCTGATCGCCAATGTCGAATTGGCGATGAACGTCTTCATGACCGGCGATCTCAAGCTGGCGCGGCGTCTCTTCGCCGAGAAGCGGATTTTCCGCGAGCTCGAAAAAACGGCGGCGGAGAATCATCTGGAACGCTTGCGCGAGGGGCGCATCGAAAGCATGCAGACGAGCGGTCTCCATCTCGACATCCTGCGCGATCTGAAGCGCATCAATTCGCATCTCGCGCTGGTGGCGCAGCCGCTGCTCGAAGCGGTCGGCGAACTCAATCCCTCGCGCCTCAAGGAAAACGCCTGAGGCGATTTAACCCGCCGCCTTGGTTTCGCGCACGATATCGAGGAAAGCCTTGACGAGCGGCGTCGCGCGCTGATCACTGCGGCAGGCGACATATTCGAGAGCGGTGATGCGCGGGCCCTCGAATTCCAGGCTTTTCAATCGCGGATCGGCGCCGAATTCCGATTTGGCGACGATGCCGATGCCCAGTCCGGCGGCGACCGCTTCGCGGACCGCTTCGCGGCTGCCGATTTCGAGATTTTCGCCGATCTTGACATGCGCCTTGGCGAGCGCGGCCTCGAATACCTTGCGCGTGGTCGAACTCGGTTCGCGCAGGATCAAGCGCCGGTCGGCCAATTCGGCGAGCCCAATCCGCTTCCGCCGCGCCCAGGGATGCGCGCGATCGACGAAGGCGATCAAGGAATCTTCCTTGAAGGGGAAGGCGAAGAGGCGGTTATCCTCGGCGAGATTGGCGGCGATGACGACGTCGAAGCGTTGATCGAGCAATTCGTTCTTCATGCTTTCGGCATTGCCGATCGACATGGACAGGCGGATATTGGGATAGCGCCGCGTGAAGGCGGCGAGAAAGGGGATGGCGTGATAGGGCGCATCGGCGCCAAGCCGGAGATGGCCGCGCTTCAGCCCCTTGGCGGCGGTCAGGACCTGTTCCGCCTCGGCTTCGAGGCCGAAGAGCCGCCAAGTGATATCCAGCAATTGGCGGCCGATTTCGGTCAATTCGACCCGCCTTTTGCGGCGATCGAAGAGGGAAAGGCCGAATTGCAGCTCCAGCGCCTTGACCTGACCGGATAGGGTCGGCTGCGTCACATGCAGGACATTGGCCGCCTTGGTAAAACTGCCCTGCGTGGCGACGGCGTGGAAGGCGCGGAGGGAGGAGTGATTTATCGATGTCATCTATGCTTCGCATCAGATTAAACGATTGGACTTATAATAGAGCCATGCTCATCCTCAAGCAAGGCGAGCTTCGGCTCGCAAAACCCGGAACCCCTTGCCATCGAGACCCGCCATGACCTCAATTCCCGCCGCTCAAGACCCCTGGCTTCTGACCCCCGGCCCGCTCACCACCGCGCTCAGCGTCAAGCAAGCGATGCTCCACGATTGGGGCTCGCGCGATGCCGGTTTCATCGCCATCAATGCCGAAATGCGCCGCCGCCTCGTCGAACTCGTCGGCGGAGGCGAGGATTTCACGACCGTTCCGATGCAGGGCTCCGGCACCTTCGCCGTCGAGGCGATGATCGGCACTCTGGTCGGCCCCGCCGATAAGCTGCTGATCCTCGTCAATGGCGCCTATGGTCAACGCATGGCTAAGATTTGCGCCTATGCGAAGCGCGCGCATAGCCTCCTCGAATGGCCGGAAGATCGCCCGGTCGAGCCGGCCCTCGTCGCCGAGGCCCTGGCGGCGGACCCCGCCATCACCCATGTCGCGATCGTGCATTGCGAGACGACGTCCGGCGTTCTTAACCCCATCGCCGCCGTCGCCAAAGTCGTCGCCGCTTCGGGAAGGCGCCTGCTGATCGATTCCATGAGCGCCTTCGGCGCGCTGCCCGTCGATGTGACGAGCGTGCCTTGCGATGCCGTCGCCGCGTCCTCGAACAAATGCATCGAGGGCATCCCCGGCCTCGGCTTCGTGCTTTGCCGCAAAAGTGCCCTGATGGCGGCCAAGGGGCAGGCGCATGCCTTGACCCTCGACCTTCACGAGCAATGGCAGACTTTGGAAAAGACCCAGCAATATCGCTTCACGCCGCCCATCCATTGCATCGTCGCTTTCGCTCAAGCCTTGCGCGAACATGCGGCCGAGGGCGGGGTGGCGGGTAGGGGCGCGCGTTATGCCGCCAATTGCCGCGTTCTCGTCGAAGGCATGCGGGCGATGGGTTTCGTGACCTTGCTGCCCGACGAAATCCAGGCGCCGATCATCGTCACCTTCCGCATGCCGGCCGATCCGCGGTTCGATTTCCCAAGCTTCTACGACAAGCTGCGCGCGCGCAATTTCATCATCTATCCCGGCAAGCTGACGGTCGCCGATTCCTTCCGCATCGGCTGCATCGGTCGGATCGATCAGATTGTGATGCGCGATTTCCTGACCGCCGTCGCCGCCGTCATGGCGGAGATGAACGTGGCGAGCGGTCGGCCGGCGCTTCTGGCGGCGGAATAGGCGGGGGCGGGGATGCGATCGATTACCGTCAACGGCAAGAATTATGCTTGGCCGAGCGCGCCTGTCGTCGTCATCTGCGTCGACGGTTGCGAACCCGATTATCTGAAAGCGGCGATCGCCGCCGGCGCCATGCCCTGGCTCGCCGAGGCTCGGGTGCGCGGCAGCGATCTTATCGGCGATTGCGTGGTGCCGAGCTTCACCAATCCCAACAATCTTTCCATCGTCACCGGCGCCCCGCCGGCGATCCACGGCATTTGCGGCAATTATCTCTATGACCGCGAAGTGGGCGCCGAAGTGATGATGAACGATCCCAAATATCTGCGTGCGCCGACGATCCTCGCCGGTTTCGCCGCGGCCGGGGCCAAGGTCGCCGTGGTCACGGCCAAGGATAAGCTGCGCCGTCTGCTCGGCAAGGATATGAAGGGCATCTGCTTTTCCGCCGAGACGGCCGATCGCACGACAAAGGCCGAGCACGGGATCGATAACGCGCTCGCCTTCGTCGATCGGCCCTTGCCTTCGGTTTATAGCGCCGATCTCTCGGAATTCGTGTTCGCCGCCGGCGTCAAGCTGATGCAGGCGGTGCGGCCCGATATTCTCTATCTCTCGACCACCGATTACGTCCAGCACAAGCACGCGCCGGGCACGACCGAGGCTAACGATTTCTATCGCATGATGGATGGCTATCTGGCCGAACTCGATGCGGCGGGCGCCATTCTCGTGCTGACGGCCGATCACGGCATGAATGCCAAGCACGATGCCCAGGGCCGCCCCAATGTCGTCTATTTGCAGGATCGCCTCGATGCCTGGCTCGGCGCCGGGCGCGCGCGGGTCATCCTGCCGATCACCGATCCTTACGTCGTGCATCACGGCGCGCTCGGCTCCTTCGCCACGATCTATCTGGAACCGGCGGATATCGCGCCGATCATGGGGCGGATCGCCGCCATTCCGGGCATCGAATTGGTGCTCGATCGCGCCGCCGCCTGTCGGCGCTTCGAACTTCCCGAAGACCGTATCGGCGATCTCGTCGTCGTGGCGACGCGCGACTTCACGATCGGCACGGCGGCGACCAAGCACGATCTTTCGGGCCTAACCGTGCCGCTGCGCTCGCATGGCGGGATTTCCGAAGAGAAAGTCCCCGTCATCGTCAATCGGCGCTTGGCAAGCCTGCCCTCGGGCTATCGCTTGCGCAATTTCAGCGCCTTCGATCTTGCCTGCAATTACGCGCTCCCCGATCGGGACGCGCTGCCGCAACGCCAAGCGGTTTGAGGAGGAAGACATGAACGCCATCCGACGCGAGACCATGCGGCTTGTCGGCGCGACGCGATCCGCCGATCGGGTCTTCGACGTTCGCGATCCCTATACGGGCGAGCTTGTCGGCACCTGCCCGAAAGCGAGTCCGGCCGATATCGCCGAGGCTTTCCGTTTGGCCAAGGCCTATCGCGCGGAATTGAGCCGTGCCGAGCGCAGTCAAATCTTACGCAAGACGGCCGATCTGCTGGTCGCCCGCCGCGACGAGATCGCGGCGCTCATCACCGCCGAATCCGGCCTCTGCCTCAAGGATACGATCTACGAAGTCGGCCGCGCCTACGACGTCTTCCATCTCGCCGGCAGCATCGTGCTCAAGGACGACGGGGAAATCTTCTCCTGCGATATCACGCCCCACGGCAAGAAGCGTCGCATCTATACCCAGCGCGATCCGCTGCTGGGCGCCATTTCGGCGATCACCCCCTTCAATCATCCGCTCAATCAGGTCGCGCATAAAGTGGCGCCGGCGATCGCCACCAATAACCGCATGGTGCTGAAGCCCAGCGAGAAGACGCCGCTGACCGCGCTGCTGCTCGCCGATATTCTCTACGAGGCCGGATTGCCGCGACCGATGTTTCAAGTCGTGACCGGCGATCCCAAGGAAATCGCCGATAGCCTGCTGACCGATCCTCATGTCGATCTCATCACCTTCACCGGCGGGGTCGCCGTCGGCAAATATATCGCCAAGACCATGGGCTATCGCCGCGCCGTTCTGGAACTCGGCGGCAACGATCCCCTGATCGTCATGGAAGATGCCGATCTCGAGGAAGCGAGCAATCTCGCCGTTTCCGGATCCTACAAAAATTCGGGGCAACGCTGCACGGCGGTCAAGCGCATGATCGTGCATGAAGCCATCGCCGATCGTTTCGTCGATCTGCTGACGGCGAAGACCGAGCGTATCAAATACGGCGATCCCAAGGATCCCGTGACCGATATGGGCACCGTGATCGACGAGGCTTCCGCGCGCTATTGCGAGGACATGGTGAATGACGCCATCCGCCGCGGCGCCAAGCTGCGCGCCGGCCATGTCCGCAAGGGCGCGCTTTATGCGCCGACCGTTGTCGATCATGTGCCTTATGATTGCCAATTGGTGCGCCTCGAAACCTTCGGGCCGGTTTCGCCGGTCATTCGCGTGCAATCGATCGACGAGGCGATCCGCGTTTCCAATTCGACCGATTACGGCCTCTCCTCGGGCATCTGCACCAATCGCCTCGATTACATCACGCGCTTCGTGCGCGAACTCGAAGTCGGCACCGTCAATGTCCGCGAAGTGCCGGGCTACCGCATCGAAATGTCGCCTTTCGGCGGGATCAAGGATAGCGGTCTCGGCTATAAGGAAGGCGTGATCGAAGCGATGAAAGGCTTCACCAACGTGAAAACCTATTCGCTGCCCTGGGCTTGATGCGACGCCCGATCGGACTTCGCCGAGAGGAAACGAGCCTCGCGATCCAATGGAGCGGGGGCGGCGAATCGCTTTATCCGACTTTCTGGCTGCGCGACAATTGCCGCTGTCCGCAATGCCGCCATCCCGGCAACGGCCAACGGCTTTACGACATCGCCGATCTTCCCGGAGATCTTAGCTTCGGCGAGGCCGCGATTGCGGCGAATGGCGATCTGCGAATCGTTTGGCATCCGGATGGACATGCGACCGTCTTTTCCGCCGCTTGGCTTGCCGATCACGATCTGGCGCCGGCGGCTCGGCTGGCGCGGAAGCCCGTTTACGAATTCTGGGGCAGGGCGGAGGAGCGATCCCTGCCGCGCGCCGATTGGCCGGCTTTCCTCGCCGACCCCGCGATCGAAAGCGGCTGGCTGGAGGGCTTCGCTCGCTTCGGCTGCGGTCTCTTGCGGCGGAGCCCCGTCGCACCCGGAACCGTGCTGACGATCGGCAATCGCTTGGGCTTCGTGCGCGTCACCAATTACGGGGCGCTCTTCGATGTCGAGAGCAAGCCCGATCCGAATAATCTTGCTTATACCGCGCTGGCGCTCGGCGTTCATAGCGACAATCCCTATCGCGACCCATCGCCGGGCGTGCAATTGCTGCATTGCCTCGCGGCCGAGGCGCCGGGCGGGGATTCGCTCCTTGTCGACGGATTCCGGGCGGCGGCGATTCTGCGCCGCGAAGCGCCCCAGGATTTCGCGCTGCTCGCGACCCATCGCGCGACCTTCCGCTTCCGCGATGCCGAAACCGATTTGATCGCCCGGCAAAGCCTCATCTCCCTCGACGAAGATGGCGAGATCGTCGCGGTTCACATCAATAACCGCTCTTTCGATTGGCTGGACGCGCCGGCCGAGATTGCCGGCCCTTGGTTTTCCGCTTATCGCCGTTTCGCCGCCATTTTGCGCCGCCCGGAAGGCGAAGTCGTGCTGCGCCTGGCGCCCGGCGATTGCCTCGTCATGCAAAACGATCGCGCGCTGCATGGCCGCACGGCTTTCGATCCCGAGCAAGGGCGACGGCATTTGCAGGGCTGCTATATCGATCGCGACGCCATGGAAAGCCGGCTGCGCGTTTTGCGCCGGCAGCGGGCCGATGCGAAGACGGAAAGGGTCGCCTGAGATGAAAGACGCCTTGAAGGAGATTCGCGCGGCTTTCGCGCGCCGTGGCGGCGAAACCTATGGCGAAGGCGTCAGCCAATTGGAACATGCCTTGCAATGCGCCGCCTGCGCCGAGCGCGATGGGGCGATGGATGCCCTCGTGATCGCCGCGCTCCTGCACGATATCGGCCATCTCATTCACGATCTTCCCGAAGATAGCGCCGAGCAAGGCATCGACACGCAACACGAAAGCCTGGGTTCGGCTTGGCTCTCGCGCTATTTCGGGCCTGACGTCACCGAGCCCGTGCGTCTCCATGTCGCCGCCAAGCGCTATCTCGCGGCGACCGATCGCGCCTATAACGCGCTGCTCTCGGCGGCGTCGCAATTATCCTTGCGGCTGCAAGGCGGACCGATGACGGCGGATGAGATCGCGCAGTTTCGCCGCGAACCCTATTACCGCGATGCGATCCGCTTGCGCCGCTGGGACGAGGAGGGGAAGATCGCCGGCCTGCCGATTCCCGGCCTCAATCATTTCGAGGATCGCATCCGCATCTGCGCCGGCCGCGACTGAGCCGATTTTCCGGCGCTTACGCCTGACGGCAGGCGGGGCAGAGGCCGAGCAATTCGATCGTCGAACGCGAGAGCGAGAATCCGGCGGCGGCGGCGCTATCGCGCAAGGCGCGGTCGATACCGGAATCGGCGATCTCCCGCGCGTCCTTGCATTGCGAGCAGATCAGGAATTGGCTGGCATGACCGTCATCCGGCCGATCGCAGCCGATGAAGGCATCCAGACTTTCGAGCTTATGGATCAGCCCCTGCGCCAGCAGGAAATCCAAGGCGCGATAGACGGTCGGCGGCGCGGCCGGGCCGGAAAGGGCGCTCAGTTTTTCGAGAATGGCGTAAGCCCCCATCGGCCGATGGCTCGACCAGACGATCTCCAGAACCCGGCGACGAAGCGGCGTCAGCCTTGCGCCATGGGCGGCGCAAATCGCTTCGGCCCGATCCAAGGCCGCAGCCTGGCAATGCGCATGATCGTGGTTCCGCGCTAGGCCGGAAATCGCTTTCTGTGCGGTCATGGAGACTCGGGGTTCGGTTCAAGTCCATGCAGTATAAGCTTTTTCCCGGGAACCGGGGAATCTTGGTAATTCCCTAACAGAGCCGTGAATTTATTTCACACTGTAAAAATAATATATTCCCTTGACCATGGGTGATTTGGGACATAATTCTTTGAAAGCTTAAGATTCCATGAATAACTTATACAGAGTGTGAAATGCGTGAATTTCCTCTCTTCCTGCGGCTTGAGGGCAAACCCGTTCTGCTGGTCGGCGGCGGCGAGGCGGCCTCGGCGAAGCTGCGACTGCTGCTGGCCGCAGGCGCGCAAGTGACGCTTATCGCCGATTGTCTCAATCCGGAAATGACGAGATTGCAGGCCGAAGGCGCCTTTTCCTGGCGCGGCGGCGTTTTCGCGCCGACGGATGCGGCGGGCCATGTCCTTGTCATCGGCGCGACGGGCGATGCGGTCGAAGATCGCGCCATCGCCCAGGCGGCGCGCCGGGCCGGTGTCTGGGTCAATATCGTCGATCGGCCGGAGCTTTCGGATTTTCTGATGCCGGCCATCATCGATCGCGGCGAGATCGTCGTCGCCATTTCGACGGCCGGCGCCTCGCCGGTTCTCGCGCAGCGCCTTCGCGGCCTGATCGAAGGTCTGCTGCCGGCGCGGCTTGGCGATCTCGCCGTCTTCGCGCGGCGCTTCCGCGAGGCCGTGCGCCGACGCATCGTCGATTCCGCCGCGCGGCGCGCCTTCTGGGCGGAAGCGATCGACGGACCGATTGGCGCGGCCGTGCTGGCCGGAAAGCCGGCCTTGGCGGCGCGCCATCTCATCCGCCGGCTGAACGGCGAAATCCCGGCGCCGGCCGGCGAATGGCGGAAGATCGCCATTGCCGCCGACGATCCGGATCGGTTGACGCTGGGCGATCTCAAGGCTCTGGGGCAAGCCGATATCGTCATTGCCGGGCCGTCCATGCCGCGCGCTATTCTCGATTTCGCGCGCCGCGATGCCGCGCGTTACGATTCCGCCGAAACGGCGGGGCCGGATATCGCCGGCCGGCGCGTGGTCGAATTAGTCGCGGCGAGCGAAGCGATCGTCGCGAGGGCCGTCTCGTGAGCGGGATCAAGACGCAGATGTTGACGGCCCAGCGCCTTGGCGACGGGGCCGCGCTCTATTTCACCGCCGCCGGCGATTGGTCGCCGCGTTTTGCCGAGGGTCGCCTTTATGCCGATGCGGCTGCGGCCGATGCCGCCTTGGCTGCGGCTCAGGCTTTCGTCGCCGCGCAGCTGATCGTCGGTCCCTATCTGATCGAGACCGCCGGTTCGCAATCGGCTCCGCAGCCCTGGGGCACGCGCGAGACGATCCGCGCTGCGGGCAACGTAACCTTCGCCATCGATCACGGCACTTGGCGCGCCGCGCAGGAAGGCGCCTGAGCCATGTATCGCTACGATCAATTCGATGCGCAGCTGGTCAAGGAACGCGTCCATCAGTTTCGCGGCCAGGTCGCGCGGCGCCTCGCCGGCGAATTGACCGAGGACGAATTCCGCCCCCTGCGCCTGAAGAACGGCCTCTATCTGCAGCTGCACGCCTATATGCTGCGCGTCGCCATTCCCTATGGCGAATTGAATGCGCGCCAAATGCGCAAGCTTGCCTTCATCGCCCGGCGCTACGACAAGGGTTACGGCCATTTCACCACGCGCCAGAACATCCAATTCAACTGGCCGCGTCTGGCCGATACGCCGGATATCCTCGATCATCTGGCCGAGGTCGAGATGCATGCGATCCAGACCAGCGGCAATTGCATCCGCAACGTGACCGCCGATCATTTTGCCGGTATCGCCGCCGACGAGATCGAGGATCCGCGCCCCTGGTCGGAGATCATCCGGCAATGGTCGACGCTCCATCCCGAATTCAGCTATTTGCCGCGCAAATTCAAGATCGCGGTAACGGGCGCCGCCAAGGATCGCGCAGCGACGCGGCTGCACGATATCGGCCTCAAACTGGTGCGCGCCGCCGATGGCGAAGTAGGTTTCGCAGTCTATGTCGGGGGCGGGCAGGGGCGGACGCCGATCATCGCGCCGCTGCTGCGGGAATTCCTGCCGAAGGCGGATCTGCTTTCCTATCTCGAAGCGGTCTTGCGGGTTTACAATCTGCTGGGACGCCGCGACAACATTTATAAAGCGCGGATCAAGATCCTCGTCCAAGCGACCGGCATCGCCGCTTTCCGCGATGCGGTCGAGCAGGAATGGCAGCGGATCAAGGCGGCGGGCGATGCGCCGGCTTTGCCGGCGGCCGAGATCGAGCGCATCCACGCCTATTTCGCCTTGCCGATTCCATCCCGCGAAGCGGCGGGCGACGGCGATCTTGCGGCGCGGCGTTCGGCCGAGCCCGATTTCGCGCGTTGGCTCGATTGGAACGTCCATCCGCACAAGGTTCCCGGCTATGCCGTGGTTTCCGTATCGCTGAAGCCCGTCGGCATTGCGCCCGGCGATGCTTCGGCCGATCAGATGGATGGGCTTGCCGATCTCGCCGATGCCCTAAGCTTCGGCCAGTTGCGCGTGACCCATCATCAGAACATCGTCCTGCCGCATGTCCGCCGCAGCGATCTTCATGCGCTGTGGCGCCGCCTCGTCGCCTTGCGTCTCGCCGCCGCCAATATCGGGTTGATCGGCGATATCATCGCTTGCCCCGGCCTCGATTATTGCAATCTCGCCAATGCGCGCTCGATCCCCGTGGCGACGCGGCTGGCCGAACGCTTCCGCGATGCCAAGCGCCAGCAGGCGATCGGGCCGCTGCGCCTCAACATTTCCGGCTGCATCAATGCTTGCGGCCATCATCACGTCGGGCATATCGGCATTCTCGGCGTCGATAAGCAGGGCGAAGAATTCTATCAGATCACGCTTGGCGGCGCCTCCAGCGAGGACACTTCGCTCGGCAAGATTCTGGGGCCCGCCTTTTCCGAAATCGAAATCGTCGATGCGGTCGAGCGCGTGGTCGATACCTATCTCGATCTGCGCCAGGGCGCCGAGGAAACCTTCATCGATGCCGTGCGGCGGCTCGGCATCGATCCCTTCAAGGAGAAAGTCTATGGTTCTGCTGAGGAACGGCGAAGCCATCGCCAATGATTACGCATCGCTCGACGATGCGGCCGAATTGCCGGCGACGGGCGGCGTGATCGTCAGTTTCGCGCGCTGGCAAAAGGATCGCGCGGCCTTGATCGCGCGCCGCGCGCCGTTGGGGCTGGCGCTCAAGAACGATGCCGATCTCGCCGCGATCGCCGCCGATATCGGCCATTTCTCGCTGATCGAGCTCGATTTTCCGAAATTCACCGATGGCCGCGCCTTTTCCCAGGCGCGTTGGCTGCGGGAAAAACTGGGCTTTGCCGGCGAAATCCGCGCCGGCGGTCAGGTGCTGCGCGATCAATATCTCTTCATGATCCGTTGCGGCATCGACACGGTCAGCATTCCCGAAGGCAAGCCGGCCTCCGGCTACGGCGAAGCCTTGCGCGAATTTTCCGTCTGGTATCAGGCGGCCGCCGATCGCCGCCGCCGCGCCGTCGATCTCCGCCATCGCCCCGCGCTAAGTCTGGCCGCTGCGGAATAGATCGCTCTGCCGACGATAAAGGTCGAGCGCCGCGCGGCGCGCGGCATCGTGATCGACGATGGGGGCGGGGTAATCGCGTTGCGTGCTCAAGAGATCGGCATGCGGGTCATGGATAGCGTCGTTATCCATTCCGCCGAGTTCCGGCACCCAGCGGCGAATATAGGCGCCGGTCGGATCGAAGCGGCGACTCTGGGTTAGCGGGTTGAAGATGCGGAAATAAGGCGCGGCATCGGCGCCCGATCCCGCGACCCATTGCCAATTGCCGGCATTCTGCGCGAGATCGGCATCGACCAGCGTATCCCAGAACCAGGCTTGGCCGCGGCGCCAATCGATGCCGAGATCCTTGATCAGGAAACTGGCGGCGACCATGCGCACGCGATTATGCATCCAGCCCGTCCGCCATAATTCGCGCATTCCGGCATCGACGAGCGGATAGCCGGTACGGCCGAGGGTCCAGGCGCGCCAGTCTTTCGGCCGGTCGGCATAGGGAAAGTCGCGGAAGATCGGCGACCAGGCGCGTTCCGGCAGATCGGGAAAGTGCCAGAGCAGATGCGTGTTGAAATCGCGCCACGCCAATTCGCGATGATAGGCGATGGCCGCCTCGCCATGCGCGCCGGCAAGATCGCCCCAAACGCGATGCACGGAAATCTCGCCCCAGGCGAGATGCGGGCTGAGCCGCGACGTGCCGGGAAGATCCGGCCGATCGCGGCGTTCGCCATAATCGCGACCTCCCGCGATGAATTCGGCGAGGCGCGCGCGGGCGCCCGCTTCGCCCGGTTGCCAATGCCGCGCCAGCGATTGCGCCCAAGTGGCGCTTTCCCGCCAATCGGCCAAGGATTCGCTCCGGGGCCAGGTCGGCGGCGGCATCAAGCGGCTGGGCGAAGCCATCCGCGCCGGGTTGCGATAGCTTTGCGCGAGCGACCGCCAGAAAGGCGTGAAGACTTTGAAACTGCCGCCGCTTTGGGTCTTGAATGCCCATGGCTCGTGCAGGCGATTGCCGGGAAAGCGCCGGACGGTCACGCCTTTCGCCGCTTGCCGTTCGGCGATCCGCAAATCCGCCGCATGGATGGCGGGTTCGTAAGAAAGGTTGTAATAGATCGCATCGGCGCCGGTCTCGGCGATCAGATCGTCGAGGATATCGGCCGGCCGGCCGCTGCGTAAGATGAGGCGGCTTCCGCGTTCTTCGAGATCGCGCGCGAGGGCGGCGAGGCTCTCGCCCCGCCACCAGCGCGCGGCACCGCCCGGCGGCCAGAGTGCGTCGCCATCGTCGCGAATGACGACGGGCAGAATCGGACGATTTTCGCCAGCGGCTTCCGCCAAGGCGGGATTATCCGCGAGGCGCAAATCGCGCCGCAGCCAGACCAGGATCGGTTTCGTCATTGCCAGCCTCGTGCCCTTCGTTGCACATAAGCGGGGTCGAGATCGTCGCGCGGGCGGGAAGGGAGGACGTCATGGAAGAAAAACCGATCGCCGTCATTTGCCCCATGGCGGAAGAACGAGCGAGCGTCATCGCCATGCTCGACCGCCCGCAGGCAGCGACGATTGCCGGCCTCTCGGTTGTCGCCGGTTCCCTGGCTGGCCGCCCGGTCGTGATCGCCGAAAGCGGCATCGGTAAGGTCGCGGCGGCGGTGACGGCCGCCTTGCTGGCGCAGGAAGCGCGAGCGCTGGTCGTTTCGGGCGTCGCCGGCGGTCTCGATCCCCAACTGGCGATCGGGGACGTCGTCATCGCCGATTCCTTCATTCAGCACGATTATGGCCAGATGACGCGGAAAGGCTTGCGCGCCTTTCGTCCCGGCGAGCCGCCCTTGGGCGATCAGCGCCGCGACCCCGTCTTCGCCTTGCCGGAAGATTTGCTGGCGGATTTGCGACAGATGGCAGCCACGATCGATCTTCCGCCCTTGCCGGCGGAATTCGGGGCGGGGCGAGCGCGGCGATTGTTTTTCGGCCGCATCGCCAGCGGCGACCAATTCGTCAATGACGAGGCGATGCGCCGCCGTTTGCACAGCGATCATGCCGCTATGGCTGTGGAGATGGAAGGCGCGGCGATCGCGCAGGTGGGCGAGATGTTCGCTTTGCCCGTCATCGTCGCGCGATCGATCAGCGATCTTGCCGGGGCGGAAAGCCATTGCGATTTTCCGCGTTTCCTGGAAGTCGTGGCGCCGGCGGCCGCCTTGATCATTCGTCATATCGTCGCCCGCTTGTAGCGAAAAGCGCTTGGCGCCATTGAGCGATTCCGTCGGCGATGGCGGCTTCGGCGAAGGGCAGGGCGACCCCGCGATTCCAAACGGGATCCGGCCAAGCCGCATCGCCGGCATGGCGGGCGATCACATGGATATGAAGCTGCGCCACCACATTGCCGAGGGCGGCGATATTGAGTTTCGAATCCGGATGAAGATGCAGCAGAAGGCGCGAGACGAGATCGATCTCGCGCATGAGTTCGGCCTGCCAAGCGGCGGCGAGATCGGCGATTTCGCGCAAGCCCGAACGGCGCGGCACCAAGATGGCCCAGGGATAGCGCCGATCGTTCATCCGCAGCAGGCGGCTCAAGGCGAGATCGGCGACGAAAACCGTATCGGCGGCAAGGCGGGGATGGAGCCGAAAATCGCATAAGGTCATGACATCCTCATCGGAAGGGAAGGCTAGGCGAAAAGACCGATCCTGGCTAGGCTCGGCTTGCGAGCGAAATCCCGACTCGTTAGATTGCCGGGCCATGATCGCCACTTTGCGTTCCGTCTTCTCCTTGCTGTTCGGCGCCGGCCTTCTCATGCTCGGCAATGCGTTGATCGGCATTCTGCTGCCGATCCGCATGAACGCGGCCGATATTCCGACGGAAATTTCGGGCCTCGTCATGTCGAGCTTCTATCTCGGACTCATGCTGGGAAGCCTGTTCGGCCAGACCATTATCCGCCGCGTCGGCCATATCCGCGCCTTCGCCGCTTTCGCCGCTTTGCTGACGGCGGCGTTCATGGCCCAGGCGCTGTTCTTCGAGATCGTGCTTTGGGGATTCTTGCGCATGCTGACCGGCCTCTGCATGGCGGGCCTCTATGCCGTGATCGAAAGCTGGCTCAACGTCAAAAGCACCAATGCCAATCGCGGCCAGGTGCTTTCGCTTTATATGGTGACGGCCTATCTTTCCTCGCTCGTCGGCCAATCGCTGATCAATTCGCGCGAGATCGGCGGCGTCGATCTCTTCTGTCTCGGCGGATTGCTGACGGCGCTTTCGCTCGTGCCGGTCGTGCTCACCCGCGTGGCCGGGCCGGAAATCGGCGCCATCCGCCCCATGAAGCTTGCGGCGCTTTACGGCATTTCGCCGCTCGGCGTGGCGGCGACGGCGGGGGCGGGGCTGCTCTCCGGCGGTTTCTACGGCATGGGCGCGATTTTCGCCGGCCATCTCGGCCTTTCGGTTTTCGAGGTTTCGCTGTTCATGGGCGCGGCGGTTTTCGGCGGCTTCGCCCTGCAATGGCCGATCGGCCATTGTTCCGACCGCTTCGACCGCCGCTCGGTTCTGCTCGCCGTTCTCGGCGGCACGATTCTCGCGAGTCTCGCCGCTTTGCTGTTCGGCTATTCCGCCGGCGGCGCCTATTGGACCTTATTGCCGATCGCGTTTCTGGGCGGCGGTCTTGCCACCATCTATCCCATCGCCGTCGCGCAGACTTTCGATTACGTCGATCGCGCGCAGATGGTCGCGGCTTCGAGCGGATTGCTGCTCGCTTGGTCGATCGGCGCCACGGCGGGGCCGCTCGCCGCCGCGTTCTTCATGGGGCAATTCGGCCCCTCCGCGCTCTTCGCCTATCTTGCCGGCATCGCTTTGCTGTTGGCGCTCTTCACGCTCTGGCGCATGACCCGCCGCCATGCCCGGCCGGCCGGCGAGCAGACCAATTTCGTTTCGCTGCAGGCAACTTCGGCGATCGCCAATGCGCTCGATCCGCGCGCCGATCCCTTGCCGGAATTCTATTACGACGATATCGATCCCGGCGATCGGTGAGGGTCAACGCTGCCGGTTCCGCCAATCCGGGGCTTCGTAAACGGGAACATCGGCCTTGGGCAAAGGTTTCCGGCCGAGGATCATGTCGCTCGCTTTTTCCGCCATCATGATGGTGGGCGCGTTGAGATTGCCGCTGACGATCGAAGGCATGATCGAGGCATCGACGATTCGCAGGCCCGCGATACCGCGCACTCGCGTCTCGGGATCGACCACGGCCATTGCGTCCTGACCCATTTTGCACGAGCAGGAGGGGTGATAGGCGCTATCGCCCCTAGCGCGGATGAAGGCATCGATATCGCCATCGCTGGTGACGGCGCTGCCGGGTTGGATTTCCGGTCCGCGATACCGATCGAAGGCTTTTTGCGCGAAGATTTCCCGCGTCAGCTTGACCGCATCGCGGAATTCGCGGCGATCGGCCTCGGCCTGCAGGTAATTGGGCTGGATACGGGGATGGCGGCGCGGGTCGGCCGAAGCGAGCTTGATCCAGCCGCGCGCTTCTTGGCGCATATTGCCGATATGGACTTGATAGGCATGCGAGGTGCCGTTCTGACGCCCGTGATCGTTGACCGTCGAGGGCAGGAAATGGAATTGCAGATTGGGATGGCGAAGGCCGGCCTGCGAGCGGATGAAGCCGCCGGCTTCGAGTTGCGCCGAGGCGCAGACCCCGTCATGGGTGAGGAACCATCGCAATCCGGCCATGACCATCGGTAGCGGCTTGGTATAGGTATAGAGCGTGATCGGCTCGCGGCATTGCTGCTGGATATACATTTCCAGATGTTCCTGGAGATTCTGCCCCACGCCCGGCAGATCGTGTCGCACGGGAATGCCGATCTCGCGCAGATGATCGGCGGGGCCGATCCCCGAGAGCATGAGCAATTGCGGCGAATTGATCGCGCCGCCGGAAAGAATGACCTCGCGCCGCGCATGATAGCGGCGGATAAGGCCGTCCTGGAGGAATTCGATGCCGATGGCGCGGCCGTTTTCGAGCAGGATGCGCGTGGTGAGCGCGCGCGTCTCGACGATCAAATTGGCGCGACGCTCGGCGGCACGCAGATAGGCCATGGCCGCCGACCAGCGGCGGCCATCGCGGATGGTCATGTCCATGCGGCCGAAGCCTTCCTGCTGATAGCCGTTCATATCCGCCGTCGCCGGATAGCCGGCTTGGCGCGTCGCTTCGAGGAAGGCGTCGAAAAGCGGGTTGGATTGATTGCCGCGATGGACGAAAAGCGGCCCGTCGCCGCCGCGATAGGGATCGCTGCCACGTTCGCAGGTTTCCGCGCGTCGGAAATAGGGCAGGATTTCCTGGTAGGACCAGCCCGGGCAATTTTCCGCAAACGCCCAGCGATCGTAATCCAGCGCATGGCCGCGCACATAGACCATGGCATTGAGGCTGGAGGACCCGCCCAGCACCCGACCGCGCGGCCAATACATGACGCGATCGTTCATGAAGGGCTGCGGCTCGGTGTGATAATACCAATTATAGCGATCGTGGCAGAGGTTATACATCAGCGCCGCCGGCATATGGATCTGCCAGTTCCACCAATGATCCTTCGGCCCGGCTTCGATAACGGCGACGCGATGATCGGGATCGGCGGAAAGGCGGTTCGCGAGCACGCAGCCCGCCGAACCCGCGCCGATGATCAGATAGTCGAAATCGCCGTCGAATTTCATAATTCCCTCGTCTCAATAAGGCGCGACGACCGATCCGCCCTCGACATAGACGGATTTCAGCTGCGTGTAATGCTCGATAGCGGCGAGGCTGTTCTCGCGCCCGATGCCGGAAAGCTTGTTGCCGCCGAAAGGCATCTCGATCGGCGTGATGTTGTAATTGTTGATCCAGCAGGTCCCGGCGTCGAGCTTGGCGATGACGCGATGCGCGCGCTGAATGTCGCGGGTGAAGATTCCGGCGGAGAGGCCGAACTCGCTGGCATTGGCGCGTCGGACGGCGTCTTCCTCCTCGGTGAAAGAAAGCACCGACATGACGGGGCCGAAGATTTCCTCGCGGCAGATGGTCATATCGTCGCGGCAATCGGCGAAAACCGTAGGCGCGACGAAATAGCCCTTGGCGAGCGCTCCCTCGGTCACGCGATAGCCGCCGGTGACAAGGCGCGCGCCTTCGCGCTTGCCGATTTCGATATAATTGAGGACGCTCCGCATATGGCTTTCGCTGATGAGGGCGCCGATATGGGTCGCCTCGTCCATGGGATCGCCGATCCGCATCTTGGCGACCCTGGCGGTCAGCTTGGCGAGGAAAGCGTCATGGATGCTCGCCTCGACATAGACGCGCGTGCAATTGGTGCAGATTTCGCCCTGAGTATAGAAATTGCCCATGATCGCCGCCGAGACGGCTTGATCGAGATCGGCATCGGCGAAGATCAGCAAGGGCGATTTGCCGCCGAGTTCCATGGTCACTTTCTTCAGCGTCGTGGCGGCATCGGCCATGACCTTCTTGCCGGTCTCGACCGATCCCGTCAGCGAGACCTTGGCGATATCCTTATGCAGCGAGAGCGCGCGGCCGATCGAGCCATGACCGAAAATGACGTTGAAGGCGCCGTCGGGGAGGCCGGCCTCGGTATAGATTTCGGCGAGTTTCGCCGCCGTATTGGGCGTCATCGTCGCCGGTTTGTAGATCATGGCATTGCCGCAAGCCAAGGCCGGGCCCGATTTCCAGCAGGCGATCTGAATGGGATAATTCCAGGCGCCGATCCCGGCGCAGATGCCGAGCGGCTCGCGCCGCGTATAGGCGAAGGCGGAGCCCAGATCGTAATGCGCGCCATGCAGGCTGGCGGCGATGCCGGCGAAATATTCGATGGCGTCGGCGCCCGAAAGCACGTCGACGCTGGCGGCCTCGGCGATCGGCTTCCCCGTATCCTGGACTTCGATTTCGGCGAGTTCGCGATTGCGTTCCCGCAACAGGCGGACGGCATTCATCAGGATGCGGCCGCGCTGCGCGCCGGTCAGGGCGGACCAGGTCTTGAAGCCTTGCTTCGCCGAGGCTACGGCCGCCTCGACATCGGCCGGGGTCGCAACCTGAATGCGGCCGATCGTTTCGCCGGTCGCCGGGTTGATATTGTCGATGGTTTCGTTGCCGCTCGCGCGGACATAGCGGCCATGGATATAGAGGGAGAGTTCGTTCATGATTTCGGCTCCGCCAATTTGCTGTCGAGATAATCGAGGATGAGCTTGCGCGCCTGATGCGGCTGCGGCCCGTCGGGGGAAAGGGCGGCTCTGAGCCAGAGGCCGTCGATCAAGGCTTCGATCACGCCGGCGATCTTACGCGCATCGCTGCGTCCCATTTGGCGCAAGGCATGGACGAGATTGTCGTTGAGGCGCGAGACGATGATGCGCTGCACGCGGGCGAGGCGACGGCTTTGCGGCACCTGCGCCCAGAAGGCGAGCCAAGCCGAAACCCCGGCCGGCGTGAAGATATCGGGACCCATATTGCCGTCGATCACGGCCAGCAGCCGCTGATAGGGCGTGCGCGCGGCGAGGAGGCGCCGCACCACGGCTTCGCGCAATTGATTGCCGAGCTGACGCAAAGTCGCTTCGAGCAGGTCCGCCTTATCCTCGAAATAATGATGCACGATCCCGGTCGAAACCCCGGCCCTTGCGGAAATCCGCGACAAGCTCGCTTCGGCGAAGCCGTCCTCGTGAATCGCGGCGATCGTGGCCTCGATCAATTGCCGGCGACGGATTTCTTCCATTCCGAGCTTGGGCATCGGGCGATTGCCTCCGCATTTCGCGCATCTTGGCGGTTTTATATTGGACGATCAATCAAAAAAGGGACTCGGCAGGTGAGGCAGGATGTCCTATAGTCTTCCCCGGCTGCCGGTATCGCGCCGGCCTCAAACCTCTGGGAGGAGACGATTATGAAATTGAAGACGATCTTGGCCGCGACGATTTGCTCTGCGGCCTTTGCCTTTGCGGCGCATGCCGGCGATGCGGAGAGCTGCAAGACCGTGCGCTTGTCCGATGTCGGCTGGACGGATGTGCAGGCGACGACGGGTGTGGCCGTGAATCTGCTGAAGGGCCTCGGCTACGAGACCAAGGTCGATCTGCTTTCGGTCGAAGTCACGTTCCAATCGCTGAAGAACAAGGATATCGACGCCTTCCTCGGCAATTGGATGCCGTCGATGACCTCTCAGATCGAAGCCTATACCAAGGAAGGTTCGGTCGAGACCTTGGCCAATCCCAATCTCAGCGGCGCCGGTTACGGCATGGTCGTGCCCGATTACGTCGCCGAAGCGGGCGTCAAGTCGCTAGCCGATCTTAGCGCGCATAAGGACGAATTCGAAGGCAAGATTTACGGCATCGAGCCCGGCAATGACGGCAACAAGATCGTCCAGGGCTTTATCGACGATGCCGCGAACAATCTCGGCGGCTGGGAATTGGTCGAATCCTCCGAACAGGGCATGCTTGCCCAGGCGCAGAAGCTGATGGCCGATAAGAAATGGGTGGTGTTCCTGGGTTGGACGCCGCATCCGGTCATGGGCGGCATGAATCTGCATTATCTCGACGGCATGGGCGATTCCGGCTTCGGCGCGGCGACCGTCTATACCAATGTCCGTCAGGGTTATACGGCGGAATGCCCCAATGTCGGCAAGCTGCTTGGCAATCTCGTCTTCGATCTCAACATGGAAGGCGCGATGATGGATGCGATCCTGAACGGCGGCAAGGACGGCGAAACGGCGGCGAAGGAATGGCTCGTGGCCAATCCGGCGGCGCTCGATGCCTATCTCGCCGGCGTCACGACCTTCGACGGTCAGGACGGCATGGCGGCGGTGAAATCCTATCTCGGCCTCTAAGCCGCTAAGGGTATGACGGAAGGCGGCGGCGATTCCGCCGCCTTCCGCATTTGCCGCCCGGCCGGCGGGGGAGCGAGTTCGGCCGCGGGCGGGCTTCGCGTCAGGGGGAGCGCATGACGAGCATTCTCGATTGGCTGAACGCCGGCGAAAAACTGATCACCGACCATAAGATTTCCGTCGGGCAGTCGATCAAAGATTTTTTCGATTTCATCAAGGCCGAATTCGGCGGCCCCATCGATGTCGTCGCGAGCGCTCTCGAAAGCGTCTTCGAGGGGACGAGCGATCTCATCATCGCCATTCCGCCCTTGCTGCTGATCCCGGCCTTCGGCCTTTTGGCCTATTGGCTGCGACGCAATCTCGTACTTGCGATCGGCACGGTGATCGGCTGCTTCCTCATTCTCAATTGGCGCATTTGGGATGCGACCATCGAGACCATGGTGCTGGCTTTCTATTCGACCGTGTTCTCGCTCGCTTTCGGTATCCCGATCGGCATTCTCTGCGCGCGGACGAAATGGCTGTTTCCGATCGTGCGGCCGATCCTCGACATGATGCAGACCTTGCCGACCCTGATCTATCTGGTGCCGGCGCTTTCCATGTTCGGTCTCGGCATGGTGCCGGGCGTCTTCGCGACCATCATCTTCGCTTTGCCGGCGCCGATCCGCATGACCTATGTCGGCATTTCCTCCGTGCCGCTTCCCTTGATCGAGGCGGGGCTCGCCTTCGGCGCGACGCGCCGGCAATTGTTGTTCAAGGTCGAGATGCCGCATGCTTTACCCATCGTCATGGAAGGCGTCACGCAATGCGTCATGCTCTCGCTTTCCATGGTGGTGATCGCGACGCTGGTCGGTTCGGGCGGCCTCGGCGCCCCCGTCATCCGCGCGCTGCAAGCGGGGCAGGTGCCGGCGGGCTTCGATGCCGGTTTGGCCATCGTCATCATCGCCATCATCTTCGACCGCTTGCTGAAAAAGCAGGCAAAACATGTCGGCAAGCGGACGTGAGGCGGGGGCTATCATGACCGACAGCAAAATCAACGCCGTCCGCTTCGAGCATGTCGATGTCGTTTTCGGCCAGAATTCGCCTGCGGCCCTCGCTCTCCTCGACCAGGGGCAGGGGCGGGATGCGATCCTCGATCAGACCGGCTCGCTGGTCGCCGTGCACGATGCCTCGCTCTTCGTCAACGAGGGCGAAATCCTCGTCCTGATGGGGCTTTCGGGTTCGGGTAAATCCTCGCTGCTGCGTTGCGTCAACGGTCTCAATACGGTCTCGCGCGGCCATGTCTTCGTCCGCGACGGCGCGTCAGAAACCGATATCGCGACTTGCGGCGCCGAAATCTTGCGCAATATCCGGCGCAATCGCGTTTCCATGGTCTTCCAGCAATTCGCGCTGATGCCCTGGTTGACGGTCGCCGATAATGTCGGCTTCGGCCTCGATCTGCGAGGTCTTACCAAGGCCGAGCGCGATCGTATCGTCGCCGAAAAGATCGCGCTGGTGCGGCTCGATAAATTCGCCGGCAAATTCCCGCACGAGCTTTCGGGCGGCATGCAGCAGCGCGTCGGCCTCGCGCGCGCCTTCGCCACCGAAGCCGATATCCTGCTGATGGACGAACCCTTCTCGGCGCTCGATCCCCTGATCCGCGAGCATTTGCAGGACGAGCTGATCGATCTGCAGCGGAAATTGCGCAAGACCATCGTTTTCGTCAGCCACGATCTCGACGAGGCGCTCAAGATCGGCACGCGCATCGCCATCATGGAAGCGGGCAAGGTCGTGCAATTCGGCGTGCCGGAGGACATCATTCTCAACCCCGTCAACGATTACGTCCGGCAATTCGTCGCCTCGATGAATCCCTTGACCGTGCTGAAGGGCGGAACGCTGATGCGCCCCGCCGCCGATTTGAAGCGCCGGGCGGAAGGCGGCCAAATCGAACTCGACCGCGCCGGGCGCTGCTGCTGCGATCTCGATGGGGCCGGGCGTATTGCCAACCTGACGATCGACGGGAAGCCCGGCGAATGCCGGCCCTATAGCACCGATCTCGATCTCGCGCGGCTGCCCGGCCATGTCATGGTGACCGGCGATCCCCGGACGCCGATGCGTGCCGCCGTCATGGTGCGCCAATTGACCAAGCGGCCGCTGATCCTGCTCGACGATGGCGGCGCCTTGCTCGGCGTCGTCGGCGAGCACGAGCTTTATCGCGGGATGTTGCGCCAGACGGAATATGCGAAAATCGAAGCCCGGCCGATCTGACGCGGCGAGCGCGAGCTCTTCCGCCATGCGCCGGGGCCTTCTTTTCGATAAAGACGGAACCTTATTCGATTTCTACCGAAGCTGGGGGCCGGTCACGGAAGAGGCGGCCTTGATGGCCGCTGGGGGCGATACCAAACTCGCCGATTATCTCATGCGCGAAAGCGGCAAGGATGCGGCGAGCGGCCGCTATCGCCCGGATTCGCCCATCGCCGCCGGCAGCAATCGCGAAATCGCGGAATTCTGGAATGGGCTTTTAGGGCGCAGCGCCACCGAGGCCGAAGCGCTTTATGCCCGGATGAGCGCGCTTTTCCTGGCGCGGCAACGCGAAGCCGCGATCCCGGTTCTCGACCTCGCGCCATTCTTCGCCGGCTTGAAGGGGGCGGGCTTCGCCCTCGGCGTGGCGACGATGGATAGCGAGGAATCGGCCAGGGATGCGATGGCGCGCTTCGGCGCCGCGCCGCATCTCGACTTTATCTGCGGCTTCGATAGCGGCCATGGCGCGAAACCAGAACCTGGCATGGTCGCGGCCTTCGCCCGCCATTGCGATCTCGAACCCATGGCAATCGCCGTCATCGGCGATTCGCCCCATGACATGCATATGGCGAAAGCCGCCGG
>CAYQAG010000009.1:2718-29138 GCA_964415425.1 uncultured Rhodospirillaceae bacterium | reverse complement strand
CAATCGCCGTCATCGGCGATTCGCCCCATGACATGCATATGGCGAAAGCCGCCGGGGTGGGTCGCGCCATCGGCGTCCTCACCGGCGTCTCGCCCCGATCCGCGCTCCTCGATGCCGGCGCCGATATCGTCATCGCCGATATCGGGGAGTTGAGCCGAGTGGTTTAGCGGTTTTTCTAGTCTGTTTTTTCAATTGACAACACAATCAAAGAAGGTAATTATTCTCGCCATACTATATAATTGCTTTAGCAAAAGGAGGGAGCCAATGAGAGGGCAAGATTGGTTTTTCGTTTCGGCATCGCTTGGGCGACTACCTTCGAATGAGCGAGCGCAGCTCGATAAAGCTGCCGGGGTAATTCAAAGCAAAAATCGCCGCAAAATCCAAAGCGTACTCGAGAAAGAAGTTACTTGGCTTTGTTACAAAAAGGAGAATCGATTTACGCGATGGGCTAAGATGGGGCGTCGTTTTTTCATGCTTTGGAAAGAATGGAATTCCAAGGGTAAACTTATTTGTGACGTTACATCCTGTACGATAGAAAAAATAGAGCAGAAGAAAAATTGCTATAATGTCTTTTATCGCCATCGTTATAGGCGAAAAAAATCTAAATGGAGCTTCAGCATTAAGGATTTTAACGAGGCCGCTGCATATTGTGGGGCGAAGAATATATCGCGTTCCTCTCGGATGAGGCGGATCGATGGGTGCGTGGCTGAGAAGATCGAAACATACCTCTATGAAGGCCCTCCTACGAGGCGTGACCGAAAATAAGTCAGCCAGCCACTAGTTGACGGTTGCCCTAACTTCTCTTCCGAAACGGACTCAATTCCCGCAAGGCGGCGATTTGCCGTTCGACCAGCGGCGTTTCGCGGGCGAGGAAATCGGCGATTGCCGTGCGCCAATCGGGATCGGCGATCCAATGGGCGGAATGGGTTGCGACCGGCAGATAGCCGCGTTGAATCTTGTGTTCGCCTTGCGCGCCGGCCTCGACGCGCGTCAATTTCTCCGCGATCGCGTAATCGATGGCGCGGTAATAGCAGCATTCGAAATGGAGGAAGCGGAAATCGGCGAGCGCGCCCCAATAGCGGCCGTAAAGGGTCGTGGCGCTCCGTAGATTGAGCGCACCCGCCACATAGCGCCCGTCATGCCGCGCGAGGATCAGCAGCGCCCGATCGCGCAGAGCTTCGCCGAGCGCGGCGAAGAAAGCGCGGTTGAGATAGGGGCGGCCCCATTTGCGGCTGCCGGTATCCTGGTAGAAGGCGAAAAGGGCATCCCAATGCTGAGGGCGAATCGCCGCGCCGCTCAAGCTTTCGATCTCGATCCCCTGTTCGGCGATGGCGGCGCGTTCCTTGCGGATCGCCTTGCGCTTCCGCGCATTGAGGGCGTCCAAGAAATCGGCGAAATCCCGATAGTTTTCGTTCCGCCAATGATATTGCCAAGAGAGGCGGCGCAAAAATCCATGGCGCGCCAGAGCGGCGGCCTCATCCTCCGGGCAGAAGGTGACATGGAGCGAGGAAAAACCGTTATCGCCGGCGGCGGCGATCAGGGTCTCGATCAGCGCCGCTTGTGCCGCCGCTGCCTTCCCGCCGGCCCGGACGAGCAAGCGCGGTCCCGGAACGGGCGAGAAGGGAATGGCGAGCTGCAATTTCGGATAATAGCGCGCGCCGGCCCGCGCATAGGCCTCGGCCCAGGCGTGATCGAAGATATATTCGCCCAGCGAATGCGCCTTTTCGTAAAGCGGCGCCGCGGCCAGCAGGTTCCCGCTTTCTTCCTCGATCAGAAGAGGACGCGGTCGCCATCCGGTGCCGGGGCCGACGCTCCCCGATTCCTCAAGCGCCCGCAGGAAAGCGTGGCTTAGGAAGGGATTATCGTCGGCCAGGCAGGAATTCCAGGCCGATGGCGCGATCTCGTCGATCCCGTCGAGGCTCCGCGCCATCCAGCGAGCGGACATCGCGGTGCCGCCCTTTCCGGTCAGATCACGCGATCGGGGAGCTCTAGGCCGGCGAAGAAGGCATCGAGATTGTCGAGCGCCTTGAACCCCATGGCATTGCGCGTCTCGACCGTGGCGCTGCCGAGATGCGGCAGCAGGAAAACATTAGCGAGCTCGCGATAGGCGGGATTGAGATTGGGCTCGTGCTCGAAGACGTCGAGGCCGGCCGCGAAGAGCTTACCCGAGCGCAAGGCGGCGATGAGAGCGGAATCCTCGACGAGGCCGCCGCGCGCCGTATTGACGACGATCGCGCCGTCGGGAAGCCGCGCGATGCGTTCGGCATTCAGCCAATGCCGCGTCTCCGGCCCGCCCGGCGCATTGATGGAGAGGAAATCGCATTGCGGCAGCATTTCGTCGGCGCTGGCGTGATAGATCGCGCCCGATTCCAGTTCGGGCGGCAGGCGGCGGCGATTGGCGTAATGGATTTGCATGTCGAAGGCGCGCGCGCGTTTGGCGATGGCTTGGCCGATGCGGCCCATGCCGAAAATACCGAGCCTTTTTCCCGTGACCTGGGTGCCCAGCATGTAAACGGTCGACCAGGATTTCCAGCTTGCCTCGCGGACGGCGCGCTCGCCCTCGTAAGCGCGCCGCGCCGCGCCGAGCAGCAGCAGCAGAGCGATTTCGGCCGTGGCATCGGTCAGAACGTCGGGCGTATTGCTGACGGGGATTTTGCGCGCCGCGCAAGCCTTGATATCGATATGCTCGTAACCGACCGAAAAGGTGGCGATCATGCGGATCGAGGTCGGCAAGGCGGCGACGAGATCGGCATTGAGCTTATCGGTCGGCGTCACCAGCAAGGCGTCGCGATCCGCCGCGCGGCGGAGGATTTCCTCGGGCGCGAGGAGGGAATCCTCAGGGTTCAGGATCGCGTCGTAATGGGCGAGAACGCGCGTTGTCACGGCATCGGGCAATCGGCGGGTTACCAGCAATTTTGGCTTGGTCGTCATTCCATCCTCGTCGCTTTTTGTCGGAGCCTTGGAGCTTTCGGGGAAAGGATAGGGCCGGTTCTTGCCGGCGTCATGGCTATTTCCGGCGCGGTTTTTTCAAGCTGCGACCTTTCATGATGGCGGCCGCGCCATGCTTGGCGCGCAAATCGTCGATCACGGCTTCGATCCGGCGGCGGCGTTCGGAATCGGGATCGGCGAGATCGATGGGATCGGCGCCCTCGGCGTCTTCGAGGTTGCCGATACCGATTCCGATCAGCCGATACCACTCGCCTTTCGCTTCCTTGCGCAGCAAGCCGAGGGCGGCGCGATAGATGGTCTCCGCCATCTGAGTCGGATCGGCGAGGCGCGTTTGGCGCGAAATCAGACGGAACCCGGCCGATTTCAACTTCAGATGCACCACTTGGCCGGAAAGTCCGGCTTTTTTGGTGCGAGCCGATACGCGCTCAGCCAACGGCCATAATTCCTCCGCCAGAAGCTCGGCATCGGCGATATCCTCGTCGAAAGTGGTTTCGGCGGAAATGCTTTTCGTTTCCGCTTCGGGTTCGACCTTGCGGTGATCGAGGCCGCGCGCGAGATGCCAAAGATGATCGCCCATTTGCCCGTAACGCCGCACGAGCGGACCGAGTTCCATACGCTGCAATTGGCCGATCATGAAAATGCCGTCCTTGGCGAGGTGTTCGCGCATCACCTTGCCGACGCCCCAGATCAGCCCGACGGGCTTTTCCGCCAGGAAGGCGAGGGTCTCGGCCTCGCCGATGATCGAAAAGCCGCGCGGCTTATCGAGATCGGAGGCGATCTTGGCTAGGAATTTATTATGGCTGAGGCCGATCGAGACGCTGATGCCGATTTCGGTTTCGATCTCCCGCGCCAATCCGGCGAGCGCGCGGGCCGGCGAAAGGCCGCGCAGATTTTCCGTTCCCGAGAGATCGAGAAACGCTTCGTCGATGGAAAGGGGTTCGACGAGCGGCGTCAGGGCCAGCATCTTCTTGCGGATTTCCTCGGAAATCGCGGCATAGCGCTTGATATCGGGCGGCAGAACGACGGCATCGGGGCATAATTTCCGCGCCCGGAACATGGGCATGGCCGAGCGCACGCCGGATAATCGCGCGATATAGCAGGCGGTCGAGACGACGCCGCGATGGCCGCCGCCGACGATCACGGGCTTATCCTTCAATTCCGGCCGGTCGCGCTTTTCGACGGCGGCGTAGAAGGCGTCGCAATCGATATGGGCGATCGTCAAGCGATCGAGTTCGGGATGGGCGATAAGGCGCGGCGAATGGCAATGCCGGCAGCGCGTCGCGCCGGCTGCATTGTCCCTGCCGCAATCGCGGCAAAAACCGGAAACCGCCATGATCGAGGCCTGCCGAAGGAGTTAAACTTTTGCCGCGCCATAATAGAGCATGACGCTGTGCTTCGCCTCGGCAAAGAAAAGCCAGCGCTCGACGAGGAGACCCAGGGCATGGCAGAGAATGGCCGCGATCGGGGCGGCCAGGGCAAGATTGCCGGGCGCCATGAGCGCCGCGCCGATCAGGATCGCCGGCGCGAGGAAGCCCAATCCCAGCGCCCAGCGGCGGAGGCGCTGCGAATGCTTGCGGGCGATGCGATAGCCCATTTCGCGCAATAGGTAATTTTCCTCGGTATGGGGCTGGGTGAGGCTGCGGATCGCCTTCGCTTCCTTTTGGCCGATGGCGCTGGCCGCGGCGAGCTCTTCCGGCCGGCGATCGATCGAGCGCCAATAGCCGATCTTGACGAAGGCGCCGAGCGCGAGATGGCCGAGCGCAAGGCCGGTCAGGAGAGCGGAATCGATGCCGTTTATTGGGGCAAGCCCATTAAGCAGCAGAAGGCCGCTCGTCGAGCCGAGAAGGAGATAAGCGGGGACAACCCAAGGATTGCGCCAGCGCGGAATGGGTTTCAGGCTGGCATAGATCATGGCGGTCGAAAAAACCGTTGCCGCGGCGAAGAAAGCGAGAATGAGCCCGACCCAGCCAAAGCCGCGTTCTTCGACGATCCAAAGATAGGCGCAGAATAGGGCGGGAAGAAAACTCGCCATGGCGAGAATCGCTTCGCGCGATAGCCAGGAGCTGCGCCATTGCGTGAAGGCGCGGAGCGCGCGTTCCGGCCGGCCGAGATGATAGGTCGAGGCGAAAAGCCCGAACGCGATCAGAAGGGCGCCGAGGCCGAAACCGAAACTGCCGAGCCAGAATCGGGGCGGCAGATATCCGGCGCCGCCCAACAATCCCAGCCAGAAAAAGAGACCATAACCGGCGCCGCTCGCCGTCGTGAAAAAAATGATGGAATAGGCGGGATGCATGTTTAGCGCGTCAGCAGGCGGTCGAGCCAGCGCCAGAAGGGATGCGCGCCTTCGTCCAAAGTTACAGGCGCCAAGCGTTGCGGCGCGCCCGGCGTCGCGGCCGCGCGGCGGGGGCGGGGCGGCAGATATTTATTGGTCGGCGCATAACCGAGCTCGGGGAGGAGATCGACGCCTTCGCGCGTCCGCACGAGATCGCCGATCGCGGATTGGGGATCGGCGAGATCGCCGAAATGTCGCGCCCCCGTCGGGCAGGCGGCGACGCAGGCCGGAACGCGGTCTTCTTCGGCCAGGGTTTCGTTATAGATGCGATCGATGCAGAGCGTGCATTTCTTCATCACGCCCGCCTTGGAATCGAATTCGCGGGCGCCATAGGGGCAGGCCCAGGAGCAGAGCTTGCAGCCAATGCAAAGATCGGGATCGATCAGGACGATGCCGTCCTCGGCGCGCTTATAGGAGGCGCCGGTCGGGCAGACCGTGACGCAGGCGGGAATTTCGCAATGCAGGCAGGAACGGGGGAAATAGAGCGTCTGCCCTTCGGCGGCATTCTCGATTTCGTAGCCATGGACGCGATTGAGCCATACGCCATCCGGCGCCTCGCCCGAAACGTCGAAATCGGTTAAGGGGCCGCTCTCGCCGCCATCGTTCCATTCCTTGCAGCTTACGGCGCAGGCATGACAACCGACGCAGATATCGAGATCGATGACGAGGCCGAGCGCCTTCGCGCCCGCTTCGCGGCGCGGCAGATCGGTCATGGCGAATCCTCTCCCGGCCGGCATTTCGTCAGCCGCACGCGCAGATCGAACCAAGCCGCTTGCCCGGTGACGGGATCGGCATTCGCGCGCCGCGCTGGGCCCGGGCCGGGTTCCGCGAGATCGTCGATCAGATGATTGAGCAGGAAAGCGCGGCGAATTTCCGGCGCTTGCGGCGATAAGTTCCAAGCGCCTTCCGCCTTGGCGATCGCATTCCAGGTCCAGACCGTATGGGGTTCGAGGCCGGCCATGGTCTTGATTTCGACGCGGATGCGGCCGATGCGGCTCTCCGCCCAAGCGAGATCGCCGTCGCTAAGGCCAAGCGCCCGCGCCGTCTCCGGATGGACGAAAAGCGGGTTGCGCGTCTGAATCTGACGCAACCAGGCATTCTGCGATCCCCAGGAATGGTACATATGCATCGGTCGCTGCGTCAGCGCATGCAAGGGATAATCGGGATCGGCGGAAGCGATCGGCCGCCAGATGGGGAAGGGCGCGCAAGATGCGGCGAGGTCGGCGCGTAAATGATCGGGCGGCTGCAAATCGCCGAAGCCTTCGGCCGCCGATTGGAAACGCCGCAGAGCCTCGCTATAGATTTGCAGAATGATGGGTTCCGCTCGGTCGAGGAATCCCATTTCCGTCGCCCAATCGAGATAAGCGCGATTGCCGAAGCGGAAGTAACGCGCCGCTTCGGGAATGGGCAACGTCCAGAATCCGTCGTTTTCGATATAGCGATCGAGTTGGCCAGGATTGGCCGCGCCTTTGCCGGAAAGCGCGCCGGTCGCACCGCGCCAGCCCGCCAGCATGCCGACATCCGGTCGGCGTTCGTGATACCGCATGTAATCGACGAGACCGCCGGGGTAAAGCGCTCGGCCCTCGGCATCGGAGAAGCCCGGCAAACACAAGCGATGACCGAGATCGATCAGCACGTCCTGAAAGGCGCGAACATCGCGATCGGGTTTGACCACGGGCTGGCGGATCGCGTCGGCGGCGGCATCGGCGCGCGAGATCGGCCGGTCGAGTAGCGAAATGCAATCCCAGCGTTCGAGATAAGTGGTGTCGGGGAGAACGAGATCGGCGAAGGCGACCATTTCCGAACGGTAAGCATCGGCATAGAGGATATGGGGAATGCGATATTCGCCGCTTTGGGGGTCGCGGTCCGTCAGCATGCGCCGCGTTTCCTCGGTATTCATGGCCGAATTCCAGGCCATATTCGCCATGTAGAGGAATAAAGTGTCGATGGGGTAGGGATCGCCGGCCCAGGCATTGCGGATGACGCTATGCAATTGCCCATGAATGGCGAGCGGCGCTTCCCAGGAAAAGGCTTTATCGATGCGTTGCGCGCGCCCCTCCGCATCGATCAATAAATCTTCCGGCCGCTGCGGATAACCGAGCGGCATGGCGCTTAAAGGCTCAGCCAGTCCGATCGGCCGACCGGGTCGCGCCGCCGGCGGTATGGGCCGCGGATAAGGCGGCTTATACAGCCAGGATCCAGGCGCATCGACGGCGCCCAGCAGCATTTGCAGCATATGAAGCGCGCGGCAGGTCTGAAAACCGTTGGCATGGGCGGAGATGCCGCGCATGGCATGGAACGCGACCGGCCGGCCGATCATTCGTTCGTGCCGACGCCCGGCCCAATCCGTCCAGGCGATCGGGATTTCGACATCGCCGGCGAAAGCGGCTTCGGCCAATTCGGCCGCCAAGCGCCGGATCGTCGCGGCCGAGATTCCCGTGGCTTCCGCCGCGCGCTCGGGCGCGTATTGCGGATCGCAATGATGCGCGAGCATCAACTCGAAAACGGGCCGACCCATCCGCCCGTCGGGCAGGCGGAAGCGGCCCTGCAATTGGGGCGCGATATCGGCGTTGAGCGCGCAGACGATGCGCGATGCCTTGCGATCGTACGCCAGCGGCGCGCCGTCGATATCGCGGGCGACGAGGCCGTGATCGGCATGGCCCGGCGCATCGACGATCAGCCAAGGCGCGTTGGTGTAGCGTATTAGGAAATCGAGATCGATCTTTTCGGCCAGCAGCAATTCGCGGATGAGGCTGAGGATGAGCAAGCCATCCGTCCCGGGGCGAATGCCGACCCATTCGTCGGCGATTGCCGAATAGCCGCTGCGGATGGGATTGACGGCGACGATCTTCGCGCGCTCGTGCGCCGGCCGGTTTTTCAAGGCGCCGAGGCCGCGCTTAATGGGGTTGCTGTCGTGATCTTCGGCGACGCCGAACAGCATCAGATAACGCGTTCGCTCCCAATCCGGCTCGCCGAATTCCCAGAACGATCCCCCTAAGCTATAGAGGCCGCCCGCCGCCATATTGACCGAACAGAAGCCGCCATGCGCCGCGTAATTCGGCGTTCCGAATTGCATAGCCCACCACGCGGTCAGGGCTTGGCTTTGATCGCGGCCGGTGAAGAAGGCGAGTTCGCAGGGATTGCGCCGGCGAATGGCGCTGAGCCAACCCGTCGCGAGGGCGAGAGCTTCCTCCCATTCGATTTCGCGAAATTGCCCGCTGCCGCGCTCGCCCGTTCGCAGCAAGGGTTTCGTCAATCGCGCGGGAGAGGTTTGCGTGCGGATGCCGGCCGAACCCTTGGCGCAGATCACGCCTTCATTGACGGGATGGCGGCGATTGCCCTCGATATAGCGGATGCGCTCGCCTTCGAGATGCACTTTGATGCCGCAGCGGCAAGCGCACATATAGCAGGTCGTCGCCTTGACCGTTCCGGTCGTCGGCGGCGAATAGGCGAAACGGCGATCCGGCGATAGCGGCGGCGGCTGAATCTCGGCGATGCGGCGATGCCGGCTCATCGCGAGCGCCGCCCGATAGCGGCGCCAGCCGGCCGCAAAACCGGTAGGATCATGCGCGTTCCGCGGCCCGGGCCGCCGCTTCGCGCGCGAATTGCTGGCGTTCCTCGCGGCGGCGCAGAATTTCGTAGATGACGGCGCCGACCAACGTCACCAGGATGATGAGAAGGCCAAGCGCGCCCAAACTGGGTTCGGTGCCCTGACGCATGCGGCTGCCCAATTCCATGGTCAATGTGGTACCGGAGAGAATGGTAAAGGTCGTCGTGTTGAAATTCTCGAAGGATGAGAGAAAAGCCAAGGCGGCCGCCGAAAAAATCGCCGGCCGCAGATAGGGAAGAAGAATCTGCCGGAAGAATTGCGTATTGCTGGCGCCAAGATCGAGCGCCGCTTCTTCCTGAGCCTGATCGAAACGTTGCAGGCGCGACAGGAAGATCAGCATGCAATAGGCGGAAATGAAGGTCGATTGGCCGAGGATGGTCAGAAACCAGCCATTATAGATGACGCTGTCATAGCCGAGGCCGAGGCTGCGCGAGATTTCCCGCCAGAACAAAGTCGTGGAAATGCCGATAATGACGCCGGGCGTCAGCAGCGGCGAAACGACGACAAGATAATAAAGCGCACGCGCGCGATGATAGATCTGCGTCATGATCATGGCGCCCGCGAGCCCGATCGGCGTCGCGATCAGAACGACGCCAAAGCCGATGATGACGCTGTTCAGGAAACTTTCGCGAATGCGCGGATCGTTGAAGAGCAGCTTATCGAACCATTGCCAGGTAAAACCTTCCCAGGGAAGCAGTTGCGGATAATTGGAGGCGTTGAAGGCCGTCGCGCCCATGAGCAGAAGCGGGCCGAAGAGATAGCCGAAGAAAAGCAGCAGATAAAACCCGAGCATGGCTCGGTAGATGCCGCGCGACGTCATCGGACGATCTCGCCCAGGCTGACGCGGGCCGCCCGCAAGGCGATCATGACGATGGCGATGCAGGCCGCCAGGAAGGCGAAGGCATAAGCCGATCCCAGATTCCAATTGAAGGCTTGGAAGAACCAATTATAGACGATCTGGGTGAACCAGAGCGAGCTCGGGCCGCCCAAGAGCAAGGGTGCCGCGAGCGCGCCGGCGCAGAGCATGAAGACCATGGTGCAGCCGGAAGCGATGCCGGGTTTGGCGAAGGGCATGACGACGAAAAGATGGATATGCCACCAAGGCGCGCCGAGATCGCGCGCGGCTTCGATCTGATTGTGATCCATCGCCTCGATCGCGTTATAAAGCGGGAAGATCATCATCAGCAAATAGGCGTAGCTGAGGCCGGCATACATGGCGATATCGGCCGCCAGGAAATCGTAAGGCTGGTCGATGGCGCCAATACCGATCAGGATGGTGTTGAGAATGCCGCCGCTGGAAAAGAGCAGTCGGAAAGCGAAAGCGCGCAGCAATTCGTTGACCCAGAAGGGAACGATGAGGGCCAAAGCCAGTACGCGCACCGTGCCGAAACGCGCCACCTGCGCCATGAAATAGGCGAGGGGATAGCAGAAGGCGAAATTGAAGAAGGTAATCAGCGCGCTGACGACGATGCTGAGGCCGAAGGCATAAAGATGCACGCTGTTATATTGCTCGTCGCCCAATTGCCGGCCGAAAACCAGGAAGCGGTAATTTTCCAGGGTATGGACGTCTTCGGGCCCGCCGATCTTGCTCAAGGGCAATTTCGGCCGGAACGAAAAATCCACCATGTTGAGTTGCGGCAGGACAATCATGAAAATCGTCCACAGGCCGACGGCGAAGATTAAAAAAGTAGAGAGGGCAAGGCCGTTCCTGGTCAGAAACCCGCGCCGCGCGGCATCGGGATTGCGGCGCCGATCGCGTCGCGCCAGGACCCAAAAGACGATGATAATGCCGATCGGCAGGCCGGCGAGGAGGAAAGTGCTAGTCACTGGCCAATTTCCCCTTGGGCAGGATCAGCGCATCCTTGGCGGCGGCATAGAGTGCGATGGTCGTGCCGGGATCGGGCAGGGCGGTTTCGCGATCGAGCGTAACGACGATTTCCTTCTTGCCGGCGCCTTTCAGGAAGACATGGCTTTGGCTCCCCTCGAAAGCGACGGTATGGACCGGGCTTTGAATCCGGTTCGCTTCCGCCAACGGCGCGAGGGAAAAACTTTCCGGGCGGATGAAGGCGATGGCCTCGTCGCCGGCTTTTAACCCGACCGGACATTGGCCCAGGATGCGGCCGAAGGTGGTTTCCAGCGCGGCCGTACCGCCCGCGATCGTCGCGATCCGACCGGGGAAGGAATTATTCTCGCCGACGAAGGAAGCGACGAAGGCAGTCATCGGATGGCGATAGATGCTCTTGCCGTCGCCGACCTGCTGGATGACGCCCTCGTTCATCACGGCGATGCGATCGGACATGGTCAGTGCCTCGCCCTGATCGTGAGGGATGTAGATGAAGGTAATGCCGACGCGCTTCTGGATGGCGCGAAGCTCGGTGCGCATATGCTGGCGGAGCTTGAGGTCGAGCGCCGAAAGCGGCTCGTCCAGCAACAGCACTTTGGGTTCTACGGCGAGCGCGCGGGCGATGGCGACGCGTTGCTTCTGTCCGCCCGACAATTCGCTCACCATCTTCTCGCCCTGACCGGTGAGCGCTGTCAAACTCAGCAATTCCTCGGCGCGCGCGCGGCGCTCGGTCTTGCCCATGCCGCGAACGCGCAAGCCATAAGCGATATTCTCGGCGACGCTCATCAGCGGAAAGAGGGCGAGGTTCTGGAAGATGAGCGCCGTCGGTCGCCGATTGGGGCCGATGCCGCGCATATCCTGACCGCCGATCCGCACGCTGCCTTCGCTGGGTTCGAGGAAGCCGGAAATCGTGCGCAGGATCGTCGTCTTGCCGCAACCCGAAGGGCCGAGAAAGCTGAAAAATTCGCCGTCTTCGATGCGGATCGACGCATCCTTGACGGCGGTGAAATCGCCAAACCGAATAGTTAGGTGATCGAGTTCGACATCGGCCTTCATGGCGGCTTCCCCCGTCGCCTTGACGCTGGCCTATTCTCGCGATGCGCGGCTTGCGGTCAAGCCTATGGCGAAAAAAAACCCCGGCCGCGAGGGCCGGGATTCGAGGAGGGTAGGATCGTTTACGCCACTTTGAATTTGTCGGCGAATTCCGTCTGCAACTGCGCATACCAGCTGGGCTCGGGCGGACGCCACCAGAGATTAGCAAGGCTGTCGCCCGGATAGGCCTCTTGGAAATTCTTCTTGGCCTGATCGGAGAGATGCGCATCGGCGCCCTGAATGACCGGGTTGTAGCCCGATCCGTCGGCGAGCGCGCCGGAAACTTCCGGCGTCATCATGATTTTGATGAACTCGTAGGCCTGATCGACATTCTTGGCGGCTTTCGGCATGGCCAAGCCGTCGAGCCAAGCGATCGCGCCTTCCTTCGGCGCCTGATAGGTCACCGGCTGGCCGTCTTTCTTCAGGCTTAGTACCGGGCCGTCCCAGGTTTGACCGAGCCAGACATCGTTTTCCATGAAGCCTGACTTGGTATTGTCGGCGCTATCCTAGAATTGCTTGATCCAGGGCTTGTGTTCGATCGCGAATTTGGTGGCTTCGGTCCAGATCCGCTTCATATTCTCTTCGTCCTTGAAGGCGTCGAGCAAGCGATTGCTGGGCAGAGCGCCCGTCGCATCCATCCAGATGCCGATGCCGGTGATCAGCGAATGCGGCCGTCCCTGGACATGGCCCGTCACGTCGTCGCCCCAAAGATCGCCGAAGGAAAGCTCCTTGGGCGTCCATTTGTCGGTCCGCCAGGGCAAAAGGCTTCGGTACCCCAAAGATGCGGCAGGTGATGCAGGCCATCGCCCCAAGTCCAAACGCTGGTCGAGGCTTCGAGCATCGACGTAATGAGCTTATCGGCAGGCACGCGATTCATGTCGAAGGCTTGCAGCAGATCGAGTTCGATGAATTGCGGAGCCCGATCGCGAGTCGGTTGGCAGAGGTCGAAGCCTTCGCCGCCCGTCGCCTGGAGCTTATTGATCTGTTCCTCGTTCTGGCTGAACGGCGTCGTATTGAACGTAATTCCCGTCGCGGCCGTGAAATTCGGCAGAACCGGATCGGGAAATTCGTCGGACCACATCAGCAGATTGAGTTCTCCCGACGAGGAAAACGCATCGCGTACGATAAAGGGCCCGCTCGCCGCGAAGGCGCCGATGGTAACGGCGCTCTTCAAAACCGTACGGCGATTGAAACCGCGCGCTGCCAGCAATGTCTGCCGCGTTGCGCGTTGGCCTTGGTAAGTGCCGTCATTCAAGACCCCCCTTGTGAGCGGCAGGCGTCGGTCGATCGGCGATCGCCGAAACCTTTGCCGGTGTTAAGACTAGCGGGAAATCTTGGGCACGATCAATGCCCTTTCGTCGGATTCGGCCAGCGGACGATCTCGTTCTTTACGATTTTGTTATGTTGCGGCGGCACCCCGCCGGTTAGGGCCAATATCCTGCCTGGAAAAGCCGAGCTCGCTTCTGTAGATTGTCTTCGGTGAGCCAACGGGGACTGCAATCTTGGGCCAGGACAGCCGGTCTTTCCTCATACAACTGATGCCGGGTTCGGCCGATACGCTGCAGGCCCGGCTGCGGCGGTCGCTGATTTCCGCTATTCTCGATGGCTATATCGCGCCCAATGCGCCATTGCCGTCCTGCCGAACCTTATCGCAATCGCTGCGGATTGCTCGGAATACGGTCGTTCTCGCCTATCAGCATCTGGTCGAAGAAGGTTTCCTGATCGCGCGCCATCGTTCCGGCTATTACGTCAATCCGGACAGCGTTACGCGCCGGCCGGATAGCGATTCCCTATCGTCCAGCACGACTTGGGTCGGTCCGACGAGCGTTGTCGACGATGTCCGATGGCAAGATCGCCTCAAGCTCCACCCGACCGCGCAGCGCCATATCGTCAAGCCGAAGAATTGGCAGGATCAGCCATATCCCTTCATCTACGGTCAGGTCGATCCCAGTCTTTTTCCTTTTCTGGCCTGGCGCGATTGCGCGCGCCAAGCCTTGCGGCCGGCGGCGATCAAGGATTGGGTCAAGGATCTTTTCGTTGCCGACGATCCCCTCTTGATCGAGCAGATTCGCACGCGCCTTTTGCCGCGTCGCGGCATTCGCGTCGAAGCGGATGAAATTCTCGTCACGGTCGGCGCGCAACAGGCGCTTTATCTGATCGCGAATTTGCTGTTCGATCGGCAAACGGTCTTCGGGATCGAGGACCCGGGATATCCCGATGCGCGCAACATCGCGCAAATGCATGCTGGGCGCATCCGGCCGCTCAATATGGATTACCAGGGCTTGGCGATCGACGAGGCGCTTTCCGATTGCGATTACGTCTATACGACGCCGAGCCATCAATTTCCGACGACGGTGACGATGTCGCAGGCGCGGCGCGAGGAATTGCTGAGGGCGGCGGGCGAGCGCGATTTCATTCTGATCGAGGACGATTACGAGAGCGAGCTTGCCTTTCGCGATGCGCCGCATCCGGCGCTGAAATCGCTCGATCGGCTGGAGCGCGTGCTCTACGTGGCCAGCCTGACGAAAATATTGGCGCCGGGGTTGCGCATGGGTTGCTTGGTCGGCCCCCGCGCCGTCATCGCCGAGGCGCGCGCCTTGCGCCGGTTGATGATCCGACACCCGGCCATCAACAATCAGCGCACTCTGGCCTTGTTCATCGCCGACGGCCATTACGATTCCCTGTTGCGCCGGCTTTCGGGAATCTATCACGAGCGCCTAAAAGCGGCGACGGAGGCCTTGTCACTGCATCTCTCCGGCGGGCTCGTCAAATTTCAGGCAAGCGGCAGCGCCCTGTGGCTGGAATTTCCGCCGGCCGTGGATACGCTCAAGATCGCGCAGGCCGGCCTCGCTCAAGGTCTGGTGGTCGAGCCTGGAGCCGTGCATTTCCTGTCCCCGGAAGGGCCGAGGAATTTCATGCGCCTCGGCATTTCCTCGATCCCGACCGAGCGCATTCCCGAAGGCATCGCGATTCTAGCGCGTCTCGTTCGGGCGCAGCTTCGTATCTAACCGATCGGCTCCGCTGGCCCAAAGGCCGGAACGATCCTGGGACTGTGCCGGCGCCGACGATTGGTCTAGGCCTAATCGGTCGGAACCTCGAAAGGATAAGCGGTCATGACTCGGATGACGCCATCGGAAGCCTTCGTCGAAACCCTGGTCGCGCATGGCGTGCGCGACGTTTTCGGCATCGTCGGCTCGGCCTATATGGATGCGCTCGACCTCTTCGAGCCGGCGGGCATCCGCTTCATCTCCGTCGCTCACGAACAGGGCGCCGGCCACATGGCCGACGGCTATTCGCGCGTCAGCGGCAAGCAAGGCGTCTGCATCGCCCAGAACGGCCCCGGCATCACCAATTTCGTGACGGCCGTCGCCGCCGCTTATTGGGCGCATTCCCCGGTCGTCGTCATCACGCCCGAAACCGGCACCAATACGATGGGCCTTGGCGGCTTCCAGGAAACCGAGCAATTGCCGATCTTTTCCAAGATCACCAAATATCAGGGCCATGTCACGCGCCCGGATCGCTTGGCGGAAATCACCAGCCGTTGCTTCGATCTCGCGCTAGCCGAGCGCGGCCCGACGCAGCTCAATATCCCGCGCGATCTTTTTTACGGCGATATCGATATCGCCTTGCCCAAGCCGATCGTCATCGAACGCGCGGCCGGCGGCGATGCCGGCCTCGACGAGGCGGCGCGCTTGCTGGCCGAAGCCAAATTTCCCGTCATCATTGCGGGCGGCGGGTTGGTCATGGGCGGCGGTCAGGCCCAGGCGATCCGGCTCGCCGAATATCTCAATGCGCCGGTCGTCAATTCCTATCTCCATAACGATTCTTTCCCGGCGAACCATCCGCTGTCCTGCGGACCGCTCGGCTATCAGGGGTCGAAAGCGGCGATGAAGATCATCCAGCAGGCCGATCTCGTTCTCGCCTTGGGATCGCGCCTCGGGCCCTTCGGCACGTTGCCGCAGCATGGCATCGATTATTGGCCGAAATCGGCCAAGCTGATCCAGGTCGACGTCAATCATCGGGCGCTCGGCCTCGTGAAACCGATCACGCTCGGCATTTGCGGCGAGGCCGGCAAGGCGGCGGGCGAAATCCTCAATCGTCTGCAGACTTCGAACCGGCAGATCGCCTGTCTCGGCAACAAATCCCAGCGCCTCGCCGAACTCGCCAAGCAGAAGGCGGATTGGGAAAACGAATTGACCGCCTGGTCGATGAAGGAAGGATCGCCGGTTGCGCCGCGCCGCGCCCTGCGCGAATTGGAGAAGGCCATGCCCAAGAATGCCATGGTCGCGACCGATATCGGCAATATCTGTTCGGTCTCCAATTCCTATTTGCGCTTCGGGGCGCCGAACAGCTTTTTCGCGGCGATGAGCTTCGGCAATTGCGGCTATGCCTTTCCGACGGCAATGGGCGCCAAGGTCGCGGCGCCCGATCGGCCCGCCATCGCTTATGTCGGCGACGGCGCCTGGGGCATGAGCCTTCAGGAAACGCTGACCTGCGTGCGCGAGAAAATTCCGGCGATCGCCGTGGTCTTCAATAACGGCCAATGGGGCGCCGAAAAGAAGAATCAAATCGATTTTTACGCCGATCGCTATATCGGCACCAATCTCGAAAATCCGAGCTTCGCGGCGATTGCGCGCGCCATGGGCGCGGAGGGCATCACCGTCAGCCGACCCGACGAGATCGGCGACGCGCTGAAATCGGCCGTCGCCAAGGAACGCTGCACGATCGTCGAGATCATGGTGACGCAGGAACTCGGCGATCCTTTCCGCCGCGATGCCTTGAAGAAGCCGCAGCGCATGCTCGACAAGTATAAGAGCTATAGCGTTGCCTGAAACGCCGGTTAGCGGAACCGATGAATCGCTGCTGGTTCTGAATGCCGGCTCGTCGAGCCTGAAATTCGCCGTCTTCCGCCAGGCGCCGGGGGCGAAGCTGCATCGCGCGATTTCGGGGCAATTATCCGGGATCGGGCAGGGGAAAGCGCAATTCGCCGTCCGTGCGGCGACGGGCGAGGCTTTGGATTGGGCGCCGCCCGGGCGCCTCGATCGCCATGACGCGGCGATCGATCTTCTGGCGGATCGCCTCGCGCTTCGCGACCATCCGGAACTTTGGCGCGGCATCGGCCATCGCATCGTGCATGGCGGCCGCGAATTCGTCGCACCCCTCCGCCTCGATGCCGCTCATCTCGCCCGGCTGGAAACGCTGATCCCGCTCGCGCCCTTGCATCAACCGCATAATCTCGCCGCCATCCGACGCCTGATGGAATTGGCGCCTAGCTTGCCGCAGATCGCTTGTTTCGATACCGCCTTCCATGCCGGCCAGCCGGAACTCGCCACGACCCTGGCGCTGCCCGCGCGCTTCGCCGCCATGGGCGTTCGGCGCTACGGCTTTCACGGCCTTTCCTACGAATCGATCCTCGCCGCCTTGCCGAATTATCTTGGGTTTCTGCCCGATCGGCTGATCGTCGCCCATCTCGGCAATGGGGCAAGCCTCGCCGCCATCGCCAAGGGCCGCTCCATCGCGACCAGCATGGGGTTTTCGACCTTGGACGGCCTCGTCATGGGAACGCGACCGGGTGCGCTCGATCCCGGCGTGCTGCTTTTCCTGCTGCGCGAGGCCGGGCTCGACGCGGCTGGCCTCGAAAACCTGCTTTATCGGGAAAGTGGTCTCCTGGCGCTTTCGGAATCGAGCGCCGATATGCGAAGCCTGCTTGCCGCCGAGGCGCGGGATCCCCGCGCGGCTTTCGCCATCGCCAGCTATTGCTATCGTATCCGCCGCGAGATCGGCTCCCATGTCGCGGCCTTGGGCGGGCTGGATGCGCTCGTCTTCACCGGCGGCATCGGCGAAAACGCGGCGCCGATCCGCGCGGCGATCTGCGCGGAGCTTGGCTGGTTGGGGATCGCGATCGATCCCGCTCGCAATGCCGCGCAGGGCCCCGATCTCGCCGCACCGGAGAGCCGCGTCGGCTTATGGGCGATCCCGACCGACGAGGAAGGCATCATCGCCGGGCATATGCGCCAATGGCTCGATCCTAGGACGCCAGCAGATCGATAAGCGCCTTCGCGCCGCTGAGAAGCGCGATCCCCATTAGAATGACAAGCACGATCCGCCGAAAGCGTGCCTCGTCCATGCGACGGAAGGCCGTTGCGCCGATCCAGATGCCGATGAGCAAGGCCGGCAGCCAAACGAGGAATTGCGCGAAGCTGCGTTCGGTTACCAAACCCTCCCGCGCCTGGAAGGCGATCCCCAGGAGGTCGGTGCTAAGGAAAAAGGCGATGACGGAGGCGCGGCCGATCCGGGCTGCCGCCGGGCTCGAAAAATAGAAAAGCACGACGGGCGGGCCGCCGATTCCGAAGGCACCGTTGGCAAGCCCGGAAAACGCGCCGACAAGGCCCGTCGCGGCGCGTCCCGGCGTCTGGGCGAGGCGAAATCCGCGCAGCATGAGCGCGACGCTGGCGATGACGAAGACGGCCAGCGCCAACTGCATCGGCGCGGCCGGTCCATGCGCGAGGGCCGCGACGCCGAAGGGCAAGGCCAGCGTATAGCCCAGCAGCAGCCAGAGGATCGAGCGCCAATCGACGTCGCGCCAGATCGAGGGGATGAGGTTGATCGAGGCCGCGATTTCGAGCAGGAAGATCGCCGGAACGATTTCGCGCGCCGGCAGAAGCAGCGAGAGCGCGGTGATCGAAAGCAGCGAAAAGCCGAAGCCGGAAAAGCCGCGAACGATCGCCGCCAGCAGAATGATCCCGCCGCCAAAGGCCAGGGGCAGCCAGGAATCGGCAATCATGGCGATGGCGCTGGCGAACACGGGGCTTCTCCTCTAGCCGAAAAGGCCGGCGGAGGTTAGCATCCTCGGCAATCGTCGGGAAGCGAGGGTCCCATGAATCCGGTAGTGAATTGCGCTGTCTACGAAAACGGCCGACGCCTGCGCAATCTCGACATTGACAATCCCGCCGAGATGCGGATTGCGCCCCATCGCGTTATCTGGATCGGCCTCAATGAGCCGGGGCAGGGGGTGTTGCATAAATTGCAAGGCTATTTCGGCCTTCACGATCTTGCCGTCGAGGACGCCTATAAGGCGCATCAGCGGCCCAAACTCGAAATCTACGGCGATACGCTCTTCGTCGTCATGAAGACGGCGCAATTGACCGATGGCCAATTGCAGATGGGGGAAACCTCTTTCTTCATCGGCCGCGGCTATGTCATTTCGGTCCGGCATGGCGCCTCGACCAGCTATGCCGACGTTCGGGCGCGCTGCGAGAACGCCCCGGATCGTCTGAAAAAGGGCGAGGATTTCATCCTCTACGCCTTGATGGATTTCATCGTCGATCAGTATTTCCCGATTATCGAGTATCTCGAAGATGCGATCGAGGCAGTCGAAGCCCGTGTTTTTGCCGGCGACGATCTTCGCGAGATACTGGAGGAGATCGCCGAGCTTCGCCGCGAATTGCTGGAGATGCGCCATGCCGTTACGCCGATTCCCGATATCTGCCAGCGCCTGGTGCGCTTCGATATCGCGATGATCGATGCCAATACGCATCCTTATTTCCGCGATGTCTTCGATCACGGACAGATCTTGCTCGATCGGATCGAAACTTTGCGCGAAACGCTGAAGGCCGTGGTCGAATCGAAAATGCTGATGGCGTCGATCCGACAGAACGACGTTATGCGCCGCCTCGCGGCCTGGGCGGCGATGCTGGCCGTGCCGACATCGATCGCCGGTATCTACGGTATGAATTTCCAGGCCATGCCGGAATTGTCCTGGCGCTACGGCTATCCCGCCATTCTCGCCGTCATCTTCGGCATTTGCGGCATTCTGTTCTGGCGCTTCAAGAAATCGGGTTGGCTATAAAATCTTGCCGGCGAAGGGATTGCGGCCCTCGCGGCTATCGATCTCGACGACCCAGAGATCGGGATCGCGCGCGATCTGGCGGGCAATCTCGATATCGCTGGCGGCCTCGCTCAAGGGCGCCTCGCCGCCCAGCGCGAGCCAAGCGATTTCGCCCTCGGCATCGCGCGTTTGCGTGAAAAGCCGAAAGCCGGGACCTAAGAGATTGATACGGATCACGAGCGCGCCGCCCCAGGCATCGCCGCGATGCAGAACCGTAGCGGCGATACCTTCGGCGGCGCAGCGGCGGAGATGGGCCTGGATATAGAGTTCGCTGGCGAGGCGCGGCGCGCTCATGGCCGGATTGCGTTCAGGCGCCGCGACCGTTCGCCGCCGTCATGGCGGCCTTGCGAATTTCGCTGAGACTCTGCCTGGGCGTGATCGCTTCGGGGTCGATGCGGATTTCGATCAGCGCCGCCTTGCCGGCCGCCATCGCACGTTCGAAAGCCGGCGCGAAATCCGCCGTCCGTTCCACGACCTCGCCATGCGCGCCATAGGCGCAAGCGAGAGCGGCGAAATCGGGATTGACGAGCGCCGTGCCCGAAACGCGGCCGGGATAATGGCGTTCTTGATGCATGCGGATCGTTCCGTACATGCCGTTATTGAGGACGAGGAAAACGACCGCCGCGCCGAATTGCACGGCGGTTGCCAATTCCTGCCCGTTCATCAGGAAACAACCATCGCCGTTGAAGGAGACGACGGCACGCTGCGGCGCGATCAGCTTGGCGGCGACCGCCGAGGGGACGCCATAGCCCATGGCGCCGTTAGTCGGGCCGAGCTGCGAACGATAGTGCCGGTAGCGATAGAAACGATGCGCCCAGGTCGCGTAATTGCCGGCGCCGTTGGTGATAATAGCATCGGCGGGCAGACGTTGCTGCAGATAGGTCATGATCTCGCCCATCTGCACGGCGCCGGGAATGTGCGGCGGCCGCGAGTATTCGAGATAATCCTGCCGTATTGCGCGCGTCCAGGAATCCCAGGCGCGGGCAGGAATGGCGGGCAGCGCCTTGGCGGCGGCGGCGAAGGCCGCCATGCCGCTATTGATCGGCAGATAGGCTTGATAGACGCGCCCCAATTCCTCGGCGGCGGCATGAACATGGACGAGCTTCTGGCGCGGCACGGGGATGTCGAACAGCGTATAGCCCGATGTCGTCATCTCGCCGAGGCGCGCGCCGATCGCCAGCACGAGATCGCTCTCCTTGATGCGCGCGGCCAATTTCGGATTGATGCCGATGCCGACATCGCCGACGTAATTGTCGAGATCGTTGTCGAAAAGATCCTGGCAGCGGAAGGCGCAGCCGGTCGGCAGATTATGGGCGACGGTAAAATCCCGGATATCGGCGACGGCGTCGCGATCCCAGCCGCCGCCGCCCAGGATGACGAGCGGCCGCGCGGCCGCCGCCAAGGCGCGATGCAGAGCCGCCATATCGGCAGCGCCGGGATGCGCGCGCGATATTCGATAGGGTCCGGCATCCGCGGCCTCAACGCGATCGGTCAGCATATCCTCGGGCAAGGCGAGAACGACGGGGCCGGGCCGGCCGTTGAGCGCGCGATGGAAGGCTTGGCTTACATATTCGGGGATGCGTCGCGCATCGTCGATCTCGGCCACCCATTTCGTCATCGGCCCGAACATGCGGCGGAAATCGATTTCTTGGAACGCTTCGCGTTCGACTTGGTCGCGGGCGACTTGACCGATGAAAAGAATCATCGGCGAGGAATCCTGGAAGGCCGTATGCACGCCGATCGAGGCATTGGTGGCGCCGGGACCGCGCGTCACGAAACAGATGCCGGGGCGCCCCGTCATTTTGCCATAGGCTTCGGCCATGTAAGCGGCGCCGCCTTCCTGGCGGCAGGTGACGAGCCGGATCCGGTCGCCGGCATCGTGCAGGGCATCGAGCACGTCGAGATAGCTTTCCCCCGGCACGGCGAAAGCCATATCGACCCCATGAATCTTCAGTTGATCGACGAGAATCTTTCCGCCGGATCGCAATTCTGCCTGGGCCATGCCGTCACCTTTGTCTTATCTTCGGCGAGGGCATAGCCCGGTTCGCCTTCCTTCCGCAAGCGGAAGGGAGGATCTCAGATCGGCGGGCGACGATCCGCCCAAGGCGCAAGGCGTTCGATGGCGGCGCCGAGATCGAGGAGATCGCGATCGGCGAAGCGCCGGCCGATGAGCTGCGCGCCGATCGGCAGGCCGGTTGCGGTCATGCCGGCCGGGATCGACAAGGCCGGGCATTGGCTGACGAAATTCCAGACCGAGGTGAAATCGAAAGCGCGATAGCGCCCATCGCCGCCGGTCTTATAGAAATCCGCATCGCCGGGGCCGATCTTCGGCGGCGGCTGGCAGAGCGTTCCGGTCAGCAAGGCGTCGCAACGCTGCAGCAAGGGCGAGACTTCCCGCCACATGCGCGATCTTTCGATCTCGATGGCTTTGAATTCGACGGCGCCCATGGCAAGCCCGCGTTCGAGATAGGCGATGAGGCGCGGATCCATCTGCGCCCGATGCCTTTCCAGATGGTGCCCGAAGAAAGTGGCGAGATAGACCGACCAATGCGCCGCCCATAATTCGTCTTCGGCAAGGCCCCAGGGCAAGCCGACCTCGACGATTTCGGCGCCGGCCAAACGGCAGAGATCGGCCAAGCGGCGGATCGCCGCTTCGACTTCGTTATCCCAATGGCGATTGCCGCAATCGAGCAGCAATCCCAATGTCTTTCCGGCCAAGCGCCCGGCGAGCGGCGAGGAGAAATCGAGCGGGGCGGTATTGGATTGAATGTCGCGCTCGTCCGGGCCTTGCGTTGCGGCCATGAACAGCATCGCATCGGCGATGCTGCGCGCCAACGGGCCGAAATGGGAAAGCTGATCGAAAAGGCTAGGCAGGATGGTGAAGGGAATACGGCCGAAACTCGGCTTCAGACCGACGATGCCGCAACAACTGGCGGGAATGCGCACCGAACCGCCCATGTCGGAACCCTCGGCCAGCGGCACGCAGCCGGTAGCGACGGCGACGCCCGATCCGCCGGACGACCCGCCCGGCGTATGGGTCGCATTCCAGGGATTGCGCGTGATCCCCCAAAGCGGGCTTTCGGTGAAACCGGCAAAGGCGAATTCCGGTGTCGTCGTCTTGCCGATCAGAATGCCGCCGGCCTTGGCCAAGGCTTCGGCGATCGGCGCATCCGCCTCGGGCACCCAATCGCGATAGGCATAGGAGCCTAGCGTCGTGATCTTGCCCCGGGTCGGCGTCAAATCCTTCAAGGCATAGGGAATGCCGTGAAGCGGTCCCCGGAAATGCCCGGCCCGGGCTTCCTTTTCCTGACGCCGCGCTTCGGCCATGGCTTCTTCCGCATAGACGAAGCAGAAGGCGTTGAGCTGCGGGTTGATCGCGGCGATCCGCGCCAAACTATTTTCGACGAGAGTCACGGGTGAAAGTTCGCCCGCGCGGATCGCGCGGGCGAGATCGCCGGCTTCGGTATAACAAAGATCGAGATCGGCCATCGTTATCGGTCGCGGCCCGCGCGGCGCCAGAGGCGAGCCAGAACCAGCACGAGCGCGGCTTGGCCGATCATGACGAGCAAGGCGAGCGGGTAATAAAGCGGCGAGCGCGCCGCGCTCAGGCCGGAGAAGAGCGTCGGCGAGAGCAGCGGTTCGGAACCGCCCAGGATATAGCCGAGATAAAAATCGCCGATCGAAAGCAAGAAGCCGGCAAGGATGGCGATCGCGACATAGAGGCGAAGATAGGGAAGAATTATCCGCCGGAAGATTTCGCCGCGCTTGGCACCGGCTTGACGCGCGGCGCGCAACTGCGCGCGATCGAGGCGCGACCAGCCGATGGCGAGGATCGCCGCCGCCGCCGGCGCGGCCATGAAGATTTGCGCGAGCGCCACCGGCGCATAACCGAATCCGCCGCCGATCTCGACCACGCTAAGGGCGAGGGCGCCGGCCAGCAGGAAGCGCGGTAGCAGCAGCGGCAAGGCGGAGATGGCGATCCGCACCCATTGGCCGCGCCGCGCCCAGCCGAGCCAGAATGGGGCGAGGGCCAACCCCCAGAGGCAAGCGCCGATTGCGACGATGGCGGCGAGGATCAGCGACCAGCCGAGCGATAGCAGGATGGCGGGCTCCATATGCAAGGCGAAGGCCAGCATCGATCCGTCGGCAATCTGCGCGATCTGCCAGGAATAAAGTGCTGCCTTGCCGGCGAAGACGAGGCTCGGCGCCAGGATGAAGGCGAGAATAAGCAACGCGACGAGATCGATCGCGATCCGGCCGGAGCGCAACGTTTTCGCGATCACGGTTTCGCCCTCGCGCTGCGGAAGCGCCATTGCAAGGATCCGGCCAGGACCGCCAGGACCGACCCGGCGATCAGCGCGGCGATCAGGATGAAGCTGGCGGCGCTCGGCCAGTCGCTGGCGAAGGCAAGGCGTCGTTGCAGCCATTCGCCAAGCTGCGGCGCGTGGCGCAAACCAAGCATGCGGGATTCGAGAATCTGCCCCAGCGCGCCGATCAGGATGACGAGAATGGCGCAGGCGGCGCCCGGCCAGGCTTGCGGCAGGATGAGGCGCCAAGCGAGCGGCCAAGCGCCGGCCCCGCATTGCCGAGCGAGCGCAACCTCGCGCCGATCGAGGCGGTGGAGATAAAGCCCCTGGATCAGGATCGCGACGGGTATCCAGCCGAAAATGCCGGCAAGTCCGATGGCGAAGGGGCCGATCAGCAGAAATTCGCCGCCGCCCCAGGCGATGAGATCGACCCAACCGATGGCGCGGATGGCGGGGTCGAGAAAGAAGACGGCCAGAATAGCAAAAATGGCGATGCGCCGACGCCAGCCTTGCCAAAGCTGGATGGCGAAAGCGACAGGCCAGGAGGCGAAAGTCGCGAAAAGGGCGGTGAGGCCGGCATGCAGAAGGCCGGCGGGCCAAGTCCCGGCGAAATCCGAATCTTCCGCGAGATTGCGCCAGATCACGCCGAGACTGCCAAGCGAAGGCAGCACGATCGGCTGCAGCGCGATAACCGCGAGCGCGTAAACGAGGCCGAGAAAGATCGCGATCTGAATCAGAAATCCGCCTTGGCGCAGCAATATCGGCCCATAACGCTCGAAACCGGGCTGGCGGGGATCGTGTTCGGCGGATGCCATCACGCTTCCGATCCGGCCGGCAAGATGAACGTATCGACGCGATTCCATCCCAAGGTCACGTCATGGCCGATTTCGAGCGGGAAGGGCGGCGGGGCGGGGATGTCGCAAGCGATCGGCTGGGCGAGGCCATCGGCGCGAAGGCGGATTTCCAGAATGCCGCCGCGATGGAAGACGTCCTCGATCCGGCCCTTGATCGTGCAATCGAAGCGCCGAATACCGAGCGAGGGGCGAACTTGCTCGGGGCGAACCAGCATCAAGCCGCGTCCGGATTCGAGGCCGGGCGCGAGACGCTCGCGCGGAAGATCGATCGTCGCCGGTTCCAACGGCGCCGCGATTCGGAATCTTTCGCCCTCGACGGCGATCTCGACCGGGATGAGATTGGTCCGACCGGCGAGATTGGCGATCCGTGCATCGTAGGGCCGGTAATAGATATCGTCGGCCAAGCCCGATTGCACGATGCGCCCGCCTTCCAGAACGTCGATCCGGTCGGCCAGCATCATCGCCAAAGGGAGATCGCGCGTCGCCAGAATCGAGGTCAAGGCGAAACGGCGATGCAGATGCTTGAGCATGGCAGCCAAGGCCGGACGCTGCGGCGGGGCGATCGCATCCAAGGGTTCGTCGAGCAGCAGGATCGCGGGTTCCCCGGCCAAGGCGCGCGCCAGGGCGACGCGCAAGGCGGCTTCCGGCGATAATTCCCGCGCCCGCAAGCGCAGGGTCGCCCCGTCAAGACCGAGTTCCCCGGCCAAGGCGGTAACGCGAGCGGCCATGGCGCCGCGCCCCAAGCCATGCCGGCGCAAAGGAAAAGCGATGTTGTCGAAAGCGTTCATCCGCGAAAAGAGGGCAAGACCGCGCGGCACGCTCATGATGCCGCGCCGGTCGACATCGCGCGCGGCGATATCGATTCCTTCGCAGCGGATTGCGCCGCGCCGCAACGGCGCGAAGCCGGCGAGGAGATCGAGCAAGGCGCTGCCGCTCGCCCGATCCGTATCGACCAGAGCGAGGAAAGCGCCCTTCGCCAGCATTAAGGAAAGGCCGGCGATGCCTTCGCCGGTCTCGCCGCGCCCGGCGATATCCTGGATTTCGAGATAGGGTGCTGTCATCATGGCCGGCATCTTGCGGTGAGGATGGCGGAAGATCAACCGAGGATGAACGCGCGCAGCGGGAGAAAGCGGCAAAAGACGTCGGCGCGCAGGGCGGAAGCGGCCGATATTGCCTCGATGCTGGCCGGTCTGGCGCCGCCGGTCCCGAAGGTCGCGCGCGCATTGCGGCGCCTCATCCAGGAAATCGCACCCGAATCGCGGGAGGCTTTTCGTCCGGGTTGGCGTGCGCTGACCTATGCCAGCGATCGGGCCGGTTATTTTTGTGGCCTTTTCCCCTTGGCGGATAAGGTTCGCCTCTATTTCGAATATGGCGTTCTGCTGCCCGATCCCGCGCGGATCCTCCAGGGCGAAACCCGGCAAACCCGGGCGATCGATTTTCGTGCTCCCGGCGATATCGAAGCCCTGCGCCCCGCACTCGACATGATGATTCGCGAAGCGGCCGCCTTTGCGCGGCCGCGCGGTTTCCGCTCTCGCCAGACGCGAT
>CAYQAG010000009.1:0-2618 GCA_964415425.1 uncultured Rhodospirillaceae bacterium | reverse complement strand
CGCGAAGCGGCCGCCTTTGCGCGGCCGCGCGGTTTCCGCTCTCGCCAGACGCGATCATCCTCGCTATAACCCTGCCGACGCGAATTATAGAACGCCAATCCGCAGGGACGGAATCATGACGACCATCAGCGATATCTTCGCGCGGCAGATTTTGGATAGCCGCGGCAATCCGACGATCGAGGTCGATCTTTCCTTGAGCGACGGCAGTCGCGGCCGCGCCGCCGTGCCTTCGGGCGCTTCGACCGGCGCGCATGAGGCGGTCGAGCGGCGCGACGGCGATAAATCGCGCTATGGCGGCAAGGGCGTCCGCCAAGCCGTCGAAGCCGTCAATGGCGAAATCCGCGATTTGCTGATGGGGCGCGAGGGCTGGGATCAGGCCGGCGCCGATCGCGCCTTATGCGAACTCGACGGGACCGAAAACAAATCGCGCCTCGGCGCGAATGCGATCCTCGGCGTCAGTCTTGCGCTCGCCAAGGCGATGGCGGCCGCCTCGCATCTGCCGCTTTATCGCTATGTCGGCGGGGCGGGCGCGCATGTCTTGCCGGTGCCGATGATGAATATCGTCAATGGCGGCGCGCATGCCGACAACCCCATCGATTTCCAGGAATTCATGATCCTGCCCTGGGCGGCGCCCGATTTTCCCGAGGCTCTGCGCTGGGGCGCGGAAATCTTTCATGCCTTGAAAGCGCGGCTGAAAGCGGCCGGGCATAATACCAATGTCGGGGACGAGGGCGGCTTCGCGCCCAATCTCCGCAGCGCGGCGGAAGCTTTGGATTTCATCGCGGCGGCCATTCAGGCGGCGGGTTTCCGTCCGGGCGAGGATGTGGCGCTCGGCCTCGATGCGGCGGCGACCGAATTTTTCCGCGACGGCCGCTATCGGTTGGAGGGCGAGGGCAAAATTCTCGACGCCTCGGCCATGGTCGGATTCTATGCCGATCTCGTCCGCCGATACCCGATCGTCACGATCGAGGACGGCATGGCCGAGGACGATTGGCAAGGCTGGTCGGAATTGACGACGGCCCTTGGCGACAAGGTGCAATTGGTCGGCGACGATCTTTTCGTCACCAATCCCCGCCGCATCGCCGAAGGCGTCGCGCGCGGCATCGCCAATGCGGTTCTCGTCAAGGTCAATCAGATCGGTACGTTGAGCGAAACGTTGGCGGCGGTCGAGCTGGCGCATAAATCCGGTTATCGCGCCGTCCTTTCGCATCGCTCGGGCGAGACCGAGGATCACACGATCGCCGATCTTGCCGTCGCCACGAATTGCGGGCAGATCAAGACCGGCTCCTTGAGCCGATCGGATCGCTTGGCGAAATACAATCAATTACTGCGAATCGCCGAGGAATTGGGCGAAAGCGGGCGCTATGCCGGTCGGTCGGCCGTGGCGCGCCCTAAGCGGGATTCGCGCTGACGGGTTGATTCCCGGACTCAGCCCCATAATTTAACCCATTGACTCTCTTTCCTATTGACCCGGGGATTCGCCTGTGATTCTCTAGGCCGATGATATCCCGGCGCGAGATGAATCGGCGATTGCGTCAGGTAGGTTTCCAGCTCATGGCGGCCTGCCTCACCGGCTATTTTGCCTATCACGCTTTGCATGGCGATCGCGGCATTCTGGCTTGGATGCGGCTTTCTCAGGAATTGAAGACCGCCCAGTCGGAGCTCGACCGCACGCTGGACGAGCGCCAAGCCCTGGAGCGCCGAGTGGCGCTGTTATCCAATTCCAGTCTCGATCCCGATCTTCTGGACGAGCAGGCGCGCGCGATGCTGAATTTCGCGCATCCCGACGATCTTGTGATCTTTCTCGACGGAACGGGATCGACGCCGGGCGCTACGCCCTCCGCCACTCAATAGCGTCGCATCAATCCGACGAGGCGTCCTTGAACCTTCACGCGGTCGGGGCCGAAGATGCGCGTCTTATGCGCCGGATTGGCCGGTTCCAGGGCGACCGAATCGCCCTTGCGGCGCAGGCGTTTGAGCGTGACTTCGTTGCTATCGACCAGCGCGACCACGATCGCGCCGTTTTCCGCATTCTCGCAGCGTTCGATCAGCACGGTATCGCCATCCTCGATTCCGGCTTCGATCATCGAATCGCCCTCCACGGTCAGGGCGTAATGCTCGCCCCGGCCCAGCATGGAAGCGGGAACATCGATCGTCGCCGAGGAATCCCGTAAGGCTTCGATCGGCGTTCCGGCCGCGATCTTGCCGTAAAGCGGCAGGTTGACCGCCGCCATGGCGCTGGCGGCGAGCGCCGCGCCGGAAAGGGAGGGGGTGAAATCGCCGCGGATGATGCTGGGCGTGAAGCCGCGCTTTTGCGTCTCGGGCGGGGATTTTTGCACCTGATCCTCGGCCATGCGCAGGACTTCGAGGGCGCGCGCGCGATGCGGCAAGCGGCGAATGAAGCCGCGCTCTTCGAGACCGGTAATCAGGCGATGCACGCCCGATTTCGATTTAAGGCCGAGCGCATCCTTCATCTCGTCGAAGGAGGGAGAGATTCCCGTTTCCGAGAGACGGTCTTGAATGAATTGCAGCAATTCGCGCTGTTTCTTGGTCAACATGATGTCATCCCTGCCTATTTTCCGAGATATCCGGGCGACAAACTCAAGACTTTGTGGGCT
>CAYQAG010000008.1:0-69589 GCA_964415425.1 uncultured Rhodospirillaceae bacterium | reverse complement strand
GGAGAGGCCGAGGCGTTCGAGCAGGGCGTCGAAGCGCTTGCGGTCTTCGGCGAGGTCGATGGAATCGAGGCTGGTGCCGATCAGGGGCGTGCCGCCCTGCACCAAGCCGTGGGCCAGATTCAGCGGCGTCTGGCCGCCGAACTGCACAACGACTCCGTGGACAAGGCCGTTGCGCTTGCCGTTCCAGCCGTTGGCGTCGCGTTCGAGGGTCTTCCCGTTGAGGCGCTCGATGATGTTGAGCGTGTCCTCAAGCGTCAGCGGCTCGAAGAAGAGCAGGTCCGACGTGTCGTAATCCGTGCTGACCGTCTCCGGGTTCGAGTTGATCATCACCGATTCGAAGCCCAGCTCACGCGCGGCGAACGCGGCGTGGACGCAGCAGTAATCAAACTCGCAGCCCTGACCGATGCGGTTGGGCCCGCCGCCGATGATGATGACCTTCGGGCGATCCGAGACTCGAATCTCGTCGTCGGCCTTGCCTGCTCCGCTCCCCGTTTCGTACGTCGAGTAGTAGTACGGCGTGACGGCCTCGAACTCGGCGGCGCAGGTATCGACCAGCTTGTACACCGGCTCGATCTTCAATCCCTTGCGGTGGTTGCGGACCTGGATGATCGTCTCCGGGCTGATCTTGCCCAGGTACAGGTTCGCGAGCTGGGCGTCGGAGTAACCGAGCTGCTTGGCTTCGAAGAGCACGTCCGCGGGGACGTCCTCGAGCTTCGCGTACGAACACAGCACGTCCTCGAACTCCACCAACTGGCGGATCTGATCGAGGAAGAAGTAGTCGATCTTGCACAGACCGAAGATCTTCTCGTCGGTCCAGCCCATCTTCATCGCGTAGCGGACGTAGTAGAGCCGGCCCTGGCTCGGGATGGCGAGCTTGCGGCTCAGCTTGTCCTCGGCGATGGGCCACTCGATCGGCTGGCCGTCGGCGGTGCGGAAAGTCTGCTTGCCCGCCTCAGTGGTCACGTTGCCGGCCTTGCCAGCACGGCGTGCCTCCAGCCACTTGTCGTTGCGATCCAGGCCCAGACCGAAGCGCTTCACGTCCATCGAGCGGATGACCTTCTGGAAGCTCTCCTTGAAGGTCCGCCCGATCGCCATCGCCTCGCCGACGGACTTCATCTGTGTCGTCAGCGTCTCGTCGGCCTCGGGGAACTTCTCAAAGGTCCAGCGCGGCATCTTGGTGACGACGTAGTCGATGGTCGGCTCGAAGCACGCGCTGGTCGTGCCGGTGATGTCGTTGCGGAGTTCGTCGAGCGTGTAGCCGACCGCGAGCTTGGCCGCGATCTTGGCGATCGGGAAGCCGGTCGCCTTGGAGGCGAGCGCCGAGGAGCGCGAGACGCGGGGGTTCATCTCGATCACGATGAGACGCCCGGTCTTGGGATCGACGGCGAATTGCACGTTGGAACCGCCGGTATCGACGCCGATCTCGCGCAAAACCGCGATCGAGGCGTTGCGCATGATCTGATATTCCTTATCGCTCAGCGTCAGAGCGGGGGCGACGGTCACGGAATCGCCGGTATGGACGCCCATGGGATCGATATTCTCGATCGCGCAAACGATGATGCAATTGTCAGCGCGATCGCGCACGACCTCCATCTCGTATTCCTTCCAGCCGAGAACCGATTCCTCGACCAGCACCTCGCCGACAGGCGAGGCCTTGAGGCCGCCCTCAACGATGCGGCGGAAATCCGCCTCGGTTTCGGCGATGCCGCCGCCGGTGCCACCGAGCGTGAAGCTCGGCCGGATGATGGCGGGCAGGCCGGTCAGGCCAAGCGCCGCCATCGCTTGATCGAGATTGGCGACCAAGCGACCGCGTGGGCTTTCGAGGCCGATGCGATCCATAGCTTGGCGGAATAGCTGGCGATCCTCGGCCATGTCGATGGCTTCCGCCTGAGCGCCGATCATCTCGACGCCGAGTGCTGCCAATCGCCCCGAGCGATGCAGCTCCATCGCCGTATTGAGCGCCGTCTGCCCGCCCATGGTGGGGAGCAAGGCGTCGGGTTTTTCCTTGGCGATGATGCGCGCGACGACATCGGGCGTGATGGGCTCGATATAGGTCGCATCGGCGAGGTCGGGATCGGTCATGATCGTCGCCGGATTGGAATTGACGAGGATGACGCGATAGCCTTCCTCGCGCAAAGCCTTCACCGCCTGGGCGCCGGAATAATCGAATTCGCAGGCCTGACCGATGACGATGGGGCCGGCGCCGATGATGAGAATCGAGCGGATATCGCTGCGCTTAGGCATGGTCGCCGTGCTTCATGACGCGGCTTCCATCATCGCCGCGAAGCGATGGAAAAGATAATGGCTATCCTGCGGACCGGGCGAGGCTTCGGGGTGATATTGCACGGAAAAGACCGGCTTCTCCGCGAGCGCGATGCCTTCGAGCGAACCGTCGAAAAGCGAAACATGCGTGACGCGAACATTGGCCGGCAGGCTTTCCGCGACGACTTCGAAGCCGTGATTTTGGCTGGTGATCTCGACCTTGCCGGTCGCCAGATCCTTGACCGGGTGATTGGCGCCGCGATGGCCGCGCGCCATTTTGCGGGTCGTTCCGCCCAGCGCCAAGGCCAGCATCTGATGGCCGAGGCAGATGCCGAAGATCGGCAGATTCCTGGCCAGCAGCGCCTGGATCGTCGGCACGGCATAGATCCCGGTCGCCGCCGGGTCGCCCGGACCGTTGGAGAGGAAAACGCCGTCCGGCTTATGGGCGAGAACTTCCTCCGCCGTGCTGGCGGCGGGCACGATCGTGACCTCGGCGCCGGCATCGGCGAGGCAGCGCAGGATATTGCGCTTGGCGCCGTAATCGATGGCGACCACGCGAAAGCGCGGCGGCTTGGCGGGGCGATAGCCCTGGCCCAACGCCCAGCGCCCCTCCGACCAGCGATAGCTTTGCCGGCAGGTCACATCCTTGGCGAGATCCATGCCGGTCAATCCCGGCCAAGCCTTGGCCTTGGCGATCAGCGCCGGCATATCGAATTTCCCGTCGCGGCGATGGACAATGACGCCGTTGGGCGCGCCGCCATCGCGGATGCGCCGGGTCAAAGCGCGCGTATCGATGCCGGCGATGGCGGGCAGGCCCTGGCGCTTCAGCCAGCGATCGAAGGGCAATTCGGCGCGCCAATTCGAGGGGGCGCTAGGGGGTTCGGCCAGCACGCAGCCCAAGGCGGCAGGCGTTGCGGTCTCGATATCCTCCTCGTTGGCGCCGATATTGCCGATATGGGGAAAGGTGAAGGCGATGATCTGCCCGGCATAGGAAGGATCGGTCATGATTTCCTGATAGCCGGTCATCGACGTGTTGAAGCAGACCTCGCCGACATTCTCGGCCTCGGCGCCGAACCCGATCCCGCGAAAGACAATGCCGTCGGCAAGGACCAGCAGAGCGGTCGGCGCGGTCTGTTCTGTGCCGATGAGATCGGGCATGAAGCGAACCTTCGATCGGGTGGGAATCGCGGGGCGGCTCGAAATCGCCGGTTTCTAGGCTTTCGCAAGCGGGCCGTCAAGCGCTTTGCCGGTGGATAAGTCAGGTTTTTCAATTTGTTAGAGTAATTCCGACATGGACTCGAAGCCGCGAATCCGATATCCTGGGCTTTTCCGAATGCAGCGAAGCCGAGAGATGCGATGACGATGTTGCGCCAGCGCCTGAGCGAGGATTTGAAAACTGCCCTGAAAGCGCGCGCGATGGAGCGGGTCGCCGTCCTTCGTCTTATCCTCGCCGCCTTGAAGGATCGGGACATCGCCGCTAGGCCCGCCGGCAATGCGACGGGGATCGGCGATGCCGAAATCGTCGACATGCTGCAGAAGATGGTGCGCCAGCGTCAGGAAAGCATCGCCCTCTATCGCCAAGGCCAGCGCGAGGAATTGGCCGCCAAGGAAGAAAGCGAGATCGCCGTCATTCGCGATTATCTGCCGCAAGCCTTGAGCGCGGCGGAGACGGAGGCCGCCATTCTCGCCGCCATCGCCGAAACGGGGGCCGCCGGCGTTAAGGACATGGGCAAGGTGATGGCGCTGCTGAAATCGCGCTTCGCCGGACGGTTGGATTTCGCGACGATCGGCCCGCTGGTCAAGACCAAGCTCGGCTGAGCGGAAAAGCGCGCGGGCGATGTCGCTTCCCGTCTCATTCAAGGAAGAGCTGAAGCGGCGCCTGTCGATCGTGGATATCGTCGGCCGGCGCGTTCGCTTGACGCGTCGCGGCGATCAAGCGACCGGGCTTTGTCCCTTCCATCGCGAGAAATCGCCGAGCTTCCATGTTTACGATCATGGCGAGGACGCGCATTACCATTGCTATGGCTGCGGCGCTCATGGCGACGCGATCACCTTCGTCATGGAGACCGAGGGGCTGGATTTTCCCGCCGCCATCGAAAAGCTGGCGGCCGAAGCGGGGCTCGAAGTCCCGCGCGAAAGCCCGGCCGCGCGCGAAGCCGCCGAACGGCAGGCGAGCCTAGCTGGCGTTCTCGACTTGGCGTCGCGGTTTTTCGAGGCGCAGCTCGGCGGGCAAGCCGGGGCGGCGGCGCGCGCCTATCTCGAACGGCGCGGCCTCGATGCCGCCGCCGCCAAGCGCTTTCGCCTCGGCTTCGCGCCTGGCGACGCGAATGCGCTCAAGGCCAAATTGGAAAAGGAAAACGTGCCCGAGGCGTTAGGGATCGAGGCCGGGTTGCTGAAGCGGCAGGAAGAAAGCGGCCGCGTCCACGATTTTTTCCGCGGCCGGCTGACCTTTCCCATTCTCGATGCGCGTTCTCGCGTCATCGCCTTCGGCGCTCGTGCGCTCGGCGAGGAAAAACCGAAATACCTCAATACGCCGGAAACGCCGCTCTTCAAGAAAAGCCGCACCCTCTACAATATCGACAAGGCGCAGAAAGCGGCCCGCGATCGCGGCGAGATCGTCGTCGTCGAAGGCTATATGGATGCGATCGCCATGGCCGAGGCGGGCTTTCCCCAAACCGTGGCGCCGCTGGGTACGGCTTTCGGCGAGGATCACCTGGCTTTGCTTTGGCGTCTCGCGCCCGAGCCGATTCTCTGTTTCGACGGCGATGCGGCCGGCATTCAGGCGGCGAAGCGGGCGCTGGGGCGTGCCTTGCCGATTCTCCGCCCCGGTCTTTCGCTGCGCTTCGCCTGGCTGCCGGCCGGCCTCGATCCCGACGATCTGCTGCGCGCCGAGGGCGCCTCGCGGATGCGCGACTTGCTCGACCGCGCGCAACCCTTGGTCGATGTCCTTTGGCAGATGGCGACGGAGGGGCGCCATCTCGATACGCCGGAGCGGCGGGCGGGATTCCGCCGCGATCTGCTGGCCGAAATCGGCCGGATCGGCGATGGATCTATCGCCGCCGATTATCGGCGCGAAATGTTGCAGCGTTTGGAAGCGCGACTGGCCCCGCCTGCGCTCCGCGGCGGCCCGGCGCGGAGCTTCCCCAATCGCCCCTTGCGCCCCGGACCGGCCGATGGCGGGGAGGGGGCGCGGCGAGGGACCGGCGGAATCCGGCGCCTCCCTTACGAATTGCTGCTCGCCGTCCTCTGGCGGCATCCCGAACTCCTGTCGCGCTATAGCGAGTCCCTTGCCTTGATCGATATTCCCGACCCCCAGCTTGACAAGCTGAAGTCCGCCTTGCTAGACCACGCGGCTCGCATTTCCGAACCCGATCGCGATTTACTGGGCAAGTCATTGACGGATTTGGGTTTTTCTTCGCTTCTGGCGGAGATTGCCCGGCGCGTCGCGACGACGCGTTTCGCGGCGCCCGAGGCTTCGGCGGAGCAGGCGGAACTGGGTCTGCGCCATGTCTTCGCCATGCTGCGGGAAGCGGAATTGGCGAGCGAGGTCGAAATCGCCGGCAAGGTTCTGGCGGAGAATATGTCGGAAGAAAACCTGACGCGGCTTGAAATGGCGCGCCAATCTCTCTTCGAGGCGGAGAGCCGAAGGCGCGATCTCGACGATCTCGATGTGAAATGGTGAGACGCGATTCCCTATATATAGGGGACCCCCTATAGGCATGGCTAAGGCCGGCGAGAGGCAGCGATGGCAGCGAAAGCGACGACGAAACCCCAAGGCGAGGGACAGCGGCCCAAGGACGAGGCCGCCGAAGGTCCCCTCATGGACAGCAAGAACGATGCCGTCCGCAAGATGCTGCACAAGGCCAAGGAACGCGGCTACGTCACCTATGACGAGCTGAACGCCGTCCTGCCGCCCGAGCAGATGTCCTCCGAGCAGATCGAGGATACGCTGGCGCTTCTGAACGAGATGGGAATCAACGTCGTCGAGAATGAAGAACCCGACGATGCCGAAGCCGAGGCCGATAGCGCTGATCGGGAAGAGGAAAGCGACGAGGAAGACGGCCCCAGCGGCAATACGGGCAGCACCGAGGTCGGCCGCACCGACGATCCCGTGCGCATGTATCTGCGCGAGATGGGATCGGTCGAATTGCTCTCGCGCGAGGGCGAGATCGCCATCGCCAAGCGCATCGAGGCCGGCCGCGACATGATGATCGGCGGGATCGGCGAAAGCCCGCTCACGCATCGCGCTATCGTCGAATGGCGCGAACGCCTGAAGACCAATCAAATGTTGCTGCGCGATATCATCGACCTCGAAGCCAGCATGGGCGGCGGCCCGACCAGCGAGGAGGAATTGCTGCGCGAGGATTTCGTCGCCGCCGAGACCGAGGGCGAAGGCGAAGCCGAACCCGAGGCCGAAGCATCGGCGGCGCCCGCCAACCCGGCCGCGGAGGCGGACGAGGTCGCGACCTCGCTTTCCAGCATGGAGAGCCAGCTTCTGCCGCAGGTGCTCGAAATCTTCGACAAGATCGCCGCCCTCTATAAGAAACTGGACAAGGCCCAGACCAAGCGGCTGACGGCGATCGCCGCCGGCGAGGAGCTTAATCCGCGCTCGGAAAAAGCCTACGAAAAGCAGAAGGCCGAAATGGTCGAATTGATGCGCGGCATCAAGCTCAACAATGCCCGCATCGAAGCCCTGGTCGAGGAGCTTTACGAATTCAACCGCAAGCTCGTCGGCCTCGAAGGGCAATTGCTGCGCCTGACGCAGAAATCGGGCGTCAAGCGCGAGGAATTCCTGCAGCGTTATTACGGCGCCGAACTCGATCCCAAATGGTTCCAGCGGTTAGGCCGGCTCGCCGCCAAGGGCTGGAAAACCTTCGTTGCCGCGCATAAGGAAGAGGCGAAGACGATCCGCGCCAATATCCTGGCGATCGCCGAGGCGGTCAATCTGCCGATTGGGGATTTCCGGCGCATCGTCAATGTCGTGCAGAAGGGCGAGCGCGAGGCTTCGCGCGCCAAGAAGGAAATGGTCGAGGCCAATCTGCGCCTCGTCATCTCGATCGCCAAGAAATACACCAATCGCGGCCTGCAATTCCTCGACCTCATTCAGGAGGGCAATATCGGCCTGATGAAGGCGGTCGATAAATTCGAATATCGGCGCGGCTACAAATTCTCGACCTATGCGACCTGGTGGATCAGGCAGGCGATCACGCGCTCGATCGCCGATCAGGCGCGCACCATCCGCATCCCCGTCCATATGATCGAAACGATCAACAAGCTGGTGCGCACCAGCCGGCAGATGCTGCACGAAATCGGCCGCGAACCGACGCCGGAGGAATTGGCGGAAAAATTGCTGATGCCCTTGGAAAAAGTGCGCAAGGTCCTCAAGATCGCCAAGGAGCCGATCAGCCTGGAAACGCCGATCGGCGACGAGGAAGATAGCCATCTCGGCGATTTCATCGAGGACAAGAACGCCGTCCTGCCGCTCGATGCGGCGATCCAGTCCAATTTGCGCGAGACGACGACGCGGGTCTTGGCGACGCTGACGGCGCGCGAGGAACGCGTGCTGCGCATGCGTTTCGGCATCGGCATGAATACCGATCACACGCTGGAGGAAGTCGGCCAGCAATTCTCGGTCACGCGCGAGCGTATCCGCCAGATCGAGGCCAAGGCTTTGCGCAAGCTCAAGCATCCCTCGCGCTCGCGCAAGCTCCGCAGCTTCCTCGATACGTGACGATCCGCGCTTGGGGCCTGTAGTTCAGGTGGTTAGAACGCGCCGCTCATAACGGTGTTGTCGGGGGTTCGAGTCCCTCCGGGCCCACCAATTTCCGATTCCGCTTCGCGTCCCGTTCCTGGCATGATGGGCGCAAGAGCGGGGCAGAGGCTAAGCCATGGCGATATCGGGGGAACGCGCAGCGGAATCTTCGGTTAGGCCCGAGCGCTTCGTCTATATCGATGGCGATCTTATCCCCGAAAGCCGCGCGGCCATCGGCATCCGCGATCGCGGCTTCATCTATGGCGACGGCGTTTTCGATACCGAGCGGACCTTCGCCGGTCGCATCTTCCGCTTGCGGGCGCATATCGAACGGCTTTACGCGAGCCTCGCTTATGCCAGGATCGAATGCCCGCTGAATGTCTCGGAAATGGTCGCCGCGACCGAAACCTTGCTGGCCGCCAATGCGCCCGCCTTGCGGCCGGGCGAGGATTGGTGGGTGACGCAACGCGTGACCTCCGGCCAATCGGTCTTGGATGGCGAGCCGGGATCGGGCAAGGCCGCGACCATCGTCATCGAATGCACGCCCTTGCCCTTGCGGGCGCGGGCGCGCCTGTTTCGGGATGGCATCGATCTGCGCCTGAGCGCGCGGCCCCGCATCGCGCCCGAGGCGCTCGATCCCCGCGCCAAGACCAGCAATTATCTGAATATGATGCTGGCGCAGCGCGAAATCGCGGCCGATCATCCGGATGCCTGGGCGATCCTGCCCGATCGCGAAGGCCATCTCGCCGAAGGCGCCGGATGCAACGTCTTCGTGGTGGAGAAGGGCGTCGTTCTGACTCCGCGCGAGACCTTCGTCTTGGCGGGGATCAGCCGCGCCGTCGTGATCGAGCTTTGCCAAAGCCTCGGCCTGCCGATTCTCGAAACCGATCTTTCGCCGGAGCGTGCGCGCTTCGCGGACGAGGCGTTCTTGACCTCGACCTCGCTCTGCCTCTGCCCGGTGCGCAGCTTCGACGGCCATCGCTATGCGGCCGGCCTTCCCGGACCCGTCACGGCGCGGCTGATGCGCGCCTTTGCCGACCATGTCGGTTTCGATTATGTCGGCCAATATCTGCGGTTTCTGGACGCGGGCGCATCGGGGACGGGATTATGACGCGCGGCTCCAGCCAAGGCGCGGCTTCGCCTTTGCGCGGGCTTCGGCGTAGCGGTCCTCGGCCGAGCGCGGTCAAGGATCATTTCTACGAAAAGGCCGCGAACGATCCCGGCATTCCGCAAATCTGGCATTACACCGATGCCTTAAGCTATCGTCCGGGCGATCTTCTCTCCTGCCATATCAATTCCAGTCTTTCGCGATTGCGCCTCGTCATCCGGCGCGACGGCGCCCGCAACGATATCCTCCACGAAGCGACGCTTTCGCCCCGTTTTCACGAAACGCCGGAGGATGCCTCGGTTTCGGGCTGCGCTTGGCCCGCCGGCTATCAATGGCGCTTGCCGGAAAATTGGCCGTCGGGGGGCTATCTCCTCCGCCTCGAAGGCGAAACGCCGAAAGGCGAGCGCCTCTTCCGCGATCATTGGTTCGCGCTCCGCGCCGGTTCCGAAGCCGGCGACATCCTGCAGATCGCCGCGACGGGAACTTGGGCCGCCTATAACGATTGGGGCGGGTCGAATTTCTACGAGGGTCTCTGCGGTAGGGCGCGCGATCTTCCCGCCCATACGGTGAGCCTCGAGCGGCCCTGGAGTCGCGGCTTCTGCGTCCTGCCATCGGGCGCGCCGCGCGCCATTCTGCCCGGACCGCCGCAAACGGGCGCTGCGCCGCATTATCCGCATATGGAATGGGCCTATGCCGAGGGCTACAGCAAGAAATACGCCTCCGCCGGCTGGGCGAGTTATGACCGGCATTTCGCCATCTGGGCGGAAAGCCAAGGCTATCGCCTCGATCTCGCGACCCAGCACGATCTCCATCGCGATCCCCATATGCTCGATCGCTATCGCGCGATCGTCATCGTCGGCCATGACGAATACTGGACCTGGGAAATGCGCGATGCCGTCGATGCTTTCGTCGCGCAAGGCGGATCGGCAATCCGCCTCGGCGGCAATTTCCTTTGGCAGATGCGGATCGCGCCCGACGGTCGCAGCCAGACTTGCTATAAATATCGCGCGCGCGAAGCCGATCCTTGGCGCAAGGGCGATCGCGCGCATCGCCTCACCACCGCCTGGGATGCGCCCGAGATCGGACGCCCCGCCGCCGCGACTTTCGGCCTGAGCGGCCTGCGCGGCATCTATGCCAATGTCGGCCTCTGCACGCCGCGCGCTTCGGCCGGCTTTACCGTCTATCGCCCCGATCATTGGGCGCTTGCCGGCACCGATCTCTATTACGGCGATCTTCTGGGCATGCAAGCGCGCGTTTTCGGCTATGAGGTCGATGGCATCGATTACGATTTTCGCGACGGCCTTCCCTATCCGACGGCCCTGCCGCCGGGATTGGCGGATTACGAAATCCTCGCCATGGGCCTCGCGACTTCGACCGAGATCGATCGCGGGCAAGCGGGCGGCGATTTCTTCCTCGGCGAGAGCGATGCCGCCTTCGCCGCCGAGATTCTGCATGGCCGGGCCGATGCCGAGACGATCGCGCGCGTGCGCTACGGCTCGGGCATGATCGTTGCCTTCCGCAAGGGCAAGGGCGAAGTCTTCAACGCCGCGACCTGCGAATGGGTGAACGGATTGGCGCAAGGCGATCCCGCGATCGAACGCATCACGCGGAATGTTCTCGATCGTGCGTTGGCGCGGTAGGCGGGGGGCAGATGTCAGATGACAGATGACAGAGGTCAGAAGTCGGATGGCAGATGAAGGGTGCTTTGCCTCTCCCTCTGGGAGCAGCCGACGCGAAGCGTCGGGTGAGGGCGATAGCAAAGATCGATCCCTCTCGATTTCCAGCTTTCTGGGATTGCCGCACCCTAACCCTAACCCTCTCCCTCGCATGAGCGAGGAAGAGGGGATTCCATAGCCCTCTAACTGTGATGCTCGTCACAGTTTTTTACAAGAAATCGGTTTCGCCGCATCGCAATGGGGCGTAGACTCGAGCGCAACGGAGGCGCGGGCGATTCCGCGCGAGGAGGTGAGTCATGGCTAATATCAATTATGACGGCTTAACGACCGGCAATTTCCCGATGCCTGTGAATGCGGGCGATACTGTGACTGTCACCAATTTCGGGATTTTCGGCACCGATCCTCTCAACCCCGTCAATCCGGGCGAACTCGATACCCTGGTCTTCATCAGCAAGGGGATGACGGCTGCCAACATGATCCTGACCCAGAATGGGGCGGATGTCGTCATTACCTTCGACGGCGATACCAGCGGCACCAGTGTGACTTTGGTGGGCGTCGATATCGAGCAATTGGAGAACATCACCAATGCCGGAAATTTCCGCTTCTACGGCGAGAGCAAGGTCAAGGACAATGTCGATATCTGGGATAAGACCCAGACGACGGGAATTGTCGGTATCGCGAACGGCGCGACCTTCTTGAACGATCTCAACAATCAAATTCAGGGTAAGGATAAGAGCAACGATACGATCAACGGCCAGGGCGGCAGCGACAGCATCGCCGGGCTTTCCGGCAACGATATTTTGCGCGGCGGGATGGGTGACGATCGCTTGAGCGGCGATGACGGCAACGATAGTCTCGATGGCGGCAGCGGCATCGACAGGATGGCAGGCGGCAAGGGCAACGATATCTATATCGTCGATAATAGCGCCGATGGCGTCCTCGAAACCGAGGATGCGAAAGCGGGTGGCGGTATCGACCTCGTCAAGGCGGGCGTGGATTACAAGCTCGGCGCCAATGTCGAAAATCTGCTGCTGACGGGAAGCGGCAATTTCGTCGGGCGCGGCAATGGCCTCGCCAACGCTCTCACCGGCAATAACGGCGACAATATGCTTTTCGGTTATGCCGGCAAGGATAATCTCGCGGGCGGCGCCGGCAACGACGTTCTCGATGGCGGGGCGGGCGACGATATCCTGACGGGCGGCGCCGGCAATGACGATTATTATGTCGATTCCCTCAAGGACAAAATTGTCGAAAGCTTAACGATCGCCAATGGCGGCGATATCGGCGATCGCATCTTCTCGACGATTTCCTATAGCCTGAAATCGCTCGCCAATATCGAAAACCTGACCCTGCTCGGCGGTGCGGATCTCCAAGGCACCGGCAACGCCGCCAAAAATACGATTCTTGGCAATAGCGGGAATAATCTCTTGGATGGCGGCGCCGGCATGGATTTGCTGGTGGGCCTCGCCGGCAGCGATACTTATGTCTTCGACGATGCCGGCGATCGCGCCGAGGAATCGGCGCAAGGCGGCACGGATACGGTCATCTTGGCTGCTGCCGCTCTTAATACCGCCTTCGCCAAGATCGACGACCTAGATGCTCCGGGCGGCGATACGGGCGAGATCGAAAACGTCACCTATAAAGGCAATCTCGGCTGGAATTTCGTCGGCAATGCGAAGAACAATGTTTTGATCGGCGGCACAGGCAGCAATGCTCTCGACGGCGATGTCGGCGATGATCGCCTGATCGGCAATGCCAAGGCCGATACGCTGACCGGCGGCGACGGCAACGATATTCTCGATGGCGGCGCCGGCAGCGATATCCTGAAAGGCGGCGGCAATACGCCCGGCGATAACGGGAACGATACCTATATCATCGATTCCCTAGGCGATAGCGTGGACGAGGGCGCGGATACCAGCCAGGACGATATCGTCAGGGCCTCGATCTCGATCGATCTCAATCAAGGCGGATTCGTTGGAATCGATCGTTTCATCCTGACCGGCAAGGCGAAGCTGAACCTGACCGGCGGCGCCGGCAATGACGATTTCATCGGCAATGGCGGCGACAACATTCTGACCGGCAACGATGGCGACGATAGCCTCGATGGCGGTGCCGGCAGCGATATCCTGAAAGGCGGTAATGGTTCCGACGATCTTTACGGCGGAGCGGGAATCGATCGCGCCATCTTCTCCGGCAAGCGCAGCGATTATCTCATTCAGAGCCAGGGCCAGGGGGTTATTACCGTTACCGATATCAATAATTCGGATGGCGATGAAGGCACGGATACGCTGACCGGAATCGAAATCCTGAAATTTGAACTCGACGGTAAGGTTCTCTCCGCGCCGACGAAAATTACCGATGCCGATTCCAGCCCAACGATCCAATTGAAGGCGGGGTTTGTGCCGCTTGCCGGGCAACCCATCGGCATCACGGCTAAGGCGATCGACAGCGATAACGGCAACAATCCCTTTACCTATAGCCTAGTCGACAATGCCGGCGGGCGTTTCACTATCGATTCGGTGACCGGTGTGGTCAGCACGGTTTACGGGCCCCTATTCGATCATGAGGTGCAATCGAGCCGCACGATCGTCGTTCGCGCGACAGATGCCGATGGGCTTTCCGTCGATCAGAAATTCACCATCAAGATTACCCCCAATCCACACGATCCCTTGGACTTCATCGATCTCGGCGCCATTCCCGCCGCGCGCGGCTTTCGCATCGAGGGCGATGGCGGCGACAATCTCGGCCAAGTCGTCGCCGGGATCGGCGATTTCGACAGCGACGGTTTCGACGATATCGCGATCGGCGCATCCAATGCGGCGACCGGCAATAACGAATATTATGGCAAGGCCTATGTTCTGCTCGGGAAATCGGGCGGATTCGGAAGCAAAATCTCGGCGGCAAATATAACCGGCAAAACCGGCTTCGCCATTTCCGGCGATTACAGCGTCTACGAACATGCCGGCGAAAGTTTAGCCGGCGCTGGCGATATCAATGGCGACGGCTTCGCCGATCTCTTGAGCGGCGATCCGTCTTTCAATGGTTATAGTGGTCGCGCGCATCTTATCTTCGGCGGGGCGGGCGGTTTCGGCGCCGGTTTACCGCTCGGCGCGCTTGACGGGAAGGCCGGCTTCGCGCTGAGCCATTCCGGCAATCAATTCGATTTCATGGGTCGATCTCTCGGCACGCTCGGCGATATTAATGGCGATGGCTTCGACGATTTCTTTGTTTCCTCGTTTAATGCCAGCATCGGCGCGAAAATCTATTCTGGCAGCGGCTATGTCGTTTTCGGCAAGCAGGATTGGTCGGCGATTCCTAACCTCTCTCTCGCGAGCCTTTCGGGCAGCGACGGTTTCGCGATCGAAGGCGGCGCGGCCGGCGATCGGGCCGAAATCCGCGCCGGCGGCGATCTTAACGGCGATGGTTTCGCCGATATCGTAATCGGCGCCTATGGTGTCGATATCGGCGGTATAAGCAATTACGGTTCCGTTTATGTGATCTACGGCAAGGCCGGCGGGTTTTCCGCTCAGATCGACCTCGCCAATGCCCTTCCCGCCAGCGATGGGTTCCGCATCGACGGTCGCCACCAGAACGATAATTTAGGTAAGACGCTTGCCGTGGGCGATATCAATGGCGACGGTCTCGACGATCTACTGATGAGTATGATATCCGAAAACAATAATGCTTCGCCTCGCTCCGTCGCCTATATCGTCTTCGGCCAGACGGGGAGCTTCGGCGCGACTTTCGATCTCAATACCATCGACGGGAAAAACGGCGTCGCCATCGGTGCGCCGCCCAATCGGGAAATCGGCCCCATCCTCGCTTTCGCGGGCGATATCAATGGCGACGGATTCGGGGATTTTCTGGTTGGCGATTACGGCGGCCGTTATGCCGGATCGAATGCCATGAGTCAGCCCATTCAAACTAATATCGGTTCGACCTATCTCATCTACGGCAAGGCGAATTGGTCGGCGAATAATGGCCAGATCGATCTCCTGCAACTGACCGCCGATCAAGGCTTCCGCATCGACGGCGCGGCATCCGACGATCAGAGCGGCGCTTCCGTTGGCGCGGCGGGGGATCTCAACGGCGACGGGTTCGACGATCTTGTAATCGGCGCGCCCAATGCCGATTCCGGCGGCAACGGCGATTCGGGCGCTGCCTATATTCTCTATGGCGGGAATTTCACGCGTCAGCTGGGGAAGGCGGGCAGCGCCAAGGCCGATAACATCAAAGGCACCGTTGCGCTGGAAAGTCTGCTGGGCGGGGCGGGCAACGATTCCATCATGGGCGGCGGCGGGGCGGATTATCTGGCGGGCGGCGCGGGGAACGATAGCTTGATCCCCGGCGATGCGACCTTCCGCCGGATCGATGGCGGAGCGGGTGTCGATATCGCGCGCCTCGATGCCTTAAGCGGGCGGATCGATCTTACCGGCGCCTTCAAATACCACCTCGACGATATCGAAATCCTCGATCTTTCCGGAACCAAGGGCAATAACCTGATCCTCGACGAATTCGCGGCGCTCAATTTGCCCGGCGAGAATGGGCGCTATCTCGCGGCCAATACGCTCTTCGTGACCGGAGATCGCACCGATGCCGCCACGCTCGTCGGCGGGTGGAGCGATATGGGGATCGTTACCGATCCCCAGGGAGCGCTCGGCGAATTCCATCATTACGTCAAGGGCAATGCGACGCTCTATATCGAGACCGATCTTGCCGTGTTGCAGGCGGATGCCCAACTCCCGGATAGCGGGGCGCGCGCCTTTGTCGGCGCTCAGGGCGGCGATCTTACCGGCGCGTCGGTTGCCGGTCTCGGCGATCTCAACGGCGACGGCTTCGCCGATCTTCTGATCGGTGCGCCGCACGCCTCGTTCAATGCGCAGAAAGGCGCGGGGAGCGGTTATGTCTTCTTCGGCGGGGCGGAGCGCGATTATCCGCGCGATGGCGCGAGCCTGGACGGTTCGCAGGGTTTCCGCCTCGACGGTGTTAATTCTCTGGATTATGCCGGGGCTTCGGTTGCGGCGGCGGGCGATGTCAATCGTGACGGTTACGACGATCTCTTGATCGGCGCGCCGGGCGTTGCCGGCGGCACGGGGCAAAGTTATCTCGTCTTCGGTAAGGCCGGCGGCTTCGCTGGAGCGCTCGATCTCGCCTCGCTCGGCACTGCCGATGGCTTCGTCCTCGACGGCGTGAACGGTCTCGACTATGCGGGCGCGGCTGTCGCGGGGGCGGGCGATATCGACGGCGACGGTTACGACGATATCCTGATCGGCGCTTATGGCGCGAATAATTCCGCCGGCGCCGCCTATGTCGTATTGGGCGGGCCTGGGCTCGGCGGTTCGACTATCAATCTCGGCACGGGGGCAATCGCCATCGCTGGATTGGCGATGGGTGATCAGCTCGGTTTCGCCCTCGCGGGCGCTGGGGATTTCAACAGCGACGGCTTCGCCGATTTCCTGATCGGCGCGCCGCGTCCCGGCGGATTTGGCTCGGCCTATCTCATCTACGGCGAAGCGGGATGGGACGGACAATCCCTGAATGGCGTGCAATTCTATAGCGCGTCCAATCTCGATCTCGTGGGATCGGCCGTGGCCGGTGCGGGCGACGTCAATGGCGATGGATTCGACGATATCCTGATCGGGGCACCCGATGGCGATGGCGGACAGACGGATAGCGGCACGGCCTATCTCGTCTTCGGCAAATCCGGCGGCTTCATCTTCGGTCAAGCGACTCTCCCCAGCGATGGGATCGCCGGCGTTCTGCTCAAAGGCGCCGCTTCCTCCGATCTGCTAGGCGCTTCTTTATCGAGCGCCGGCGATTTCAACGGCGACGGCTTCGCCGATTTCATCCTCGGCGCGCCGGGGCGGAACGGCAATGCGGGTTCCGCCTATGTGGTCTTCGGCAAGGCCGATTGGTCGGCAACGCCCAGCCTCGATCTCGGTCAATTGGCACCCGCCGACGGCTTCCGTCTCGACGGTGTGAACAGTTTCGAATATGCGGGCGTCGCCGTTGCTGCGGCGGGCGATCTCGATGGCGATGGTTTCGACGATCTCGCCATCGGCGCCAAGGGCGCGAGTACCGCCTATATTCTCTATGGCGGCAATTTCGCTCTGACGGCGACGAAATTGGGCGGATTGGGCTCGGACAGCATGACGGGCACGACCGCCGCCGATGCCTTTTTCGGCGGTGCCGGCAAGGATATCCTGATTGGCAAGGGCGGGGCGGACAACCTCGACGGCGGAGCGGGCGACGATACCATCGTCGTTGCCGATCTCGCCTTCCATCGCCTCGATGGCGGCGGCGGCAACGATATCCTGAAATTCGATTTCGCGGGCGCCATCGATATCAATGCCGCCGTAGTCGATCGCATCGGCGAGTTCGAGACCCTGAGTTTCGATAACGGCAAGGCCAACCAAGTCACCCTGCACTTGGCCGATCTTCTCGACCTCGATCTCGACAATCGCGATCTGGGCGGTATCGCGGCTTTCGACGATGATCTGAAGATCGAAGGCAATAAGGGCGATAGTTTGTCGCTTCTCTTGAGCGATTTGTGGAGCGCCGCCGATACCATGACTTTGCCGGGCTATGCGGTCTATAGCCAAGGCGGGTTCAACCTGATTGTCGATAAGGATATTACCGTCAACCTTATCTGATCTTGCCGGTCAGGAATTCGGAAAATCGACGCGGTCGATAAGCCGCGCGCCGCGCGAAGCCATGAAGTAAAGCCCGGCATAGTGTGCGATATCCTGGGGGTGGGCGGCAGTCGGGGGAAGCCCTGCCGCTTCCGCCGCCTCGCGGGGGAGATCGTAAGTCGCGCAAGCTCGCTCATAGACCGCGATTTCGGCGAGGCTCGGCATCAGCCCATGATTGCGCGCCGAAAGCAGGGTGAGGACGAAATCCATCACGCAGATATCGGTGCAGATGCCGAGTACGATAAGATCGGCGAGGCGATGGCGATTGACCCAATCGACGAGGAGGTTGCGCCCGTCCGGTCCGATCGCGCCGATAAAGCCGTTGATGCAGTCCTTGCGGATCAACGTCGCGGCGGATTCCTGTTCCAACCAAGCGAGTTCGGCGACGAGATTTTCCTCGCCCGTCCCCGCTTCGCAATGCGGCGGATAAGGCGGCTCCGCCTTGCCGGGAACATGCGTGTCGAGAAAGGCGAGGATCGGGCGGCCGGATCGCACGAAGGCGCGCGCCAGACGATCGGCCTCGGCGATCATGCGTGTCACCTGCGGATTGGGGCCGCGCGGGGCGAGATTGCCGCCGCCGATCCGCGCGAAACCGTTGACGATATCGACGATAACGAGGCCGCAAGCGCGCTCGCCGAGCGTCATGGCGCCGCAGGAGATCGGCATCTCGGCCCGCATCGCGCGCAGCAAGGGCGAGATCGCCGCCTGATCTTCCGTCGCGCTCGCCATGGCGGTTTCCTCAATGCGGCCGATAGGGTTGGATTTTCTGCCGGATGGCGCCGAAGATATCGCGGCCGCCCTCGTCCTTCATGACGATTTCGATTTCATCGCCGAATTTCAGGAAGGGCGTCGTCGCTTGACCCGATTTCAGCGTTTCGATCATGCGCCTCTCGGCGAGGCAGGATGAGCCGACGATCTCGTGATCGCGATTGGCGACTGTCCCCGAACCGATGATCGTGCCGGCGCTCAAATGCCGGGTCTTGGCGGCATGCGCGATCAATGTCGGGAAATCGAAAGTCATATCCGTCCCCGCATCGGGATGGCCGAGTTCGCGGCGATTGATGTGGGAATGAAGCGGCCGATGCAGTCGCCCGCCATCCCAGACGCCGCCCAATTCGGCGGGCGTTACGGCCGTCAGCGAGAGGCTGGAGGCGGGCTTCGATTGCAGGAAGCCGAAACCCTTGGCGAGTTCCTCGGGGATGAGATTTCGCAAGGAAACGTCGTTCAAGATGAGGATCAGGCGAATATGCTCGCGCGCGGCCCCAGCATCGATCCCCATCGGGACGTCGTCGACGATGACGGCGATCTCGGCTTCGAGATCGATGCCCCAAGCCTCGTTGGCGAGTTGGATCGGCGCGCGGGGGCCGAGGAAACGGTCGGAAACGCCCTGATACATGAGAGGATCGGTCCAGAAACTTTCCGGCAAGGTCGCGCCGCGCGCTTTCCGCACCAATTCGACATGGGTGACATAGGCCGAGCCGTCGAGGAATTGCGGCGCGCGCGGCAAGGGGGCGAGTGCCAAGGCGGGATCGAGCGCGAAGCTCTTGACCTTGCCGGCTTCGAGCGCCTCGGCGCGCGCTTCGAGGCGGGGCGAAACCTCAGGCCATTTTTCCAGTGCCGCGATCAAACTCTGCGCGATATCCCCGGCCTCGACGAAGCGCGTCAAATCGCGCTTGACGATGACGAGACGGCCGTCGCGGCCGGAACCGGGCAAGCTCGCGAGTTTCATGTTGGGCCGATCTCCCTCGTTTCCGATGGGGGCGAGGTTTCGCACTTTTCCCGGTGTAAGTCACTAGGGGAGTTAGCGATATGCGAGTCGCATCAATGGTTCGTTATATTCGGCAACCAAAGATTGCATTGTATCTTGACCATGGAAAAATGACCCAGAATCAACGCCGTATTTTGAAGATTGCTTTGTAATTTCTCTTACGGCCTTTAAATCAGATTTACTTACTTGTGCCGTCCATCGCGGAAATCCGATTTGACCGACTCGAAAAGAGTGGTTCTTTTCCGAAGCAAAAAGAAACGTCCGCTTTTTTTCATGCTTTATTACATCTATCTTGTTTTTATTTGGATTTTCTAAGCTGTAGCCGAGTTTATTTAATATAGTATTTAATTGTTTGTATGTAATCGAGTATGATTTATTATCGATTTGCCGCGTGTTTTTGTGCAGAAACCATGATATAAATTTAATTTCTGGGTCTTTTTCGGAATTCTTCTTTGATAAATCTTGGAATCTAGCGAATTTTAAAAGATTATTATCTGCGATATTTACAGTTAAATCCTCAAATACTCTTTTTTCAGTTGCTGGGCAGTAGCCACTTTTGTGCAGCTGAAATAATATACAAAGAAAGGCTGTCCGCTTATTTGCGTCATAAAATGGATGATTCTTAATTAAACCATAGAGCAGCGTAGCGCAAACATCAAATGTATGAGTCCATTTGGTAATACCAGCAAAAGCAGCTCCTTGTCGAAAAACTGCAGACTGTAATAGTCCCATATCTTTTACGCCGATACCGCCAAGGCCGCTTTCCGCTATATAAAAATGATTTGCAATAAGAAAATGGGCTTTCAGTATATCATGAATTGATAAGCCAGAAGCGCATGGGACTTCGTCGAGCATAGGTACGTTAGCGATTGCTCGTTCGTACTCTTGTTGAATTTTAATTTCTAATTCCATTTCTCAGTTTGCTAATTTTAGAAAACTGGCTGGGGGACTAGGATTCGAACCTAGACTAGCGGAGTCAGAGTCCGCTGTCCTACCGTTAGACGATCCCCCATCCGGGTCGGGTCCGGGCTTGGCCGGCGGGGCGCAATCTATGGATTTTGCGTCTTGGGTTCAAGCGTCCGCTTAGGGGCGGCGATCGTGGAGCGGAAAGGGATCGAGCCGGGGGCCCGTCGGAATCCCCATCCTTTGCCGCCTGCCATCCTTGGCTTTATCTCGCGCGCGATTGCCGTTAGGATCGTCGGCGAAAGAATCGGCGACAGGGCCTTGGCGCCTCTTAAGAATCGAAGCGCGACAAGGCTTTGGCGACCGGCGGGAGAAGAGGTTTGGGCGAGTTTGGGCTGGGTACGCCCCGCGATGGGCTGGACTCGGGCGCCGGGGATTCCATCCCGGGCGAGGGTGCGGCGCAAGCGCAAGACGGGAGCGCCGAGCGGGCGGTTCTCGCGGTCGATCCCGCGATGTCGCTCGATTCCGCCACGGCGCCCGATTCCGCGATCTTCGAGACGCCGACCGCTCGCGAATCCGAAGCGCGGGGCGGCGCGCATCCGCGGGCGGAAGATGGCGCCTTTGCGGCACTCGATCTCGGCACCAATAATTGCCGGCTGCTGATCGTGCGCGCTGGCGCCGGTTCCGGCTCGTTCCAGGTCATCGATGCCTTTTCGCGCATCGTGCGCTTGGGCGAAGGCTTGTCGCAATCGGGCGAACTCTCGGCGGCCGCCATGGATCGGGCGATCGAGGCCTTGCGGATTTGCGCGGCCAAGCTCGGCCGCCGGCGCCTTACCGCTTGGCGGGCGGTGGCGACGGAAGCCTGCCGACGCGCCGCCAATGGCGCCGATTTCATCCGCCGCGTCCAGCGGGAAACCGGCATCGCCCTCGAAATCGTCAGCGCCGCCGAGGAGGCCGAGCTTGCCTTCACGGGCTGCCTGCCGCTCTTGGAGAGCCCGCGCGATGCCGAGCGCGGCTTCGCTCTCGTCTTCGATATCGGCGGCGGCTCGACCGAATTGGGCTGGATCGGCCTCGAAGCCGGGCGGCCGCCGCGCATTCTCGCTTGGCATTCCGTGCCCTTGGGCGTCGTCACTCTGACCGAGGAATTCGGCAGCGAAGTCGCCGAAGGCGGCGATCCCCATCTTTTCTACGAAGGCTTGGTCGAGCGCGTCGCTTTGGCGCTCTCGCCCTTCGCGCGCGCCGTCGGCGGGGCGCGGTCGCCGGGTCGCGACGGCGCCCCGCTGCAGATGATCGGCACTTCGGGAACGGTGACGACCTTGGCCGGCATCGCGCTCGGCCTCAAGCGTTACGAGCGCTCGGTCGTCGATGGCGCCTATCTCCGCTTCGCCGATATCCGCCGCATCACGCGCGATATCGCTTCGCGCGATTGCCGAGGCCGCGCGCGCTTTCCCTGCATCGGCCCCGATCGCGCCGATCTCGTCTTGAGCGGTTGCGCCGTCTTGGAGGCGATCTGCCGCTATTGGCCGGTGGGGCGGTTGCGGGTCGCCGATCGCGGCGTGCGCGAAGGCATCCTGACCGCCTTGATGAACGGCCGGCGCTGGCCCGCCCCAAGGGTGCGATCGTGACCGAGCGTCCTCGATCGGGGTCCGCCCGGCGCGGCGGCGGGGGAAGGCGCGCGGAACCCGGCGGCCGAGGGCTGACGCAGCATCTTCGCCGCGACGCCAAGCGCTCGCATTCCTCGACGTTGTGGCTGACGCGGCAATTGAACGATCCCTATGTCGCCGAAGCGAAGAAACGCGGCTATCGCTCGCGCGCGGCTTTCAAGCTGATGCAGCTCGACGACAAATTCCATTTCCTGAAACCGGGCGCCAAGGTAGTCGATCTGGGTGCGGCGCCGGGCGGCTGGCTGCAGGTCGCGGCCGAGCGCGTCCTGAAGGAGGGGCGCGGGCGCATTCTCGGCCTCGATCTCTTGCCGATCGAACCCTTGCCGGGCATCGATCTCTTGCAACTCGATTTCATGGCGGAAGCGGCGCCGGATCGCCTACGCGCGCTGCTCGACGGACCGGCCGATATCGTCATGACCGATATGGCGGCCTCGGCGACGGGGCATGGGCCGACCGATCATCTCAAAATCATGGCGCTGGCCGAGGCGGCTTACGATTTCGCTAAGGACGTCTTGAAACCCGGCGGCACCTTCCTCGCCAAGGTGCTGCAAGGCGGCGCCAGCGGCGAATTGCTGGCCGCCCTGAAACGCGATTTCGCCAGCGTGCGCCATGTGAAACCTCCCGCCAGCCGCAAGGAATCGGCGGAAATCTATGTTCTCGCCATGGGGTTTCGCGGCGGATCGCGCTAAATTCTCGGCGCGCGGGCGGCCTTGGCGGAAAGGGCTTGAGCTTGTCCCCGTTCCTCTCTATGGTGGCGCGCCAACCCGCTTAATCGCTCCCTCGATCCCAAACGGTTGGCCCATGCGCATCCGCGACGCTTTCACTTTCGACGATGTCCTGCTGGAACCCGGCTATTCGGCCGTGCTGCCGGCCGAGACCGATACCGCGACGCGGCTCACCCGGCGCATCGGGCTCAAGATTCCGCTGATGTCCTCGGCCATGGATACGGTGACCGAGGCGAAAATGGCGATCTGCATGGCCCAGCATGGCGGGCTCGGCGTCATCCATAAGAATCTCGATATCGCGCGCCAGGCCGAGGAAGTGCGCAAGGTGAAGCGTTTCGAAAGCGGCATGGTGGTCAATCCCCTGACCATCCATCCCGACGAAACCTTGTCGGATGCGCTCGCCTTGATGAAGCGGCACGACATTTCCGGCATTCCCGTGGTCGAGCGCGGCAACGGCAAGCTCGTCGGCATTCTCACCAATCGCGATGTCCGTTTCGCCAGCGATCCATCGGAAAAAGTCGCCGCCCTCATGACCAAGGAGCGGCTTGTGACTGTCGAGCCCGGCGTTGCGCATGACGAGGCGCGGCGCCTGCTCCATCAATACCGCATCGAGAAATTGCTGGTCGTCGATGGCGATTATCGCTGCATCGGCCTTATCACCGTCAAGGACATGGCCAAGGCCGAAGCCTATCCCCATGCCAGCAAGGACGAGAACGGCCGTCTGCGCGTTGCCGCCGCGACCGGCGTCGGCCAGGCGGGGATCGAGCGCGCCGCCGCCTTGATCGAAGCCGGTGTCGATGTCCTCGTCATCGATACGGCGCATGGCCATTCGGCCGGCGTGCTGGCGGCGGTCGGCGAGATCAAGCGCCTCGCCAATGCCGTCGAAATCGTCGCCGGCAATGTCGCGACGGGCGATGCCGCCCAGGCTTTGATCGATGCCGGGGCGGATGCGATCAAGGTCGGGATCGGCCCGGGCTCGATCTGCACGACGCGCATCGTCGCCGGGGTCGGCGTTCCGCAATTGACGGCGGTCATGGATGCGGTCGAGCGCGCGGCCAAGGCCGATATCCCCGTGATCGCCGATGGCGGCATCAAATATTCGGGCGATGTGGCGAAGGCGATCGCCGCCGGCGCATCGCTCTGCATGGTGGGATCGCTGCTCGCCGGAACCGACGAAGCGCCGGGCGAGGTCTTCCTCTATAGCGGCCGCTCCTATAAATCCTATCGCGGCATGGGATCCTTGGGCGCCATGGCGCGGGGTTCCGCCGATCGCTATTTCCAGGAAGAAGTGACCGATCAATTGAAGCTGGTGCCCGAAGGCATCGAGGGTCGCGTTCCCTATAAGGGGCCGGCCGGCGTCGTCCTCCATCAACTGGTCGGCGGCTTGAAGGCGGCGATGGGCTATACCGGCAATCGCGACATCGCGGCGATGCGGACGAATTGCCGTTTCGTGCGGATCACCAATGCGGGGCTGAAGGAAAGCCATGTCCATGACGTGCAGATCACGCGCGAGGCCCCGAATTACCGACAGAATATGTGATCCGCGCGTTTTTGGGTAATGGGCGATGACACCGGGAGCGCGGCTCGCCGCGGCGATCGATTTGCTGAACGCGATCGAAGGCGGGCGGTCGCCGGCCGATCGCGCCGCCGCCGCTTTCTTCCGCGCGCGGCGTTATATCGGCGGCAAGGATCGGCGGGAAATTCTCGATCACGTCTATGCCGTGCTGCGCCATCGCGCCAAGCTCGATTGGCATGGCGCGCATTCGCCCGAAGCCGCGAATCTCCCCGATCCCGCGCGGGCGCGCTTGATCGCCAAGCTCGCCCTCGTCGATCAATGGTCGGCCGATCGCATCGCGGGGAGTTGCGATGGCGGTCCCTATCGCCCGCCGCCGCTCGATCGGGCGGAACGCGCCTTGGCGAAATCCTTGGCCGGCGCTTCCCTGATCGATCCCCATCAGCCCGATGCCGTCAGGCTCGAATATCCGGCTTGGTTGGAGCGGCACTTGCGGGAAAGCCTCGGCGATCATCTGGAGGCGGAAATGCGGGCCGCGGGCGAGATGGCCTCGACCGATCTCCGCGTCAATCGGCTGAAGGCGACGCGAGGGGAAGCGCAAGCGGCGCTTGGCCATTGCGGCATCGCGGCCGAACCGACGCCGCTTTCGCCGATCGGGCTGCGCCTTTCGGCGCGCGTCGCTTTATCCGAATTGCCGCCCTTTCGCGACGGCTTGATTGAGGTTCAGGACGAGGGTTCCCAACTCGTCGCCTTGATGGTCGAAGCCGAACCCGGCCAGCGCATCGTCGATTTCTGCGCCGGGGCGGGCGGCAAGACGCTGGCCCTCGCCGCCGAAATGAAGAATCGCGGCAAAATCGTCGCCTGCGACACGCTGGTGGGCCGCGTCGAGCGCGCGGGGCTGCGCCTGCGCCGCGCCGGTATTCATAATGTCGAGCGTCGAGGCCTTTCCAGCGAACGCGATCCTTGGGTGAAACGCCATGCCGGCGGGTTCGATCGCGTTCTGGTCGATGCGCCCTGTTCGGGAACCGGCACGTGGCGGCGCAATCCCGATTCCCGCTGGCGTCTTACGCCCGCCGATCTTGGGGAATTGACGGCGCTGCAGGCGCGGATTCTCGAAAGCGCCGCGCGCCTCGTCAAACTGGGCGGCCGGCTGATTTATGCGACTTGCTCGCTTCTGATTTCCGAAAACGCGGCGCAGATCGCGCGCTTTCTCGCCGCTCATACCGATTTCACTCTTATGCCGATCGGCGATATCTGGTCGCGCATTATCGACGCGCCTTGCCCCGCGACAAGCGCGACGCTTTCCCTGACGCCCGCCATCCACGGCACCGACGGATTCTTCGTCGCGGTCATGGAACGCCGCAAGCCCGAGGTCGATGACGAGGGATCGAAAGCCGATTAACGAAACGGCTTCCTGCGCCGTCGACATTGCTTTTGCAGCCTTTGCGCCGTAGCCTTAGGCAGGATCGGCCTCTGAGGGAGGGCGCCATGAAACTCGCCGCGAAGATTTTTGTCGGTTTACTCTGGCTCTTCCTAGCCATGCCGGCTTGGGCGCAGTCGCCGCCTCCGGCCCAGCCGCAGCCTCAGGCCCAACCCCACTTCCAGCCCTACATCTACACGCCACTATCGGAGATTGATTGGGATTACATCAAATACGGCGCCGTGCCCAAAAGCGGGCTGAAATTAGGGGCGGCTTTCGGGCAAGAATGGTCGGAAAATCCGGTTATCCGCTTTTTTCGCTCGGCACAGTTAATCTTGGCGTCCGGAAAGAAACTTGGTGGCGATGGCTTCGGCATAGGGATAATCGACGATCCCAGCGTTCCGCGCATGGATCTCGCCAAGGCCAATGCCAAGGGCGCGGCTTTCGGCTTGAAATTCGATAAGGCTCCGACCCAAGCCGAGTTCGATCTCCTCTATCGCTGGCATCAGGAAGACGCCGAGCGCCAGTTCGACATCGCCCATGCGAGCCAAAGCTCCGGCGCCAAGGCTGCGAGGCAGATTGTTGGCTTTTTTGCCTCCCTTCCCGGCATGTTGGTATTCCTGGCGCTTTTATTTGCTATCCATTGGGGAATCCGCCGTCTGGAAACGGTCGGCGTATCGGTTGTATACGCCGCCGATGCGATTACTGACGATAAACCGGATAATCCCAGTGCGCTTGCGATCGAGGTCGAGGCAGGGGCCATCAGCGCAAAGCAGAGTTTGGGTCAAATCGTTGCCTATTATCGCCAAGCTGCCGAGCAGGGCGATGCCGAAGCGCAATACAATCTGGGTCTTGCTTATTACAAGGGCGAGGGCGTTCCGCAGGATTATGTCATGGCGCATAAATGGCTCAATCTTGCCGCATCGCATCTCTCGCCCGACGATCGGCGATATGAGGATTTCGTTAAACTGCGCAATATCGTCGGCAATCTTATGCCTCCTGACCAATTAGCCGAGGCGCAAAAATTGGCGCGAGAATGGAAGCCGACGCCGCCATGATAGCCGTGTTTCGTGGGGTTTGCGGCATTGCTTTTGCCTTAGCCGCGCCGTAGCTTGGTCGATATCGATCTCTGAGGGAGGAGCGCCATGAAATTCGCCGCGAAGATTTTTGCCGCTTTGCTCTGGCTCTTCCTAGCCGTGCCGGCTTGGGCGCAGACGATGCAGGACGGCTTTGATGCCTATGATCGGGGCGAGTATACGAAAGCCGCTGAGATATTTCGCATATTTGCCGAGCGGGGAGACCCGATAGCACAAGCCCAGTTAGGCCTTAGCTATGAGGCGGGCGAAGGCGTTCCGCAAGATAATACCCAGGCGGTTTTTTGGTATCGTAAAGCTGCCGAGCAGGGCAATAAAATAGGGCAGTATAGACTAGGTTCTATGTACTATAGCGGGAGAGGCGTTCCGCAGGATTATGCCCAAGCGGTTGCTTGGTATCGTAAGGCTGCTGAACAGAGACATGCCGCAGCACAATTCAGTTTAGGAGCCATGTATTCTAATGGTGAAGGCGTCGCACAAGACCATGCCGAAGCGGCTTCCTGGTTTCGTAAGGCTGCCGAACAGGGTAACGCCAGCGCCCAATTCTTTCTAGGCAAAGCGTATCACAGGGGTGAAGGTGTTCCACAGAATTACTCCGAAGCGGCTTCCTGGTTTCGTAAGGCTGCCGAGCAGGGAGACGTAATATCTCAATATCTTCTCGGCTTAATGTACAATCTGGGCCAAGGCGTGCCACAAGATTATACCGAAGCGACTTCCTGGTTTCGCAAGGCCGCTGAGCAGGGAGATCCTAGGGCGCAGCGCTCTTTAGGCATAGCATATGTTACAGGCGAAGGGCTGCCTCGAGATTATATGCAAGCTTATAAGTGGCTTAATCTTGCCGTCGCGCTGATGTCGGCAAATGATCCTGCCTATGCAGAAACTAAATCCTTCCGCGACAAGGTCGCTAAATTGCTGACTCCCGAGCAACTGGCCGAAGCGCAAAAACTGACACGGGAATGGAAACCGACAACGCCGCCATGATGGCCGCGTTTCGCGGGGTTTCCGGCATTGCTTTTGCCTTCGCCGCGTCGTAATTTGGTGGATATCGACCTCTGAAGGAAGGCACCATGAAATTCGCCGCGAAAATTTTTACCGGCTTGCTCTGGCTCTTCCTGGCCATGCCAGCTTTGGCACAATCAGTCGAGGATGGCATTGCCGCTTATGAGCGCGGCGATTATACAATGGCTGTGAAGATACTTATGCCCCTGGCTGAAACAGGAAATGCCCGTTCTCAGAATCTTCTCGGCATTATGTATAATAATGGCGAAGGTGTTCCTCAAGATTATGTTAAAGCTGTATTTTGGCATCGTGAAGCCGCAAAACAAGATTATTCCTTTTCTCAATATAATTTGGGTATTGCTTATTATAAAGGAGAAGGCGTGCCACAAGATTATGCTCAAGCTGCTGATTGGTATCGCAAGGCTGCCGAACAAGGATTTGTCGAAGCTCAGCTATATTTAGGCATAATGTATAGTGAAGGTAAGGGCGTAACGCAAGATCATACTATAGCGGCGTCTTGGTATCGTAAGGCTGCCGAACAAGGCAATGCCAGTGCACAATTCCTTTTAGGTAGGGCTTATAATAAGGGCGAGGGTGTTCCGCAGAATTACTCTGAAGCGGCTTCTTGGTTTCGTAAAGCTGCTGAGCAGGGAGATTCTAAATCTCAACATCTTCTCGGCTTAATGTACAGTCTGGGCCAAGGCGTTCCACAAGATTATGCCGAAGCGGCTTCCTGGTGTCGCAAGGCCGCTGAACAAGGCAATGCCAGCGCTCAATATTATTTAGGCATAGTTTATTACGATGGCAATGGTGTCCCGCAGGATTATGAACAAGCAGCTTTTTGGTATCGTAGAGCTGCCGATCAAGGGCATGCTCTGGCCCAGTATAGTCTAGCATTAGCATATAGCGATGGTAGAGGTGTATCAAAAGATTATGTACAGTCTTATAAATGGCTTAGTATTTCTGCTTCTCTAATGCCTAAAACTGACCCTAAATATGCTTTAACTGTAGATCTGCGCGATGCGGTGGCCACGCTGCTTTCCCCCGAGCAGCTGGCCGAAGCGCAAAAGCTGGCGCGGGAATGGAAGCCGGTCACGCCGCCCTAACTCCTTTAATCGGCGCTATCCGTTTCCTCGATCATCTCTTCCGCCGTCGCGCCCAGAACCGCCTTCGCGATCGCATAGGAAAAGCCGGCTCGCGCCAAAGCTGCGAAATCCTTTTGCCGGCGTTTGAGGTCGGCGCCGCCCAAGCGATAGGGGCCGAGGCGCCGGCGTTCGGCATAACGCCGGGCGGCGGCGAGTTCGGATTCGGGCGTATTCGCGGCAAGATCGGCGAGGGCCGCTCCCGCAAGATCGCGATCGACCCCGGCCTCAAGCAATTTCCCGGCTATCTTCCTTGCCGAAGCGCCCGATCGATGCCAATTCGCCGTCTTCGCCTCGGCGAAGCGACGATCGTCGATCAAACCCTGTGCCCTCAATTTATCGATGGCGGTTTCGAGCGCCGCCGCCAAGGGTGCCGGCGCCAAGTCATGCGCGGCGACGGCGCGGGCGATGCGGCGGGCGATGACGCGGCGCAAACCCGCTTCGCTCGCGGAAAAGCGCGCGAGATGTGCGAGCGCCAAGGGCAGGATATCGCCGGGGGCGAGTTTGTGGGGCTTTTTCGCGGCCATGGTTTCCAGTATAGAGGATCGGCGGCACCGGATAAACTGGGCGCCGATTGTCTTCCCCGGGTGAATCTTGCCTCTCTCGACCGGCGCTCTCCTTGCCTTTGCCGCGGCTTCCTGCTTCTCGCTGAAGGCGATCTTCGTCAAGCTCGCTTACGGTTATGGAATCGATGCCGTCGCCTTGCTCGCCTTGCGCATGCTCTTTTCCCTGCCGCTGCTGCTGGGCGCTCTCTGGTATTCGTCGCGCCGGGGGATGTCCCGCCTTTCCGGCCGCGATTGGCTGATCGTGATCTTCCTCGGCATCGTCGGCTATTATCTTTCGAGCCTGCTTGACTTCCTCGGCCTGCATTATATCTCCGCCGGTCTCGAACGGCTGATCCTCTTCCTTTATCCGACCTTCGTCGCCTTGATCGCCGTCTTCGTCTTCAAACGACCTTTCGGGCGGCGCGGCATTCTGGCGCTGATCCTTTCTTATGGCGGGATCGCGCTCGCGATCGCGCACGATCTCGATCTCGCGGGGAAACCGCAGGATGTGGCGATCGGCGTGGCGCTCGTCTTCGGCTGCGCGATCACCTATGCCCTCTATATCGCGGGTTCGGGCGAAATCGTGCATCGCCTGGGCGCGCTCCGCCTCGCGGCGCTGGCGACGTCGATCGCCGGGCTTTGCGTCCTCGGGCAATTTCTTCTTCAGCGTTCGCCGGGCGAACTCATCCTTTATCCCGCGCCGGTCTATCTCTCCGCTTTCGGCATGGCGGCGATCTCGACCGTGCTGCCCATTTTCCTGATGGCGAAGGCGATCGCCGAGATCGGCGCGGCGCGAACGGCGATCATCGGTTCGGCGGGGCCGGTCGTCACGATTTTCTTCGCCTGGGCCTTGCTTGGCGAGACGATTTCCCTTTTGCAGATTGTGGGCGCCGCCGCCGTTCTCGCCGGGGTTTTCCTGGTCGCGCGGCGCGAGACGGGCAGCCCCGCATAATTTCCTGGCAAAAGCCGGCAAAATCCTTATCTTGCCGGCCGCAAAGCTCAAGGAACGAGGCATGGCCGATCTCACCGCCGAAATCGCCCGGCGCCGGACTTTCGCCATCATCGCCCATCCCGATGCCGGCAAGACGACGCTGACCGAGAAATTGCTGTTTTTCGGCGGCGCCATCCAATTGGCGGGCGCGGTCAAGGCGCGGGGCGAACAACGCCGCGCGCGTTCCGATTGGATGAAGGTCGAGCGCGAGCGCGGCATTTCCGTGACCGCCTCGGTCATGAGTTTCGATTATCGCGGCATCGCCTTCAATCTCCTGGATACGCCCGGTCACGAGGATTTCAGCGAGGATACCTATCGCACGCTGACGGCGGTCGATAGCGCGATCATGGTGATCGATGCCGCCAAGGGTATCGAAAGCCAGACGCTGAAACTCTTCGAAGCCTGCCGCCTACGCGACGTTCCGATCATCGTCTTCATCAATAAAATGGATCGCGAGGGGCGCGATCCTTTCGATCTGCTGGCCGAGATCGAGAATCGCCTTGCCCTCGAAATCGCGCCGGCAAGTTGGCCGATCGGCATGGGCCGGAATTTCAAGGGTTGTTTCGACCTCCGTCGCGATCGTCTGTTGCTGTTCGCGCGCGGCGGTCGGCAGGACGAAACGGCGATCGAGATCAAGGGCAGCGACGATCCTGCGCTTGCCGCTTATCTCGACGCGGCCGAAATCGCGCAGCTGCGCGAGGAGCTCGCGCTGGTCAAGGGCGCGATGCCGGGTTTTTCGCTTGAAGGCTATCGCGCCGGTCATCTGGCGCCGGTCTATTTCGGTTCGGCCATCAACAATTTCGGCATCGGCGAATTGCTGGCCGGCCTCATCGACATCGCGCCGCCGCCGCGTCCGCAACGAACGGCGACCCGCGCCGTCGCGCCCGAGGAAGCAGCCGCGACCGGCTTCGTCTTCAAGATCCAGGCCAATATGGATCCCAAGCATCGCGATCGCATCGCTTTCTTTCGCCTTTGCTCGGGCCGTTTCCGGCGCGGCATGAAGATGCTGCATGTGCGGTCAGGGCGTGAGATCAATCTTCACAATCCGGTCGTCTTCCTCGCCCAGGATCGCGAGATCGCCGAAACCGCTTATGCCGGGGATATCATCGGCATCCCCAATTACGGCAATCTGCGGATCGGCGATACGCTGAGCGAGGGCGAGGATCTGCATTTCCTTGGCATTCCGAGTTTCGCACCCGAATTCCTGCAAAGCGTCCGCGCCGACGATCCCCTGCGCGCCAAGCATCTCGGCAAAGCGTTGGAGCAATTGGCGGAGGAGGGAGCGGCGCGCGTTTTTCGCCCCGAACTCGGCACGGAATGGATCGTCGGCGTCGTCGGCGCTCTACAATTCGAGATTCTGGCCGATCGCATCCGCCACGAATACGGCTTGCCCGTGAAATTCGAGCCGGTCGCGCTTCTGACCGCGCGTTGGATCGAATGCGCGGATCGCGGCGCCTTGCAGGATTTCATCGAGCGCAATCGGCCGAGTCTCGCCAAGGATCACGACGGCGCGCTGGTCTTTCTCGCCCGCAATGCCTGGCATCTCGACCGCGCGCAGCAGGATCATCCGCTGGTCAAATTCCTCAAGGTCAAGGAATCGGCCGAGAAGGCGGTGGCGTGAATCCCGTCCTTCATGCCGCGACCGATCTCCTGGCGACAGCCTTGGGGAGTGCGGCCGGCTGGGGGCTTTATCGGCGTTATCTTCGCCCGGCCGGCCTTAGCGCCCAAGCGCAAAAGGATATCGCCTATTGGCTTTGCCTGGTTGCCGCCGCTCTGATCGGCGCTTATAGCCTCGGCACGATCAATCTGATCCTTTCGGACCAAGCGGCGCTCGGTCGCTCGGTCTTCGGCGCCTTGATCGGCGGCATTATCGGGATCGAGCTTTACAAACGCCGTCGCGGCCTCACCCGTTCGACGGGCGCCGTCTTCGTCCTGCCGCTGGCGCTCGGCCTCGCCATCGGCCGGATCGGTTGTTTTCTCGCCGGGCTCGCCGATTTCACCTATGGGACTGAGACCGATCTTCCCTGGGGCTGGGATTTCGGCGACGGCATCAGGCGCCATCCCGTGCAGCTTTACGAAAGCTTGGCCATGCTGGGTTTCGCGCTCTGGTTCCTGATCTGGGCTAAGGCCAAGCCGCTTCGGGCCGCCGCGACCGGTTTTTACATCTTCGTCGCCTATGCGGCGATCCTGCGATTCTTCCTGGAATTCCTGAAACCCTATGGCCGGGTATTCGAAATCGCGACGATCTTCCAGATTGGCGCCTTGGCCTTGCTCGGTTATGCTTTCGTCATGTTGCGGCGAGAACGAGGCGGAGATGCGCGCGCTTAGACCGCATATCTTTTATGGGCAGACGACATCGCTTTGCGAAACCTGCCTGATGCCGATCGCGGCCAAGGTCGTTATCGAGGACGACGACGTCTTTCATCTCAAGCGCTGCGCCGAACACGGCTATCAGAAATCCCGCATCTCCAGCGATGCCGCCTATTGGCGAAGCTGCAAGGATTGGCTGAAGCCGGGCGATCTGCCGCTGCGCTTCCAATCGCCGACGCATTTCGGCTGTCCTTTCGATTGCGGCCTCTGTCCCGATCACGAGCAGCATTCCTGCCTCGCCCTGATCGAGATCAACGAGCATTGCAATCTAACCTGCCCGGTTTGCTTCGCTTCATCCGCGCCGCATCTTTTGGGCGAGCGCAGTCTTGAGGAAATCGCCGCTATGCTCGATTTGCTGGTCGAGAGCGAGGGCGAACCCGATCTCCTCCAGATCAGCGGCGGCGAACCCACTCTGCACTCCCAATTGTTCGAGATTCTGCGACTCGCCAAATCGCGGCCGATCCGCCATCTGATGCTGAATACCAACGGCATCCGCCTTGCCCGCGAGCCGGATTTCGTCGCGCGCCTCGCCGAATTCGCGCCCGGCTTCGAAATCTATCTGCAATTCGATTCCCTCAAGCGCGATCCGCTGCTGGCGATCCGAGGCGCCGATCTGCGCAATATCCGCGCCGCGGCGCTCGACAATCTCGAACGGCATAATCTGGCGACGACGCTCGTCGTTGTTCTGAAGCGCGGGCAAAACGAGGACGAGATCGGCGATATCATCCGCCATGCCTTGACCTATCGCTGCGTGCGCGGCGTTACCTTCCAACCCATTCAGGATGCCGGGCGCAATCTCGATTTCGACAAGAATCGCGATCGCATCCTGCTGTCCGATATTCGGCGCGGCATTCTGGAACAATTCGACCCATTCGGGCCGGATGACGTTATTCCGCTTCCCTGCAATCCCGAGCAGATCGCGATCGCCTATGCCTTGCGCGACGGCACCCGGCTGACGCCGATCACCAGCCTCATTCCGCGCAGCGAGATTCTGGCCGCCGGACCCAATACCATCGCCTATGAAAAGCATCCGGCGCTGAAGGATAAGCTTTTCCAGCTGATGTCGCTATCGGCCGCGGGCGAAAGCGCCGTGCCTAAGGTGAAGGAATTGCTCTGCTGTCTGCCGTCTTTATCCTTGCCCGGCGATCTCGGCTACGAAAGCGTCTTTCGCGTTCTCGGCATCCAATTTCTCGACCGCTTCAATTTCTGCGTCGGTCAGGTGAAGCGATCCTGCATCCATTTCGTGACGCCGGAGAAAAAGATCATTCCCTTCGATACCTATAATCTTTTCTATCGCGAGGGGCGCGAGCAAGCTCTGCGCGCGCGATTGCGAGGGATATCGTGAGCGCGCCCGACGAAAACGGCGGATTGCCGCCCGCTGCGCCGCGCCCCAGGAACCGGATCGTCGCGATTCTAATTCTTGTCCTGCTGCTCATTCCCCTATACTTTGCAGGATATTGTACGCTGATCGGCCTTGCGCTTAGCTTTTCTCAATATTCCGATCCGATGCTGCTTGTTGTCGCCGGCTTGGGTTTGGTGGGTATTGCCATCGTTTACTTCATTGCCCGCTGGGCTTATCGTCGGTTCTGGTAATAGATAATTCCCGATGACGAACTCATCCCCGCAAAGCCGAATGGCGAGATTCCTGGCCTGGTTCCTGATCGTGATCGGAATCGCCGGGCTTTTCGGTCTTGGCCTCTGCGCCTATAGCGTGACGAGTTTTCAGACCGATCGCTGGCTTGGCGACATGATATCCCTGCTGCTTGCTTTTTCGCCGGTCATTCTTTATATCGGCGCGGCAATGGCGCTCGCGCGCTATGTGCTGAAGCTTTCCAAGCCGGATTCGCCGGAGGATCAATCATGAAACGCGATTTCGCCTTATCGCGGCGGCAGGCCTTGCTTGGTTTGGGTGCCGTCTCGCTGGCATCGCTTCCGGCCCTTGCCGCTGCTACCCCCGACGAAATCGTCATGACCAGCCGCGTGATCGAGGTTAACGGCCAAGCGGCCAAGGTCTTCGCCCTCGCCGCGAGCCGGGGCGGTTTCGGCCATGTCATGACGGCCGGCGAGGCTTTCCGCCTGCGCCTCGTCAATCGGATCGACGAGCCCAGCCTCATCCATTGGCACGGGCTGACGCCGCCCAACGCTCAGGACGGCGTTCCCGATATCAGCCAGCCGCTTCTCGCGCCCGGCGAAAGTTCCGATTACGATTTCCCCGTGGCCTTGCCGGGGACGCATTGGATGCATTCGCATTTCGGCCTGCAGGAACAGCGTTTGCTGGCGGCTCCGCTGATCGTGCGCGATCCCGCTGAGATCGGTCGGGACGAGGCCGAGATCGTAATTATGTTGCACGATTTCACTTTTCGCGACCCGGCGGAAATCATGGCCGGGCTCGGCCACGGCATGAATATGGATATGAGCGGCATGGATCATTCCGCTCATGCGATGCCCGGCGCCGCCGGCGGAATGAACGGCATGTCGGATTTCAACGATGTCGAATACGATGCCTATCTCGCCAACGACCGGACTTTGGACGATCCCGAAATCCACCGCCTGAAGGTGGGATCGCGACTGCGCCTGCGAATCATCAACGGCGCCAGCGCCACGAATTTCATGATCGATCTGGGTCGGCTCGCGGGCGAATTGATCGCCGTCGATGGGCGGCCGATCGCGCCGCTTTCGGCAAGCCGGTTTCCCTTGGCGATCGCGCAGCGCGCCGATATTCGTCTCGTTCTCGGCGAAGGCGCGGCGCCGATCCTCTTTCAACGCGAAGGCGCGCGGCAGCGGACCGGGATTATCCTCGTCGGCGGCGAGGCGCGGGTCGCAAAGATCGATCCGCTGGCCGATGGGCCGGCTCCGGCCATCGCCGATCTGCCGGGCCGGATTTTGCGCGCGGCCGAGCCTTTGACCGCGCGGCCGGTCGATCGGCGTCTGCGTTTCGCCTTGACGGGGTCGATGATGGATTATCGCTGGGGCATAGAAAAACTGGCGGATTCCGATGCGCCCGAAGCGATCCGCATCGGCGAGCGCGTCGAGATCGAAATCGTCAATCGCAGCCCCATGTCGCATCCCATTCATTTGCATGGCCATCACTTCCAGATCGTCGCCATCGACAATCGGCGGATCGCGGGCGCCGTGCGCGATACCGAATCGATCCCCGTCGGCGGGCAATGCGTCCTCGCTTTCGATGCCGACAATCCGGGCCGCTGGCTGCTGCATTGCCATAACCTCTATCACATGCAGGCCGGCATGATGACCGAACTCGTTTATGCCGGATAAGTCGCGCAAGCGGTTCTTTCTGGCGGCGCTTATTGGCATTGCTCTGCTCGGCCTCGCGCCGCTCGCGGCGCGCGCGCAATCCGCAATCTATCCTATTTCCGGAACTTGCGACGGTTTGCCCCGCATCGACATCCCGGTCGCGGCTGGCTATTGCCTCGGCCTCGTCGCCGAGGGATTGAAATTCCCGCGCGGCCTGCTGCCGCTCGCCGATGGCCGCCTTCTGGTCGCCGAAATGATGGGTTGGGGGTCCGATCGCGGCCGTCTGACTTTGCTGACCGAGGATAAGGGCCGCTATCGCCGGACGGTGATCTTGCGCAATCTCCGCCAACCGCATGGATTGGTATTGGGGCCGGATAATCGCATCTATGTCGGAATCCTGGGCGGGGTGAAGCGTTTTGCGCTGGCGGCGCCCCAAGCGGTCGAAGACGTGATCGGCGGCGCTTCCGGCATCGACGGCCCGCCCGGCGATGGGCGCCATCCCTTGACCAGCCTGGTCTTCACGACGGAGGGCGATCTTGTCCTCAATGTCGGTTCGGCGAGCAACAATTGCGAAGATGCGGCGGATCGCCCGCCGATACCGGATAGCGCTTGCGCGGAAGGCGACACGCATGGGCTTTTGCGGCTTTATCGGTTTTCCTGGCCGGAGGGGAAGGTCAAAGACTGGAGCGTGCTGGCGTGGGGTTTGCGCAATTCGATCGGCCTTGCCGTTCATCCGCGTTCGGGGATTCTGCTGCAGACGGAAAATTCCCGCGACGATATCGACCGTTTGATGCCGATACTCGCCGATGACGAGGATTTGCCGCCCGACGAGATCAATCTGATCGAATATCGCCGGCATTACGGCTGGCCCTATTGCTACGGCGCGAATTTGCCGAGCCCGGAATATCCCGATTGGGATTGTTCGACCTACCGGGCGCCGCGGATCGAATTGCCGGCTCATTCGGCGCCCCTTGGCCTCGCTTGGTGGGACGGGCGGCTTTTCGTCGGCTATCACGGCTATCGTCGCCATGGCCACCGCTTGGTCGCTTACGAAACGGATGCCGAAGGGAAGCCCATCGGCGTTCCGCAGAATATCGTCGCGCCTTGGGATGGCGCCGATGGAAGCTCGCCGCCGGGCGCTCCGGTCGATCTGAAAGTCGGCCCCGATGGCGCGCTCTATATCAGCGAAGATCGCAACGGCACGATCTTGCGCCTGACGCGGCAAAACGGACCATGAACGGCAGGAATTGCCGATTGATTTATTAGAGGGCGGCTGGTGAAATCCCTTTCCTGACGACGATTTTCGATCGTCGCGAAAATCTGGGAGGTTGCGATGAAATGGACGAAATTGATGGCGGGCCTGACCGGCCTTGCCTTATGCGCGGCAATGCCGGCTCTGGCCGATCCTGCCGTCGTTTACGATGCCGGCGGCAAATTCGACAAATCCTTCAACGAAGCCGCTTATAACGGTATCGAGAAATTCAAGGCGGAAACCGGCATCGGCTATCTCGAATTCGAGGTGCAGAACGATGCGCAGCGCGAGCAAGCTTTCCGCAAGATGGCGCAGAAGGGCGCCGATCCCATCATCGGCATCGGCTTCAGCCAAGCGCCGGCGATCGAGAAAGTGGCCAAGGAATTCCCCAATATCCGTTTCGCCATCATCGACATGGTGGTCGATCTTCCCAATGTGCAATCCATCGTCTTCAAGGAACAGGAAGGCTCCTTCCTGGTCGGCGCCTTGGCGGCCATGGCGAGCCAATCGGGCAAAGTCGGTTTCGTCGGCGGCATGGATATCCCGCTCATTCGCCGCTTCGCTTGCGGTTACGAGCAAGGCGCGAAATACGTCAATAAGGATGCCGGCGTGACCGTGAACATGACGGGCACGACGCCCGCGGCCTGGAACGATCCGACCAAGGGCGGCGAATTGGCCAAGGGCCAGTTCGATCAGGGCGTCGATGTCATCTTCGCGGCGGCGGGCGGCACGGGAACCGGCGTCTATCAGGCAGCCAAGGATAACGGCAAACTCGCCATCGGCGTCGATTCCAATCAGAATTATCTGCATCCCGGCACGATGCTGACCTCGATGCTGAAGCGCGTCGATGTCGCCGTCTATAACAGCGCCATGGCGGCCAAGAACGGGAATTGGCAGCCGGGCGTTACCGTTCTCGGCCTCGCTGAGGGCGGCGTCGATTGGGCGCTCGACGACAATAACAAGGCGCTGGTCAGCGACGACATGAAGGCCAAGCTGGAAGCGGCGAAGGCTGATATCATCGCCGGCAAGATCGTCGTTCATGATTACATGAGCGACAATGCCTGCACCTATTGAGGCGAACGCCGATCTCGGACGCGCGGCGGAGCCGGCAACGGCTCCGCCCGCAATCGAGATGATCGGAATCGATAAGACTTTCGGCGCGGTCCGCGCCAATCGCGACGTTTCCCTCCGTATCGCCAAGGGCAGCATTCACGGCATCGTCGGCGAGAACGGCGCCGGCAAATCGACCCTCATGAGCATTCTTTACGGCTTCTACGAGGCCGATCGCGGCGAGATTCGCGTCATGGGGCGGCGCCGCGCGATCCGCAATTCGGCCGATGCCATCGCGGCCGGAATCGGCATGGTGCATCAGCATTTCATGCTGGTCGAAACCTTCAGCGTTCTCGAGAACGTCGTGCTCGGCGCCGAGGGCGGCGCGCTCTTGGCCGGGGGGCTGGCGAAGGCGCGCGGCATCCTCAACGCCTTGGCCGAGGAATTCGATCTCAGCGTGCCGATCGAAGCGAAGATCGCCGATCTGCCCGTGGGCCAGCAGCAGCGCGTCGAGATTCTGAAAGCGCTCTATCGGCATTGCGAGATTCTCATTCTCGACGAGCCGACCGGCGTCCTCACGCCGCAGGAAACGGAGCAGCTTTTCCGCATCCTCGTCGCCTTGAAGGCGCGCGGCGTCACCATAATCCTTATCACGCATAAACTGCGCGAGATCATGGCCATCACCGATCGCGTCACCGTGATGCGCCAGGGCGAAATCGTCGCCGAACGCGAAACCTCCGCAACCGATGCCGAGGAATTGGCGGAATTGATGGTCGGGCGCAAGCTCCGCCGCGATCGGCAAAAGGCCGAAATGCCGCCGGGCGCGGCGCTGATCCGCGTCGAGCATGTGAGCTTGCGCGATTCTTCGGGCATCGCGCGCCTCGACGATATCAGTTTTTCCGTCCATGCCGGCGAGATCGTCGGCATTGCCGGAATTTCCGGAAACGGGCAAAGCGAATTGCTGGAAGTCTTGAGCGGCATGCGCGCTTTTTCCACCGGTCGAATCGTCATCGGCGAAAGGACGATCGAGGCCGCGCACCCCAGCGATCCGGCGGCGATGCGGGCGATGGGGCTTGCCCATGTGCCGGAAGATCGCTTGCGCTCCGGCCTTGTCAAAAATTTCGCAGCCGGCGAATCCGCCATCCTCGGCTATCATCGGGATGGCGCCTTCGGTTCCGGCTGGTTGCTGGAACCGGCGCGGCTGCGCGCGCATTGCCGCGACTTGATGGCGGCTTTCGACGTCCGCCCGCCCGACCCCGATCTCAAATCGGCGAATTTTTCCGGCGGCAATCAGCAGAAACTCATTTTGGCGCGCGAGATGTCGCGCCGCCCGGCCATGCTGTTGGTCGGCCAGCCGACGCGCGGCGTCGATATCGGCGCGATCGAGCTTATTCATCGCGAAATTCTGGCGCGGCGCGAAGCGGGCGCCGCGATCCTGCTGGTTTCGGTCGAACTCGACGAGATTCTGGCGCTGGCCGATCGCATCCTGGTTCTCTTTCAGGGACGGATCGTCGGCGAAATGACGAGCAAGACGGCCGACGAGAAAACGCTGGGCCTGATGATGGCCAATGCTTGGCGGCCGGCGGCATGAGCGGCGGCGCGACCCTGCCTCTGCCGCGCTGGATCGAGATCGGCCTTTTGCCGCTGCTCAATCTGGCGATGGCGTTTGCCGTTTCGGGCGCTATCCTCGCGGCGATCGGCGCCGACCCGCTGCGGGCGATCGGCCTGATGGTCGAAGGCGCGTTCGGCAGTTTCTACGGCCTCGGCTATACGCTCTATTACGCGACCAGCTTCATCTTCACCGGTCTTGCCGTCGCGATCGGCTTCCATGCCGGGCATTTCAATATCGGCGGCGAGGGCCAAGCCTATATCGGCGGGCTCGGCGCTGGCCTCGTCGCCTTGTTGCTGGGGCCCTATCTGCCGGGTCCTTTCGTCTGGATGCTGGGCATTGCCGCCGCCGCGCTTTTCGGCCTCTCTTGGGCGGCGCTGCCCGCTTATCTCCAGGCCAAGCGCGGCAGCCATATTGTCATCACCACCATCATGTTCAATTTCCTGGCGGCGGCGGTGATGGTCTATTTGATGGTGAATGTGCTGATCGCCAAAGGCAGGATGGACCCGCGCAGTGAACCCTTCGCGGAAGGCGCCGGCCTGCCGCAAATGCACGAAGTCTTGGCTTGGTTCGGCATCGCCGCGCCCTCGACGCCCGTCAATCTCTCGCTCGTTCTTGCCTTGCTCGCTTCCGTCTTCGTCTGGGTCTTCATCTGGCGCGCGCGGTCGGGATACGAGATTCGCGCCAGCGGATTTTCGCCGAGCGCCGCGATCTATGCCGGGATTGCTCCGGCGCGGATCACGATCCTCGCCTTGCTGATCTCGGGCGCCTTGGCGGGGTTGGCCGGCGTTAACGAGGTCTTGGGCGTGCAGCGCGCCATCATTCTCGATTTCGTCGCCGGCGCCGGCTTCACGGGGATCGCGGTCGCGCTGATGGGGCGCAATCACCCGGTCGGCATCTTGCTCGCCAGCCTGCTGTTCGGCGCGCTCTATCAGGGCGGGGCGGAAGTCAATTTCGAAATGCCGAACGTGACGCGCGAGATGATCGTCACGATTCAAGGCTTGATTATTCTTTTCTCCGGCGCGCTCGCCAATATGAACCGACCCTGGGTGGCGCGACTCTATTCGGCTTGGTCGGATCGAACTCGGACGAGGGCGGCGCATGGATGACATGCTGATCCTGATCGTTTCGACCTTCGCCGCGACCTTGCGCGTCGCGACGCCGCTCATCTTCTGCGCCATGGCGGGGCTTTTCTCCGAACGCTCGGGGATCATCGATATCGGCTTGGAAGGCAAGATGCTGGCCGGCGCCTTCGCCGCCGCCAGCATGGCCGCGTGGTCGCAATCGGCCTGGGCGGGGCTTGGCGCCGGCATTCTGGTCGCGCTGCTTTTCGCGCTCATCCATGGCTTCGCCTGCATCACGCATCGCGGCGATCAGGTCGTTTCGGGTGTCGCCATCAACATCATCGCTTCGGGATTGACGATCGTCCTCGGCATCGCTTGGTTTCAACGCGGCGGACAAACGCCGGATTTGAGCGATACCGCCCGCTTCATGCCGCTTTGGGGCGGTCAATCCTTGCTCACTTATCTCGCTCTTGCCAGCGTGCCGGCGGCTTGGTTCGTCCTTTATCGCACGCGTTTCGGCCTGCGCCTGCGCGCCGTCGGCGAGGCGCCGGGCGTCGTCGATACGGCCGGCGTTTCGGTCGCTTGGCTCCGCTATCGCGCCGTCATGATCGCCGGCCTGCTTTGCGGTCTTGCCGGCACCTATCTCGCCATTTCGCAGAATGCCAGCTTCTCGCGCGATATGACGGCGGGACGGGGCTATATCGCGCTCGCCGCCATGATCTTCGGCCTGTGGCGGCCCTGGCCCGCTTTCTTCGCTTGCCTGCTGTTCGGCCTGCTCGATGCCGTCTCTATCCGTCTGCAAGGCATCGCCTTGCCGCTGATCGGCGAAGTCCCGGTGCAATGGATTCAGGCTTTACCCTATGCCCTGACCGTCATTCTATTGGCCGGCTTCGTCGGCCGCGCGATCGCGCCGAAGGCGATCGGCCAACCCTATAGCAAGGAACGCTGACGATGCCGGCGATGCCACCCGAACTCTTCAAGGCCGCCAAGGCGGCAAGGTTCCGCGCGCATGCGCCTTATTCCGGTTTCAAGGTCGGCGCCGCCCTGATCGCCGATGACGGCCGTATCTATGCCGGCTGCAATATCGAGAATGCGGCCTATCCGAACGGCATTTGCGCCGAAACCGCCGCCATCGCCGCGATGATCGGCGGCACCGGACGGCGGATTCGCGAAATCGCCGTGATCGGCGCGGGGCGCGCGCTGGCGACGCCCTGCGGCGGTTGCCGGCAACGCATCGCCGAATTCGCGACGCGGGAAACGAGAATCCATGTCTGCGGTCTTTCCGGGCGGCGGCGGAGCTTCCGTCTCGGCGAATTGCTGCCGGCGAGTTTCGCGCTCGCGAGGCGCCGATGACGCCGCGCGCTGCCGATATCGTCGCTGCCCGTCTGCCCGGCTTCAGCGCCGAGATCGGCTTCGTCCTCGGCTCCGGCTTCGGCGGTTTCGCCGAATCCTGCGCCATCGAAACCGCCATTTCCTATGCCGATCTTCCGGGATTTTCCGCCTCCGCCGTCGCCGGCCATGCCGGACGGCTCGTCCTCGGACATCTGGGGCGGCATCGGATCGCGATCCTTCAGGGGCGCAAACATTACTACGAAAGCGGCCGCATCGACGGCATGAAGGCGCCGATCGCCTGCTTGCGCGATCTCGGCTGCCGCGTTCTGATCGTCACCAATGCGGCGGGATCCTTGCGCCCCGAGATCGGGCCGGGCAGCATTGTCGCCATTACCGATCATCTCAATCTCACGCAAGTCTCGCCGCTTTTCGGCGAAACCGGCAATAATCGCTTCGTCGATATGCGCGACGCCTACGATCCCGCTTTGCGACGCGATTTCCGAAACCTCGCCCGGGAACTCGACCTCGATCTCGCCGAAGGCATCTATGCCTTCTTCTCCGGCCCGCAATTCGAAACGCCGGCGGAAATCCGCATGGCGAAGGCGCTGGGCGCCGATCTCGTCGGCATGTCGACGATTCCCGACGTCATCCTGGCGCGCTATTTCGGGATGAGGGTTGCCGGGTTTTCGATCGTCACCAATCTCGGCGCCGGGATGAGCGACGAGGATTTCAGCCACGAGCATACGATGCGCGAAGCGGATCGCGGCGCCGCGAAATTGTCGCGCCTCATTCGCGCTTATCTGGAGCGTTTTTGATGCTCGATCCCCTCCGCGCCAAACAGGCGATCGCGCTGCTCGATCTCACCAGCCTGGAGACCGGCGACGATGCGGCGAAAATCGACGCGCTTTGCGCCAAGGCGATGACGCCGTTCGGGCCGGTCGCGGCCGTTTGCCTCTGGCCGCGTTTCGTCGCCCGCGCCCGCGCAACCTTGGCGGGATCGGGAATCGCCATTGCCGCCGTCGCCAATTTTCCCCATGGCGCCGGCCTCGTCGCCCCGGTCGAGGCGGAGATCGATACGATTCTCGCGGTGGGCGGCGATGAAATCGATCTCGTCTTTCCCTATAATGCTTGGCTCAATGGCGAGCATCGCCTCGCGCTCGATCTCGTTGCCGCGGCGCGGCGGCGAAGCGAAGGACGGAAGCTGAAGCTCATTCTCGAAACCGGCTTGCTGCGCGATGCCGAAACGATCGGCGCGGTCGCGCGCGCCGCGATCGCGGCAGGCGTCGATTTCATTAAAACCTCGACGGGGAAGAGCGCGGTTTCGGCGACGCCCATGGCGGCGCGCATCATGCTGGCGGCCATTCGCGACGCGGGCGGAACTTGCGGCTTCAAGGCGGCGGGGGGCTTGCGCGATCCCGCCAGTCTCGCGCTTTATCTCGATCTTGCCGCGCAAACCCTGGGCGCGGATTGGATTGCGCCTACGCATTTTCGCTTCGGCGCGAGTTCCGTGCTGGGTCGCCTGATCGATTGCGCCGCCGGTCGTTCCTCCGCAGAGCCGTCGCATGGCTATTGATCCCCTGCCGCAAGAAATCATCCGCCGCAAGCGCGACGGCCACGCGCTTAGCGATGGCGAGATCGCCGGCTTCATCGCCGGCCTCGCTTCGGGCGCGATCGGCGAGGGCCAGGTCGCGGCCTTCGCCATGGCGATCTTTTTTCGCGGCATGGATATGACCGAGCGCGTCGCCCTGACGCGCGCCATGATGCATTCGGGAAGCGTGCTGGATTGGTTGGCTCTAAAAGGCAAGGGGCCCATTCTCGACAAGCATTCGACGGGTGGAATCGGCGACAAGGTTTCGCTGATCCTGGCGCCGTTGATCGCGGCTTGCGGCGGCTATGTGCCGATGATTTCCGGGCGCGGCCTCGGCCATACCGGCGGCACGCTCGATAAGCTGGCGGCGATTCCCGGCTACGATCCCGCGCCCGGCCTCGATCGCTTGCGCCAAGTCGTGGCGGAGACGGGTTGCGCCATCATCGGCCAGACGGCCGATCTCGCTCCCGCCGATCGGCGCTTTTATGCCATTCGCGACGTGACGGCGACGGTCGAATCGATTCCGCTCATCACTGCTTCGATCCTTTCCAAGAAATTGGCGGCCGGCCTCGAAGGATTGGTCATGGATGTGAAAGCGGGGAACGGCGCCTTTCTGCCCGATCTCGCCGGCGCGCGCGAATTGGCGGATTCGATCATCCGCGTCGCCGCCGGGGCGGGACTGAAAACGAGCGCGCTCGTAACCGATATGAACGAAGTGCTGGGCAATACGGCCGGCAATGCGGTCGAGGTTAGGGAAGCCGTCGATCTGCTGCGCGGCGAACCCGGCGATCGCCGCTTGCGCGAAGTAACACTCGCCCTAGCAGCCGAAATGCTGAGCCTTGGCGGTCTTGCGAGCGACGCGGAAAGCGCCGCGCGCCTCGCCGCGCGCGCTTTGGAAAGCGGCGCCGCCGCCGAACGATTCCAGCGCATGGTCGCCGCTCTGGGCGGCCCCGCCGATATCCTCGATCATGCCGAGGCGATCCTGCCCAAGGCCCCCGTTAGCCTGCCTTGCTTACCCGAACGGCCGGGAATCGTCGTTGCCATGGATACGCGCGCGATCGGTTTGGCTATCGTCGCGCTTGGCGGCGGTCGCCGCCGAACCGAGGATAAGATCGATCCTCGCGTCGGCTTCACCGATCTTGCCGGAATCGGCGATGCGGTCGATGGCGAGCGCCCCTTGGCCGTGGTTCATGCCGCCGATCGCGAAGCCGCCGAAGCGGCTTGCCGGAATCTGCAACGCGCCTTCCGCCTCGGCGCCGATCGGGTTGCGCCCGGGCCGGTCGTCATCGAGACCTTGCGTTAGGGAGATGGCAATGCGCAAGGATCGGCGCGCTTTCATCTTGGTCATGGATTCCTTCGGCATCGGCGCCGCGCCGGATGCGGCCCGCTTTGGCGATACCGGCGCCGATACCTTAGGGCATATCGCCGAGCGCTGCGGCGGGATCGCTTTGCCGCAGCTCGCGCGGTTAGGTTTAGGCGAGGCAGCGCGCCTTGCGACGGGGCGGGTGCCGAAGGGTCTTGCCGGTGCCGCGATCGCCGGCGCTTTCGCGGCGGCGGCCGAAATCTCCGCCGGCAAGGACACGCCGAGCGGCCATTGGGAAATCGCGGGCTGTCCCGTTCCCGTGGATTGGGGCTATTTTCCGAAGACCCAACCCTGTTTTCCGCCGGAAGTCGTGGCCGCCTTGATCGCGCAAGGGAATCTTCCGGGCATTCTCGGCGATTGCCATGCCTCGGGAACCGAAATCCTCGAACGCCTCGGCAAGGCGCATATCCGCACCGGAAAGCCGATTTGCTATACGTCGAGCGATTCCGTCTTTCAGATCGCCGCGCATGAGGCGCATTTCGGGCTCGATCGGCTTTATGCCTTGGCGGCGCTCGCCAAAACCTTGCTGGAGCCCTATCGCATCGCGCGCGTCATCGCGCGGCCCTTTATCGGCGAGCGGCCGGGCGAATTCAAACGCACGCCAAGGCGCCGCGATTTGACCACGCCGCCGCCGGGTCCGACCTTGCTGGACGCCATCGTCGCCAATGGCGGCGAGGTTCTCGCCATCGGCAAGATCGCCGATATCTTCGCGCATCGCGGCATCACACGATCGGCGAAAGGCGACGACAATGCCGCGATCTTCGCCGCCACGATCGCGGCCGCGCGCGATGCGTCGCCGCAAAGCCTCGTCTTCAGCAATTTCGTCGATTTCGACATGCTCTACGGGCATCGCCGCGATGTCGCGGGCTATGCGCGCGCGTTACAGGATTTCGACCGCCGCCTGCCCGATTTCCTGGCGGCGATGCGGCCGGGCGATCTCGCCCTCATCACCGCCGATCACGGCTGCGACCCCACTTGGCCGGGCAGCGATCATACGCGCGAATTCGTGCCGGGGCTGTTCTTCGGCCCCGGCATCGGTCCTAGCGATCTCGGCCGGCGCGAAAGTTTCGCCGATCTCGGCCAGACGATCGCGGCCCATCTCGGTCTCGGCGCGCTCGCGCACGGTCATGCCTGTTTCTAAAGACAGCGTCAGGGTCAGACGATTTTCCGGGCCGATCGCGGCGCCCGATGCGGCGATGCTCGCGGCCTTCGCCGAGGATGGCTATCTGCTGATCGAGAATTTCATGCCGGCTGCCGATTGCGATCGGCTGATGGCGGCCGCCGATTCCTTGATCGAAACTTACGAACCCGCGCCCGACGCGACCGTGTTTTCGACCCGCACGGCGGCTCATGCCGCCGATCGCTATTTCCAGGAATCGGGCGATAAGATTCGTTTCTTCCTGGAAGAGGAAGCGATCGACGAAAGAGGCGCGCTCATCCGGCCCAAACGCCTCGCCGTCAACAAGATCGGCCATGCCCTGCACGATCTCGATCCCGTCTTCTCGGATTTTTCGCGCCGCCCGGCGATTGCCGCCCTAGCCGCACGGCTTTTCGCGGCGCCGCTTCTGCTGCAATCCATGTATATCTTCAAGCAGCCGGGGATCGGCGGGGAAGTTTCCTGGCATCAAGATTCGACCTATCTTTACACCGAACCGATGAGCTGCATCGGATTCTGGTTCGCGCTCGAAGATGCCGATCTCGATAACGGCGCGATGCTGGCCTTGCCCGGCGGGCATCGCGGCCCGCTACGCCGGCGCTTTCGGCGGCGCGACGATCGGCTGGTCACCGAAATGCTGGATCCGGCCCCCTGGCCGGATTTACCGCCGATCGCCCTTGAGGCGCCCAAGGGCACGCTGATCCTGCTGCACGGATTGTTGCCCCATGCGAGCGGACCCAATCGTTCGGCGCGATCGCGCCAAGCCTATACGCTGCATCTGATCGACGGGACCGCGCGATACCCACGGGATAATTGGCTTCTCCGCGGCCCCGATCTGCCCTTGCGCGGCTTCTGATCTTTCCGGCTTATTCCATCAACCGGCGCCACCAACCGCGACGCTTCGGCGCTTCGCTCTCGCCTTCGGTCGAGCTTGCGCTTGGTGCGGACGGGGTTGCGGCGGCGGGCGATTCCGCCTGCGCTTTCGGTCGGGGATTGGCGCGCGGGGCTTCGATTTCGGCCGGCGCCGCGCTGGCCGCCTCGCCGCGCATTTCGCGCGAGCGATAGGGACGGCGCGGCCGGCGTTGCGGCCGTTCGGCTCTCTCGGCGGGCGCATCCGCGCCATCCGGATAGGCCGCACGCGCCGATGGGGCAGGGACTTCGCCGGCCCAATCGGCCGGCAGATCGGTCGGCAAATTCGGTTGCTCCTCGCCTTCCGCCCGATTCTCCGGCAAGGCGGCCATGTCCTGATGACGGCCGCGACGGCGCCGGCCGCCGCGTCGCCCGCGCCGACGGCGGCGGCGCTGCTGATCCTCAAGCGATTCGCCGGGCAGGGCCCGCATTTCCGTTTCCGAAATCTCCGCTTCTCCCTCGTTCGCAGCCGCATCGTCGCCGGCGGCGGAAGGGGGAGCGCTCGGTGCGAAATCGGCTTCGCCGGGCGCGGATTCGGCGGGAGTTTTTTCCGTGAACTCGTCGGCGCGGAACCGGCCGCCGCGACCGCGCCGGCGGCGATGGCCGCGACGCATCGGCTCGGCGCCGCTCGTCGCCTCGACGCTTTCGGTCGGGCGGGATTCCGCGGCATCCTCGGCGACGGCTTCGGCGGAATCCGCGATCGCGGCAGCGCTCTCGAATTCGTCTTCGGCGCGGAAGTTGGCTTCGTTGGACTCGGCGGCGGAAGCGATCTCCTCGCCGGGCGATAAGGCGCGCAGCCGTTCGAGGCGATAATCGGGCGGCGTCAGGCTCTCATCGGCCGAAAGATAGATGCGCACGCCGCGCCGCGATTCCAATTGCGAGAGAGCTTGACGCTTCTTGTTGAGGATATAGAGCGCGACGGCGCCGGGAACGAAGACGGTGATTCCGGGGCTGAAATTGCGGGTGATTTCTTCCTCGATCATGCGCAGGACATGCAGCGCCGTCGAATCCACCGAGCGCACGCGCCCCGAACCGCGGCAATGCGGACAAGCCTCGGTCGAGGCTTCCTGCAAGCTGGGATGCAGACGCTGCCGCGACATTTCCAGGAGGCCGAAGGAGGAAATGCGCCCGATCTGGATGCGCGCGCGATCGGTCTTCAACGCTTCCTTGAAGCGGCGTTCGACCGTCGCGTTGTTGCGGTTCTCCTCCATATCGATGAAATCGATGACGATGAGGCCGGCAAGATCGCGCAAGCGCAATTGGCGCGCGATTTCCTCGGCCGCTTCGATATTGGTGCGCAGCGCCGTTTCCTCGATATTGCGCTCGCGCGTGGCGCGGCCGGAATTGACGTCGATGGCGACGAGCGCCTCGGTCTGATTGATGACGATATAGCCGCCCGAACGCAATTGCACGATCGGGTTATGGATGGCCGCGATCTGGCTTTCGATCTGATGGCGCTGAAAGAGGGGCGTCGAAAGATCGCGGTAAAGCTGAACGCGCTTGGCGTGATCGGGCGAGAGCATGCGCATGAAGCTCTTGGCCGTGCGATAGCCCTCGTCGCCGGCGACGATGATGTCGCCGATATCGCGCGTATAGAGATCGCGGATCGACCGCTTGATCAGGCTGGCTTCCTCGTAGATCAGGGTCGGCGCCGTCGAGCGCAAGGTGGTTTCGCGAATTTCGTCCCACAGGCGCAGCAGATAGTCGAAATCGCGGCGGATTTCCTCATGGCTGCGTTCGAAGCCGGCCGTGCGCACGATCACCGCCATGCCCTCGGGCACGTCGAGACCGTCGATGATGGATTTCAGGCGCTTGCGATCGTTGACATTGGTGATGCGCCGCGAGATGCCGCCGCCGCGATCGGTATTGGGCATCAGCACGCAATAGCGCCCGGCGAGCGAAAGATAGGTCGTCAAGGCCGCGCCCTTATTGCCGCGCTCTTCCTTGGTGACTTGAATCAGCATCACTTGGCGGCGCTTGACGACTTCCTGAATGTTGTAGCGTTTGAGATGGCGCTGGCGCCGGCGGCGCGCCTGATCTTCCTGTTCGGCATCGCCGCTTTCGTCCTCGCTCTCGATCGTGGTTTCGCCGACGACATCGATCACTTCCGGCGGCTGGGCGACTTCGACGATTTCGCTATAGGCCGGCGCGTCTTCGCCGTTTTCGCCGCTCTCCTCGGGCATCGTCTCGGCGAAGTCGCGATCGGCGAGAACGGCGCTCGGCGCTTCGAGTTCCATGATGGTGGCGTCGGTCTTTTCCGACGCCGTCTCGGGCAGGTTCGCATCGACGGGGATCGATTCCGCCGTATCGAGCGCCGGCGCGTCGGATTGCGATTCGTCGGTTTCCGCGCTCGGCCCATCGGGCTGCGCCGCGTCATCGGCGAGGATTTCCTCCGCGGGCGGTGCCGATTCCTCGGCCTCGGCCTCGGCGATCTCTTCTTGAATCAGGGCTTCCCGATCGGAAATCGGGATGCGGTAATAATCGGGGTGGATTTCGCTGAAGGCGAGGAAGCCGTGGCGATTGCCGCCATATTCGACGAAGGCGGCCTGCAGCGAAGGTTCGACCCGCGTGACTTTGGCGAGGTAGATATTGCCCTTTAGCGGGCGACGACTGGCGATCTCGAGATCAAGTTCTTCCAGCTTCCGACCGTCCACCACGGCAACGCGCGTTTCTTCCGGGTGGGTGGCGTCGATGAGCATGACTTTGGGCATGGGTAGAAATCTCCATGGCGCGCTCGGCAGCGACCAGCGCCCGGGAGTTGTTCCGGTCGGTCGGCGGCGCGAATTGGGTTATGATGGGGCAGGCGTTTGACATAGCAACCTGTGCGAAAAGCCGTCCCGGCATTCCAGCGGTTCCTTGGAACGGATGGAGGCCGCAATCGGCTGAATAGCTCAAGGGGGATCGCGGATTCTGCGACTCACCCGAGCTCGGGTCAGCATAGAGAGGCCGGGCGGCCCTGGCAACCGATAAGTCGCCAAGCCGGCGGGTCGGCAGGGAGGGATGCGGATCGCCCTTGCGGTCGATTTCTAAATATCTGTTGCATAACAGAGTGTTAGCAAGGCATATTGCTTTCGATTCGGTGGAGTCGAAGCCTGAATGCCTAAAATCCCGATCTCTCTGAAGCGCTTGTTGATCGGCCTCGCGGCCGCGATTTCCTTCCTGGTCGGTTGCTTCGCCTCGCCGGCTCTGGCGGAACCGGCCGTTACCGATGCCAGGCTCGGTCAGCAGGGGGAATTGACCCGGGTCGTTCTCGATATCACCGAGCGCACGACCTATAAGGTCTTCACGCTGCCCGATCCCTATCGGGTCGTCGTCGATCTCGGCGAGGTCGAATGGCACATTCCCGCCGGGCGCGTCCTGCAGGGGCGGGGCCTCGTCGCGGCCATGCGCTACGGTCTTTATAAAGTGGGCGTATCGCGGATCGTCCTCGACCTTTCGGGACCGGCCGACGTTTCGGGCATTCGTTTTCTGGAACCGGATTCGGCGGGAAACGGCCTGCGCCTGCTGATCGATCTTCGAGCGGTCGAGATTGCCGAATTCGCGGCGAAAACCAAGAAGACCTTATTCGCGAGCGATATCCTGCCTGGCGAAGGCGCAGCGGCCGGGACGGCGACCGATAGCAGCGGGACGGCGGCAGCGCCCGCCGCTTCGACGCCGAGCGCGGGTACGGGCGAGACGGCCCTTCTGCCGCAGCCCAAGCCCGGCACGACGCCGGTGCCGAGCGAGGCGCCGCCGGTCATGGCCGCCGTGCCGCAAAAGCTGACCGATCTTCTTCCCATCCCCAAGCCCGGCTCGATCCCGAAACGCAAGCCGCTGATCGTCGTCGATGCCGGTCATGGCGGAATCGATCCCGGCGCGCTTGGCAATGGGGCGATGGAAAAGAACGTCACGCTCGCCGTCGCCAAGGCGCTCAAGGCCGAATTGGAGAAAAGCGGCCAGTTCCGCGTCGTCTTGACCCGGAGCGGCGATGTCTTTATTCCCTTGCGCGAACGCTTCCAGATCGCGCGCGACAAGGGCGCCGATCTTTTCATCTCGCTGCATGCCGATAGCCATGCCGATAAATCGACCCGCGGCGCCTCGGTCTATACGCTCTCCGAAAAAGCATCCGACGCCGAGGCCGAAGCCCTGGCCGCCAAGGAAAACAAATCCGACGTCATCGCCGGCGTCGATCTCAGCTCGGAAAGCGCCATCGTCACCAGCATCTTGATCGACCTCACCCAGCGCGAGACGATCAATCTTTCCGGCCGCTTCGCCAGCCTGCTGGTCGGCGAGATGCGGAAAGACACGCTGATGGTCCAGAACAGCCATCGCTTCGCGGGTTTCGCCGTCTTGAAGGCGCCGGACGTTCCTTCCGTCCTCATCGAAATGGGGTATATATCCTCGACCCAAGACGAGCGCCTTTTAACCTCGAAAAAGCACCAACAGCGCCTAGCGAGCGCGATCGGGCGGGCCATCAAGGCCTATTTCGATTGGCAGGAAATGGTGCGGAAAAGTTGAAGCGCCGACCCTTCGTCGGCTTGGCCGCCTATTCCGGCGGGCGCAGTTTTGCCCTAAAATCGCCTTGATCCCGGCCTAGGCAAGGAAAGATCGCGCTGGCGCGCCTTCGTCCTTGATCGGCAAGCGCGCTTCGGTCACAACGAGGCGCGCTTGGGCCGGCGGGATCGGTTGCGCGCGGCGGCGGTTCTGGAATTGGCGGAAAGATGCGGAAAGCTCTGAAGGTCTTTTATTTTCTGCTGCGCGGCGCGGCCATTCTCGCCACTTTGGGGGCGATCGGCCTCTGGCTGGTCTACGAGCATTATTCCGAAGGCTTGCCCGATTATACGCAGCTTGCCTCCTACGACCCGCCGGTGACGACCAGGGTCTATACCGGCGACGGTCGCTTGCTCGCCGAATACGCCATCGAGAATCGCGTCTTCGTGCCGATCGCGGCCATACCGAAGCGCGTCATCAACGCTTTCCTCTCGGCCGAGGATAAGACCTTCTATACCCATAGCGGCGTCGATATTCCGGGGCTCTTCAGCGCCTTCTTCACGAATATCCGCAATTACGGCGAGAATCGCCGCTTGGTCGGCGCCTCGACCATCACGCAGCAGGTAACCAAGAATTTCCTGCTCACCAACGAACGCTCCATAGCGCGCAAGATCAAGGAAGTCATCCTCGCCTTGCGCATCGAGAAAGCCTATTCCAAGGATCGGATTCTTGAGCTCTATCTCAATCAAATCTATCTTGGTGCCGGCAATTACGGTGTCGCCGCGGCGGCGCTCAATTATTTCGCCAAGCCGCTCGATCAATTGACCATCTCCGAAGTCGCCTATCTCGCCGCTTTGCCCAAGGCGCCGAATAATTATTCGATCCTCGATCATTACGCGGAAGCGATCGACCGGCGCAATTGGGTGATCGACCGCATGCTGGAAGACGGGCGCATCACGGCGGAAGAAGCCGCGGCGGCGAAGGCGGAAAAGCTGGAGCTGCGCTCGCGCGATGTCGCGGAAAAATTCGTGGCGCCTTATTTCGCCGAGGAAGTGCGCCGCGAATTGGTCGCGCGTTTCGGCGAGGCCGGGCTTTATAAGAAAGGCCTGACGGTCAAGGCGACGATCGATCCTAAGCTTCAGGAAATCGCCGATCGCATCTTGCGTCAGCATCTCGCCGCCTATGATCGCGGCCAGGGCTATCGCGGACCCTTGGCGCATCTCGCCAGCATCGAAAACTGGCCGGAACAATTGGCGGCGATGGAGAAGGAAACGCCGATGCCTTGGCTCTATGGCTGGCGCCGCGCGGTCGTGATCGCCACGAGCAAGGATGCGGTCGAGGTCGGCTATGATGGCGGATTCACGGTCAAGATACCGCTCGCCGAGCTGACCTGGGCGCGGCGGCGTGGGCCCGACGGCAAACTCGGCCCGGCGATCAAATCGGCGGCCGACGCCTTGGCCATCGGCGATGTCGTCGCGATCGAACACGTCTATAAGGATAAGGACGGCAAGGATTATCCCCCCGATACCTTTGCCTTGCGCCAAGTGCCGGAATTGTCGGGCGCTCTCGTCGCCATGGACCCGCATACCGGCCGCGTTCTCGCCATGACCGGCGGCTGGTCCTACGATCAGAGCGAATTCAATCGCGCGACCCAGGCGCATCGCCAGCCTGGGTCGTCCTTCAAGCCGATCGTCTATCTCGCCGCTTTGGAGGCGGGCTATACGCCGGCGACTGTCATTCTCGATGCGCCCATCGTCATCGACCAGGGGCCGGGCTTGCCGCTCTGGCGGCCGGAAAATTACGAGCAGGAATATCTCGGTCCGGCGACGATGCGCGTCGCGCTCGAACGGTCGCGCAATCTGATGACGATCCGCATGGCCCAGGCCGTCGGCATGGGCAAGGTCGCCGATGTCGCTCGCCGGCTGGGCGTCGACGACAATCTGCAGCAGACGCTGGCCATGTCGCTCGGCGCCGGCGAGACGACGGCTTTGCGCATGGCCGGCGCCTATGCCGAGATCGTCAATGGCGGCAAGAAGATCATCCCCACCATCATCGATCGCGTGCAGGACAATCAGGGTTGGACCATCTATCGCCACGACACGCGGAATTGCGATCTTTGCCAGGGCTTCGCCTATGACGGCGCGGCGCCGCCCAAGCTTCCCGATCTGCGCGAGCAGGTACTCGATCCCGGCAATGCCTATCAGATGGTTTCCATGCTGCAGGGCGTGGTGCAGCACGGCACCGGCTATGCCGCCCATGCCGTCGGCAAGCCCGTCGCCGGCAAGACCGGCACCACCAATGACGGCCGCGATGTGTGGTTCGTCGGCTTCTCGCCCGATCTCGTCGTCAGCGTCTATCTCGGTTTCGATCAGCCGAAATCCTTGGGCGGGCGCGCGACGGGCGGCAAATTGTCGGCGCCGATCTTCCGCGATTTCATGATCGAGGCGCTCGCCGACAAGCCGGCGACGCCTTTCCGCGTGCCGCCGGGCCTGCGTTTCATCCGCGTCAACAAGACGACGGGCGAACGCACGACCGCCGACGATCCCGAAGGCATCGTCGAGGCTTTCAAGCCGGGCACCGAACCCATGGGCATGGCGCAGATCGTCGAAGGTTTCGGCGATTACGGCCAGGATGCCGGTTACGGGTCGATCATCCCGGTCGATCCCCTGGGCGGATCGGCGGGCTATAGCGAGGGCGACGGCGAAACCTCGATCATCGAAACCTCCGATTTGCCGCCCAATACCGCGCCAGCGCTCGCACCGAATGCGCCGGTTTTGCCCGATGCGAGCGGGTCTCTCCCGCCTTCCGTCGGCGGCGGCGCGACAACGCCGGCCCCGCCGACACCCAATTCCGGGTCGGGCGATTCCGGGGGCGGCCTCTATTGACGCCGGGAGCGGGGATCGGCATTTTGCCCGCCCGAAGGCTAACCGGATCGAGGATAGGCGCATCATGCGGGCGGATATCGAAGCGGCGGCGGCGGAGATTCGCTCTTCGCTCTCCCTGCTGAGGAGGCATCTTTGACTGGGATCGCGCCCTGCGCCGTCAGGACGAACTGAACGCGCTCGTCGAAGACCCCAAACTTTGGGACCGGCCGACGGATGCGCAGAAGCTGATGCGCGAACGCACTCATCTGACCGAAGCGGTTTCCGGCTATCTCGCCCTCGAACGCGAATTGGAGGATGCGCTGACGCTCGCCGAACTCGGCGAGGCGGAAGGCGATGCGGCCGCGATCGAGGAGGCGGCCAAGGCGCTCGGCGATCTTGCCGCCCGCGCCGCCAAGCGCGAGAGCGAATCCCTGCTTTCGGGCGAGGCCGATGCCAACGATTGTTATCTCGAAATCCATGCCGGGGCCGGCGGCACCGAAGCGCAGGATTGGGCGCAGATGCTGCTGCGCATGTATGTGCGCTGGGCCGAGCAGCACGGCTATAAGGTCGATTATCTGGAAGAAAGCCCCGGCGAAGAAGCTGGGTTGAAATCGGCGACTATCGAAATCAAGGGCCGCAACGCCTATGGCTGGCTGAAGTCGGAATCGGGCGTGCATCGCCTGGTGCGCATTTCGCCTTTCGATGCCAATGCCCGGCGGCACACCTCCTTCGGTTCGGTTTGGGTCTATCCGGTGATCGACGACGCGATCGAGATCGAAATCCTCGATAAGGATTTGAAGGTCGATACTTTCCGCTCCTCGGGCGCCGGCGGCCAGCATGTCAACAAGACGGATTCGGCGATCCGCATCACGCATATGCCGAGCGGCATCGTCGTCGCCTGCCAGGCCGACCGCTCGCAGCATCGCAACCGCGCCATGGCCATGGACATGCTGAAGGCGCGGCTTTACGAACTCGAACTCCGCAAGCGCGAGGAAAAGGCCCAAGCCATCGAAGCGCAGAAAACCGATATCGGCTGGGGCCATCAGATTCGCTCTTACGTCCTGCAGCCTTATCGCTTGGTCAAGGATTTGCGCACCGATATCGAGACCAGCGATACCGAGGGCGTTCTCGACGGCGATCTCGACCGTTTTCTCACCGCATCCTTGGCCGCTCGATTGAAAGGCGATTGAGCGATGCCGGAAGCGGCGCCGCGCGTCCTTGCGGGAATCGTCTTGGCCGGAGGGCGGGGGCGGCGCCTCGGTCTTGCCGACAAGGCTTTTCTCGATCTCGGCGGGAAGCCGCTCATCGCGCATGTTCTGGCGCGCCTCGCGCCGCAGATGGCCTCTATGGCGATCAGCGCCAATGGCGATCCCGCGCGCTTCGCCGATTTCGCTTTGCCGGTTCTTGCCGATGCGCAATGCGATTTTCCGGGACCGCTCGCCGGAATGGCGCGCGGCCTTGCCTGGGCGGAGAAACTTCAGCCGCCGGCGGAATTCCTGCTGACGGTGCCCGTCGATTGCCCGTTCCTGCCGCGCGATCTTGTCGGCAAGTTGCAAGCGGCCTTGGATCAAGGACGCCGCCGCGTAGCGCTCGCCGCATCGGGCGGCAGGCTGCATCCGACAATCGGATTCTTCGCGGTCGGATTGCGCGCCGATCTCGAAGCCTGTTTGGCTCTCCCCGACGCGCGCAAGGTCGAGGATTGGGCGCGGCGCCACGATCCCGTCCTCGTCGATTTTCCGGCGCGGCCGGTCGATCCTTTTTTCAATATCAATACGGAAGCCGATCTTGCCGCGGCCGAGAGGATTCTAGCGGCGGGCGATGCAGGACGATCAGCATGACGAGATGCACGAGGCCGAGCCCGATCATGAAAGCCGCCGGCCCCAATCGCGCGATCGCCTGACCGGCCAGCATCGTGCCGAGGATGGCGCCGAGGCCATAGATCAGAACGAGCGCGCCGCCGGCGCCGATCATGATCGCGGGGGATAAGCGATCGTTCACCCAGGCATTGCCGAGGCTATAGAGGGTGAGGGCGCCGGCGCCGTAAAGCCCGGCGAGGATCGGCAAGGCGAAGCGAAATTCCGGCGTGCCGCCCAAAGCCGCCAAGGCGGTCGCGCTAAGAATGGCGACCGCGAGCGCTCCGCGCATGACGCGTTCGCGTCCCCAAAGATCGGAAAGATGGCCAAGCGGCCATTGCGCGAGGCCGGCGCCGATCGTGGCGGCCCCCATCATCCAGCCGATCTCGTTTTTGGCGATGCCGAGGCCGGCCGCCCAGCGCGCCGCCATGGCCCAGAACCCGCCTTGCGCGAAGCCGATCAGCAGAAATAAAACGAGGCCGCTGGTCGCTGCCCGCCAAAGCTGAAGCGGTGCGATCCGCTGGGTTTCCGGCGGCTTGGGCGCCGGCGGCAGACCGAAAACGACCGGGATCGCGAGCAGGAAGAAAAGGCTGGCGATTGCAAAGGCGGCCGAGCCCAAGGGATCGAAGAAGCCGAGCCCCGCTTGCGCCAAAGCCAAGGCCGAAAATTGCACGGTCATGTAGAGCGCCATGATCTGACCGCGCCGATCGTTGGCGACGGCGAGATTGAGCCAGCTCTCGGTCGCGACATAGAAGCCCGCGAAACAAAGGCCGGTCAAAAAACGCGCGAGCGCCCAAATCGGCGGCGCGGCGCTGAAGACGGGAAGCAGAACCGCTCCGGCGCCGATCACGGCTAAGCCGATGAAAACTTGGCGATGGCCGAAACGGCGCAAGGCGGCGGGCGCGACCAGCGAACCCGCGAGCAGCCCGACATAATAGCCGGCCATCACCGCGCCGAAGATATCGGCCGGCATGCCCAGCCTTTCCGAGCGCACTTGCAGCAGGGATTGCGGCAGGCCGCCCGCGGGCATGACAAGGCCGATCGCCAGAAGGAGGAGCGCAAGGGTTGCGCGCGGCTGGGGCTGGCTTTTCATATTCTTCATTGATTTCAATTAGATAAAGCTTTCCGGGAATTTGCAAATGGGGCTTGCGGGCGAAAGCGCGATCCCTATACTCCGCCCGCGCCCCGAAGGCGGGGCGAATCGCAACCCGGATCGCGTGACCGCATGAAACCCCTGCTTTCGCCCGATTATCGCCCCAGCGAAAAAGAAGTCTTCATGAATCCGATGCAACTCGAATATTTCCGCCAGAAGCTGCTGGCCTGGAAATCCGAGCTGCTGCGCGAATCGACCGAAACCCTGTCGCATCTTCAGGAAGAGAGCGTTTCCGAGGCCGATCTTGCCGATCGCGCGTCTCTGGAAACCGATCGGGCGCTCGAATTGCGGACGCGCGATCGCGAGCGCAAGCTCATTCAAAAGATCGACGAGGCTTTGCTGCGCATCGAGGAAGGCTCTTACGGGTATTGCGAGGAGACGGGCGAGCCGATCGCCCTGAAACGCCTCGAAGCCCGCCCGATCGCCACCTTGTCGATCGAGGCGCAGGAACGCCACGAGCGCATGGAACGCACGCATCGCGACGATTGATGGGAATAATACCAGTCGTCTCGGGTGCTGACGCTTTTGCTTTCCCACAATCTTCTTCTCCGTCATGGTCGGCGAAGGCCGACCATCTGTGAGTTTCTAGCCGCCCGTGGCGCTCTGGCCGGGCTTACGCCCGTCTGCAATTCATGGATGGCACGCCTTCGCGTGCCATGACGGGATGGGGAAATGATTGCCCAAGTCGTATATTCGGGCAGTTAGCATAAGAACGCTCCCTCGAAATCTCGTGCGAAATTCCCCATAAAACCCCAGACAAAACAATAGCGCCGCAACCCCATGGGCGCGGCGCTATTGCAAGTCCCGGAACGGGAAGCGTCGTCGATCAGACGGCTTCCTTCAATTCCTTGGCGGGACGGAAGGCCACTTTCTTGCTGGCCTTGATCTTGATCGCTTCGCCGGTCGCCGGGTTGCGACCCATGCGGGCCGGGCGCTTGCGCACCTGGAAGATGCCGAGGCCCGGCATGCGGACCCGGTCGCCCTTCTTCAGATGCTTCGTCAGCATGCCGACGAGATCGGCGAGGATTTCGTTGCCGGCTTTCTTGGAAAGCTCGTGCTTGGCGGCGAGATCGGCGCCGAGCTGCTTCATGGTGATGGTCTTTTGTGCAGTGGTAGCCATGGTAGTTCCCCTTCATGAAACGGGTGATTTGCAAGGGCGGAGGATAATCGCCTCGCTCCCGAGTCGCAATCTCGATAAAGCGGAAGAATCGCAGGAAATGCCCTTGACATCGGGCTTTTGCGCATGTCCGCGCGACTCGCGACGCAAGCGAATCGCGGAGCCGCACGGGCCGGCACGGCGCGGCGAAGCTCCCGATCGCGCCATTGGCTTTTGCCCGCGATCTTGCTAAAAAGCCTCGGAAAGGCTTGATTTTTCGGGATCGGGGCGTAGCTCAGCCTGGTAGAGCACCTGCTTTGGGAGCAGGGGGCCGCTGGTTCGAATCCAGTCGCCCCGACCATGGACGACCTTACAAGAAAGCGAGGTTTGGAAATGACCGCACGAATCTACCGCCCGGCGAAGACCGCCATGCAATCGGGACGCGGCGGCGAGGATCGCTGGCTGCTGGAATTCGCCCCCGAATCGGCGAATTGGGTCGAACCCTTGATGGGCTGGACGGCCAGCCGCGATACGCGCCGCCAAGTGCGCCTCGCTTTCGCCAGCCGCGAAGCGGCCGAAGCCTATGCCGAACGCGCCGGCCTCGCCTACCAAGTGGAAGAGGCTGCCGCGCGGCGCCTCGAATCCAAATCCTATGCCGACAATTTCCGCTTCGACCGCGTTCAGCGCTGGACGCATTGACGATCGTTATCTCTCGACCCCGTAGCTCAGCTCGGATAGAGCAATTGCCTTCTAAGCAATAGGTCGCTGGTTCGAATCCAGCCGGGGTCGCCGCAATCTCGCAATCCTCGAACCGGGCGCAGCCTTCATGAAAGACATGCTGCTTTATATCGGTTGGGTGATCGGCACCTTGCTGCCGATCATCAATCCCGTCAGCGCGGCTGGCTTGCTGTTGGCGATTTCCGGCCATCTCAGCGCGACGGAACGCAATCGGCAAATCTTCCGCGCCTGCCTCTACATGTCGGCGATCCTGCTGGGATTCCTGTGGGGCGGCGTCCTCATCATGGATCTTTTCGGCATCTCGCTCCCGGGTTTGCGCATCGCGGGCGGCATGATCGTCGCCTTTCTCGGCTTCCGCTTGCTCTTTCCCCATGCGCCCGCTTTCGATGTCGAGCGCGAAGCGGCCGACGAGGCCAGAATCAAGGACGATATTTCCTTCACGCCGCTCGCCATGCCGGGATTGTCGGGGCCGGGTTCCATCGCCCTCGTCATTTCGATGTCGAGCTCGCTGCACGATGCCAAGGGCTTGAGCGCCGTTTCCGCTTATATCGCTATGAGCCTCGGCATTCTCGTCTCGGCCGTCATCATCTGGGTCTGCCTTCGCGCGGCGGGTTACGTGAAAAAGTTTCTCGGCGCCAACGGCATCGACGCCTTTTCGCGCATCATGGGATTCCTGATGGTCTCGATCGGCGTGCAATTCGCCATCGACGGCGTTCGCGACCTGCTGCACGATCCCGCCTTCTGGCCGGGCTGAGCCTTACCCCCTTTCCCTCGCGTTTACAAGGATAAGAAAATCGGGCAATTTCGCGGGCGGGCTTTAAGAAAAAGGGGAGGGGATCATGGCCGGAACCTATATCGATATCGCTGCCAAGGATGGCGGACGTTTTCGCGGCTATCTCGCCAAGCCGGCATCGGGGAAGGGCCCCGGCATTCTGCTCTGTCAGGAAATTTTCGGCATCAACGCCTATATCCGCGAGGTTGCCGATTATTACGCCGAGGAAGGCTATGTCGTCCTCGCTCCCGATCTCTTCTGGCGCTTGGAGCCCAATGTCGATCTCGGCTATTCGCCCGAGGATTGGCAACGCGCCTTCGGCTTTTTCCAGGCCTTCGACGTCGATCGCGGGATCGAGGATATCGCCGCCGGCATCGCCGCCTTGCGGGCGCGACCCGAATGCACGGGGAAGGTAGGCGCGCTCGGCTTCTGCCTCGGCGGCAAACTCGTTTATCTCACCGCCTGCCGGACCGATGTCGATTGCGCCGTCGGTTATTACGGCGTCGGTATCGAGGGAGCGCTCGACGAAACCCGATCGCTGAAATGCCCGCTCGTGCTGCATTTCGCCGAACTCGACAAATATTGCCCGCCCGCCGCTTACGAGACGATCAAGGCGGCGCTGGGGTCGAGGCCGGGGGTCGAAATCTATCTCTATCCCGGCGCCGATCACGCCTTCGCGCGGACGCGCGGCGATCATTATCATAAGCCCTCGGCGATCCTCGCCCATTCGCGCTCGATCGCGCTGTTCCGCAAGGCGATGGGGCCGCATTACGATCTTTCGGCGCTGTGGGACCAGCATTGCTATCACGAATTCGCGACCCGCGATGTCGCGGCGACCATGAAGACCATGGTCGCCGAGCCTTACGTCAATCATATCCCCACCATGACGGGCGGCGTCGGGCAGAAGGAATTGGCGCGCTTCTACCGCCACCATTTCGTCGATAGCAATCCCAAGGATACGAAGCTCATTCCCATCTCGCGCACGATCGGCGCCGATCGCGTCGTCGACGAGATGCTGTTCTGCTTCACCCATGATCGCGAAATCGATTGGATGCTGCCCGGCATCCCGCCGACCGGGAAATATGTCGAGATTCCCTTGATCGCCATCGTCTGCTTCCGCGGCGATAAGCTTTATCACGAGCATATCTATTGGGATCAGGCTTCGGTTCTGGTGCAAATCGGCAAGCTCGACCCCAAGGGCCTGCCGGTCGCGGGACGCGAAACCGCCGTCAAATTGCTGGACGAGACCCAGCCCTCGAATACGCTGATGAAAGCCTGGGCGAAGAGCGCGGGGAAATGAGCAATCCGCTTCTCGCCAAGCTGAAATCCGGCGGCTGCGTTTCGAGCTTCTGGTCGGCACTGGGTACGCCCAGCATCGCCGAATTGCTGGCGCTTGCCGGGGCGGATTCCATCGTCTTCGATCTGCAGCACGGGCTGTGGCTGCGCCCGCAACTCGAAGCGGCGATCGGTCTCACGCGCGATCGGGCGGTCCCCATCTGCCGCGTCGCCGATCATGGCTTTGCCGGGATCGGCGCTGCCTTGGATGCCGGCGCGCGCGGCGTGATCGTGCCCATGGTGGAAACGCCGGAACAGGCGGCGGCCATTGTCGCCGCCGCGAAATACCCGCCTCAGGGCCGGCGCTCGACCGGCGGCATCCGCCCGATCATCGACGATAAGACCTATGTGCCGCGCGCCAATGACGATATCGTCGTCGCGGCGATGATCGAAACCGCGACCGGCACGGAAGCCGCCGCGGCGATCGCGGCCGTGCCTGGCATCGATGCTCTCTTTATCGGCCCTTACGATCTTTCGCTCTCGCTCGGCACCTTTCCCGATTTCGGGCCGCGTCACGAGGCGGCTGTTCTCGCGATTCTCGCGGCTGCGCGCAAGGCCGGCAAACCCTGCGGCATCTTCACGCCCTATGCCTCGGTCGCGGCGCATCGCCGCGCGCAAGGTTTCCAATGGGTGGTGTTGGCCGACGATCAGAATCTTATCCATCGCCAGGCGATCGGCGCCGCCAAGAAATTTCGCGGCGGCGAGGGACCCGATCTGCTCGCGGGCGGGGTGGCGCTCGTCACCGGCGCCAATCGCGGTTTGGGCGCCGCCATAATCGCCGCCTTGGGCAAGGCCGGCATCCGCAAGATTTACGCCGCCGCGCGCAAACCCGATACGATCGCCGGCGCGAAGAGCGCGGGCGCTCCCGAACTCATACCCTTGCCGCTCGACGTGACCGATCCCGCAAGCGTCGCGGCCGCCGCGGCCGCCGCGCCCGACGTGACGCTCCTCGTCAACAATGCGGGGATCAATTTCAATGCCGGAATCGGCGCGGCCCAAGCCTTCGCTCAGGCCGAGGCGGAAATGGCGGTCAATTATTTCGGCGCGATGCGCATGGCGCTCGCTTTCCGACCGATCCTCGCCGCGCATAAGGGCGCGCTCGTCAATGTGGCGACGATCTTGGCGCATCTCAATCTTCCGATGATGGGCACCTATTGCGCCTCGAAAGCGGCGCTGCTTTCCCTGACCCAAGCGCTGCGCGCCGAATGGAAGAGCGAGGGCGTTCATGTCATGGCGGTTCTGCCGGGCGCCATCGATACCGAAATGACGCGCGATTTCCAGGGCCCGAAAATGCCGGCGGCCGATGTCGCGGCGGCGATCGTCGAGGGCTTACGCCGCCGGGCGGAGGATATCTATCCCGGCGCCATGGCGAGCGGCATCGCCATCGGCCTCGCTTACGATCCCAAGGGGACGGAGGACGAGTTCGCCGCCTTCCGGTGAGCCCGAGGGATCATGCCGACGCCGCATCCGCTTTTCTCTCCTCATCGTTTCAAGCTCGGCATCTTTTCCGCCAATGCCGAGGGCGGCTTGGCGCTCACCAAGGTGCCGGAACGCTGGCGCGTTTCCTGGCCCGATCTTCTCGCCGTCGCGCATATGGCCGATCGCGCCGGGCTCGAATTTCTTTTGCCCATCGCGCGCTGGAAAGGATTCGGCGGCGAGACCGATCCGCGCGGCGCTTCCTTCGAGACGTTGACCAGCGGCGCGGCGCTGGCCGCCGCGACGGAGCGGATCGGCATTTTCGCGACCGTGCATGCGCCGCTCGTCCATCCCGTCTTCGCGGCGAAGGCGCTGGCGACGATGGATCATGTCGCCGGGGGGCGCGCCGGTCTCAATATCGTTTGCGGCTGGAACGAGCCGGAATTCGCCATGTTCGGCGTGACCCAGGCCGAGGATCGTTACGCGCAAGGCCTGGAATGGTACGAAATCGTCGCGCGGATTCTGGCCGGCGACGTGCCCTTCGATTATGACGGCGTCTATTATCGCCTGAAAGGCGTCACCGGCGCGCCCGCGAGTCTCCGCCAGCCGCGACCGCCGGTCATGTCCGCCGCCTTCTCGCCGCCGGGGCGGGATTTCGCGGCGCGCACCAGCGATTTCCTGTTCACCACTTTCGCCGAGATCGAAAGCGGCGCGCGCCATATCGCCGATATTCGCGACCGCGCGGCGAAAGTCGCGCGATCGCTCGGCGTTTTTACCACCTGCCATGTCGTTTGCCGGGAAACGCGCCGAGCCGCCGAGGATTATTATACCCGCTATGCCGTGGAGATGGCCGATCAAGGCGCGGTCGACGAGCATATGCGCCTCAAACAGGAATTCGCCCATTCGCACGATTCCCATGTCTTCGATCGTTATCGCAAGCGTTTCGCCGGCGGCGTCGGCACCTATCCGCTGATCGGCACGCCCGAGGATATCGTCGCAGAGATGCTGCGCATGGCCGAAATCGGTTTCGCCGGCACCACTTTGTCCTTCGTCAATTACCGCGACGAATTGCCGTTCTTTCTCGATCGGGTGCTGCCGCTCATGATCGAAGCGGGCTTGCGCGAACGGGATCGGCCGTGATCGCGGTCGAAAATCTCGGCAAATCCTTCGGCGGCATCCGCGCCGTCGCGGATTGCTCGCTGAGCGTCGCGGCAGGTTCGATCACCGGCTTGATCGGCCCCAACGGCGCCGGCAAATCGACGCTGTTCAACATGATTGCTGGGGCGATGGCGCCGGATCGGGGCCGCATTCGTCTGGCTGGCCGCGACGTCACGGGCTGGCCGTCGCATCGCCTGTTCGGCCTCGGCCTCGCGCGCTCCTTCCAGATCGCGCACGAATTTTCGCGCATGACGGTTCTCGAAAATCTGCTGGTCGTGCCGATGGGGCAATCGGGCGAGCGAATCTATAACGCCTGGCTGCGCCGCCGACGTATCGCCGCCGAGGAATCTCTCTTGCGCGAACGCGCGCTCGGCGTGCTCGACGAATTGCGGCTCGGCGGGTTGCGCGACGAATTGGCCGGCAATCTTTCGGGCGGGCAGAAGAAATTGCTCGAACTCGGGCGCGTGATGATGGCCGAGGCCAAGATCGTTCTGCTCGACGAGATCGGCGCCGGCGTCAATCGCTCGCTGCTCGCCGAACTCGCCGGCAAGATCGAATGGCTCAATCGCGAGCGCGGCTATACCTTCTTCGTGATCGAACACGATATGGATTTGATCGCTAGGCTCTGCGATCCCGTTATCGTCATGGCGGCGGGAAGCGTGCTGCGCGTCGGATCGATGGCGGAGATTCGCCGCGATCCCGAAGTCGTCGCCGCCTATTTCGGCAAATCCCAGGGACCGGCCGATGGCTCTGCTTGAAGCGCGAGGACTCGTCGGCGGTTATGGCGGGATGGATATCTTGAAGGGCATCGATCTCGATCTCGATGCCGGGGAGATCGCGGTCATCATCGGCCCCAACGGCGCCGGCAAATCGACGGCGATGAAGGCGATCTTCGGTCTCGTCGAATTGCGCCGGGGAGAAATCCGCCTCGCCGGTTCGCGCATCGACGGGCTTTCGCCCGATCGCCTGGTGGCGCTCGGCCTCGGCTATGTGCCTCAAGAACGCAATGTCTTTCGCTCGCTCAGCGTCCGCGAGAATCTGGAAATGGGCGCCTATCAGGCGCCGCAAAATCTGCGACGCGGTCTCGATCAGGTCTTCGCGCTCTTTCCCGATCTTGTCGGGAAATCCCGCCAAGCCGCCGGCGAATTATCCGGCGGTCAGCGCCAAATGGTGGCGATCGGGCGCGCGCTGATGATGGAACCGAAGATTCTGCTGCTCGACGAGCCGACGGCGGGATTGTCGCCCTTGGTCATGGGGCAGATGTTCGAGCGCATCCGCGCCATCCGCCGGACGGGAATCGGCATTCTGCTGGTCGAGCAGAATGCGAGGCAAGCCCTCGCCATCGCCGATCGCGGCTATGTGCTGGCGGCAGGCGCCAATCGCCGCAGCGACCGCGCCGCCGCTTTGCTGGCCGATCCCGAAATCGCGCAATCCTTTCTCGGCGGGTGACGATGGAAAGCCTAGCCGTCTTTATCAATCTCTATCTCTTGCCGGGCATCGCCGTCGGCTGCATCTATGCCTTGGGCGCCATCGGCATTTCCCTGATCTTCGCCATTCTGCGCTTTGCGCATTTCGCCCATGGCGATCTGATGACTTTGGGCGCCTATCTCGCGCTTTCTCTGGTCGCCGGTTTCGGCTGGTCGATCTATGCGGCTTTGCCGCTCGCTTTGCTGGGCGCGGCCGTGGCCGCTTTGTTCATCGATCGCTTCGCCTATCGGCCGTTGCGGCGCGCGCCCGGTATCGTCGTCGTCATCGCCTCCTTTGGAATCATGCTGGTTCTGCGCTCGGCGATCCAGCTTATCTGGGGGGTCGATGTCGAAGCCTACGAGACCGGTATCAGGAAGCCGATCGCAATCTTCGAAATCTTCCGCATCGCGCAGAAGCATATCGTCATCATCGCGGTTTCCCTGGCGCTCGCCGGGGCGATGCATCTTTTCCTTAGCCGCAGCCGCCTCGGCAAGGCGATGCGGGCGATGAGCGACGATGCCGATCTCGCGCGCGTTTCGGGCATCGCGACGGAACGGATCGTCATGGCGACCTGGGTCATCGGCGGTGCCTTGGCCGCCGCCGCCGGGATCTTCGTCGGGTTGAATACGCGTATTCATCCCAATCTCGGCTGGGATCTTCTGCTGCCGCTTTTCGCCGCTGCCATTCTGGGCGGGATCGGGCGGCCTTACGGCGCCATGCTCGGCGGTCTTGCCATCGGCATCGTTCAGGAAATCGCCACCTATCCCTGGTTCGGCGATTGGCCGCTCGTGCCGCCCGCCTATAAAAATGCCGTCGCCTTTTTCGTCATGGTGGTGATGCTGATCTGGCGGCCGACGGGATTGTTCAAGGGGCGGGTGCTCTGATGCTGATCTATCTCGTGACGCTCCTGACCATGATCGGCATTTACGGCATTCTTTGCCTTGGGCTCAATCTGCAATGGGGTTTCGCCGGTCTCTTCAATGCCGGCATCGCCGGCTTCTTCGCCGTCGGCGCTTATGCCAGCGCCATCCTGACGTCGCCCGCCAGCGATCGTTTCCTGGGCGGATTCGATCTTCCCATTGTCGTCGGTCTCGCGGGCGCGATGCTGCTTTCGGGCGCCATCGCCTGGCCGATCGGCCGTATCGCGCTGCGGCTCAGCGGGGATTATCTCGCCATGGCAACGATCGGCATCGCCGAAATCCTACGCCTCGTCCTCAAGAACGAGGATTGGCTGGCCAATGCCACGATGGGCATATCGACCGTGCCGCGTCCTTTCGAAAGCCTGGGCCAACTCGGCGGCAATATCGCCTATATGGCGCTCGTTCTCGGCTTGCTCGCCGGATTTTATTGGCTGGCGGAGCGCGCTTGGGCTTCGCCCTGGGGGCGGACCTTGCGCGCCATTCGCGACAACGAACGCGCCGCCGCCGCCATCGGCAAAAATGCGCTCGCCTTTCGCCTGGAAGCCTTCGTGTTGGGCGCCATGGCGATGGGGCTGGCCGGCGCGCTCTCGGCGCATTTCTTCAAATTCATCGGCCCCAGCGCGACGGAACCTTTGCTCACCACCTTCCTCGTCTGGGTCATGCTGATCATCGGCGGCAGCGGCAATAATCGCGGCGCCATCCTGGGGGCGGGTCTCGTCTGGTTCCTGTGGTCGGCGACCGAGCTTTTCACCAATCGCCTGCCGGCCGAATGGATGACGCGCTCTTCCTATATCCGGGCGCTGTTGATCGGTCTTGGTCTGATCTTCGTCCTGCAACGTTTCGCCAAGGGCCTGCTGCCGGAGCGGCCACCTAAATCCTTCTGATTTATCAATAGATTAGTCGATAAAGCGGCGATTGCCATCCGCCGCGCCGGCGCTTATACTCGCCCCCTCTTTCAGCCAGCGAGGATGAATCATGAGCGAATCCGCCATCCGTTCGGCCGCCCGCACATTGCCGATTAAGGATCAGAATCTGTTCCGCCAGCAGGCCTATATCAACGGCGCCTGGGTCGGGGCCGATAGCGGTAAGACGATCGACGTCACCAATCCGGCGACCAATGAGGTTCTGGGCACGATCCCTCATATGGGCGCCGCCGAGACGCGCCGGGCGATCGCCGCCGCCGAAGCCGCTTGGAGCGGCTGGCGCAAGAAGACGGCCAAGGAACGCGCCAATATCTTGCGCAAATGGTTCAACCTGATGATGGAGAATCAGGAAGACCTCGCCATTCTCATGACGGCCGAGCAGGGCAAGCCCTTGGCCGAAAGCCGGGGCGAGATCGCCTATGCCGCCTCCTTCATCGAATGGTTCGCCGAGGAAGGCAAGCGCCTCTATGGCGATGTCATTCCCGCGCATCAACCCGATAAGCGCATCGTCGTCCTCAAGGAACCGGTTGGCGTCGTCGCGGCGATCACGCCGTGGAATTTTCCGAGCGCCATGATCACGCGCAAGGCGGGCCCTGCCTTGGCGGCGGGCTGCCCGATCGTGCTGAAACCGGCGACGCAGACGCCCTATTCGGCCCTGGCGCTCGCCGTTCTCGCCGAGCGCGCCGGTATCCCCGCCGGTATTTTCAACGTCGTCACCGGTTCCGCGAAGGAAATCGGCGGCGAAATGACCGGCAATCCCGCCGTGCGCAAGCTGACCTTCACCGGCTCGACCGAGATCGGCAAGGTGCTGATGAGCCAATGCGCCGGAACCGTGAAGAAGATGTCGCTGGAACTCGGCGGCAATGCGCCCTTTATCGTCTTCGACGATGCCGATCTCGACGCCGCGGTCGAAGGCGCGATCATGTCGAAATTCCGCAATACCGGCCAGACCTGCGTCTGCGCCAATCGCATTCTTGTCCAGGATAGCGTCTATGACGCCTTCGCCGCCAAATTGGCCGTCGCCGTCGCCAAGATGAAGATCGGCGACGGGTTGAAGGGCGAAACGCAGCAAGGGCCGCTGATCGACATGAAGGCGGTCGCCAAGGTCGAGGAGCATATCGCCGATGCCGTGGGGCAGGGCGCGCGCGTCGTCGCCGGCGGCAAGCGCCATGCCTTGGGCGGCAGTTTCTTCGAGCCGACCATCCTCGCCGATGTCACGCCGAAGATGAAGGTCGCGCGCGAGGAGACCTTCGGTCCCCTGGCGCCGCTCTTCCGCTTCAAGACCGAAGCCGAGGCCGTCAGCCTCGCCAACGATACCGAATTCGGATTGGCAGCCTATTTCTACAGCCGCGATCTCGGTCGCGTTTGGCGGGTCGCCGAGCAGGTCGAATACGGCATCGTCGGGATCAATACCGGCATCATCTCGACCGAAGTCGCGCCCTTCGGCGGCGTCAAGGAAAGCGGCATCGGCCGCGAAGGCTCGAAATACGGGATCGAGGAATTCCTCGAAATCAAATATCTCTGCATGGGGATATGAGATCGATTTCGCCGAGGCGATCGGGCCGGTATCGGCCCGGCCCGCGAAATATCTAACGCGATGGCGGATTACGATCTTTTCGTGATCGGCGCGGGATCGGGCGGCGTGCGCGCCGCCCGCATCGCCGCCGCCCATGGCGCGCGGGTCGCCATCGCCGAGGAAAGCCGCGTCGGCGGCACTTGCGTCATTCGCGGCTGCGTGCCTAAGAAATTACTGACCTATGCCGCGCATTTCGCCGAGGATTTCGCCGATGCCGCCGGCTATGGCTGGACCTTGCCCGAGGCGCCGCAATTCGATTGGCCGCGCCTCATCGCCGCCAAGGATCGCGAGATCGACCGATTGAATGCGGTCTATAAGACCCTGCTCGCCAATTCCGGCGTGACGCTGTTCGAATCCCGTGCGTTTCTCGTCGATCGGGAGAGGGTTGAGGTCGGAGGAAAAAACGTTACGGCGCGCCATATCCTGATCGCGACCGGCGCCTGGCCGGAACGCCCGGACATTCCCGGCATCGAACATGCCATCACCTCGAACGAGGCTTTCCATCTGCCGCTTATGCCGCGCCGCATCTTGATCGTCGGCGCGGGCTATATCGCCTGCGAATTCGCCGGCATCTTTAACGGTCTCGGCGCTCGCGTGACGCAGCTTTATCGCGGCGAGCAAATCCTGCGCGGCTTCGATGCCGATA